>JANYDK010000056.1 GCA_025363655.1 Deltaproteobacteria bacterium | reverse complement strand
CGGCGACAAATGGGGCAGCATCGCCTTTCCCGAGACGACGACGAACAGCGCCTTCGGCGGCGATGACCGCAAAACGCTGTTCGTCTCCGCCGGGAAATCGATTTACACCGTAGTGCTGAAGATTCCCGGCAAAGGCTGATTGCGCTCACTCGCAGGTGCCGGCGGCGTTGCAGCTGCCGGCGCGACAGCTCGGCGTCACTCCCTTGCAGCACGGATCGCCGAGGCCTCCGCAACACCCGCTGCCGAAGACGCACGACTTCGAAGCGCACTCGACCATCGGCTACCAGATGGACGGGAACAACGGTCAGGTGATGACTCGGCACGCCGCGGAGGAGCGCTGTCTCGCCTCGAACGTCGAGTTGCTACCGACAATCAAGCCGCTCATCGCCGCAAAACCAAGTTGCCGCTCGACGAGATCGCCCAGAGACGCGCGGCGCCCGAGATGCAATCCCGAGCGCGCGCGATCTTGACCCGTTTTCGCTCAGTGTTTCAGCGAATCGCGTTGCGACAGGTGCAGCCAGTTGCTCCCGCGCAAGGCGTTCCGGCCGGCGCGATGCAGGGGACTCCACTGCAGCAATCACCATCGACCTTGCACGACTGACCATAGAGCGAGCAAGTCGGAGTGCTCGTGTCGGTGGTGCTGCCGTCGGCAGGAGGCGCGTCGGGCCCGGCGTCGGTGCCTGGCGGAGGCGGGGGCGGCGTGATCGGACCGCAGGTGCCGGAGACCGAACCGAGCGGCACATGGCACGACGAACCGGTGCAGCAATCGGCGTCGACCGTGCAAGGGCCGGTGACGGGAATGCAGGTTCCTGCGGTGCATCGCAGGACGCCCGCCGAGTCGGGGACGCAGGGAGTGCCGTCGCAGCAGCCCGACGAATCGGCGCACGTGTCGCCGACCTTGTGGCAGGGCTCACCGCCATAGCAACGCGGCACACCGAGCTTGTCGGGGCGACAAACACCGGATTTGGCGCCGAGACCATCGCAGCAGTCCGCTCGCGCCGACGACGTTCCGCAGACGGCCGCGCTCTTGTAGTGACAGACCGCGCCCTCGGGATTGCACGAAGTGGGGTTGCGACAGATGCCGAGGGTGGCCCCGGCGGCGATCTCGCAAACGACGTTGCCCGCGCCGGGAAGACCGGTGCCTTCGGAGCCGCAGCAATCCGCGTTCTTGCGGCAGAGATCGCCGACCACGTGGCAGCCTTCCGCAGGCTGGCAAATGTTGACGCCGGTGAGCCCGTAAGGAGCGCAAACGCGGCTGCAACACTCGTTGCAATCGGTGCACACGGTGCCATCGACGCCCGAGCAGTACGCTGACCCCGAGGGGGGAGGCCCACATACCCCGAAGGTGGAACCGGTGGGGATGTTGCACGTGCCGCTGCAGCAGGTGGCGGCCGCCGAGCAGGCGTCGCCCGTCTGCACGCAATACGAGGGATTGGAGCAAATACCCTTGTTGCAGAAGGTCGAGCAGCACTCGCCGCCGGCCGTGCAGGTGTTTCCGAGCGTGTGACACTTCGCGCTCAGCGGAGTGCACTTGCCCGATTCGCAACGTCCGCCGCAGCAGGCGCTCGCGCTCGTGCAAGCGAGGCCGTCGGACGTGCAGCCGGGGACGCCAGGGGAACCATCACCGGTCGGCGATCCATCCGCGAGAGGACCAACGTCGGTTCCCGGTGGGACGACCGAACCATCGGGAAGGAGCCAACCACCATCGGGGAGCACCGTCACGCCGTCGGGCACCGAGCTCGAATCGGTGGTGCCTCCATTGCAGGTCGGATCGGTGGGATCGCAGTCGGCGCTGTTGCTGCTACCGCATGCGGTGGCGATGCCGCCCACGCCGCAAATCATCGCCACAGCTCCGAGCACTGCGGTCCAACGATGTGAGGGAAGTGAATGCATGGGTGCCTCCGGCCCGCGAAAAAGCAGGCTCCAGCAGGTCAGTACCTCGTGCCCGCGCCGAGCAGGCAGCCGCCCGCCTCAATGTGCGCAATCGCCGGAAATGGCATCGCAAGTCGGGCGGCCGGGCGCTTTGCAGTCGCTCGCCGAAAGACATTCCACGCAGCGCCCCGTGGAAACTTCGCATCGGGCACGGGCGCCTTCGCCCACGCATTGATTGTCGCGAACGCAGCCGAGGCATACCCCTCGGGCCTCATCGCACACCGGCACGACCGAGGGACAGGTGAGCGTACTCGAGCATTTCGGACGACACTTGTGCAGATTCGTATCGCAGGTCGTATCGTCGGTCGCGCAGTCCGCGGCGGCGATGCATTGCACGCACGTGTTGGTGGCGGTGTCGCAACGTGGGGTCGTGCCGCCGCAGTTCGCGTCGACCGTGCAACGGGTTCCGCTCGGCAGCGCGCCGGTGTCCCCCGCGTCGTCCGCGGCGAAGTGAATCTCGCCCGGGCAGCCGATCGAGGCGATGGCGAGGGTGACCATCGTCGTCAGCGCGCCGAGCCGTACGAAGCTCACGGCACGCTCGCCAGCTTCTCCGCTTCGGCACGAGCGAATCCTTGTGGATACCGACCGAGATAGGCGAGCGCCGCGATTTTGCCGCGTTCGCTCGATTGCGCGCCGAGGAGCCGCATCCGCTCCACCGTCGCACTCTCGGCCAGCGCGCTCTCGGGATATTTGGCGAGGAAGCGCTCGTACGTGGCAATCGCGCCAGCAGCGTCGCCGCGTTGCCTCGCCGCGGTGGCCTGCGCGAAGAGGTCGTTTTGTGCGGTGAGCAGCGAAACCGCGCTCGGTGCCGTGGAAGCCCCGGTCGTCGGAACCAACGCGTTCTTGGGTGAGGCGCCGCTCGCCGCGTTCGTGACGGTCGGGCTCTCGGCGACGGTCGTGGACGTCGTCATCGTGGCGGTAGGGACGAGCGAGGACGGCGTGAGGGTCGCCTTCGCCGTGCTGGCCGAGCCGCAGTCACGCGGGAAACGCTCACCCGCGGCGACGCGCGTCTCGACCCCACCGACGCGAATCACGACGACCCCCTCCTGCACCGCCAGCCGCGTCGGGGAGCCATTCGCGCATGTCGCGTCGGGCGGCACCATGGCCACGGTGAAGGAGGTGCCACGGACCTCGATCTCGGCGTCGCTCGTGCGCACGAGGAAGCGCTCGCCCTTGACCAACTTGGCGACCTCCAGCGTGATACGCCCTTTTTCCAGGGAGAAAACCTGCGTCGCGTCGCCTTCCACGAGCACCAAATCGCTCTGCGCATCGAGCGTCACGCGGGTCCCGGTCGAGAGGGTCACCGCCGCATTGCCATCGTTGCCGGTGACGATGTGATCGTTCGCCACGAGCGCGTGACCATCCGCCGACGCCGACGCACCGTCGTGGACCACGTGGACGTCACCGTGCAGGGCCCGCGCCCACGCGCTTCGATCCGAAGAGGACTTGGGACCACGCATCGCGAGAACGCCGATGATCACCGCGGCTGCAGCCATCAAGCCCGAGGCCCCCACGAGCAGCGCACGACGACGTCGTTGCCGGGCCGCGACCGCACGAACCTCGAGCGTCATGAGCGACAATGCATGGGCGCGCTTCGTCGCCGACGGCGGCGCGAGCTTCGGCTCCGGCTCCCTGGCGAGGAGCTCGGTCGCCAATTGCGAGAGTCGGGGGCGTTCCGTCATCGCGCACCTCCACGGTTCTCGAGCACCTCGGCGAGCTCGGGGTCGGCCGCCATGCGTGCATGAAGCTCGCGGCGGCCGCGCACGAGACGCGTCTGTGCGGCCGACACGCTGGCCTCGGTGATCTCGGCGATTTCAGCCAGATCGTAGCCACAGACGTCGTGCAGCAACACGGTCCAAGCCTTCGTCGGGTCGAGCGCATCCAGGTGCTTGCGCACGCGTCCGAGGGCATCCTTCAGCGTCACCGCGCGTTCGACGTCGACGGCTCCGGGCGCGCCGATCGCTCCAGCCTCCGTCGAACGATCGAAGAGCTTGGCGTCGACGCGGCGGTGGCGAATCTCTTTCCACACCGCGTGGGCCGTGATGCGCGAGACCCACGTGTCGAGCGAGCACTCGCCGCGAAAGCGCGGGAGCGATCGGACCAGCTCGATGAGCGCGATCTGCGCGACGTCGTCGCGATCGCGATCGGTGCGCCCGAGGAGACGATGCACCGTGCGATCGATCTGCGGACGAACACGATCGTGGAGCGCCCCGACCGCGGTCTCGTCGCCACGAGCGATCGCGCTGAGAATCTCACTGTCGTCGAGCGTCGGCCGCGGCGAAGGCTCCTCCTCCGCCGGTCCTGGCGGCGAAGGGGGAACGAGGCGCAAAGATTGCCTCGAGAGCGCGCGATGACTCGCCACGAAGGGATCGTACCTTCATGCCCCACTGGGCAGGCACGACTCACCATTTCGTGTGGGTCCATGTAGTCGCAGACCGATCAGATCGACAGGCGAATCCCCAGTCCGAGCAAGAAACGAAGCGGTGGCAGCGTCGTCACCGTGGCATCGCCGATCGTCACCTTGGTCGAGCCGAGCGCCACCTCCGGACCTACATAACCAACGAATGCAAATGCCGACGAGAGCTCGAAGGCGCTCTCGAAGAGGACGTCGGCCGCAGGAACCCAACGCCCGCTCGTCTCGCCGGTGCCGTGGCGAACGAGCACCTGGTGGAGCGCCAAGGCGTCGATGCGAAAGCCGAGGTCGAAGGGGCCCGCGCGCTGCTTCCAGCCGAAGAAGGCGCCGACGCGCGCGTTGGTGACTCTCGCGTCGACGCTCGCGAGCTGGCTCTCGCGCAACGCCGCGGAGAGACCGAGAGACGACGCTGCGGAAAACTCGGAGCGCCCATTCAGCTCTCCACCTTGGGTCGACCCCTCGCCATTCGATGCCATCCACGTGAGATCGAAGTGCAAAGTCGCGCGAGTCGGCGGGTGGGAATCTTTCGGTCGCTCCGGAATCGTGGTGACGATCGACGGGGGTGGCGTGACGACCTTCGGTGGCTCGACCCCGTCCTTCACCGGCAGCGGCACCATCGAGGCGAGCCCGAAGCCGAGGGATCGCCCGCGCTCGCGAACCACGTCGACGACATCGAAGGTGAAGACGCGATCGTGAAAGACAGGATCGTTCGCGCCTCCGACGTGCAAGGTCACGGCGTCACAAGCCGCATCTCCACACGAGACGACGACGACGACGTCGGCGTGCATCATCGTCGCGATCGCGCGGGCGCCGTCGTCGCTCGGGGAGCCGTCTTCATGACGTACGACCACCACCGCGCCGGGCCCGAGCGCGCTCTCGGAGGCCTCGACCAATCCTCGTTCGGTGTCGGCTGCTAGGTGCGTGCTGGCCGCGACCAGGACGACCACGAGCATCGACATGCGGCGAGCTTAGCGTCTTCAGCCTGGCGGGAGCCAGGTCGCGGTACTGACCGGCAATGCACGACTTCACCACGCTTCTTCGCGGCCTCGTTCTCGGCACTTCCCTCGTCCTCGGTTGCAGCTCGAGCGACGGAGGCTCCACGACCGACAGCGGTAACGGTACCGGCACCATCGACGAGACCGGCGGCGGCACCTGCACCCTCGCTTCCACGTGCCTCGGCGCGTTCTTCGGAACCTGCTTCGACACGGCGGGCACCTGCACCGCCTCGGGAACGACGTTGACGTATTCCAGTGGGGCGAAGATGACCAAGTCCGGTACGACCTGGTCGGCCGCGGGCTCCGGCGGCGCAGCGTGCTTCACCATCGACGAGACCGCGACTGGATACACGTATCACGCGGGAACGCAGACCTTGGTGCTCACCTACGAGGGCAACCAAGCGCGCTTCGTCTGCCCCGACGGCTCAAAAATCAATTTCACGGCGTCTGCGTTCGGCAACTCCGACTGCGCGCGCTTCGTTCCCAGCACGTGCGCGAAGAAGTGATTCGAGTGACCGCCTCGTCAGCCTGCTCTTGCTGACTCGACGGTACGTATCGCTGTCGAGCACGCGGCAACTTCATCCTTTCGATCTTCGGAGGCCATTCCATGCATTCGACGCGTCGGTCCACGCTCTCTTCGTTCGTGCAGTTCGCAATCCTCGGCGTCGCCATCTCCGGTTGCGGCGGCAGCGACGGCCCGACCGATCAGCCCGACGACACGGGCACCATCGACGACACGAGTGGCTTCGACACGACACCGGCTCCCGACACTGGTCGGCCCGACATGGGAGTCGACTCGTCGGTCGCGGATGCGGACGGCGGGGGTGACACGACCACGGCCGATGCGACGGCCGACGCGACCGACGTCTCTTCAGCCGATGGATCCGATGCCGGCTCCGACGCGGCCGAGGGAGGCGGCTCCGACGCCGCGGACAGTGGTGACGCGGCCGACGTCGCGTGCGCACCTCTCGCCTCGGGCGCGACCGACGTCTACGTCGACAAGTCCTCGACGCGTGCCAGCGTGGGAACGACGGAGTGTCCCTTCCACACCATCTTGGAGGCCTCGACGTTGGCGGCGCCGGCCACCGGCTCGCGTGCGATTCACGTCAAAGGCGGCACCGGGACGACGAAGGTCGACTACACCGAGACGGCCTCCATCGTCGTCAAGAACAACGTCTCGCTGCTCGGCGACGGCCTCGCGATCACGAGAATCCTCGGCGGCGGAGCCTGCGCGGAGGGCACCGGCAACTGTACGGTTCTCGTGCTCGGCGGCGGCTCGTGCGACGGCTTCACCGTCGGCGGTAGCGGCATGACGACCAGCGCCACCGGCAAGGCCACGGTGAAAAATACGCTCGTCACCGCCTCGAGCGGCGACGGCATTCGCGCGCTCGGCAACGCCGATTTCGGGCCCAACATCCAATCGAACGTCAACGCCGGCAACGGTCTGACGATCTCGGGCTCGGCCAAGGTGCACGTCATCGCTGGGACCGGCGCGATCAATCAATTCGACTCCAACACGCTAGACGGCATCAAGATCGGCGGCACCGACTCGGTCCTCACCTTCGACGGCGGATCGGCGAGCAGCAACCACGGCGACGGGCTCGATACCAGCAACGTTCCGAGCGCGCTCACGACCAGCGCACACACCGTCACTGCGCTCGTCGCGAAACTCAATGGCTTCGACGGAACCACCGCCAATGGTCACAGTGGCATCGTCGTCGGCGCGAGCGCGGGGCTGAAACTGCGCACCAGCGTCGTCCTGAAGAACGGCGGTATCGGCGTCTTCTGGACGCACAGCACCGCAGGGACTTCGCTCCTCGACATCGGAAGCGTCACCGGTTTTGGCGGGAACTCGTTCGGCGGACCGACCACCGCCGATCAGAACGCGAAGGCCGGCATTTGCATGGTCACGCCGCCCTCGCCCACCGCTGCCGACGGCAACAAATGGTCGGTGTGTCCTCCGACGCAGAACGAGATTTCCTCCGAGTGCAACGGCACCTTCACGTACGCCGACATCGCGTACAAGAAGGCGGCGACGACGCCAGTGATCACGACGACCTCCTGCACCGTCGGTCCGTGAGCGACGCCCGCTCGGCCGAGGTAGACTCGCTTCCATGAAGCGAATCGCCGGGGTCGCGCTGGCACTACTGGCGAGCTCTTGCTCCTCCTCCGACGCGCCGGCCGGTGATCCCGACGGCGCCGTCGAAGGAACCGACACGGGGAGCTCGAGCGATACGAGCGGCCCCGGCAAAGACGCCACCTCGGCGGACGACGCGAAGTCTCCTCTTCAGCGACATCGACGGCGCCACCATCTGGAAGCTCGTTCCACCGAGCACCTTCACCACATTTCGACCGGCGTCTGGAAAATCGAATGGCCTCGCTTGGGATCCAGCCGGGCGACTCCTCGCGTGCGAGCACGACAATCGCCGCGTCTCGCGCTCGAACGCCGACGGCTCGTCGATTGTCACCTTCGTCGACAACTACGGCGGAAAGAAATTCAATTCACCGAACGACGTCATCGCGCGCAGCGAC
>JANYDK010000051.1 GCA_025363655.1 Deltaproteobacteria bacterium | reverse complement strand
AGGCGCGCACCATCACCCGTCGCTCCTACGGTCTGCACAGCGCCTCGAGCCTCATCGCGATGCTCTTCCTCTGCTGCTCAGGCCTCACGCTGCGCCCAGCGCACGCCGTGCCGAGCTTCCACTAAACCTCTCGGAGAGCCTTTTTTTGCCCCTCGCCGAGGCGATGAGTTCTGCGCCCGTCCATAGCTTAGCTACCTCGTCGACTCTTGACGCCCGTCCCGGTCAACCACTGGTTGTCCTGATGACCGCGGCGAAAGGCAAAAAACTCAAAGCGGCGCGTCGCACAGCGACGCCGGAGACGGATCTCGAGCGGACGATGCTCCCGATGTACAGGGAGGTCGATAGACGTGTGTCGGCGGATCTCGCGCGCTTGAAAGCGGGTGGCGTTCAACCGAGCTGCATCAGGGGATGCCATCATTGCTGCAGGCAGCAGATACCTGCGATCCCCTACGAGGGTCACGTGATCGCGCAATTCATTCGGCGTCGGTTCACGAACGAGCAGCGCGAGGCGTTTCTGACGCGACTGCACGCGTGGCTAGCATGGTTCCGAAACGAGTTCCCGAGGATACTTGGGAGCGGGGTCGATGAAGACGACGCTTTCTACGAGCACGGGCCCTTCTGCCCGCTTCTGTCGGATGGCGAATGCAGCGTCTACGAGGTCCGTCCGCCCACCTGCCGGACCCATTACGTATCGTCGGATCCGCGGCTCTGTATGCCGAGATCGAATCCCAAGTCGCTCGAAGGCCCAATCGACAGCCTGCCGTCTCCCTGGATCGCTGTTGAGCCGATTCTCCGCCCGCTGCGTGCGTCGATGGAGGCCTCTGGCATCGACTTCAATGAAGGTGTTCTCCTGTTGCCGCAGTGGTTGGGGTCGAGTTCGCCGATTCGACTTTGCCTGGTGCGGGTGACTCCAATGCCTGATTCTCGGGATGTCGCCTTCCGAATCGGTGTTGTAGGTGTGCGCGGCGGGTCGGTAGCCGCTTTCTCGCGTCGCGTTCAGTCCTTTTCCATCTCGTCTGAGAAGCATTGCGAACAGATAGCGGCATCCCCTGCCCGGACCATTCTCGAGCACCTCCAACAAGGCTGTAGCGAGCCACGCTTCCAGTCTTCTCCGCATCCGAAGCAGATGAATCCTCTTTTGTCCTTCGTCCCGTCCTCGGGAGGCAGTTGCACGAGAGCCTCTTCGCCGCACTCCGGGCAGCCGAATACGGGCCACGTCCCTCCATCCTTAAGCGTCTCATATCGGGAAACGTTCAGCGTGTTCTCGACGTAGTGATCGGCCGCCGTTTCTGGAGCCGTATGTGTCTTGCAGAAGAGGCAGTTGAGACCCTTCGCCTGTAATGCTGCCAACTGGAAGCACTGCGGGCAGCTGAATGCTTCCTCGCCATTCAGGCGGGCGCGAAGGTCCTGCATTCGCGCGTCGGAGAAGCGATCGAATTCGACGAGTTGTCGCGCGAGCGCCGTACACGCCCCGTCGCGGCCGGCTGGCAGTAGGCCGTCCTCCTCTGCGGCACCCAGCACATCGGTCAGGACGTGCAAGGCCGCGCCCATCGCGCCGCGCAGTGCGTGAATGTTCTCCGTCGAGCCGAAGTGTTCGAATCGATTGCGGCGCGTTCGCAGCGTCTTGAGTCGGCCCCGGGCTCGCTCTTCGAGCTTGAAGTCCTCCAGGCGGGCGAGCCGGTCGAGACACTCATCGACGGATACAGACTTGAAGTCGCCGGCCATGAGCTTGGCTAGCGACGCTTGGGCGGGGTCATCGAAGATCAGCGTCCAGTGAACGGTCGCGAGGATGGCCTTTAGGACAAGCTCGATCCCGCGCGCGGCCTCACTCAGCGCACGCTTCATCGACCGAGTGGTACCGTCAGTCGTGAGAAGCTCCGCGGCGGCGGCGAGCTCCTCGACTCCCGCGTCCAGCAAGTGCTGCGCGACGTCGCCGGGCGTATGCGCGTCCGTCGCTGGTGCCTTCGCGGCCTTCGTCTGGGGCGCCGCGGGTTTCGTCTGGGGCGCCGCGGGTTTCGTCGCCTTTGCAGGGGCGGCGGGCTTCGCGGGCTTGACGGGTTTCGATTGCTTCGGCACTGGCATTGGGAGCGTAGAGCCAAGGGCTGACCTGTCAACGCTCGTCATCGGCAACCCGCCCAGCTTCCAAGAAGTTCAAGTTCACCGTCGAGATCGACGACATCGGCCACGCCGGCTTTCAGAAGTGTTCCGAGATCTCCGCCGAGGTGGCGAAGGTCGAGTACTTCGAGGGCGGCTCGCTCATCCCGAACAAGAGCCCGGGCCGGCTCACGTTCGCCGACGTGACGCTGGAGCGCGGAGCGACGCAGGATCGCGATCTCTTCGACTGGCTGCAGGACGTCGCGATTACGTCGAGCGGGCGCGGGCTCGTCGACCCGTATTACAAGAGGAACCTCGACGTCGTGCAGCAGGAGCGCGATGGGACGACGCTGCGCAGGTGGTCGTTGTCGCGCGCGTGGCCGACGAAGTTCGTCGCGGGTGAGTGGGACAATGAGGGTGACCAGAACGTGATCGAGCAGGTCACGCTGGCGTACGACTTCTTTGAGCTCATTCAGTAGTCACTGAAGGAGGTCGTCGAGTCGGCGTAGATACCATGTCCACGGTGCGTTCGTGGCGATGCCCTGGACCTCGCCGCGCGTCGCGTCACTGAAGATGATCGGGGGGCATCCGAAGCGAGCGATCCAGTGACCAACGTCCTTCCAGGAGATGAGGTTGCCCGCCATGAGGGAGTAGTTGCCAAGAAGTGCGTTGGAGGCGTTCGCCACGAGCTTCGTGAACTCACGGAGCTCCCAGTTTTCTCGCGGCAAGATCGCGGTTCCCCACTTACCGACGAGTTCGTTGAGCGCATCTTGCACAGGGGGCTGATTGAACTCCCCCGCGAACCAATCGTCTCGGTCGAGGGCCTGAATGAAGCTCGTGAGGTTCGACGAGCGCAGTCCAGTCAAGCGCTCCAGCATGTGCTCGAATGCCGTGCCGGGGTTCCTACAAAGAAGCGCCGTCTGGCACAGCGTGATCGTCCATTTCGCGCAGTCCTCGGTGTCAGGAAGGCGAACCTTCAGGGCGTCGTGGAGGCAGACGTAGGTGATGTCCCCGTGCGGTTGCCCGCGCTGAGCGTCTACAACCCCCGCATCCAGGTTGTTGTTGAACAGTAGATAGTTGCGCTCGACCTGGCGCGCCATGTTCTCGAAGACGATCCGGTCCGTCACCGGAACCAGAACGATGTTTCCACCGCGAGCCGCGGCAACGTGGACAAAGTCGTCAACCGCGTGCGGTCCCACCGACAGCCTCGCCCGCACGAAGGCGCCGGCGACCGTGCCCTGCGGGGCCGCGGTAGGATCATCCGCCAACGCGAAGGACAGCTCGCGCGAGAACTCGCCGTATTGTGCCCGTGGGTCGGAGTTCTGAAACTCCGCCCGGGTCGCGCCTTCAAGCACCTCACGGAGATGCACTTGGTCGTAACCAGGCGCCGGGGGCCATCCGTGCTTTCGGAGGATGCCCGCGAAGACCGCGAGCCGCGCCAACTCCAGCATGATATGACGCCCGATCGTGCCCGTGAGGGTCTGTACATAATGCACATACTCGTGCACGAACACGGCCTGAACTCTGGCGGAGGTATCCAGGTCCCCTGACGCGTGAGGGCGCAAATCAATTTCCCAGCGGAGCGGATGAAAGTGGGGCACGCCAGATAGTCTCTGTGCGCCCACGCCGGGGCAATACCGGAGAGCGCCTGGCCCCGCGTTCCATGCTCAGCAGCCCTAGGCTTTGCCTTCCCGGAGCCGACGCGCTCCGAGGAGGCGCCCGAGATGCCGCACAAGATCGCGAAGGCCGGCGGTGTTGTCGACAAGCTGCTCCGCGCCTGCTGGGAGGAGACCGAGGACCCCGGTCCGTACTCCTTTGACGCGGGCAAGACCGACTGGGTTTTCCGGCTGTTCGAGGTGTTGCCCGTCGCGCGGCTCTCGATCGATCGGAGCGGCATCGCGATGAACCTCGCCGAGAACCTCGCGCGCGACTTCCCGCAGGTCGTCGCGGAGAACTTCACGAACGAGGCGAAGGAGCCGTGGGCGACGGACTTCAAGATCCTGCTGCAGCGGGAGGTCGTGTTGCCGCGCGACCGCGATCTCGTCGCGCAGGTGGCCTCGATCAAGAAGCGGGGGCTCGGAAGCGGGAAGGTCGCGTTCGACGCGGAGCGCACCGCGCGTGGTGGCCACGCGGACCAGTTCTGGGCGATTGCGCTCCCGTGTCAGAAGGAGCGTGTCGGCGGCCGCGCGGGGGGCGGAACGGAGATTGGGTGCGCGTGATTGGTTAGCGATATACGAGCGCCGCTCGGAGACCTAGCCTTCAGGGGTGCAAGTCATGCCCGCATCAAAGCAGGCCCTCCAACAGGCGACTGTCGACGCGAAGACCTGGACGGAGCCGTGGACGACGGCGGTCTATGGCATCATCAGCGACGACGAAGGTGCGCTCGTCGGATCGGCCACCTACATTCGAGTCCGGGGGTCTCTGTGGTTGCTCACGGCCGCGCACGTCGTCGACAAGGGCCTAGCCGATTACGGACGCGTCGCGCGTCGAGGCCCGAATGGCGCAGTCGAGGTTGGGGCTTGGAGCCGAAGTGACGAGGCGCTGGACCTCGCAGCCGCATACGTCGGCACTGATTCCTCGATCTCGGCGCTCGACCTCTGCGCTTTCGCGGGTACGCACGCCGATATCGACGTCCACCACCTATTCATTCACGGTTTCCCGCGGCTGCGGAGCCGTTTTTCGGGACTTGCAGGAGGCGTCGTCTCGAACTCGGTGCCGTACATCACGTATTCGCATAGCACCGGGTGGGACGGGTTCGACGCCCGCCTCCATTTCGCCATCGAATATCCAGCACCGGAGCATCAGCAGTTCGATGAGCAGGGACGACCGATCTCCCTTCCTCCGCCGGACGGCATGAGCGGATGTGCCGTGTACGGATTGGGATCTGATCTGACCGCGGGTTGGAGAGCGTCTGGCAGTCAGCTCCTGGGCGTCGCGCACCGTTGGGACCAGGCGAAGCAAGCGATTGTGGCGACGCGGACGGAACACGTTCTGACGTTCATGCTCCGCTGCGTGCGTGAGCGCGAAGCGTATCTCATGTGGCGTGCTCGCGGGAGCCCCCCAGGCGATCAGCTGTCGGACTGGGTTCGGGCCGAACACGCCATCCTGTCGCTCACGTAAACCCGAGTCTCTGATGTTCGGTCCCTCTGCGGAGCCGACCCTGCCTTGCCGGTGACGTGGATGCACGTGAGGATCGACCGGCTGGGGCCGAGCGAGTGGCGAGCGCGCACACGCGCGCCGCCGCCGTGGACGCAGTCCTGAAGGCGTTCGTTCTCGGCGCCCGCGTCCCCGACCCCGCGAGCACCACCGGCGGCGAGGGCGTCGGCGCCCTGTTCGGTATCGCTGGCGGGCTCGCGCCCCCGCACGATCCCGAGGCGCTCTTCGAGCACTCGAACTCGCTCCGCCAGAACGTCGACGCGTACGCCACCAACATCGATGGTTTCGGCCACCGCCTAGATCCAGAGATCGAGTTCGACGCCGCCGACGACGACCGCCTTGTCGGCGAGTGCATGTACCTCGAGCGTCTCGCCGCCCAGGAGCGCGGCGACCTTGCCCCCGACGCGGAGCTCGAGCCGACCCCGAAGAGGTGAAGGCCCGCCGTCGAGAGCTCGGGCGACTAGCGCGCGCCCAGCGAGCGCGGCTTACGTCGTTCTTCGAGTCGTGCTCGTTCTTCGGATCACTGTGCGCCCCACGCGCACCGTTCATTTTGGCGAATCGCCACACTCCCGGCGTGTTCTCGAGAACGCCCCGTTACCCCCGAGCTGGCCCAGCGACCGCCGCTGCGGCCCCGCCGACGGCTGATCAACTGCTCCGCCCTCCATTTCCCGGCCTCACCACCTGGATCTCGGCCCGCGATGTCCAGAACGCCCTCCACTGCTCCCGCAGCCTCGCCTACGTCCACCTCGCCCGCGCCGCCGCCCGCAGCGCCGCCTCCCTTGAATACCGGCGCCTCCTGCGCGTACCTCTTTCAACATGGGAGCAGTACGCCGCCCGCACCTTCGGAAGCCCGCCCCTGCTGCCGGCGCAGCGCGAGCCCCTGCCGCATCATCCTCAGCAGCCATCTCCGACGCCAACCCCGACGGTCTCGAATGGCGTGCCCCCTACTGGTACGCAGTCTTTTACGACGCCGCCGGCGCCCGCCAACGCCGCTCCACGCGCTGCAGGCTCGAAGACGCAGACCGCGCGCTCGCCCTGCGTGCGCAATGGGAGGCCGATGCTCGAGATCCCCATCATCGTGCCGCAGCCACGACGCTCCGCGACGTCCTGAGCCGCTTCGTCTCCGGTCGTGACGCCCTCGTCACGCAGGGCAAGCGCTCGGCGGCGACGATTCGCTACTACCTGCAGAAAGCCGGCGTCCTGCGTGGCTTCTTCGAGCGAGACGCCAACGACGACCGCAACGAGGGGCTCTTCGCCGTTGCCGACCTGACGACGAGCCACATCGACGGCTACATTGACACGCGCCGCAACGACGGCGTCGACGACACGTCGATCAAGAAGGAACTCGCCGTCCTTCGGGCCGGCCTCAAGGCGGCGAAACGACGCGGCGAGTTCTCTGGGGACCTTGATGTCCTCTTCACGCTCCCCGACGACTTCGACCCGAAGTACCGCCCGCGCAAGCGCGTGCTGACCCGTGACCAGCTCGGCGAATTGATCGCGCGTCTCCCCGCCAATCGCGCCGCGCAGGTGACGTTCATCGTCGCGACCTCGTGCGAGCTCGGTGCGCTCCTTCGCGCCCGGCCCGAGGACGTCGTTCGAGGCGCGAAGAAGCAGATCGTCGAGGTCCACATCCGCGGCACCAAGCGCGAGACCCGTGATCGCCACGTGCCCATCGTCACCGACGACCAGATCGCGCTCATGCGCTTCACCATGCAGCATGCCGATGGCACCGAAGGCCTCCTCTTCGGCCCATGGTCGAACATCCGCCGCGATCTCGTCGATGCCGTCGCCGAGATCAACGAAGCCTACGTCGCCGAAGGCTCCAACAAGCCGCTGCTCCCACGCATCTCCCCCAACGATCTGCGCCGCACCGCCGGGAGCTGGCTCCGCGCCGAGGGCATCGCGCTCGACCACATCGCCAAGGTGATGGGCCACCGTACGAGCAAGATGGTCGAGCTCGTCTACGGCCAGCTCACGACGGCCGAGCTCGGCAACCTCATGCGGCGCTCGGTGGGGAAGGCTCCCTCGACCAACCTGCGCTCCGCCGCGAAGGCGACCGGCAGGGCTGGGTCCTCGAAGGCGATGCCAAAGCAAACGGCCTCAGGCATGCGCCTCTCCGCCCGCCCAGCGACCAGGCCGCGGAACCCGGCTCCGAAAATCCGCGTGTCTACCAAAACCCTACCAGACAAGCTGGACTCGACCGGACGGTTTGGACCATCCGGACGACGTCTTGCTGCACGAAAACAGCCTATTTTCGTGCCCAGGGGCGGAATCGAACCGTCGACACGCGGATTTTCAATCCGCTGCTCTACCAACTGAGCTACCTGGGCATCCCCGTTGCCGGGGCGACGCACACTAGTCGCACGACTGGCCGTGTCAACCGCGCAAAACCATAATTATTCTATGCGTTGCCGCGCCCGCGAATCTCGGGGCCTCCGCGGTCCTCACGCAGCGCCAGCATCTCCCGGCTCCCGGGCTCCTCGTTCGGCATGCTCCGCCGAATTCGCCGCCAGCTCTCCGGGTCGAGGACGTGGCTCTCGATCGCGTCGACGAACTGCGTATTGCTCACCAAGCCGAGCGGCGCGAGCGCCTCGATGACCCCGAGCACGTCGCCGCCGTGCTTTTTGAGCGCCAGGAGCAGCGCGGGAAAAACCAGCGGATCGGCGCGGACGATCGCCTGGGCGCTCTCGACGCCCCACGCGGGATCATCCGCGACGACGCGACGAATCAGCTTCATTCCTCGACCTGCCAGCACTTCGCGGCGGGCGACGTCGATGACTGCGGCGCGCTCTTCGACGTCGGGCGGAGAGCTCTCGCTGCCGAGGAGAAAGGCGAGGGCCTGCGCGCGCACGTCGAGCTCGCCGCTGCCGAGGGCGGCTCGTATGGCGGCGCGGAGCGGCCTGGTCAACTCCGTGCCGGCGAGGGCGGCGTGGGCACGGACGAGCGCATCGACGGGCTCGTGATCGGTCCAGGGGTCGACGCCCGTGCTCCGCTTTCTCCCGAGGACGTCGACGACGAAGGCTCCGAAGTCGAAGTCCTCGTCGAAGGTGACATCGAAGAACGCTACCGCGACCATCGCGGCGGAGAGAACGGCCGGAGGATGTGCGCTCCTAAGGGGCGACGTCCCGAACATGTCCGAAGGGAGGTTTCGGCCGAGCCGCCGTCACGCGCCCGTGAGCGCGCTCACCGTCTTGCGCACGAGGCCGCGCGTTTCCTTCAAAAACGGCCGCCTCAGCCGAGCGCGACCGATGAGGAGGGCGAGGGTGGCGAGTGCGAGATCGCCGGCGAGGACAGCGAGGACCGCGCTGTCCAAGGGCAAGCCGCGACGGGCGTTCAGCCACATGACGACGCCGACATGTCCGACCGCGAGCGCGAAGCCGACGAAGACGAGCCCGACGACGAGCAAGACGACGCCGGACATCACCCGCGCGAGGTCGCTCTTCGCCTCGCGCTGCGCGAACTGCAGGTGGACGTCGAAGAGGATTCCGATCGCCTTGAAGACGCGCGCCGAGAAGCTCGATTCTTTCTCGGGCCGTCTCGATTCGCCAGAGGTTGCTTCGCAACTCTGGCCGCCCGATCGATCTCGCTTTGCTCGGTCGTCGGGCCGGTCAGTCGCCACGTCGGCCTCCTCGCATCAAGAGGCCCACGAGGAGCCCGAGACCGATGGCGGCGAGGATGGTGACGAGGAGGTTCTCCTTCATCTTGGTCTGCGCCTTGGGGATCATCTCCTCGCGCACCCGCTTGCGAATCTCCACGGTGCGCGCCTCGAGTCGGTCGATGATCGACTTGATCTTGTCGACGCGATCTTCCTGCGCGTCGACGGCGATCGAGTGCAGCTCCGAGAGCTTCTTCTTCGCGCCGACCCGCGTCCGCTCGAGCTTCTCGGCGATGACGCCAGCGAGCGCGTCGAGATCGTTGGCCGCGGCGTCGATGGCCTTCTCGTCGAGCGATGGCCACTCTTGCACGATCAGCGGTCGCACCTTGGCGAACGCGCTCTTCCACTGCTCGGCGCTCGGCTCTTTGGCCCCGTTGGCTCCCATGACGCCCTCCCGGCCGCGCGTGCGCGAAGCCTCGGCGTTCATCCTACGGGATGGTCGAGCGGAGAGCGAACTCCATGCAGTACTTATATAAGTGCGCGACGCTGGAGCTCAGCCGTCGCTCGCGGGATCGACGACGGCGGGCGGCGGCGGTGGCAGCGCAGCGGGAGGCTCGAGGCCACTCTCGAGGTGCGGCGCAGGCGGCTCTTCGTGCTTCGGCTGGTTCTCGTCGATGGGGTTGATCTGGTTCGGACCGTCGCCGCCCGGAGGCGGCTCGACGTTGACGCCGAGGACGACGCTGCCGACCTCGAGCTTTCCGGTGCTACCGGCAACCACGTCGAAGAGGATGCTGCCGCCTTCGCCTTCGCCTTGCGGATAGGCCTCGACGAGCAGCTTGGCCGCGCGCGGGCTGAGGCCGACGAGCTCGAAGTGTCCGCTTGCGTCGGCGGCGGTGCTGAGCCGACCTTCTTCCGGATCGGTGACCGCGACGAACGCGCCGGCGATCGGCTGGCCGCTCGAATCTTTGATGGTGCCGACGAGGGTCACGAGCCCGCTGAGCGTGACATTGACGACCGCGTGCGCGCCATCTCCGATCTCGACGTCGGCGAAGCCGTGGCCGTCGGTGGATCGCACGTCGACCCGATATTTCCCGGGCGGGAGCATGGTGAAGTCGAAGCGGCCGTCGGTGTGGATGAAGACTTGATCGCGGCTCGCGGAGTCGCTCGAGAGGTAGGCCTCGATGGACGTCGGCATCGTCGCGCCGGCGCCGAGGGTGATCGTGCCGTCGAGGTGTGCACCGGCGCGGACGCGCAGCTCGATCGAGGCGCCGGGCGAGACGTTGGCCGCGTTGGCTTCGCCGACACCGGCAACCGTGGCGCGGACGAAGTGCGGCTCGACGGTGAGGCCGCTGAGGGTGAAGTGCCCCTGCGCATCGGTGAGGACGCCGGCCGAGTGGTTCGGCATCAGGCCGGCGCCGTTCTCGGCGACGTCGCTGCCGACGCGCGCGTACGCGACCGATGCGCCCGATCCATCGACGACACGGCCGGAGATGATCGCGTCCCGTCGCGGGAGGACGAAGCGCGCGGCAGCGGTCTTGCCGATGGTGATCTTGACGACGAGGTCGGCGCCGCTCACGTAGTTGTTGGCGCCGTCGAAGATGCTGAGCGCGGCGTCGCCAGCGGGGAGGCCGAGGAGGGTGAACGCGCCGCCCGCGTCGGAGGTGACGCTGCGACCGCGATCGACGTAGGAGGTGATGATCATCCCCGGCATCGCGCGGCCGAGCTCGTCGACGACGACGCCTTCGATGCGACCGCTCGCGGCGACGACGAGACGCATCGGGGCCGGCGTTTTCCCGCCTTCGATGGTGGCGTGCTCCGCCGCCATCGGGAAGCGCTCGTCGTCGACCTGCAGGTCGTACTCGCCATCGAGGAGGCCCTCGACGACGAAGGTGCCGTCGGCCTTGGTCATGAGGTTCGCGTGGGTCGAGCCGCCCTCGCCGAACCAGCCGTTGATCATCACCGCGACCTTCGGCATCGGCGCCCCGCTGGCGTCGACGACGAGGCCCGAGACGGTCACCCCTTCGTCGCCGATCGGCAGCGGAACGCCCGTGAGATCGTGCTCGACGACGAGCGGGGCGCCGATGCTGAGGAAGCGGCCATCGCACGCGACGCTGACGTCGTAGGTGCCGGGGAGCACCGCGGAGAAGAGCGCGGCGCCGGTCTCGTCGATGCGCGCGTCGAAGCTGCTGCCGATGCCGTGCGAGTTGAGCGTGGCGCTCCCGCCGAGGCACTTCGCCTTGCCTTGAATTTGCGCGACGACGTGGAATGCGCGCCGCGTCTCGATCACCAAATCTTCGGTGCCGCCGGCGGCGAGGACAACGGTGGCCGAGGCTTGCCCATAGGCGTCGAGCGCGTCGGTCCACGGGCGATAGGCACCTGGGCGTAGCTCGGCGAGTCGGAAGGCGCCGGTCGCGTCGGTGCGCGCGACGGTCTCGCTGCCGTCGTCGCCTTCGGCGAGCGCGTGCACGAGCGCGCCGGCGATGGGGATCTTCGTCGCCGCGTCGACGACGTGACCGGTGAGCGTCGCCTCGGGCGTGAGCGTCACGTCGACGACGTTGGGGCTCGGGAGATTGAGCGAGCGCTCGACCACCGCGAAGCCCGGCGCCGTCGCCGAGAGGAAGGCGCTGCCGCCCATCGTCCAGGCCGAGAACTCACCGAGTGAATCGCTGGTGACGACGGTGGCGACGACGCCGACGTCGAGCTTGATGGTCACGCCCTCGAGCGCGTTGCCGCGCCCATCGTGCACCTTGCCGACGAGACGAAAGCCGCCTTTTTCCAGGGCGACGTCGATCCCCGCGCGCACTTCGCCGGCGCCGAGATCGAGCGCGTCGTGCCCCTTGCCGTCGGCGAAGAGCGCCGGCCGATATCCGTCGGCGCTGATGTCGACCCAATAGCGACCGGGCGCGAGGCCCTCGAACGAATAGCGACCATCGACGCGCACGAGCGTGCAGCGCGGTTGCCGAGACTCCTCCGACGTGAGCCCGATGGCGTCGCGTTCGATGCAGACGTTGGCGGTGGCGAGCGGCTGCCCGGTCGCGAGATCGGTCACCAATCCGTCGACGCGCGCCGTCGGCAACGCGATCGGCATCGCCCCGAGGTACGCCGGCCGCGAGGGACCACTCGGCTTCTCGAGTTGTTTCGCGTTCTTCGACTTGTCGTCTTCGTGCTTCGGCCAGACCGCGAGGGCGATCGCGAAGACGGCGAGCGCTGCCAGCGCCAACTTCCAGACGCGCTTCGGCGGTCCACCGGACGGCGTCTTCGGCGACTTCTGCTTGCCGCCGGACTTCGCGACTTGCTTGGAGCCATGCGTGTGTCTCGACCCACGCGGCATGGTCTTCTTCGGACACGTCTCCTCGGAGCGCCTTGGCGTGCCAGTGCGCGAAAGGGGCGTGGAGTGCTTGGATCGCGCGAAGCTCGGTGCGTTCATCATCGGCGTGCCCGAGATGGACAGCAGGGAGCGCGCCAGGTTTCACCGTGATCTGTCGGGTAAAATCTCTGCCAAAATCCGGCAGGGGCTCATGAATGGAGGGGGGGGTTGCCCGTCCAAGCGCGCGGCGAGAGAGCCGAGAGGAACACGGAGCAGGGGAGCAACGGAGCAGGGGGGTCAGCGGCCGCGGAGCAAGAGCACCACCACCATGGCGAGCAACACTGCGATCACTGCGAGCAGGATCGGCATCATGTTGCGTTGTTTGGTGACTTCGGTTTCGGCGCCGGGCATGCCTGCGCCGGTCTTCGAGGCGGCCGGACGCATCGTCGGTGCGCTGCCGGAGACGTCGAGCTTCTTCTCGGAGGCGTGGCCGGCGGCGAGCTTGCCCGACGAGCGGGGCGCGGCGACGGCGGTCTTCACCGAGCTGGTGCGCGCATCTTTCGGCGCCGTCGAGCCAGCCGACGCCTTCGGGTTCGACGGCGGATCGACGAGCGTGTTCGCGTCCTTGTCGAAGCGCGGCGGCGGATCGCTCGATCCGAGGCGCGGCTCACCTTCGGGCGGCGAGCTGCTCGTGCGCTCCGGCGGCGGCGGCATGGTCGAGGCGCTGTAGCGTCCGTTGGCGCCGCCGGTGTCGCGCATGCCGAGCGAGACGCGGAGCGCAGCACGCATCTCGCGCGCATTGGCGAAGCGGTCGTCGCGATCTTTCTCGAGCGCCCGCAAGCACACGCCCTCGAGGTGCGGGTCGACGTTCTTGCGCACTTCGCTCGGCGGCTTCGGCTTCTCGCTGACGTGCTTGAGCACGACCTTCATGCTGTTGGCCGACTGGAAGGGCAGCTTCCCAGTCAGCATCAAATACAGGATGATCCCCATCGAGTAGATGTCACTGCGAGAGTCGAGCTTCTCGCCCTTGGCCTGCTCGGGCGACATGTATTCGGGCGTTCCCACGAGCGCGCCGGTGGCGGTCAGCGTCGCGGTGTACGTCTGCATCGCCGTCGATTCGCCGTTCTCCGGATCGCGCGTCGCCGGTTCCACGGTCTTCGCGATGCCGAAATCGCAGACCTTGACGAGGTCTACGGGGCTTCCGTCTTCGTCCTTGCCGCGGACGATCATGATGTTTTCGGGCTTGAGATCGCGATGGACGATGCCCTCGTCGTGCGCGGCGGCGAGCGCGCTCATCGTCTGGCTGAGGATGTCGACGATGCGTTCGGATGGCAGCACGCCTTCTTCGCGAAGCACCTGCAGCAGATCGCGACCGTCGAGGAACTCCATCGCGAGATAGAGCAGTCCGTCGGGCTCTTGCCCGAAGTCGAGCACGCGCATCAGGTTCGGGTGATCGAGCCGCGAGGCCGACTGGGCTTCCCGACGAAAGCGACCGGCATACGTCCCGTCGCGCGAGTGCTCCGGGTGCAGCACCTTGATCGCCACCGGCCGCTTGAGGTGAGCCTGCTTGGCCTTGAAGACAGCACCCATCCCGCCGCGCCCGACGAAGGAAACGATCTCGTATTTCCCACCGATCGAGCGTCCGATGAGGGCGTCGTCGG
Source organism: Deltaproteobacteria bacterium (assembly GCA_025363655.1). Taxonomy (GTDB): domain Bacteria; phylum Myxococcota_A; class Polyangia; order Polyangiales; family JADJMO01; genus JANYDK01. Next base: position 53,179 of record JANYDK010000051.1, on the reverse strand, counting down.
AGGGCTGAGGCGCGCCCATTGGGCATCGATTGTAGCGCGCTCGCAGCCTTTGCGACGATGGAATGCCGCTGCGTCGACCGGTCCCATCGCGGAAGCGACGAAACAGCGCTAGAATGAGCATTTCGGCGCGCGGGGGTGCGCCTATCCCACCCCATGTCCCGACTCAATCGCCCGTTGCGTAATCGAGCCCTCGCCGTCGGCGCGGTCGCCTTCTTCGCACGAGAGGTAAGCGCCACGTTGCGCGTCGGTCTCGCTGCCGGCCTTGGATGGCGCGGCCACGCTCGCCTCGGCACGCACTCTCGCGAAGACGCCGTCGTCCTCGTGCACGGCTTGATGGCCACCGCCGGCGCGTTCTCACCGCTCGTCCGCACGCTTCACAACGAGCTCGGCATCGACGTGCACTCGTTCACCTACGTCCCCGGTTCGTCGCTCGACGACATCGCCGATCGCATCCACACCCTCGTCGCTCGCCTCGACGAGCCACGTCGCATCCACCTCATCGGCCACTCGCTCGGAGGCCTCGCCGCGCGTTGGTACGTCCAAGAGCGCGTCCACGATCGACGCGTCGTCCAGACCATCAGCATCGCCAGTCCCTTCCAAGGCCTCGAGGTCGCCGAGTACATCCCCGAGGTGATTCGCTCGTTCGTGTTTCCTCCGAAGGCGCAGCTCGATCGCTTGGTGCAAGAAGCTGCGCGTCACCTCCCGCGCGTGCCGCACCTCTCGGTGATGGCGGAGAAGGATCAGATCTTCCCCGGTCACCACGCGATGCTTCCCGGCGCGCCGAGCTACGTGCTCCACGACACCGGTCACAATGGGACGCTCTTTCACGGGCGATTGCACGACGTGCTGGCGAAGGAGATCGCGCGCTACATGCCGGTGGAGGAGCTCGGGGGGTAACGGCCTGCCCGCGCTCGCGCGCGTGCGCGCACATGTAGGCTTTTGTGATTTCCTATATACGTATACGATCGCCACCCATGCGCCGGCTCCTCCTCCTCGCCCCCCTCTTTCTCTTCGCCTGCTCAGCGTCCAAAGACGGCGGTGGTGGCGGCACGCTCGGCGGTGACGACACCGGCGGAGGCTTCTCCTTCGACACCGGCACGACGTTGGGCGACGGGGGATTCAACCTCGACGGCTCGGCACCCGATGGGTTGCCGCCGACCGACAGTTGTCCGGAAGAGCTCAAGCTCGTCTACGTCGTCACGCAGGGCAACGAGCTCTACAGCTTCGCGCCGGCGACGCTCTCGTTCGTCAAGATCGGCGATCTCAGCTGCCCGAGCGGCGGCTTCGCCAATCCCTTCTCGATGGCGGTGCAGCGCAACGGAACGGCGTGGGTGCTCTACGACGACGGCAACATCTTTCATGTGAGCATCAAGGACGCGAGCTGCAAGAAGACGAGCTACGTGCCAGGGCAGAGCGGGTACACGACGTTCGGAATGGCGTTCGTCTCCAACTCGCCAGGGTCGACCGACGAGACGCTCTACGTCGCCGGCTACGAAGGACAAGGCATCGCCAAGATCGACACCAGCACGCTCAAGCTCACCGAGGTGGGAACCTTCGGCGGCGCCAAGCCGGGTTCGGGCGAGCTCACGGGGACGGGCGAAGCGCGCATGTTCGGCTTCTTCAGCCAGACTCCGGCGACCGTCGCCGAGATCGATCCGAAGACGAGCAAGGTCCTCGGCACCAAGCCGAGCGCGGTCACCGTCGGATCGGGCTGGGCCTTCGCCCACTGGGGTGGTTCGTTCTGGCTCTTCACCGCGCCGAGCGGCACCTCGCAGGTCGATCAATTCGACTACGCCGCTGGCACCGACAAGACGGTGCGCAAGGGGCTCGGCTACGTCATCGTCGGCGCCGGCGTCAGCACGTGCGCGCCGACGAAGCCGCCGAAGTGAGCGTCACCGCCGCACCCGACGGGCGAGGATGGCGGCCCCGAGCAACGAGACGAGCATCGACCAGGCCAGCGACGGCGCGTTCGTCGAGCCTCCACCCACGTCGCATCCACCGCTGTCGTTGCCCGACGGCGGGACGCAGTTACCGCTCGGATCGCAGCTGAATCCGGGCGCGCACTGCGTGGCCGAGTCGCATCGCGGAAAGCACGTTCCCTTGTCGCCGCAGCGGTAGGGCGAGCAGTCTTGAACCGTACCGTCGGCGGCCTTCGAGGAGAGCCCGTCGCTGACGCAAGCCGCGGCGTTGTCCGGTCCGACGCAGCGACCATCCTTGCAGGTGAAGCCACTGGCGCAGCCGGCGCTGGGCGTGCAGGCCGTGAGACAGCCCTTCGCGTCGCAGGCGTAGGGCGCGCACGAGGACGGCTTCAGCGTCGAGCAAGCGCCGCGGCCGTCGCAGAAGGCCGGTGAGCTGAAGATGGCGCCGTCGCACTTGGCCTCGCTGCACTTGGTCTCGAAGGCGTGCGCGAACTTCTGACAGGACTTCGGTTCGAACCCGTCGCAGGTCGCCTCGGCGCAGGTGCTGCCACCCGCGCACGCGCGCGCGCCGTGTGGCTTGCCACCGACCGTGGTGCAGGTGCCGAGCGCGCCGGCGACGTCGCATGCTTCACAGGTGCCATCGCACTTGCGATTGCAGCAGTAGCCGTCGACGCAGGGGCCCACTTCGCAATCCGCGTCGGCCTTGCAGGTGGTTCCGCCGAGCCCGTCGAAGGTGAACGTGCGGGCGGCGACCCGCGAGGCGAGGATTTTCGAATCGGGCACCTGGCGCTGGTAGACGAGCTCGACCTTGCTTCCGCTGACGGAGGCGATGAGGAGACGATCGACCTCGCCCGCACCGAAGACGTCGATCTTCGCCGAATCGACGAGCACCTTCATGGTGGTGGCGTCGATCCACGAGGCACGGAGCTCGTCGCCGGCGTCGGCGTGCTCGACCCAGGCGAGGACGATGCGCCCCGCGTCGTAGCCGATGGCGGCATGGTCTTGCTCGGGGTCGCGCGAGGACGTAGTCGTGGTGGCCGTCTTGGAGAAGTCGACCGGCATCGTCGCCGCGACGACGCTCTGACCACCGAGCAGCGGCGCCTTGGTGGTGGTCGCCGCTGCGAACCACCGCGCGCCGTCGGTGACCATCGAGTCTCCGGTGAGGCTCGTCCGACTGTCCACCATCACCTTCGTCGTCGCGTCGATGGGCTTCCCGTCGCCGTCGAATCGCAGAATCCCCAAGCCCCCGGAGGTGAACGGCCCGGCGCTCGTTGCGGTGATGGCGGTGACGGGGCCGTAGAAGCCGAAGCCCGCATAGGCGACGGGTGCCGCGTCGAGGACGCCGCCCGCCTTCGTCAGTCGAACCACGCCGAGGTTGCCGGGATCGTTGGACACGAGGACGAGGGCGCCGGCAGTTCCACGCGCGACCTTCAACCACCGCCAGGGCAACGACGCGTCGACCGTGGTCACCGCGTGCCCGCCGGCGTCGAGGACGGTCGCATCGCCGGCGACGCGAGCGAAGGCGACGCGCGCGTCGGTCAGCCAGGCGACCACGTAGTTGGTGCCGTCCCACGCGAGGTGGGCTTCGACGATCGGCCTCGACTCGTGCGCGACGAGCGTGCCCGCCGCCGTCGCCAACGCTCCGCCGTCCACTGCGGTCACCATCACGTCCGTTCCGGTGCCGTTCGTGCGGAGAAATACGACGATTTCGTGCGTGCCGCCGCGTGCGACGCCGACGAGGCGATGCGCCGCGCTCGTTCGTTCGACCGGTACGCGCGTGAGTCCCAGGGGCGCCGTACCGATGGCGAAGAGCCCGGATTGCGTGGGCAACTGCCAAGTGCTCCCGAGGAGCGTCGGCGTGCCGAAGATTCCGGGGTCGAACGAGACGACCGTGGAATCGAGCTTGGCGAAGGAGGCGTCGAGCCGAAGCATCTCGCCGAAGCCGAGGATCACCAGGTACTCGGTGCCGACTCGTGCGAGAGCCGCCGACGAGGCTCCACGCGTGGTGGTGAGCGTCGTCGGCGCTCCCTTGGCCACGAGCGTTCGATCGTACGTCGCGACGGTGAACGTCGGACTCGTGGTGGGTCCGAGGACGACGAGGTCGGTTCCCTTCCACGCCGCCGCGAGCGGTCGGAACGCAGTGGTCACCGGCGAGCCGACGAGCGCCCCGTCGACGATGGCGGCGAGGACGCCGTCGCCGGTGTACGCGCTCTTGCTCGCCCCCACCACGCAACCGGCGCCGTCGCAGAGGAGCGCTCGCGCGGGCACGTCGAGGATCTGACTGCGGGAGAGCGAGAGAGGCTTGCCGTCGGCGCCCACGCGCGTGACCAACGTCGCCCCGGCGCGCTCGCTCCAAATCGCCACGTAGGTCTTGCCGTCCCAGCCGAGGAGCGGGGTGTCGGCGAAGGTGCCGGAGAGAGCGAGCGATTGACGATCGCCGACGACGCCGTCCTTGCCGACTCGAAAGACGAGGGGGGCGACGAAGCCCTGACTGATTCCGACGAGAAAATTCGTGCCGTCGGTGGCGACGGACGGCGGGTCGGTGGCAGTTGACACGTTGCCGATGACGAAGCCGTGGTCGTCGAGGCGCTTGCCGCTGGCGTCGAAGCGGAACCCGACGAGCCAGGCGCTGCGCAGCTGTGCGACGAGGCAAGTCGTGGCGTTGCAGGCGATGCCCGTCGGAGCACCGTCGCTCGTTGCATCGAGCGTGTCCGTCGTCGTCGACTCCGGCGCGACCTCGAGGGCGTCGGCTCGCTTCGTCGCGACCGGCACGTCGTTCGTCTCCGCCGACGACCGACAGCCGAGCGCGTGGAGCGCGAGGACCGTCACGAGCATCGAGACGATCGAGACGGTCTTGGTCGCGCTGCGTGATCGCCGACGTCGTCGCAACACCAGCCCACCGAGGAAGAGGAGCGGGAACGTCGCCCACTCGTGGCTCGTGCGGCCGACCTGGCAGCCGCCGCTCGAGCCGCCGCCGGTGTCGGCCGGGCTGCACGTGCCGGCGCCCGGATCGCAGACGAAGCCGGCGATGCAGTCGTCGGAGGCGGTGCACTGGGGTCGGCACTTGCCGTCGGTGTTGCAGCGAAAGGGCGCGCAGCTGGTCGTGGCGCCGCTCTCGTCGATGGAGGAGAGCTTGTCCTCGGTGCAGCGCGCGCCGCTCGCGGGGGGCACGCAGCTCCCCGAAACGCAGGTGGCTCCCTTCACGCAGTCGCCGTCGCCGGTGCAGGTGGCGAGACAGTCCGACGTCGCGCAGCGATAGGGCGCGCACTCCTTGGCCGTCGGCGCCGCGCACGAGTGCGCCACGCTGCACGTGGAGGTGCCGACGAACTGCGTGCCCGTGCAGGTCGCGGCGGCACAGACGCCGCCGGGGTCGAGCGCGAAGACGGCGCACGAGCTCGTGCTCTTGCCGTCGCACGCGCCCGCGGCGCAGAGATCGCCCGCCGCACCCCTTCCTCCGCAGGTTCGAGCGGCGTGGGGCTTGCCGACGACCGGCGTGCACTTGCCGAGCGCGCCTACGACGTCACATGCCTCGCACGAGCCCGTGCAGGGCGACGCGCAGCAGACCCCGTCCACGCACGTTCCGGCGTCGCAATCGGTCGTCGCCCCGCACGTGCCGCCGAACGGCATCTTGCCGGCGATGGCGTGGACGAGGACGCGGGCGGCCTGGTACGGCGCCACCGGGATCGGTTCCGCGGCGGCGACGAGCGATGCGCCCTTTCCGTTGGTCCCGAGGCCGACTTGCTTCTGGCCGTAGGCGGCGATGAAGCCGCCCCCGGAAGCCGAATCCGTGACGACGAGCGGAGCCTCCTCGGCGACGACGCCGTCGGTGCGCACGCGCAGAACGCCCACGCCGCCGCTCCATCGCCGCACGCCGACGAGGAACGCATTGCCGTCGAACACCACCGTCGACATCGTCCCCAGTCGCGCGTCGTCGGTGAGCACGCGGGGCGCGGCGTCGAGGACCTTTCCGGTCGGATCGATGCGGACGCTCTGCACCGTCGGACGGCCCGAGGGCTGGACGTCCATCCACGTGACCAACGTCTCCTTGCCGTCGAAGGCGGCGCTCGGATCGACTTGTTCGCCGCCGCCGGTGGCGATGGGGAAGCTCGTCGTGGGGAGGGCGCCGCCGTCGACGTACGCTCCGACGAGGTTGGAGCTGGCGCCCGACGTCACGGGCCAGACCAGGAGAAAGCGCTTCCCGTCGAAGGTCACGCTCGGGCGGTAGTCGACGCTCTCGCCACCCCCACTCGAGTTGAGCGCCGAAGCGAGCAGCACCGGGCTCGCGTCGAGGGCCTTGGCGGACGCATCGAAACGCTGCAGGTACACGGCGCCGGCGTCGAGCCAGGCCACGACGGTGAGCCCGCCGCCGCTCGAGGCCACTGGGTTGCCCGAGGTGTAGTCGCCCGCTTCGAGCAGGAGCGGAACGTCGAGGAGCTTCCCTCCTGAGCCGACGCGCGCGCGATAGAGCGGCGCCCCCGCGGTCTCCTTGCGTTCACGGTAGGCGAGGAAGTAGCCCGCGCCGTCCCAGGTCGCCGCGTACTCGCGGGGCGCGTTGCTACCGGTCGCGCTCGCGACGTCGAGCGGACTCGCGTCGATGGGCGCACCCTTCTCGTCGAAGCGCCGCGCGCGCAACGTCCAACCGGCACCGTAACTCTCTTCCCACGTGACGAGGAGCGCTGTGCCATCGGAGGCGATGGCGGTGGCGCCTTGCGTCTTCGCACTCTTGGCGACGGCGAAGGTGGGAAGGGCGGCCGTCGGGGCGCCGGTGGCGTCGAGCACCATCGCTTGGAAGGTGTTCGGCGAGCCGAAGCTCCAGCCGACGAGCGCCTTGGAACCACCGACCGCCACCGAGGTGTTGGAGCTCGGACGCTCGCCTTCCGGTCCGAGCGACGCGTACCACGTCGGCGTGGTGAGGCCAGTCTTCGCGACGCGCGCACCGAGCATGTGACCGCACGAACTGGTGCCGCAGTAGGCTTGGTTTCGCTCGGCGACGAAGAACGACGACGTGCTCCCCGCGACCACCAGCGCGCCGATGTTGTCGGTCGGCGCGCCGAGCGTCGTGGGCGTCGAGAGCGAGCCGGTCGCCGTCAGCCGGAACAGATCGAACGTGCTGGTGTGTGCCGAAACGACGAGGAAGTCGTTGCCGTCGCTCGCCAATGCCAGCGAACCCAAGGTTCCACCCGAGGCGTCGAAGGGCGCGCCGACGAGGCCCTTTTCGTCGAGTCGCGTCGCCGTGCTGCCGTACCCGTCGCCGAGGATGCAGGTGCCGGTGACGTTGCAGGCGAGCCGCGGCGCCCGGAGCGGCGTGACGAACGGCGACGGCAACGCGAGCTTGCCGACGTCGGTGACCAAGCCCGCCTTGGAGACGAGCGAGAGGTGTGTGTCCTTGCGATCGCTCCAGACGACGACGTACTGCGTCCCGTCGTAGTCGACCGCGCCGGCGGCGCCGCTCCCGAGGGCGAGGGGCGTGATGTCGAGCACCTTCCCGTCCAGTCCGACGCGGGCAGCGGTGAGCGGGTCGACGTCGGGGATGATCAGCCCGGGCACCACCATCGCGGGATCGAGCGTCAGCACCAGCGATTCGCTGCCGCTCGTGGCCATGCCGAGGAGCTGCGCGCCGCCCGCCGTCACGCCGTAAGGATCGAGCATGGTGCCGCTGGGGGTGACGCGAGCGAAGCGCGTCCACGCGGCCTGGTAGGCGACGACGAAATTCGTCCCGTCGAAGCGGGCGAACGACGTCGAGGCATCGCTCGCGACGTCGACCGGCGTCGACACCTGCGTCCCCGCGCTGATCGTCGGATCGAGCACCGCCGGATACGCCGATCGCGCGAGGAGCTCATCGGGGAGGACGTAGACGATTTCGCCGGCGCGTTTCGTGGCAGGGACTTTCGTGCGTGCGCCGGTCGCGTCGATGAAGGTGCCGTGGCCGACGCGGATGAGCGTGTCGCCATTGCGCGCGAGGGCGCCGAGGCCGTCTACGCCGAGCAACTCGGCGCCGTCGACCGCGAGGGCCACCTCCGCGATCTCCGGACGCACGGGAAATCGCCAGGAAATCTCGGACGAACCGGCATGCGTCTCGACGCGCTCCTCGGCGATCTTCGCCACGCGCGAACGAACGTGCAGGCCGCCGACGTCGAGCGCCACGTGCTCGTTCGTCGTCTTCGGCGACGTCGTTCCCGACGGAGTGGGAGCCAGCTCGGGCGAGGGCGCCGACGAGGGCGCACAGGCGACGAGGAGGACGCCGAGCGTCGCGAGCTTCTTCATCGCGCGATCGTAGTCCGGAACCTCGGCCGCTGCATGGCCGACGCCGACTCACGTCGCGCAGCCGTGCGGGCTCATCGTCGGATCGTACGGTGGCGTGACCGGGGGCGCGGTGCATTTGCCGTCCCGACACTGCGCCGAAAGGCACTGTCGCCCGCCGAGGCGGGCTGCCCCCGCGCCACCCTGCGGGGTGCAAAGCTGCGTCGTCGGATCGCACGTGTTGCGGCCCGCGCAGACGTACTCGACATCGTCGCACGGCTCACCAGGGCCAATCGCTTGCGGTGGATAGAGGCACCGAAGACCGCGACAACGGAGGCCGGCCTGGCAGGTGTCGTAGCTGGTGGTGCATGCCTCGCCGTGGGCGACGCGCGCCGTGCAGATCATCCCCGTGCCGCAGAAGGCCTCGGGCACGCAAGGGTGCGCGTTGCACGATTCGCCTATCTTTGCGGGCGTTGGCGGTGTCGCGCAGACGTGAAGGCCGTAGTCGCACACGAGACCGACGTTGCAATCGTCGATCGAAAAGCACGACTCGTCGACCTTCGCGCGCGGCGCGCAGAGTCCGCTGAGGCAACGAAGTCCGTCGCCGCACTGTGTGGTGACACGCCAGGTGTCGGCCGGTGAAGTCGAAACCTTGCGCATGCTTCGACGATAGGGCGTCAGGTCCGAGGCGGTCGCGCAGGCGTCGCCGAGCCCGCCGACCTCGATGAAGGTGACGCACGCATCCCACGAGGCGCTACCTCCGCCCGTCGTCGACGTCGTCCAGGTGACGCAGAGGGGGGAGCCTCCATCGGCAGGTTTGCAACGTGCATCGTCGGCGGCCTGTTGGTTGCCGTCGCTGTGGAGACAAGGCTCGCCAGAAGGCGTCTGGTGATAGCTGCCGCCGCTGTAGAGCTGAGGGCAGAGATCGTTCAAGTCGAACGCGGCCCCGATGCTTTCGGCGTGCGTCTGGGCGAGGCCTCGGTCGCAATAGTGCGCATCGTCTTCGAGCCTCTTCTCGACCGCAGCGAGACACGCGGGCCCTTCCCCTTCGACGAAGTGCTGCCCGAGGCTCGCCCAATCGGTCGAGTAAGCTCCCGGCAGCGTCTTCGCGGGGACGTCGCTGCAGGCTCCCGGCACCTCGCCATTCGCAGTGCAACAGCGCTGTTCGGCGTGGCAATAGAGCCTCGCCAAATCGCCGTAAAACTGCTGTTCCGCACTGGTCGGCGCGTTCGCGTTCGACGTCTGTTCTCGGCTCAGGCTCGGCGCGTTGCAGCCCGCGGCGAGCATCCACGTCGTGAGCACGCACGCGCCCATCGGCACGACGATGCGGGTCTTCATACATCACCTCGCTTCAGTCTCGTTCGGTTGCTCGGTCGCCTGGTTGCTCGGTTGCTCGGTCAGCAACGAAGGTGGCGAGAGAATTCCGCGCGAGGAAACGATGGTGAATCAGTCTTTGCGGCGAAAGCGACGTACCTCGTCGCCGCCGACCGTGTAGACCCAGTCGGGAGTGAGCACGAGACGCGTCACTCCGGCGAGCGCGCGGCCCAACGTGACGACGGTGGTGCCGAACGAACCGCGAAGGAGAGGTGCGCCCTCCTTACCGGAGAGCCACACGGCCCCGAGCGCATCGCCGGCGAGCGCGTGACCTTCTTCGTGGGCGAGCCTCACGTCGACGTTGCCGTGCGCTCCGGTGGAGACGAATTCGCCGTCGGTCGCCGTGACCCTGCCTTTGGCGACCACGAACGCGCTCGCCTTCCACACGGCGGTCGAAGCGCCGCCCGCGAGGCTCTGCCTTCGAAGCTCGTCTCCCACGAGAAAATAAGCATCGGTTCCATCGATCGCGAGCGCATGTGCTTCGGCAGGGAGCGACGGCAACGCGCGCAGACCATGGCCCCATCGATAGACGTAGAGCCCGACCGGATCGGATGGCGTCTCCGTGATCGCGACGTACAGCTCTTTGCCACCCTCGACGCCCGCGGTGGTCATCTCGACGTGGCTGCTCTTGGAGGTGAAGAGCGCGACCTCGGGGTGCCCAGAGGGACGCTCGACGTAGGTGAGCCCGCCCGGACCGCTCCAGCGATCGAGCCCGACCACGCGATCGGCGTCGACGATTTCGATCCACTCCGGCACCGACATGCCGAGCGCCCTCGCCACGCCGGTCGCATGCGGCCTCTCCCACGGGAGATAGCGAATACGCTTCTCCATCAGCGTCGGCGGATCGGGCAGCAGGTAATAGAGAGCCTGCGCGTCGGCGCCCATCATCAGCATGCCGTGGCCGAGCTCGATTTTCTCCCCGGTATCGAGCTTGTCGATCGGCGGGGGGACGTCGGGCGCGGCGTCGATCTTCGCGTCTCTCTCGGCACCCACCGCCACGATCACCGGCCCGCGCTTGCAGCCATGCGCTCCCAATCCCAGCGCGAAAGCCAGCGTGAAAGCCAGCGTCGGGAGCAGGCGTCGCATCGCAGTGACGATAGCGTACGTTGCCCATGGTGCTCGATCCCGTCGCCCTCGCGCGCGTCGTCGAATTGCAGACGAAGAGCCATCGCCTGCTCCGTTGGATGGCCGAGGCGATCGATCGCGGCTTCATCTCCGTCGACGCAGCCCACGACTACGCGTCGCTCCCTGCGGCTGCCCATGCCTGGCTCGACAGTCACTTCGCCGATTTGCCAGTGAATGCTCGGCCTGCGCGCGAAGAGCTCGGCGACTTCGCGCGCTTCTTCTCGACCTACCTCGAGACCTCCTTCGAGATCGTGAGATCGCCGGGAAAACAGCTGCATTCGCCCGATGCGCATTGCTACTGCCCGATGTGCAGCTGGCTCGTGAACGCGCCGCGCCTGCGGACGAAAAAAGTGTCGAAGGTCGATCGAGCGCGGGCGAGGAAGCTCATGCTCGCCGCGCTCCATGCGCTCGCCGGAGGCGAAGGACGAACGCTCGACGACGAGGTCGCCAACGAGCTGGTGGGCGATCGTTCGCTCAAAGCCTCACTCTCCTACGTCGCCTACGCGCGCGATCTCTTCGAGCGGGCGCAGGGGCGTACCGAGGGAGCGGCGACGCTCGTGCTCTGGCGCGGCTTCGCTTGGAAGCCGGAGGGCTCGCCGCGAAGGGACTTCGAGCTCACGGCGACGGCGATTCTCGCGGCGGAGGCTTGCGTACGGAAATGTTTCGTGTACGAATGATTGGCTGAATCGCCATTCAGGAGACCGGAGAGATCGCCATGCCCAGCCCCTTCACCGAGCAACACGAGCAGTTCCGGAAGACGGTCCGCAACTTCGCGGAGAAGGAGCTGCTGCCTCACGTCGACGAGTGGGAGAAGGCGGAGATCTTCCCCGCGCACGAGGTCTTCAAGCGAGCGGGCGAGCTCGGCATTCTCGGCGCGCACTATCCCGAAGAGAAGGGCGGCGCCGGCGGCGACTATTGGTTCTCGGTCGCCAAGAGCGAAGAGCTCCCGCGCAGTGGCCTCGCCGGCGTGACGATGGCGCTCCTCGTCCAAAGCGACATGGCGACGACGGTCATCGGCGACCTCGGCACCAAAGATCAAATCGAAGAGTTCCTCGCCCCCGCGCTACGCGGTGAGAAGGTGGCGGCGCTCGGCGTCAGCGAACCGGCGGCGGGCAGCGACGTCGCCGGCATCAAGACGACGGCCAAGCGTGATGGTGACGACTACATCATCAACGGCAGCAAGACGTACATCACCAACGGCTGCCAAGCCGACTTCATCACCCTCCTCGTCAAGACCAACCCCGAGTCGGGCTCGCACGGCTGCTCGTTCTTCCTCGTGCCGACGAAGACGAAGGGCTTCAACGTCAGCAAGAAGCTGGTGAAAATCGGCAACCACTCGAGCGACACCGCCGAGCTCTTCTTCGAGGACATGCGCGTCCCGCGTCGCTACCTGCTCGGCGAAGAGAACATGGGGTTCATGTACCTCATGCAGAACTTCCAGAGCGAACGCCTCATCGCCGCCACCTCGGCGTGTGCCAGCGGCTTCTACGCGCTCGAACGCTCGCTCGCCTTCGGTCGCGATCGCATGGTGATGGGCAAGCCGATCATCAAGCGCGAGGTTTGGCAGCACCGCTTCGTCGATCACGCGACCAACCTCGAGGCCGGCAAGGCGCTCTCGTACAAGGCCGTCGAGGCCTACAACCACGAGAAATACGAGCTGAAGACGACGCTCTCGATGGAGACCGTGAAGCTCATCTCGATGTGCAAGATCTTCGTCGGCGAAATGGTCTCGCACGTCATCGACGACTGCCTCCAGTTCCACGGCGGCATGGGGTACATCGAAGAGGGCTGGGTCGCGCGTGCGTGGCGTGACCAGCGTCTGCTCCGCATCGGCGGCGGAACGAGCGAGGTCATGCGCTACTACGTCGCGAAGTTGATGGGGATGTAGGTCACGGCAAAAAGCGCGTCGCCCTTCGTTGCGAGAGCGGTCTCTCGTCTTTCGGGACGAAGGCGAGCGCGTGCGTGACGTCGGCGGCGCTCTTGTCTTCGTGCAACGCGCCGTAGACGAAGGCCAGCTGTTCGAGGACGAAGCGATCGCGTGGGGCCGCGTCGCGGGCGTTCCCGAAGTGCTTCGCTGCGGCGCGCAAATCGCCCTTTTTTCTCGCTTCGACGCCGAGGACGACGTGAGCTTCGAGGGCGTCGGTGCCGAGCTCGGCGGCGCGGGCGAGGAGTGGCAGTGCCTCGCTCGTGCGATCACTGCGATAGAGGAGCCCACCGAGCTCGAGGAGGGCGGTCGCGTCGTCGGGCAAGATCGCGAGCGCTCGTCGCAAGGCCAGCTCAGCGTCGGCGCGGGCAGCGGTTTCGGCGGGACCGGCGAGCTCACCGAGCGTGCTCGCGGCTTCGGCGTAGCGAACGAGGACCGTGACGTCGTCCGGGGAGAGCTCCGCCTCCATCGCGCGTGCCAGGAAGAGACGCTCGGCGAGATGACGTCGTTCGTCTGGATCCGCGCTCGCACCGTCGAGTCGCGTGGAGTAGACGTCGCCGAGGAGCCGATAGAGCTCGGGCATCGCCGGCGGGTTTTTGGCGATCCCGACCAGACGCGGAATCGCCTCGTTTTCAAGGCCGATCGTCCACGCCGAGGCGATCGCTTGGTTGGCCGAGAGCGCGCTCGGATCGAGGTCGAGGGGACTCGCCGGGAACGCCACCAGCTTCCACGGCACGATCGCCGTCACCACCGACGGGCTCGTCTTCGCATCTCCGGGACCGAGCGGACGCGGCGCGGCGGGTGATTTCTGAATCCAGTGATCGGTGATCTCGAGTCGCACGCCGGGCACCTCGGCGCGAAAGTCGCTCGGCGTGTCCTTCGCCATGTGACAGCTCGCACAATCGTCTTTGCGCTCGGCACGCGCCGATTCGGGAGCCTTGCACCCTGTCTTCGCGTTCGCATTCGCGTTCGACGTCTGCTCCTCGTGGCACCCGAGACAAGCGGTCCGCATGTGTGTCGCGCCGCCGACGTCGTGATCGCTCGCGTGCGCGTCGTGACACGACGTACAGCCTAGTTTTCCAGACGATTTGACGAAGCAGGGACTGCGCACCAGACGATCGGCGGCGCTCACCAAGGTGAAGCCGTCGGGGCGCGGCGTCTTCTCCACCCAGTGCACGCCTTTCACTTCGGCGGTGCCTTCGAGGTGACAGCTCGCGCAGACGTCGAGCTGCCCCGAGAGTGACAGTCGCGCCGGGTCGACGATGTCGTCACGCAGCGTCGTCTCCACGTGCTTCGCGCCCGGACCATGACAGCGTTCGCAGCCGATGCCCTCCGAGAGAGGCCCGACGATGACGTCGTCGTTTCCTCCGACATGGCTCGGGACCTCGCTGTGACAGCCGACGCACGAGGCGCCGAACACCCGAGAAAAACGGCCGTTTTGTACGTAGCCAGGATCGAGCGCCCAGGTCTTGGTGGCCGGGTACCAATCGATCGGCACTTGGTAGAAGCGACCGCCCCGCTCGAAGCCGAAGGCGGTGCCGAGCGCAGCCGCGGTGAACGAAATCGTCACCGGCTCTCGACGCACGTGCATCGGCTTGCCGTCGGGCGCATCGAGCCGCTCTTCGACGAAGTAGCCATGCTCGTCGTGCAAGGGTCGATAGGAGAATCCCGAAGCGACGTGCGTGACCATGTGCTTGCCGTCGAACATCGCGTCGAGCGCGGCGGTCCGTCCTTCGAGTCGATGGAGGCCGCTGTGTCCCATCGGCCGTGCCGCGAGCTTCGCGGCTTCGTCCTTGTGACAACCGACGCACGCAGCCGTGCCGACGTAGCCGATCGGGGCTTGGAGTTTCGCGGGCAGGGGGCGCGCGCTGTCGAAGCGAGCGCGCGTGAGATGAAAGGCTTCGAGCGGGTCTTGGTTGGACGGTGCGATCGAGCTGGCGGAGGTCGTGGTCGTCGAGCTCGTCGAACCTCCGACGGTCTTCGCCTGCGTGCCGCGACCCCGCACGAGGAGGACGACGAGCGCGATCACGGCCGCGGCGACGGAGGCCCAAATGGGCAGCTTGCGCAACACGGTGTGTAGAGTCGCAAACCGCGCGCCACGCGAGGAAATGAGCGCTATTTCGTGTTGATGGCGGGAAGGACTGTGCGAGGGGTTGCGCCAATTGCGCGAGCCTCGGCCTCGACGGCGGCGTCGACATTCCCTATTCAACGGGCGATGCCGAGCGGATCGTGTCGATGAGCGGACGAATTGCCGCAGCGACCGTTCTGGCCGTGGTCGCCTTCGCGTGGCTACCGACTTCGGCATACGCGCAGACCAAGCCCGAGCTGCCCCTCGAGCTGGAGTGGAACGCTCCTTCCGAATGCCCTTCGCGTGACGACGTGCGACGCGAGGTCGCGCGGATGGCTCTCACCGGGGCGACGGGAGAGACCCTTCGACGCGTCGATGCCCACGCGAAGGTGACCAAGCTCGCGAGCGGCGCGTGGCATGTACGAGTCGAGACGCTCGTCGAGGGGACCAAGGGTGTGCGAGCGTTCGACGCCGAGACCTGCGCCGCAGCGGCCGATGGCGCTGCATTGATGTTGGCGATCGCGGTCAATCCCTTGGCTTCGATGGCGGAGATCGAGCCGCCGAAGCCGGAGCCGAAACCGGCGCCGGTACCGACTCCGGATCCCTCCGCATCACCTCCGATCGCCGAAGAGCCGCCGCCGTCGCCGAGTGGACGACGGTTGACCGCGCAACCCTTGGTCTCGCTCGGGGCAGCTTTGGCGGCTGATTTCGGGACGCTTCCGTCGTCCGCGCTCGGCGTGCAGATCTCGCTCGGCGTCAGTCCGGGGCCGTTGCGCGTCGAGCTGGTCGGCGGCGTTTGGTCACCGCAGAACGCGACGTCGTCGCTCTTTCCCCGCGATGGCGCGCACTTTCGTTTGATGACGCTCGGCGCGCGGCTCGGCTATGCGCTTCGTGCCGGCGTGTTTCAATTCGTGCCTTACGTCGGCGCTTCGGTCGCGCGGCTCTCGGCCGACGGCTTCGGTGGGACCGCGACCTTCGAGCAGCACGCGACGTGGATCGCGCCGCTCGTCGGGTTCGCCCTCGAAGCCTCGTTCGCCCGTTTCCTCTCGGTGCGGCTCACCGCCGAAGCGCAGGTGCCGACGGCGCGCTCGTCGTTCGTGGTCGTCGACCAAGGCCCCGGCGGCTCACCCGGCGGGGCGGCCGCCAGCTCGATTCACGACGTCGGGAGCGTGGTCGGCGTCGGGTCGCTCGGATTCGTCCTTCGAATCCCCTGAAATGTCTGAAAACTAGGCAAACTCGAGAATCGGCGGCCCGTCGTGACGGATCTCGGTCCCGTCGGGCACTCACCCGATGGCAGACTGCTCATGGTGACCGCCGTGCCCTCCCTCGATTCGCCAGAGACTGGCGCCGTGCCCGTCCCGGAAACGGGCCGGCGTGAGGCGCTGGCGTTCGCCGAGGTCTATCGGACGCACTTCGAGTTCGTCTGGGGAAGCGCGCGTGCGCTCGGCGTGCCTCTCTCGGCGCTCGACGACGTGGCGCAGGAGATCTTCGTCGTCGTCCACCGACGCCTCGCCGACTTCGAAGGTCGATCGACGCTTCGTACGTGGATCATGGGCATCGTCCTCAACGCCGTTCGTCGTCATCGACGCACGACGCTGCGCAAGAGCCCGCACGAGCGTCAGGCCGAGCCGGCCGATCCCGAAGAGCTGCAGGCTGCGGGAGCCGATCCTTACGAAGCCGCCGCGCACGCCGAAGAGACGCGACTCTTGCAACGCATCTTGATGGAGCTCGACGAGGAGAAGCGGGAAATTCTCGTGCTCATCGAGTTGGAAGAGCTGACCGTCCCCGAGGCGGCCGAGGCGCTCGGGCTCAAGCTCAACACCGCGTACTCGCGCCTCCGCCTCGCGAGGCAGGAGTTCGAGCGCATCCTTGCTCGGAGGTCCCGATGAGCAGCCTCGGTGACGATTTGGGTCCGGAAGCACGCGGCCTCTTCGCTCGTGCGCGTGGTGATTTGGCGCCGCGCGAAGACGATCGGCGTCGCGTCGAGAAGGCGCTCGCTGCGCGTCTCGGCGTCGCGGTCGGCAGCGCAGTGGCCGTGACGGCAGTGACTTCGGTGGCCAAGGGAGCCGCCGGCGCATCGATGTCCGCCGGTCCCGTCGCCGGAGCCTCAGTTGGGCTCTTCGGCACGGGAAAATGGGTGATCGCGATGGTCGCGCTGGCCGGAATCGGCGTCGGTGGTGCGTCCATCTATCGTGCGCGCACCGCTCTTCCGCCGCCCGTTGCAGTGGCGAGGACGACGGCTCCCACGAGCGCGATGACGACTGCGACGACGGCGATCGAAGTCGCACCTCCCCCATCCCCCGCACCGAGCGCCGAGATCGTCGCGACTGCCGAGCCTGCCGAGAGCGCAGTCCCCTTCTCGGAAATCGTCGCCACCCCCAAGGGTGCACCGAAACAGCCGACGGGCTCGGTCGCCGAAGAGGCGAAGTTGATTCGCGACGCCAACGCGGCGCTTCACGGTGGCAACGCCGCGGCCGCGCTCGGGCTCCTCGACGAGCACATGAAGAAGTTTCCGAGCGGCGTGCTCTCGGAAGAGCGCTCGGCGGTGCGCATCTTCGCCCTCTGCGCGCTCGGCCGCGTCGGACAGGCGCAGGGCGAGTCGGTTCGTTTTCTCAAATGGCACCCCAACTCACCCTTCGCCAAGAGCATTCGTGAATCGTGCGGCGGGCCGAAAACTCCGTGACGGACCGTCACGCGGCCGGGCACTCATCCACCATGAAGCGCGCCTACGCCCTCTCTGGATGCGTCATCGTGGCGGTCTTCGGTACGGCCTTCGTCGCCTGTGGTCACTCCAATTATCCCGTCGTCGCCGACGGAGTCGACGGAGGTACCAGCGGCACGCCCGACACCGCTCCTGCGTGCGTCGCCACCGAAGCGAAAGAGTCCAACTGCACCGACGGCATCGACAGCGACTGCAACGGACAAATCGACTGTCTCGATTCGATGTGCGACGGAAAGGCCTGTATTTCCGGCGCCGGATATCAATGTACGGCCGGCGGCTGCGTCACCCCGGGCGACATGCCGGCCCTCCCGGCGATGACCGGCGTCCGCCTGACGGTGCACGGTGACACGGCCATCGTCGACTTCGATCCGGTGGAGGGCGCGCGCGACTATCGCATTTACGCCTATCCGAAGAAGGAAGACATCCTCGTCGGCAAGGCCGGTGAGCTGCAGGTGAAGAATGCCATCTACCGCTGCAGCGGCGACGTGGTGTTGCAAGAGCGCGAGAAGGACAAAGCCTCGGGTTACGACATCTCGCTCGGGCACGAGACTTCGACGCTCGACGTCTCGCTCGCGGGATATCGACGCAAGGTGAGCGAAGCCGTCCTCGGCTACGTCTTCCTCACGCCGGGCGACGGGCGACAAGCGGTCTATCGCATCGCCGATCCGAGCCGCAAGGGCGGTTACATGAACGCCGATTGGGCGGTCGTCCCCGGCAACGACTTCAACGCCGCCGATTACGTGCTCGGCACGGCCGCGCGTGATGCCGCGGTGGCCAAGGGTGGACGCGACGACGGCATCGTCTTCTACGCGCCCGACGCCGGCACGATGCCGGTCTACTACGAGCAATACAACTCGAAGACCTGGGCGCCCCCGACGGTGCTCTTCACCGACGGCGCCGAACGCGATTTTCGCCTGAAGAACGACGATCCGGCGTCGGTCGACGTGTCGGGATTGCGGTTCAAGATCTTCGCCACGCAGGAGGCCGGCTCGGTGCCGCTCCATCGCGTGCTCTACGATCGTCACGACGTCCTCGCGGCCGGAGAAGAGCGCTTCCAGCGCGTGCTTCATCAAGGCAACAGGCCGATGACGTCGCTCGCATACACCGGTGTCGCCGCGCAGACGACGTTCGTCATCGAGGCGCTCGACGACGGTTGTCCGTTCCCCGGCGGTTACATCGGCGGCACGCATGCACCAGCCGATCCCGGCGAATCGAGCGCGCACCCGTCGATCACCCTCGATGAGGCGCGGCTCGCCGGCTCGGGCGAGGTCTTCTGGAATGGGCAGCACGACCCGAACAACCGACCGAAGCCGATCGCGCGCTCGTTCGTCGACGTGAAGCCGCAAGAGCCGCCGAAGTTCGACTTCTACGAATCGTTCGGGGCTGGCTCGACCTGGACACAGCCGCCGAAGGTCGGCGAAGACGGCAGCGCCGGCTTGATGGAGATGTACCAGAACGACAAGTGGTTCATCGACATCGGCGGCACCACCAACAAGAGCTTCGGCTCGGTGCTCGGCGAATTGCAAATCGGTTGTACCGATTGGGGCTCGTCCTGCGGCATCGGAATTCTCCCGCGCGGATTCGATTGGAAGATCAACTCGGGATCCTTCATCCATACGCGGATGACGGTCGAGGTGCCCTCGACGCTACGTCGATATCCCGGCATCGTCATCACCACCACGCCCTACCTCGCGCCCGGCACCGAGGGTTATCACCCATGGGAAATTCCCATCGACGCTCGCCTCGGGCCCATCGACGGCGCCGGCGGGAAATACTCGACGATTCTCATTCAACCGGTCTCCGACGATCTTCAGGTCCAATTCTGCGATCAACGCGGTTGGGGCGTCGGCGCGCAATGCAAACGCGCCAACACCCACGGGCCGCTGACGCATTGGACCAACAACGGTCAACCGTGGCTCCCCGAGCCGGTGCTCCATCAACTCTTCGGCTTCGATCGGCCGGTGCAATTCGACGTCTACGTGTCGACCGACCGCGTGTATCTCTTCATGGACGACAAGCCCGCGGGGTGTGGAGCGCTCCCTCCGGGGCGCATGCCGGCTGGACCGGTCTCGGTCTTCTTCCACGCCGTCGGCTACCACCTCGGCATCGACGATCCGGCCGATCCCGACACGCCCAACAAGTATCTCCGTAGCTACAGCTTCCTCCGCACCGATCGGCGCTTCGACGAGCTCGGCATCTCGCAGGGAGTGCCCGCGCCGGCCTGGGACGAGAAGCGATTCCCCTGCGGCACCGAGTGGGGGCCGTGACGTGCGGCTCGTCACCGCGACGCTTCTCGCGCTGACCTCTCTCCTCGGCTTCGCCTGCTCCAGCGCCGGATCATCCACGAATCCAAGCGTGGAGGATGCTGGAGGCTCGGCGGACGCGCTCGACGATCCGGCGCCCGTCTTCACCAACGAAGAGCGAGCCAAGCTGAAGTCGTTGCGTTACGATCCCGCGCCGCCCAAGCCCGACGTCAGCAACGCCTACGGCGATGTACCCCTCGCGCGCGCGTTCGGACAGAAGCTCTTCTTCGATTCTTCGCTCTCGGGACCGCTCCTCGAAGGCGACAACGACGGAGCGACCGGCTCGCTCGGCGTGCACGGCGAAGCGGGCAAGGTGAGCTGCGCCGGGTGTCATCTCCCCCAGGGGGGATTCGTCGACACACGTAGCCGCGGCAAACAAATCTCGCTCGGCGCGCTCTGGGGCTCGCGCAAGGCGCCGACGCTCCTCGAGTCGGGATTCGTCCAACTCTTCAATTGGGGCGGCGAGCGCGACTCGATGTGGCGCCAGGCGATCGGCGTGATGGAGAACGAACGCGAGCTCAACAGCGGCCGTCTCTTCGTCGCCGAACAAATCCACCGATACCACCGTAGCGAATACGAAGCGATCTTCGGACCGATGCCGCCGCTCGACGACGAGAAGCGTTTTCCGCAGCTCGCGCCCTCGAACGCGGGCTGCGTCGAGAAGACGGTGGCGACCGGCACGACCTACGTTTGCCGTGGAAAACCCGGCGATCACGCCGATTACGACGCCATGACGCCGGCCGACCAAGAGGCGGTCACCCGTGTCACGGTCAACACCGCGAAGGCGATTGCCGCCTATGTGCGACTCCTCCGCTGTGGCGCTGGACGATTCGACGCCTGGCTCGATGGAGATGCTTCCGCGCTCTCGCGTGCCGAAGAGCGGGGAGCGGCGCTCTTCGTCGGGAAGGCCAAGTGCGTACAATGCCACTCCGGGCCGAACCTCACTGACGGAGGCTTTCACAACGTCGGACTTCGCCCTCAGGTGGTCGCCGTCGCGTTCGTCGACAAGGATGATCCGGGTGCGAAGGCGGGGCTGGCGGGTGCGCTCGTCGATCCGCTCAACGTCAAAGGCATGTACAGCGACGGTGACGATGGTCGTTTGCCGGCGTCGGTGTCCGATTCGATGCTGGGGGCATTTCGGACTCCCACGTTACGGTGCGTGGCGAGTCATCCGAGCTTCATGCACACGGGGCATTTTGCGCAATTGAGCGAGGTGGTGGCGTTCTTTCGGAAAGGGGGAGATGCCCCTGGGGGGTATCTCGGGCATGGGGAGTTGAGTGCAATCGAGCTCAGCGCGCGGGAGGAGCGGGATCTCGTGGCGTTCTTGCAAGCATTGGATGGGCCGGGCCCGGAGGCGGGGCTGCTCGCGCCGCCGTGACGTTGGGCGCGCTCTGTTGCATTTCATCGTGAATGCAGCTGTGTCGACAGACACCCAAGCTGGAATCCATGATGAAGACGACGCTCTCGTTTGCGCTGTCGGCGCTCCTTGCCTGCCTCGCGAACTGCTCGCCGAGCAGTTCACCCTCCGCCACCCCCTGCGTGCCTGGCACCTCGATCGCCTGTGCGGGACCTGGGGCGTGTGCTGGATTCCAAGTGTGCCTCCCCGACGGCAGCGGCTTCGCCGCGTGTGAGTGCGCTCTCGATTCGTCGATTGGCGATGTTCACACCGATTCACCGAGCTCGAGCGACGCCGATGGCTCCAGTCCGAGTGACGCCGATGGTTCCAGCCCGAGCGACGCCGATGGTTCCAGTCCGAGTGACGCTGATGGTTCCAGCCCGAGCGACGCCGATGGCTCCAGCTCGAGCGACGCCGATGGCTCGACGGACAGCGGCTGCGGGTCGACGAGTCCCCACGTTCCGACGACCCTCGCCACCGGATCGCCGACGAGCCTAGCTGCGGACGACACCGGTGCGGTATGGACCGACGACGCAGGGACCGTCGCCTGGTTCGGCGTTGGCGCCACGGCACCGACGACGGTGGCTTCTGGACAGTCCTCGCCGGCGAACGCCGCGGTCGGGACGACGAATGTCTATTGGAGCACGGCCTCGCCGTCGTTCGCCGTCGTCGCGGTGGCGAAGGTGGGCGGAGCGACCTCGATTTTGGCGAGCCCGGCCGTGGCGATCAAAAGCATCGCCGTCGGCCCCACCCGGTTGTATTTCTCGGCTTCCAGCGCGCCCTGCGGTTCGATCGCCTACAATTCGTGGCTTTGGTCGACGAAGCTCGATTCTGCCGACGTCGGTGCGGTTGCCGGGCCCGTCACGTGCTTCGGAAGCTTGGGCGCCGCATCGCTGTCCGTGAGTGGCGGCTACGTCTACGCGGGAATCTATTTCTCGCCCGGCAGCATTCGACGCGTACCGATCGCGGGTGGCACGACGACGTCCGTCAGCGTGCCGTGGGGGCTACCCTTCAACTTGGTAGCGATGACCACCGATCTCTATTGGATCGATACCAACGTAGGCCCGTCGCAAATTCTCGAAGCCGATCCGGCGCTTGCCGCTTCGAAGGTCATGGCCGACACCGACGACGCCCGCGGTTTGGCCGCCGACTCCACGTATCTCTATTGGACGGAGAATCCGTCGGGCAAAGGTGTCTTGCGGCGCATGCTCCGCACGGGGGGCTGCATCGAGACGCTGGTTGCTGGCACCGAGACATTCGGTTCGGTCGCTGTCGACGCGACGCACATCTATTGGCTCACGCCGACGAAGGTGCTTTCGATTCTCAAGTAAGCGGCGCGTTCGCTGGAGTCGATGACGGGGGCGGTGGCTGCCGGGCGGTTGAGCTCCTACCGCAAATATTTCACTGCCAAGCCCGTCAAGTGCGCCGGCGCGCCATCCTTCCCCTGCACGAACTGAGCGCCGAGCACCGCATCGGCGCCGAGCTCACGCGCACGCACGCGAAGTAAATCGAACCCGCGGTCTTCGCTGTCTGCACTGGTGCGAATGTCGAGCACGCCGATGACCTCGGTGAGCCGGCCGACATCCGTCGTGGTGAAGACCCGCAAGCTCGCCGTCTCGGCGGGGAGCGGGAGCTCGGGCGCGGGGACCACCTCGGTCGACTCGCTCATCGGGATCGAGGCGTACGAGATTGCGTTCGGCCTGTAGACAGCCGTTGCGGGGCCATAGGTCGTCGACGACGAGGGGTCCTGCGCCGGCGCGACGTCGGCTTCGTCGATGCAGCCCATGCATGTACCCACGGCGAGGAAAGCGCCGATCGCGCCGGGTATGTACCGTGACCGGCCGGACGCAGACGCTGGGCGCAAGAGGACCTCCGCGCGGTCAACCGGCGTCCTCGGCAATGCATTCCCCGTCCCGCCGATGCGGTCGTCACGACCCCAACGGACACCCACATTGCCGACACTGCTTGGCATTGAACCCGTGCGACGTCGCGCAGTTGAGGCACTTCTTCGGCAGGAAGAAAAGCACCAGCATTCCGACGCAACTGATGAGCCCGACGAGGCAAAACGCCGGATGCATGCCGCGCATCTTCGCGTAGTGATACAGACCGATCACGAAGAGCACCAAGCCGCCGCCGACGAAGAGCAGCGCCTCGACCGGCGGGTGACCGTTGCCGTAGACCTGCAAGGCGATGCCCGGCAGGCCGAAGAGAAAGCTACGCGCGTTGAGGCTCTTGATCTGCCTCGTGATCTCGTCGATGCGCTCCTGGGACGCAGGCTCGGTGGCGAGGGCGGCGCCGATCGGAGCCGTGGGCGGTGCGTAGGGATTCATCGATGGGCATGGGAGCGATCGTGAGGCCTCGCTGTCAACCCTCACGCGCGAACTGTTACGCAACGAGTTTCGTCACAAGGCGCCTGCCTACCGCTCGAATCGGCCAGTTTTTCGCTTGTTTCGCCGTTGCTCGCCCGCTGCTCGTCGGCACGCACGGTGCACCCGCGCCGGGCATGCGTTCCATCGTGAGAGGCAGTTGGGTGATGTTTTTCCTCCTCGGTTGTTCGGCGAGCTCGAACGACGATGGTGGTGACGCCGCCACGGCGAACGACGACGCCTCGCCAGACGGAGGTGGCGGCGGCGATGCGACGAATGGCGACGGGACCCCGTCGGATGCGCCCGTCTCCGATACGCCGACCACCTCCGATGCTCCCGATGCGCCCGCCGACACGACCGTCGGCCCCTGGGCAGTCCCCACCGGTCACCCGCGCATTTATCTCAACCCGACGCAGAAAGCGCGGCTGACGAGCCTCGTCACCTCGGGCAACCCGGCTGCCAAAGCCTTCGTGGCGGTGTCGACGACCTCCTACAATTACCGCGCTTGGTATTCGGCGTTGAAGTATCAGGTCACCGGCACGGCTTCCCACTGCATCGCCGCCATCGCCCAGGTCGACACCTTCGTCGCGGGCGAAGAGGCGAAAATCGCCGCGGGAACGACGCCCGAGATCGCGGGCGATAGTTATCTCTACATCGGTGAAGACCTCGCCGACGTCGCCCTCACGCTCGACTGGTGTTGGGACACGGTGACCACCGCGCAGCGCACCCGTTGGCTTGCCTATGGCAATCAAGCCGTGTTCAACGTCTGGAACTACGAGACCGCGAAATGGGGCTCGAAGGTCACTCCGTGGAGCGGGTGGTCGATCGACAATCCCGTCGACAATTACTATTACTCGTTCCTTCGCGCGACCGTGCTGCTCGGCTTGGTCGAGTATCACGAGGACGCGCAAGGCCCGACTTGGATCGCGAAGTTCCGTGACGCCAAGATTCAAGCGCAGCTCGTCCCCACGTTCGACAAAGACTTGTCGGGCGGCGGCTCGCGCGAGGGCACCGGCTATGGCATTTCGATGCGCGATCTCTTCCGGCTCTACGATGTTTGGGAGCAATCGACGACGCAGCGCATCGCCGATCTCACGCCCCATACGAAGCAGTCACTGGCCTTCATGCTCCATCAAATCGTACCCACGTACGACAGAATCGCTCCGATTGGCGATCATGCCCGCGACAGCACGGCGTCGCTGTTCGATTATCACCGTGACTACGCCAACGTGCTCGAGTGGCTCTATCCGTCCGATCCGCTCTCGGCGCGCCTCGCTTATGTCTTCGACGCCTCGAGCGTCGCCAAGATGTCGCAGGGCTTCATGCTCTACAGCGATTTCATCTATACCAACCCCGCGCTCACCAAGGTCGCACCGACCGACGTTTACCCCGTGTATTACGCGGCTGGCACCGGCAACGTCTTCATGCGCAGCGCCTGGGCGAAGGACGCGACCTGGGCGCATCTCATCTCCGGCCCTTTCACCGAGTCGCACGCCCACCAAGATCAAGGCTCGTTCATGATCTACAAGCGCGGATGGTTGGCGTACGACGAGAACATCCTCTCGCACTCCGGCCTCGCCGCGACGCCGCGCGCGCACAACCTCGTTCGCTTCGATCAAGGCGGAAAGACCATCGAACAGGTCCAGAGCGAGACCAAGACCGACAGCCTCGTCGCCCTCCAGGACGAGCCCGATTGGACGTACCTCGTCGCCGACCTCAGCCCGTCCTACGCAGGAAAAACCGGGGTGGCTTCGCTCGGACGCGAGATGGTGTGGTTGAAGCCGAACGTGTTCGTCATCTTCGATCGCGCCAAGGCGAGCGGCTCGGGCGTGACCCGCGTCTGGCAGCTCAACAGTCCCGTCGCGCCGGTCATTTCCGGACGAACGGCGACCATCACCAACGCAGGCTCGACGCTGACCGTGCAGGCGGTGCTCCCTCTCGGCTCGACGTTGCGCAACGTCTCCTGGGCCGCCGAGGACAGCGACATGTCCGGCGGATTCCGCTTCGAATCGGCCGACGCCGCCGGGGATACGTCGCTCTTTCTCAACGTGCTTTCGCTCGATGGCGTGGTCGCGAGCGTCACGCCCGACGACGTCGCCGGCCAACACGGCGTGAAGATCACGCTGACGGGAGGTGGCTCGGCGACGATCCGTTTCAGTGACACCGTCGCCGGCGCGACCGTCGATTGGAAGAAGGCCGATGGCACCACCATCACCACCGGCGCGCGCACCGTCGCCGTCGAGGCGCTGCCGCTCATGAAGTGAGTGTCGGGATCTCGAGCTTCGAGGTCAGGGCATCTTCGGGCAAGGGCCTTTGCCCTCGTGGCATCCATACGTGTACGCGACGCCCCCTGGACAGCAAATTTGGCTCGCCTTGCAGCAGGCGCCGCCGGTGCCCGTACCACAGGAAATCGTGCCTGGATCGCACACCGGCGCCATCGGCGGCTTGCTCGTCGCAGATGGCTTGGTGGTCGCGATCGGCTCAGTCCCTTCGGTGAGCGACTCGGCGGTGACCTTGGTGCCGCTGGTCGCAGGAGGTGCAGCGCTGACCGGCTCGGCCACTTCCTCGGACTCCGACGAAGGCGACGCCGCCGA
The DNA here is from genome assembly GCA_025363655.1 of Deltaproteobacteria bacterium. Lineage (GTDB taxonomy): Bacteria > Myxococcota_A > Polyangia > Polyangiales > JADJMO01 > JANYDK01. The sequence continues at coordinate 27,148 of JANYDK010000051.1, read as the reverse complement.
AGGCGTCTTTCCCGAATCGAACTGACACCCCGTCCCGCCGACCATGCCGAGCGCAGCGACCATCAGCGAGATCAGCGAGAGCGAGACCATCGTCGTCAGCGAGATCTTGCGCATGGATGATGTTCCCAGGCGCGGCACGTTCCTGCAACACGTCTCGAATTCGCGCCTCCTTTGCTCACTTTCGAGGATGCGCGACGAAGAACGACATGACTGCCTCACCCCAGACGAAGGCCGATGTCCCCGTGCAAGCGAACGAGAAGAGCTGGCCAGCCTCGCCGCTCGGGTCGGTGCTGCCGGGATAGCAGTGTCCGTGGAGGGCGATCGAGCTCGCCTCGTAGTCGTGTTGGATGAACTCGAAGACGGTGCCGGCGGCGTTCTCGAATCGTGACCACTCGTGCGTGGCGCTGCTCGAGACGACGGTTTTCGGACCCAATTTCCAGGCGGAAATGAGCGCGTCGCGTTGCGCGGTGCCGTAGGAGAAGGCGACGACCGAGTCTTTGGTGCCGTGCATGTAGAGCACGGGGATCTCCTCCGAGGGCGTGTCGCCGGCGGTGAAGGTGCAGCCGGTGCCGGCGCCGGGGGCGATCGAACCGAACGTCGAGGCGTGCTTGCAGAGGAAGCGCGAGCTCATCATCCCGCCCTGCGAAAAGCCGGTCATGTGTACGCGTTTGCGATCGATGCCGTAGCTCGTGAGCGCGGCGCCGAGGAAGGCGAAGACCTTGTCGTCGTCGGTGCCCGGCGTCCACGACGAGAGCGGCGGCGCTGGGTTGGCGTTCGGCTGCACGATCACGTAGCCATACTTGGCACCGAGCGCGCGCATCGCCGTGTTGTGATCTTCCATCTTGCCGCTCATCGTCGCGCCGTGGACGTCGAGCACGAGGCCACACGCCGAGCCGGTGCATGCGCTCGGCACGGCGACGTCGTAGGTGAGTCCATCACACGGGAAAACATGGGCTCCCGCGCTGACGTCGGTGATGCATCCCGACGGAGCGGCGTCGAAGCGGGAGGCGTCTTTCGTGTCGGTCGCGTCGGTTGTGTCTGGCGAGAGCGTCGTATCGCTCGAGGTGTCGGTCGTGACGCTCGTGTCGGTCGTGTCGGTCGTGTCGGTCGTGATCATGACGTCCGAGTGGGTCAGCGTGTCGGTGATGCCGACGTCGTCGTTCGGTGGGGTCCCAGCATCGCTGCCGCTGCACGCCACGAGCGCGAGCACGCTGAACACTTCAAAAAATAGGGGAATTACACGCACGCGCCGATCATGCGCTCGCCCGCGCACGTCGCCAAGCGAGCAGGCCTTCGAGCGCGAGCACGGTGGCGATGCCGACCACGTAGCAAACGACGTCATGCCACGCGAAGGTCGTCCCCAGCACCCAACGGACGATCGGTGAATCTGCGTGGCGAAGCGGGATCCCCGTCGCTTGGAACGCCTCCAGCGCGAAGCAGATCGCGAGAGCCAAGGCCGCCGACTTTTCCGCGGCCCACTTCGGACGCACCAGCGTGACGAGCAGGTAGACCATCACCGCGTACAGCGCGTCCCCCAGGCTCTTGTCGAAGAGCAAGAAGCCGCTGTGGAGCCGCCGTGAAACGAGGCCGAGCGCGACGACCGCCGCGAGCGCGGCCGCCCGGATGGGGACAGAGTTAATAATCGTCATGAAATCGTGCCTGGTCGGGGGATCTGGGCTAGAAAATACTTGGAAAATCATGGGTCGAGCGGCGAGATGAACAGCAAACGCGCGAAAGGACCTGCCCCGCCCGGGGCGAGCGTCGATTTCGGGCGCGTCCTCGCGTGCTTGCTGCTCTTCGTCTTCGTCGTCGTCGGAGCGGCTGCGGTGCTCGCGCCCTTCGTCCTCGAGATCCCGGGGCTCCGCGCGCGGGTCGAGAAGCTGGCGCTCTCGGCGGTGAAGGACGAGACCGGTCTCACGGTGGGATTTCACATCGAGCGGCCGCTCTGGCCGCCTGGCCTCGTGGTCCGCGACGTCGACGTCGGCTCGAAGACGCCGGGGAAATCGTTCGCCCACATTCGCGAAGCGCGGGTCACGTTGCGTCCGTTTTCCCTGCTCTCGGGCGACGTCGTCGTCGATGGGGTCGAGGTCGACGGGCTCACGGTCGACGCCGAGATGCGCGAAGGCGTGACCATCCCGACCAACCTCCCCTTGGTCCTCAAGCCGCACGCGCCGAAGGCCGACGCTGCGCCGGCGGCCGATCCGCCGTTCCGATCGCTCGCGCTCACCGGCGCGCACGTCAAGGTCACCTACATGACGCTCGCGGCGCCCGATCGTCCGGCGAGCGTCGATCTCGCGGGCATCGATCTCGACGTCGACGCCGCGCTCGAGGGTGGCACGACGACGTTGAACGCGCGTTGGCAGAAGGCGGCGGGCACGGTGCGGCTCTCGCGCACGCAGATCAACGGCCCGCCGATCGATCGCTTCCTCCACCTGACGCCGAAGATCACGCCGCACCCGGTGTGGGACGAAGATCGCATCTGCGGGCTGTCGTTCAACATCCAGGTGAGCGACGGGCCGGCCTCGACGGGGCTCGATCTCCGCAAATTCGAGCTCGATGCGCGTCTCGACGGCGACGAGACGATGGGGACGGCGCCGACGTGCGAAGAGAACGCCGTCGACGACGAGCAGGTGCTCCACCTCCACCTCGATCGGTTCGCGATCGATCTCCCCAAGCTCCCGCAGACCGCCGCGTCGCCTGCGGGGAAGCCGGCCGCGCCGCACTTGCGCATCGGTCCGGCGGCGAAGCTCCACCTCGCGGCGCCGGCGCTTCTGGCGCTGCGTTGGGTGCAGCTCCCGACGCTCACTGGCACGCTCACGCTCGATCTCGATCTCGCCGCCGACATCGACGTCGGCGACCCGCTGCCGGGTGTCCTCCACGCCGCTGCTTCCGGGCGCATCGAAGGTCACGAGCTCCGCTTCGCGCAGTATCGCTTCGGTCAGTCGATCGCCGGTGACGTCACGCTCAAGCCACCGCTGGTCCTCTCGTCGAACGAGATCGACGTCGCCTACGCGAGCGGCCACGTCGCGCTGAAAGACCTGAAAATCGAGGCTGCGCCGCGTCCGTTCGACAAGAAACGAATGCCCGTCAAGGTCAGCCTCGCCGTCGATCGGGTGACCTTCCCCGGCCTCATGCGCGAGCTCGGCGTCTCGCGCGCCTCGCACGTGCGCTGGAACATCGATCAGGCGACGACCAAGCTCAGCGGCTTCCTCGATCCCTTGCAGATCGATGGTGAGCTGACGGCCCACACCAAGTCGTTCGAGGGCGCACAGCGCGAGGTCGAAGGAAACAACCCCGGTCACCTCGTCGGCATCAAGGCGCCGGTCGACCTCACGACGCACGTCGCCATTCGCGCCGATCGTCTCGGCTTCGAGCGCACGCACCTGACGTTCGGTCGCTCGGTGCTCGACGCCGATGCGTACATCGGTTTCGCCGACTCGCTCGACGTCCACGCCACGAGCGAGACGCTCGACCTCACGGAGGTCTCACCGCTGGTGAGTTTTCCGCTCGAAGGCCTCGCCAAGCTCGATTGGACGATGAGCGGCGCGATGGGAAATCCCGAGGGAAAAGGCACGCTTTCGGTGGCCGGCTTCTCCTTCGACGGCTTCGCGCTCGGCGACATGGAGACGGCGACGGTGCACAGCCTCGGCGTGATGATCGACGTCGAAGCGATGCGCTCACGCAAGGGCGAATCGGTCTACGAGGTGCCGAGTCTGCGCGTCGATCTCGGGAAGGGCGTGGGCGCTCCGATCTACGTCGACGCCTTGGCGAAGTCCGCCAACATGAGCCTCGACGACTTCTACGGCGTCTTCCACATGGAGGGCGATCCGCGCTGGCAGGGCTATCAAGGGCACCTCGGGTTCGACGCGCGCGCGCACTTCGTCGTCGGCGGACCCGACGATCTGTGCAAGAGCGGCCGCCTGCAACTCGACGCGCGCGCCAAGCTCCTGGCGATGGATCTCTTCGGCGAGCGCTTCGACGGTGGCAGCGCCGATCTCTCCCTCGACTGGCTCGATCTGGGCGGCGGCGGGCTCGGCTTCGATCTCGATCTGCGCGCGGCCACGCTGCACAAAAAGGGGGGCGGCGACATCGTCGCCTCGGGGCGAATCGCCCGCGGCGGTCGGCTCGGTCTCCACGTCTCGGCCGGAGGCGTGTCGCTGAAGGGGCTCGCCGCGGTCCCGGTCACGACGATCGTCATCGACGGCAACATCGATGCGGTCGCCGACGTCAGCGGCACCTTCGACGACATGGTGGTCGACGCCGACGTCACCCTCTCGCCGCTCCACGTCGGGGATCAGACGCTCGATCGATCGCGCCTCCACGTCTTGCGACGGCCGCGCGGACCGGTCGCTCCCTCGCCACAACCCGACGTGCGCGGTTGCTATACCGGCCGCAAATTCCCGCCCTTCGACCCGCTGAAGTATTTCAGCGATCCGCTCGAGGGAGAGTACGTCGTCTCCGGCGACGTCTTCGGCGGCGCGATCAAGCTCAGCGATTTCATCGTCACCGATCAGAAGAAGAAGGTGGCGAGCGGCAACATCGTCATCCGCGGGCTCGATCTCGCGCCGCTCTCGCTCCTTCGTCCGGTCGCCGCCGAGTCGGAGCTCGACGACAAGTACGAGCCGGCGCCGCCGACCTTCACCCTCACCGGCCGCGCCAGCGCCGACGTTCACCTCGTGAAGTATCCGCTCGACGAGTGGTGGAACTCCGAGGGGACGCTCACCGGCCTCACCCTCGACGTCGAGAGCGGCGACAAGGGCATCGCCACCGCGGGGACGACGCCGACCATCACCTTCGGCGCCGACGGGGCGACGCTCCCGAAGACGACGCTCACGGTCAACCTCGGCGACGCCAACGCTTCGGTGGTCCTCGAAGGAAACATCGATCGCAAAGATCTCGATCCGCTCACGGGCAGCCCGCGCCTGCACGCGAGCGTGACCGTCCCGAGCATCCCGCTCTCCAAGCTCGAGACCTATTTTCCGCGGCTCGAACGTGCCGAGGGTTCGATGCGCGCGACCTTGGCCATCGAGGGGACGATCGCCTCGCCGACCTGGAGCGGAGAGGTTGCGGTCGAGAATGGCGGTCTCGCGATCAAGAATTTCGCGGTGCCGATCTCGGCCGTGAACGGCAAAATCAAGTTCGATCCGACCACCGGCATCCGCATCGACTCGCTCAAGGCCGAGGTCGGTGGCGGCACCATCGAGGTCTCCGGCGGCGCGGCGGTGAAGGGCTTCGATCTCGGCGACGTCGACATGCGCATCCTCGCCAAGGACGTGCATTATCGATACGGCGAATCGATGTCGATGGGAGTCACCGCCGATCTCCACGCCACCTGGTCACCCGGAGAGCCGGGCGAACCATCCGATCCGGCGCGGCTCGAGGGCGTCGTCGACATCGACTCGTTCCTCTACGAAAAGCCGGTGAAACTCTTCGACGTGAGCCCGATTCAAACGGCGCAGCGCACCGACGTCGAGGCCTACGATCCTCTGCGTGACCTCGTCACGTTCGACATCGCGCTCCGTTCCAAGCACGGGCTGCGCGTCCGCAACAACCTGGTCGACACCACGATGGAGATCGGCAACGGCGGGCTCCGCGTGGTCGGAAGCAATCAACGCCCCGGCCTCGTCGGTGACGTCTACGTCGTCGCCGGCGGCATCTTCAGGCTCGGCCGCAACGACTTCGAGATTCGCGAGGGCTCGATCAAGTTCGCCGACGAGACCAAGATCGACCCGATCATCGACGTCGTGGCGACCGACGATTTCCGCCGTGCCGCGATGGTGAACGTCTCCACCTCCGAGTGGCGCTTCAAGCTCCACGCCTACGGCACCACCTCGAACCTCACGCTGGACATCACCAGCGATCCACCGCTTTCGCAGGAGGACGCCATCCTCCTCCTGACGATCGGAATGACCCGTGCCGAGGCCAACGCTCTCGGCGGCGCGACCGCGGGCGGCATCGATTTCCTCGCCGGCCTCACTGGCTTCGATCAAACGGTGAAGCAGGCCATTCCCGTCGACGACTTCCGTGTCGGCACCGCCTACTCGGTGAAGACCGGTCGCACCGAGGCGCAGATCACCTTGGGAAAGAAGCTGACCGACTCGCTCCGCGCGAGCATCACCAGCGGCCTCAGCGAGCAGCGCCAGGTCATCGGCAACATCGAATGGCGCCTCTCGCGCGAGCTCTCGCTGCAAGGCTCTTACGACAACCTCAGCGACGTCGCGAACTCCACGGGCAACATCGGCATCGATCTCCGGTACCGCATCGAGTTCGACTAAGGTTCGTTTGCAGGACTTCATGCGAGCTGCTTCCGCGGACAGGAGAGGCCAGGTGAGCCGTTTTCGCGGTCTCCTCGCGCCGCTCCTCGTCGCGATGGCGGTGCTGATGCCGATCGCTCTCTCGACCACGCGAGGCGCGCGCGCACAGGCGAAGGCAGCCGCGAGCGCGTCGTCGGCCTCGTCGGAGGGCACAGCCTCCACGAGCGCGAGCGCGTCGTCGTCCGGAGGCTTGAAAATGGGCGCGATCGCCAGCGCCGTGGTCAACAAGACCTCGTCCGGTGTCGGCCCCGAGGTCCCCGATCTCCCCGACACGCTCCCCGACGCCTCGGCCTTCGAGGGCAAGGCGGTCGCGTCGGTCAAGACCAAGCTCGAAGGCGTGAACTGGACCAAGCCGCCGGTCATCCTCCATCCGAAGGCTGGAGAGAAATTCTCGCTGGCTGTCGCCAACGCGGAGCTGGACCGTCTCCTCGCGACCGGCGGGTTCGCCTCCGGCTCGCTCGACGTCGCCCCCGGTGCAGGTGGTGTCGACGTGCTCTTCCGCCTCGTGCCGTCGCGACAGGTGAAGCGCGTCACCTTGCACGGAAACGTGCTGCCCGAGGATGACGTCAAGCGGGCCGCCAACCTCGGCGAAGTGCACGACGTCACCGAGCTCTCGCTCGACGAGGCGTCGACGGCGATCCGGGCCTATTACGCGCGACGCGGCTTCCCCAGCGCAACCGTCGAGGCGGCGACCATCGAGACCGACAAGCCGCTCGTCGTCATCGTCGACCTCAAGATCGAGCCCGGTGAGCCGACGCTGGTGCGCGCGCGCGTCTTCACCGGGCTGCCCGAGGCTGACGAGGCGGCGCTCCTGGCAGCCCAGGACTTCGGCGTCCACGTCGGTGATCGCGTCGACGAAGAGACCCTCGACGCCAGCGATCGCACGCTGACGACGACGCTGCGAGGGGCCGGCTACGTCGGTGCGGTCGTCACCCACGCCGTCGACCCGCCCACCGCAGCGGGCGTCGAGATCACCATCAACATCTCTGCCGGCTCCAAGATCGTCCCCCGCATCGACGGCGCGATGGTCTTCGATCGCGAGGCCCTCGATCGCATCCTCGACCTGGAAAAAGAGCCCGACCGTTCGCCATCGCACCTCGCGAGCAAGCTCGTCGATGCCTATCGCAAGCGCGGCTATCTCGACGTCACCGTCACGCCCGAGCTCCTCGGTGAGGCCACCGACTCGCAGCGCACGCTGCGCTTCACCGTCCGCGAAGGGACGTTGGTGAAGGTCGAAAAGCGCCTCTATCCCTGCCTCCGCGGCGCGCTCGATGGCGATCGTCTCGACGAGGAGATCGACTCCTACCTCGACGAGGCCCTGGGCAGCGGCGGCGTCGGCGACGTGAACCCCAACGGCGCCGACGACGTGCTCGACGATCAAGCGACGAAGGGCAAGGGTGCGCGGCCGTATCCCGACGTCGAAGACCCGCCCGAGGTCTTCATCCCCGACACCTACGACCGCGCGATCGAGCACCTGAAAGATCTCTTTCGCAGCGAGGGCTACATTTTCGCCGAGGTGAGCCCGCCGACGCTCGTCCGTGGCGCCTGCGCGGCCGGGTCGAAGCCAGGCGCCTGCAAGGTGATCGCGCCGCCGCCCTTGCCCGACGTCTGCCGCTCCGATCTCGAAGGTCTGCCCCTCGAATCGGCGGCCTACCCCAAGACGGTGAGCTGCGTCCCCGACCTCACGCGCGGCATCGAGTGCGCACCCTTCGTCACCGTCGTCATCCCCGTGAACCCCGGCCCGCGGTCGGTCCTCTGGGACGTCGCCTTCGATGGCACCAAGGCGATCTCACCGAAGACCCTCGGCGAGAAGGTCGCATACGACTACCTCCGCCTCGGCGAGCCGCTCTCGCTCAAAGACATCGAGGACGCTCGGCGCGCGATCAACGCCTACTACCGCGACGAGGGGTACGCGTTCTCCTCGGTGCGCGCCACGCTCGAGTATTCGTCGGACAAGTCGCGCGCGCGCGTGCGCTTCGTCGTCGCCGAGGGCGAGCAAGTCATCATCGACGAGATCCAGATTCAAGGGCACCGGCTCACCCTCGAGTCGCTCGTGCGCGCGCGGTTGGTGATCAAGGAGGGAGGCATCTACCGGCAGAAGCTCGCCGGCATCTCCCAAGAGCGCCTCGGTCAGCTCGGAGTCTTCTCCAGCGTGTCGATCGGCCTCATCAACCCGACCATCCCCGCGAAGCACAAAAACGTGCTCGTTTCGTTGGTCGAACGCAAGCCGAGCCACATCGAGATGCGGCCTGGTTACTCGACGGGTGAAGGTTTTCGCTACTACGCGGAGTACGGCTACGCCAACCTCTTCGGCTACGCGGTCTCGTTCGACTTCAAGCTCAAGCTCTCGTACCAACCGTTCCTCGGCTGCGGCAAATCGGGCGTCGATCACCTCACCGGCGAGACCAACTACGACTGCGGCCAGACGACCTTCTACGATCCGCTGGTGGTCCGTCGTTGGAACAACCAACTCTCTGGCCTCGATCGCATCGGCCGCCGCATCTCGGTCGGTCTCACGCTGCCGCACTCGCCGATCTTCGGGGCGCCGGTGCGGACCACGCTCGAGTTCGTCAACTCGCTCGACCTCTTCCGCGACTTCAAGCTCGATCGCTACACGCCCATCCTCACGTTCACCTACCAGCCGATTCGCTGGTTCGCGGCCACCTTCGCCGGCGACCTCGAGTACAACAAGTTCCTCCTCTTCGACAAACAGTCGATCAACAATTTCCTCGCCACGAACCCGCGCTTCTCCACGCTCCTCCGCGTGCCCGACGGTGACACCGGCGTCGCCGCCACCCGCGCCACCTTCCTCTTCGACTTCCGCGACAGCCGTCTCGGCGCGACGAAGGGCTGGTACCTCTCGTTCACCAACGAGTACGTGAAGAACATCGTCAGCCCGGGCCCGCGCGACGTCGCCTTCGCCACCGGCGTGCAAAACGGCCTCGGCGCGACGGTCAACGGTCAGACGACGGGCGCCCGACAAGACTTCCTCCACATCACTGGCGCCACCGGCGTTTACATCAAGCTCGGCGCACTTCCGAAGAAGCCGGTGCTCGCGTTCGAGCTCAAAGGCGGCATGAACGTCAACGTCTTCTCCTGCGCGTCGAACTCGACGACCTTGGTGCGCGACCCGCTCGGGAGGCAGGCCTCGGGCGGCTACGACAAGGTGGTGAACGACTGCGAGACCTACCCCGATCGCCTCTTCTATCTCGGCGGCGTCGACAGCAACCGCGGCTTTTTCACCGGGCAAATGCTCGCGCAAGATTCGATCGACGAGCTGACCGAAGCCTACGAGCAGCACACGCTCGGCAACGTCAGCGATCTCTCGGCGGTCGCGCCGCGCGGCGGCAACGTCTACATCAACCCTCGCATCGAGCTCCGCATCCCGGCCTTCAACTGGGGAGGCTTCGTCCTCTTCCTCGACGCCGCCAACAGCTGGCTGAAGCGCGAGAAATTCCTCCGCAACCGCGAGGGCCACATCGAGCCGCTGCGCCTACGCTACTCGGTCGGACCGGGACTCTCCATCGACACCCCGGTCGGACCGATCGCGCTCGATCTCGGCATCAACCTCAACCGCTACGGGCTCTTCAACGAGCCTGCGTTCGCCTTCAATTTCTCGATCGGACGCTTCTAGGTGCTGCTGGCCAGGCCGCCGTCGACCGCGATTTCGCTGCCGTTGACGAACGAGCCGGTGCTCGTCGCGAGGAAGAGGACGGCCTGCGCCACCTCGTCGGCTTCACCGAAGCGGGCGAGCGGCACCTTGCTCTTCATGCTCGTCTCGAACGCCGAGACGGCCTCGGAGGGCATGCCGAGCTTGCCGTAGATCGGCGTCGCGATCGGGCCAGGGCTCACCGAGTTCACGCGGATGCCGCGCGGTGCCAGCTCGGTCGCGAGCGCCCTCGTCAGCGCCGAGAGCGCGCCCTTGGTCGCCGAATAGACGCTGGCGTTGGCGACGCCGCGGCTGGCGACCACGGAGGTGTTGAGGATCACCGAGCCGCCCTTGCGGAGGAGCGGCAATGCCTTCTGCAGCGTGAAGATCACGCCCTTGACGTTGACGTTCATCATGTCGTCGTAGAACGCCTCGTCGAAGCCATCGATCGGCGCGAAGCGGGCGACGCCGGCGTTGAGGAAGAGGACGTCGAGCCCGCCGAAGGCCTTGCCGACCTCGTCGACTGCGCGGGCCGCGTCTTCGACCTTCCGAGCATCGGCGCGGAGCACCAACGCCTTCGGCAACTCCGCGCGCACGGCGGTCAACGTGTCGGGGTTCTGTCCGGTGACGGCGACGCGGGCGCCCTCGGCGAGGAAGAGGCGGGCGGTGGCGAGGCCGATGCCCGTCGTCCCGCCAGTGATGAGCGCGGTCTTGGAGGCGAGGGATTGGGTCATGGGAAGCTCCTTGGCGTAAATGCGGAACGATTGGTCTGGAATCGGCATGTTCTGGACTGATTGGTCCGGAACCGCCTGTGCGAGAGATGCCCGCCCTCGCGCAACGGTTTCGCGGTTTCGCGTTTTCGATGGTCACGTCCCCGGCCGTCGTCGGGGGCCCTCTCAGCCGAGAACCGACAACGTGACGTCGACGATGCTGACGAGCTCCTCGCGCGGGCGTCCGAGCTTGGCGAGCACGCTGAGGCCGAAGAGCCCGTTCGTGAGGTAGCGAGCGAGGGCGCGAAGCTCGTGATGCGGACCGAGCTCGCCGTCACGCCGCGCGCGCACGAGGCGCTGGTGGAGGGCGTGCTCGAGGGCGACGACGTGCGAATCGGCGCGCTTGCGGACGTCCTTGTCTCGCGGACAGCGCTCGACCGTCGCGAACACCATCATGCAACCGCGCGCGTCGCTTCCCTTTTGCCCAGGCCCGCGCCCTTGCCCGACGTCGATGGTGTTCTCGAAGAGCAGCCGGAGCGCACGCCGCATCGGTAAATCAGCCGCGAGCAGCTCGGGCACGCGGCCGTAGCGCTTGCCGTAGAGATCGAGCGCCTCGAGGTAGAGCTGATGCTTGTCGCCGAAGGTGTCGTAGAGGCTCTGGCGCGCGATGCCGAGGTGGTCGACGAGATCGCCGAGAGAGGTCGCTTCGTACCCGCGCGCCCAAAACAGCTCCATCGCGCGCGCCAGCACATGCTCGCGATCGAACTCCTTGGGCCGTGCCATGCCATGAAGATGGGGATGCCGGACCGTCCAGTCAAGAACGACCCGCCGGCGCGAAGTCGCCTGCGAAATGAGACCTAGTCGGTCTCGATCGCGCTCCCCGGGTCGGTGATCTCGATGCTCCCGGTCCACATGCAGTTGCACTTGGAGTCGCTGGTGAGCGCCTTCATCTCGCTGATCGTGACCTTCGACGAGCCCGGTGACCACGGTGAGGTGGTTGCGGGGATGCAGGGCTGTGGCGTGAGGACGCCCATCGCGGCGGCGGTGGCGGCAGCGACCTGCGGATTCGCCTGCGTGATGCACATGCCGAAGGCGGCGATGTTCACCATCGGCGCGAAGTCCATGATCGTCGCCGCCTGCTGCTCGTCGGCCTTCGCCGGTGTCGGCACCGGAAGGAGACTGAGGCTCGACGGCGACGTCCCCTGGCTGCACTTCAGCTTGGCGCCTTGGATGACCAGTTTGGGCATCCACGCAGGCTATCAGGGCTCGCTACCTCGGGAAGACTTGCACGAGAGGAGGAGCGCGCCTTCGTGCACTCGTCACGTCCCCTCATGGACTCCCCGTCCGCCCGCGCCCGCGCTCTCGACCCCGGGGACTCCATTCCCCCATCCGGCGATCGAGTCCCCCCGCGCGAGCTTCCCCTTCACTCCCCCACCTCCGCCTCCGTGCACGAGTGCGTTCGCCAGGCTCACGTTCGCCCTGCGATTTTCGGGCGATTTCGCGTCGGGCGTCTCGTCGACGTGACGGGGCGCAGGGTGAGGGGGCGCGTGTTGGCACCTGGTTGGCAATGTCGGTCGGCACGCTCGCAGAGACGTCGCCGAGGGCGGCGTTCACGAGCGCGAAATTTGGAACCTCTCCGCGAAAGAAACTCCGCCATGTCGAACCGCGTCCCGCTTCTCGCTCTCATCGCCGTGTCGTCGATCGTCTCGGCCTGCGCTGCGACCTCCGACGATCCGTCGACGCGGAGCTCGCTGTCGGTCGTCGATTGCCACGGCGCGAAGCCGTGGGCCGAGTGGGTCGCATACGGCAAGGGCAACCTCGTTACCGAAGGGGACACGACGTACGAGTGCATCCAACCGCACACGAGCTTGCCCGGTTGGAATCCGAAGGCAGTGCCCGCGCTTTGGTCTCCCGTCACCTGCAGCGGCTCTTCTGGCGGTGGCGGATCGACCGGCGGCGGCGGCGGGTCGACAGGAGGTGGAGGCGGCGGCGGATCTACCGGCGGCGGAAGCTCGACGTGTGATCCGGCGAAGTGGGTCTACATGGGCTCCGATGCCAACGCGTGCACAGGACACGTCGGTGAGTCGTGCGGTTGGACCTCGACCAATCTCGGGCAGGGCTATCACTGCACGGTCGTCAGCTGGGGCGTCGGTTGCTCGCCCGGTGGCACCACTTGTCCGGGCGGCGGCACGAGCGGCGGCGGTGGATCTTCTGGCGGCGGCGGCGGCAGCAGCGGCGGTGGATCTTCCGGCGGTGGCGGCGGCACCGGCGGCGGCGGCAGCACCGGTGGCGGTGGCGGAAGCATCGGCGGATCGACGCCGGCGGGCTTCGTCTTCAGTCCCTACAAGGACACTGGCATCAACATGGATTGGACGACGAACGTCGCTTCGACGACGCTCTCGGGCAGTCGCACGTCGGTCGCGAAGGATCTCGCGAGCCAAGGCGGCAAGGCGATCACCCTCGCGTTCGGCACGGGCGAGTGCGGATCGGAGAACTGGGGCGGCGTGCCGGGCGACGCGATGGGCAAGGCGAACGTGCCGCTCCTCGACGGCGCGGGCGTGAAGTTCATCCTCGCGACGGGCGGCGCGGCCGGCAGCTTCTCCTGCGGCTCCGACGCCGGGTTCGAAACCTTCCTCTCGCGCTGGGCGTCGACCGGGCTCATCGGCGTCGACTTCGACATCGAGGCGGGGCAATCGGAGGCGACGATCAACGCGCTCGTGCAACGCGTCTCGGCCGCGCACGCCAAGCATCCGGGGCTGCGCTTCAGCTTCACCATCGCCACGCTCGCCAACAACTCCGGCGGCAGCACCGCCAAGTCGCTCGGCAGCGGCTTCGACGACAGCCTCAACGTCTATGGCGACAACACGCTCAAGGCGCTCAAAGCCGTCTTCGGCGGCTCCTGGCCGAGCTACCTCGTCGTCAACCTCATGACCATGGACTACGGCGCGCCGAGCGCGGGCGTCTGCGTCGTCAGCGGCGGCCGCTGCCAGATGGGACAATCGGCGATCCAGGCGGCCTACAACCTCCACGATCACTGGGGCGTCCCCTTCGCGAACATCGAGCTCACGCCGATGATCGGCGGCAACGACGCCACCGACGAGATCTTCACCCTCGCCGACGCCGACGCGATCGCCACCTTCGTCAAGGCCAACGGTCTCGCCGGCATCCACTACTGGTCCTACGATCGCGACAACGACTGCCCGGCCGGCTACGCCTCGCCGACGTGCAACTCGATGGGCGGCGCCGGAACGTACGGCTTCCTCAAGCGCTTCGCCGCGGATGGGATCAAGTGATCCAAGTGATCCACGTGATCGAGTGACGATTCGATGGAGTGATCACCCCCGGGCTGGAGCCTCTCACCCCGGGGGAATCACTTCGCAGAAGCGCACGCTCCCGGCGTCCACCGACACGCCGTCCTCGAGCAGGGACGTGGTGCCGTCGAACAGATCGGTGACCCGCGAAACGCCTGGAATTTGTGCCTCCACGACCTGTTTCGTTTTCGTCGGGTTGATGAGGAAGACGACGCGGGGGACGCCCTTCTCGTCGAGGTGAACGGTCGCTGCGCATGGCGCCGGCTTGGCACTCACCCGCGGGACTCCCTGGAGGGAGCGCTCGAGGTGGAGGCGCACGAGCGCGGCGTCGGTGGCTTCGTCGCCGAGGAGGACCGTCGGAGTGTTCGCGCCGTTCGCGCCGGTCGCGCCCTTTGGCGTCTTCGGTGGGAACGCTCGAAACGAACCGTCGCGGGTCGGCACGGCGGGGGCGTAGGTGACATGTGCGCCGGCTTCGAGCGCCGCGCTGATCGCTTCTCGTAGCTCGGCGTCGAGCCCACACGCGGTCGGGACGAGGACGAATTTGGCGCCGGCGAGCGCGAATTTGGCGTCGCCGCCGTCGACGAATGCATAGGGAACGCCGGCTTCGTCGAGCGCACGTTCGGCGGCGACGAGGATGCGACCCGCACGAATCGGCGGCGGTTCGCGTTCGCCATCGCCGAAGTCGACGCCGTCCTCGATGACCGTCTCGAGCATGCCGCCGCCGAAGACGCGGAAGGCTGACTGCGACACCGGACCGAAGGCGTGCATCACCCGCGCGAGACGTCGCATCGGCCTCGGGACGACGAGGCGCACCGGCATCTCGCGATGGAGCTCGGCGAACTTCACGCGCTCGCACGCGGCGCCGAGCTTGCGGAAGAAGGCCGCGAAGGGCCGAAGCACGCCGTCGCGATCGATCGGCGAGCCGAGCCAGCGATCGCGCTCGACCGCCATGTAGACGTTGTAGCCGCGAAGCCCATAGGCCATCGCGCAGAGCAAGGTGAAGATGGCGTCGCGCTCGTCGAGCGGCGGAAAGAACGGCGGCGCGCCGGCGCCCATCTCGGCGGCGAAGGGCGGATGGCCGAGGGCGTCGCAGCTGACGACGAGCTCGGTGGTGCGCCGAGCGATCGCGCGATGGTCACCGGCCGTGTGGTAGTAGTCGAGCGTGACGAGATCGATGCCGCGTCCTTCGGCGTCGCGACGCACCCGCGAAGGAACCAGCGGCGTCGCCGACTCGGCCATCGGGAAGTTGTGGAAGAGCGGAATGCCTGAAAAACCAGCCTCCTCGAGCGCATGGCCCATGTCGGCGAAGGCGTCGGCGAGAATCACCTCGTGGGCTTCGGCCCAGTCGACGAGCCGCGGCAAATCTTCCGCCGAGCGCGCGTCGTAACGGATGGGCGGCGGGACGTCGTCGAAGGTTTCGAAGGGCACGTCGTAGGCGCGGCGCAGCTCTTCGATCGATCGATAGCGCTCGGCGAGGAAGCGTCGATACCGAGCGACGGCGTCGGGATGATAGTCCTGATCGAAGACGCCATCGCGGAAGTAGAGCGCGCCCTCGTTGTCGACCTGCACGAGGACGATCGGCCCCTTTGGATAGACGAGCTCGCGGAGCTGCTCACCGACGGCGGCAAACCACTTGGCGGTCTCGGCGAGGAACGTCTTGCTCGCGTACGACGGCACCGGAAACGCGCGCGGAGGCGCAGGCAAGAGCACCGGATTCTGCCGCGGCGATCGCGCCTGACAGGCCGAGTCCCAGACGATGCGCTCGGGCAGGCCGAAGTCGGTGAGCTCGGCGTTGATGTGCGGACCGGGTCGCACGATCGCGTAGAGACCGAGCGCGTGTGCCTCCCGGAGGAAGGCGGCGACGTCGAGATGATCGTCCCAGAGGTAGCGCACGGGCACATCGTCACCCCCGCGCTCGTGCACCTGCCAAGGCACGTAGGTCTCGACCATCGTCACGCCCATCGTCTTCAGCGCGGTGAGCGCAGGACGAAACGCGCGTCGATCGATGCGCCAGTAGTGCACGGCGCCGGCGCGAAGCGGGACGACCTGCGTGCGAGTGCCGTCGACGAGCCGGAGCCCCGCGCGATCGAGCTGGACGGCGGCGACCACGGTGTCACGCGGCCGTGACGTTTCGGTGCGCGCCCGGCCCGTGCGAGTGTGCACGCCGACGTCACGATCGCTCTTCTTTTTGGCGGCCATTTCCCGCGCAGGCTACTGGAAGCGCGCACGCCGAGCGAGCCCGACGCGCAAACGAATCGTTTCGTGCGGCTGCATTGCTTCGTTGCGGGCGAAGTCGGCGCCATCGAGGAGGCAAAGAGCATCGCGGTTGGCTACAACGCCTCACGCCCCGCTTTCCGAGTTGGAGGTTTCCATGATTCCGTTTCGCCGCGTCGCTTGGCTGTTCGCCGTTCCGATCGGTTCGCTCGTGCTCGCTTGCTCGGCAGGAGGTGATGGGAGCGGCGGCACCGATCCACTCGCAGGATCGGACACCTCGGGAGGCAGCGGTGACGCGGGCGGATACCTCGATGGCACGTCGAGCGATGCCGGCTTCAACATCGACGGCGGTCTCGACATCGGCGGCGGTGGCCCCGACATCGGTGCCGACGCGTTCTTTGCCGACGATCCGCCGCCGGGCGTGTGCGGAGATTCGGGCGTCGTCCCGAAGACGCCAGGCGGCACGCCCGAGTGCCCCGACGACAAGAACCGCGAGGGTTGTCCCTGCTTGAAGGAAGGCGACACCGCCACGTGTTGGCCGGGCTTCCGCAAGAACCGAAACCGCGGCGTCTGTCACGACGGCACGACGACGTGCAAGAAGGTGAAGGAGACGACGCTCGGTTGGGGTCCATGCGAAGGTTATCAATTGCCGACCGGCGCCACCGGCAAGGAAGCGTGCGTCTGCTTCAGCGGTGGCCAATGGACGCTCGACAACCTCTCGCCCTGCTTCATCTCCGGTGCAGGCGGCGCGGTGAAGAGCGCGGTCTCGACGCTCCCCAACTACGACGCCTCGGGAAAGGCAGCGCCGGCGTGCCCGACCGACGGGAAGAAGCCATCGGTCGCGTGGACGCACACCTCGGTGAAGGTCGACTGCTCCGGTCACTTCAAGCTCTGCTACACGCTCAAGGCGGGCGACTCGACGAAGCCGCTGGCGACCGATTGCGTGGTCACCACGCAGTGCGCCGAGGGTGACTACGTCACGCCGAACGTCGTGCAGAAGTGGGGCGATCTCCCGGCGTGGGAGTCGACCGACGCCGCCTGCGCCGCCAAGTTCGCGAGCAGCGGTGGGTACGGTGAGATGTCCGTCGTCGGCACCAGCGTCGAGTGCGATCACGTCGAGAAGGTCTTCAACCGTGTGCAGTATTGTCCGCTCTACTGCAACGACGCGAAAGATCCGAGGAGCACCAGCGATCCGGTCTGCAAGAGCTGCGGCGCGGGCGGCGGCGGCTCTTTCTAGTCGACGCTGCTACGCTGTCGTTCGTGCCCCCGCCACGAAAGAAGCAGCTGCGCGCGCCGTTCGTGATCGCGATCGCGATCGTCGGCGCGCACGGCTGCACGTCGGAGCCCCGCGTTCCTCCCGAGCGACCGATCGTGGAGCTCGCGGCCGCTCCTTCGCCTCCTTCGCCTCCTCCGGTGTCGAGCGATGACGCCGACAAGGACGGCGTCGTCGGATCAGCCGATCTCTGCCCCAGCGACGCCGAAGACAAGGACAGCTTCCAGGACGAAGATGGTTGTCCCGATCCCGACAACGACAAGGACGGCATCCTCGACGCCGTCGACAAGTGTCCGCAAGAGCCCGAGGTCTACAACGGCGTGCAGGACGACGATGGCTGTCCCGAGGCCAAGGTGATCATCGCCACGTCCAACCCGCCGGCGCTCCTCGATCAGATTCGCTTCGAGCCCGGCACGGCGACGCTCGCCAAAGAGTCGATGCCGGTGATGCACGCGATCGCGAGCGTCCTCCGCGACAACCCGCAGATCCTGCTCCTGCAAGTCGACGGACACACCGACGAGCACGGCGCGCTCGACGCCAACGTCAAGCTGTCGCTCGCCCGCGCGAAGGCAGTGATCGCGGTGGTGGTCACCGACGGCATCGATCCCGCGCGCCTCCGGCCGATGGGATACGGCTCGTATTGCCCCGTCGATCCCGCGCACACCCTCGAGGCCTGGAAGGTCAATCGTCGGGTCGAGCTGAAGCTGATGCGCACGACCGACGGGCCGACCAACGTCGTCTCCGGCTGCCCCGAAGCGACGGCGCACGGCCTGAGTTCGCCGCCTCCGTGAGCTCCTAGAGCTCAGAGACTCGTCAGCATCTTGTCGACGTCGTCGCGCAAGATCACGTACGTGGCGTCGAGGGTGTCGACGCGGGCGTAGTAGACGAGGGCGCCATCGAGCTTGCTCGGTGCGCCGACGACGACGCGTTTCTTCGATTTTCCGCCGAGATCGAGGCCTTCGATGATCAGCGTGGGGGACGCGAAGCCCTCGGCATCGTCGGCCTTGCCGAGGTGCACCAGTCGTTCGGCGCGGAGGGCGACGACGAGATCGGCGAGCTTGCGTGCGGCGAGATCGGCTGAAGCGGTGCCGGCGTCGCCTCCATCGCGCCACGACTTGCCGTCGAAGGCGAGCGCGTGTCCCGTCGCCGGCGGATGGCTGACGACGATGCGCGGCGTCTCGGTCGGATCGAGCCCCATGACCGCGCGGAAGACGGGCACCTGCAAGATGGCCTTCGCCTTGGCGTAGGGGAGCACGCAGACGGCGTCGCGTCCCTTCACGCGCGCGTAGATGCCGCCGTCGGTCGTCTCGCCGCCGAGCTCGAGGACGAACGACTCTTCCGGCGCGCCGCCGTCGGGGAGCTTTCCCACCGAACGATGCACCGCGATGGTCGCCGAAGGTGCCGCGAAGCCAAACGTTCCGTCGTCGCGATCGGCTGCCCACCGCGTACACGTCAGTGTCGCGAGGTTGCGCGTGAGATCGCCGACCGACGCGGCGTCGGCGCCGAGGTTGACGGGCGCGACGAGCTTGCTGCGATCGAGCTCGTAGGGGACGACGCCGGGGAGGGTCGAGATGGTGCTGACGCGATCGATGCTGTCGGCCGCGAGATCGACGAGGTTGGGCGAACGAAGGGTGAGGGCCGCCGCCGCGCCGAGCGACTGCGCTTCCTCCGGCGTGACGCGAATCACGGCGCCGTCGTCGAGGCGACGGAGGTAGATCCATTTGTCCTTCGGGGCCGCCGCTGTCGCGCCTGCTTCTTCGACCGGCGTGCCGACCTCGAGGAGCTGTGACCACTCGGTGGTGCTCGCCTGCGCGTCGTTCTCGCCGATGGTGAGCCCGGAGACGCGACGCCTCAGCATGACCTTCGTCGCGGGCGCGGCGAGGCCGATTTTTTCGAGCGGCGGCGGCGGAGAGATCCAGATGCCCCGCACCGAAGCGACCGCGCGGAGGAAGCGATCGGACGTCTCTTTGTCGATCTGTTCGTCGCTCGGAGCGCGGAGGTGGAAGCCGCCGTCGCGTCGCTCGAGGTCGACGACCTTCTTCCCGCCGCTCCCCATCGTCTCGATGCTGACCGCTTCGATCTCCGAAATCTTCGCGCTCTCGGTGCCGAAGAGAAGGCCGAACGCATGCGTGTCGACGTACTTCGACGATTCGACGGCGACACGATCGACGACCACTGGCGCGACGCAGCCGGTCAGCGTCTCGGGCGCCGTCAGCTGGGCCAGCACCAACGTGGTGGGCGGGCCACCGTCGAGCGCGAGCGGGCAGGGGCCGCCGAACGCGAACGCGACGTGGCCGCCGTCCTTGGTGGTGACCGCGAGCGTTCCGCCGAGCTTGGTGTCGGGGTGGTTGGAGTCGTCGACGAAGGGATCGGCACGGAGCCCGCCGAGCGCGGCAAATAGGCCATCCGCCACGTCGGCGTCGGCACGCACCGGCGCACCGTCGACGCCCGCGGTGATGCGCCACTCCATATGCGGACCGCGTTCGAGGGTGAGCTTGCCGCGCGTGTGCGCGAGCTCGATGCGCTGCCACGCGGTCGACACGCTCGACGAGAGGAGCGAAGGCTCGCGGTACGCGTCGGGGCCGCGATCCATCGCCGCGTTCAAGTCGGCGCCGACGACGTAGACGCCGCCCTTCTGATCGGCGTAGGGCGCGATCTCGACGTAGTAGTCGGGAGCGCCGGTCGTCTGGTTGACCCCGCCCGTCACCGAGGCGCCGAGGGTGACCTTGATGGTGACGCCCTTCATCGCCACTTCGACGACCGCGCGCGGCGAATCAAGGCCGAAAGTAGCGCGATCGGCCGCGCTCGGGGCCCCGACGGCGCGCTCGGAGCGGGCGCCGCCGATGGCGTTGAGGAGCGCGGTGACCGCCAGGAACTCGGCGCGCGCGACGCGAGGCGACGTCATCCGCCAACCATCGCCCTCGCGCACGAGCTCGATGCGCGTCCCTTGCCGCTGCACCGTCACGCGCGTGATGTCGTCGGCCCGCCAGACGCGCAGGAGCATCCCCGCGCGCGCGACCTGCTCTTCGGTCGAGGGCCTTCCCTTGTCGATCGCCCAGACCAACGCCGCTGCGCCCATCGTCGCGAGGAGCCCGTAGGTGACGTAGTGGGAGCGCTTGGCCACGGCCTTCTTTACCACGGACTCAAGGCTGACAGGCGTAGGCCCAGTCCTTCATGCCGACGAGCTCGAAGCGCTGCAGGCTCCCGCTGGTGATGCGCCGACCCGGTGCCACCGTGGTGACCTCGCCCGCGCACAGCTTGCTGATCGCGAGCGCATCGCCCGCGTAACGAGCGCCGTCGGGACAGGTGACCGAGAGCGCGTTGCCGACCGAGGTGAACGTCAGCGTGCCGGCCGCCGCGGTGATCGTGAAACCGCCCTTCGTCGCGCTCTCGACATAGCGCAAACAGCTCTTTCCGCCGGACGAGATCGTGAAGTCACGATCTGCCGGATCGGCGGCAGTGCTCGCGGGGACGGCGAAGGCGACGGATCGTCCGCCCGCATAGGTGCACGTCGCGCGGGCGGTGTCGAAGGTGCCGACATCGGTCGACGGCGTCGCGGTGTTGCCGAGACAGCCATCGACCGCGGCGACGAACGTCCGATAGCAATTCTTCGCGTCGCGCACCCACGCGCAATCGAGTGGGAGCCCGCCCGCATCGCTCTCCGCCGACGTGTCCGCGGCATCACTCGCGACCGTCGTGTCGCCGCCTCCGCCGTCGGCGACCTCTGCCACGTCTGCCACGTCGGCCGATACCGCGTCGGTGTCGCGCCCAGCGTCCTCGACTTGGCCGCCAGCGTCCGAGGAGCTCGAACAGCCCGACAAGATCGCGAGCGAAAGGCTCACCCAAACGCACGGTGAAAGATCGGCCATCTCCTGGGCGTTATCACGACTGCGAGGACCCTGCAGGTTTGTTGGCCCTCTTCGAGAATGCGCGCACACCATCGGATGGCCATGAAAAGCTCGACCTTGCTCTCGGCTCTTTTCCCGCTGGTCCTCGGCCTCGGCCTCGCGCTGCCCGCGTCGGGCGCGCCGAAGAAGGCCACCGCGAAGGCCGACGTGAAGAAGGATCCGAAGAAGGATTCGAAGAAAGATCCGAAGAAAGATCCAAAGAAGGATCCGGTTCCTGCACCTTCGGCGAGCGCGTCGAACGAAGCGCCGGCGACGAGCAGCAGCAGCAGCGCGACGACGACGACGACGACGATCGAACCGCCGCGTCCTGCGATCGCGCACCTCGGTCGTCCGCAGGCCCTCCGCGCGGGCGGCATTCCGAAGGCGCTCGAAGCCTCGCTCCTCGGCGTCGGGCCGGCCGTGCAAGCTTGCTACGACGAGGCGATCGCCAAGGAAGGCGAAGGCGTCGGCTCCATGGACTTGCGCTTGGAGATCGATGCGCCGGGCCGCGTCGTCTCGGTCACCGTCGCGGCGAGCCATGAGATTTCCTCGCGTCTCCGTGCATGTGCGCGAGATGCGTTCGCCGGCATCGCGGCAGGTCCGGTCGGTCCTTCGCCGCTCGAGGTCCTCGTCCCCATCGCCTTCGATCGCGACGTCCCCGACGATGCCGTGCGGCCTGTTTCGGCGTGCCCTGTCGGCGTCGACGAAGGCGCCGAAATGACCGACGCGCTCCGTGGCGCCCTCAAAGATCGCGCCGCGCGTGCTGCCTTCTGCTTCAAGCGTCCGGCCGCGCCCGGTGAGGCGCCGACGCTCAAGGGAGGCAAGGTCGAAATCTCGATGCGCATCGCCTCCGACGGCAGCGTCTGCGGCGTCGCGATCCTCGGAGACGCCTTCGATCGTCCTTCGCTCACCTCCTGCATCGGCGAGACCATGTCGGGCGCCTACAGCGAGAAACCGATCGGCATCGTCGACGTGATCGTGCCGCTCGAGTTCAAGGGCAACTGATCGTTTCCCTCGTGGGCGGGCGGCGCGGGGCTCGCGGTCGAGTCGCCGCTGCATGCTACGATTTCGGCATGCGCACATGGTCCGTTCGCTCCGTTCGCTCTTCGACGCTGCCGCTCCTCTGTGCCATCTCTGTCGGCGCGGCCTTCGCGGCTTGTTCGACCGGTGACGACTCGGGCGGCACGCCGCTGACCGACGGCGGTACCGATGCGAGCGTCGAGGGCGGCAGCGACACCGCGAACGAGACGGGCTTCCTCGTCGACACCGGCCCGCTCGACACCGCGCCGGTCACCTACAGCGACTTCCCGAGCGCGCCGGTGCTCGACGGCGGCGTCACCAAAGCGCCTGATTTCGGCGCTCCCGGCGCTTCCAACGGACCGTGCTTCTCCGAACCGGAGCTCGGCTCCGTCTATCCGAAGAACTGGCTTCGTCCGCGCTTCTCCTGGAGCACGCCGGGCGGCGAGAACGTCTTCGAGCTGCGCCTCCACGTCGCCAACCAGACGACCGATCTCGTCGTCGTCACCGACAAGACGACCTGGACGATGCCCCTCGCGATGTGGACCGCGCTCGCCACGCACTCCACCGACGTCGACATCGAGCTCTCGATTCGCGGCGGAAAATCCGGCGCCGGCGGCGTGACGGCGGTGACGGCGAAGACGAGTGGTCCGCTCCGCATCGCTCCCGTCGATGCTCCCGGCAGCATCGTCTACTGGACGACGACGACGAAGTCACTGAAGGGCTTCAAGATCGGCGACGAGTCGGTCGTAGAAGTGCTCGCGCCTTCACAAGTGAAGGGTCGCACCGTCGATTGCGTCGGTTGTCACGCCTCGTCCCCCGACGGCGACTTCATCGGCACCTCGACCAAGCTCGAGTCTCCCTCCACCGATCGCGCGACGGAATACGCCGATTTCGTCACGCCGATCAAGGTCGGCGAGGCAGGCAGCGAACCGCCGTGGCTCGGCGCCGGCGCGAAGACGGTGCTTCTCAACGCACTTCGCGGCGCGCCCACGTTCAGCAAGGCGCACTGGGCGACTGGCGATCGTTTGATCGTCACCGCGCTCAACGGAGGCAACCCGACGTCGAGCGGTGACCTCACGTGGATCGATCTCGAGGCCGCCACCGCCGCCGCCGCCACCGGCAAGCTCGCGCGCACGGGAGACACCGGCGCGCCGGTTTTTCCCACCTGGAGCCACGACGGCAAGACGGTCACCTACGTCTCGTGCAAACAGCTCGTCGACGCGCGCGCCGATCTCGGCCCGGGCGATCTCTACAGCATTCCCTTCGCCGGCAAGGCCGGTGGCGCCGCGACGAAGGTGCCCGGCGCCTCGACCGCCGAATTCGAAGAGAACTATCCCGCCTACGCCCCCGACGACGCCTACCTCGCGTTCGCGCGCGTCCCCGCCGGTGGCAACATGCTCTTCAACGAGAGCAAAGAGGTCATGGTGATCCCCGCGGCCGGTGGTACGGCGAAGCGCCTCGAGGCCAACGACCCACCCGCCTGTTCGGGCAAGAAGAGCCCCGGCGTCTCCAACAGCTTTCCCAAGTGGGCCCCCGTCGCGCAGACCGACACGAAGGGTGATCGCTGGTACTGGCTCGTCTTCAGCAGCAAGCGTGATGGGACGGGACGGAGCAAGCTCTACCTCACGCCGTACGTCGTGCACAAAGACGGCAGCAGCACCGGATACGCGGCGATTTACCTGTGGAACCAGCCGGATGAAGACAACCACACGCCGGCGTGGGACTTGTTCAAGACGCCGCCGGTGAAGTAGCCCCTTACGTCGGCGGGACGAAGAGCACCGAGCGGTAGTGACTCTCGCCGCCAAGCGTCGAGATGAACGTGAGGAGCGCCGGCGTGGGGGTCGTGGGGCGCCCGTAGCTCAGCACCTTGACCTTCACTGTCGCGACGTCACCGTTCTTCCCGGTCGTGCGATCGATCGTCACCTGGAGGTTGTTGGTGGGCGGCCACGTGGAGTAGCCGAGGAGATCCAATTGATCCTTCTCGGTCGTCGTCAGCGTCCATGGATCGGTTTTGGCGTCGCTGAAGAAGCCGACCTGAAAGGTCTTGGTGCCACCGAGCGCGACGGCGAAGCCCTTGACCGTCGTCGACGTCACGCCGTCGTTCACGGTCACTGTCTCGGTGCCGAGTGGGACGACGTCGAAATACGGAACCGTCGCGTCCGGCACGCAGGGGTGGTGGCCGGCGGCGGCGCTGGCGTTGGACCATCCACGAAGCACGGCGTACGGAAACGCCGGCTCGGCGCTTTTCACGAACGCCTCCGGGTAGTGCTGGCAGAGGGTGCCCGCCCCGACTCTGCCGACGTGGAAGACCGCGTCGGCGTAGTGATCGGAATCGAGGCCATACCAGGCGTCGGGTTTGGTGCGCGCGCCCTTCGCGTCGAGGGGCACGGGCGGGTTGATGGCAGCCGCGGCGATGAGCTCCGAGACGTTGGCCGTCGTCGTGTCGAGGACGCCCCGTCCCCAATCGCACTGACCCACGAGGATGTACGAGTACTCGACGCCGCCGACGCTGCGCACGCTCTCGTAAGCCCACCGATTGCGGTTGGCGTCGCACCACGGGTGGCCGTAATACGAGAGGGCTGCCTTCGGATCGACGTAGATGACGTAGAGGTTCGCCGCGTCGTACGCCGGGAGCCCGTTCTTGTCGGCCGCTGCGAAGAACGTGTCGAGCCAAGCGTTGACCTCGTGCAGGGACTCCGAGTCGGCCAAAGGCGTCGACATCGGGTCGGCGAGCCGCACGTGCCCGCCGCCCATCGCCGTGCCGACGCCGTACTCGCCGGTGACTTTCTTCCAATAGTCACTGCCCCCGAGCCCATCGCCGAAGCTCTCGTACTTCGCGGCGTTGGGGTCGCCCGGGAACGTGATGGTGACGATCTTCGTCGCCGCAGCCACGCTGCCCGCCCCCTTTTGCACCTGCGGCGGATTCGGCGCGAACGCGGGGTAAGGCGCGACGGCGGTGTCGCCGACCTCGGCAGCGTCTCCAGCCTCCGCGGGAGCTCCCGTGTCTGCCCCGACGTCGACGCCCACCTCGTGCACCGGCGCACTGTCTGGCGCCGGATCTGCCGAAGAAACCGAGCCGCAACCAAGAGCAGCGAAACCAACCAGCAAAAGGGCGCACTTCATGGGACGCGGACCATGGTCGTCCGGAAGCTCGGCCGCCAGCGAAAGGAGGTGAAAAGTTGCGATGCGCCGGCGGACGGTGTGAACGGTCCTCCGGAACGCGTCGGAGGGCATCCGGACCGCGTCGCAAGCCGAAGCGATGACGTCAGTCGCCCCCAGCATCGGCAGTACCCGCGTCCGCCTCGGGAAACGTCACGTAAGTCTGCTCGAGAGTGTCGATCTTCGCGCGCAGCGTGCGGAACACCTCCGCCTGCATGTCGCCAGGGCACCCAACGTTGTTGTACGTGGTGCCGTCGGTCATCGTCAGCGTGTAGGTGATCTGATCGTCGGTGCCAGGGGGGCAAAACTCCCCATCCGCCATGAGCGCGTGAATGACCGACGACGAGGTGACGTACGTCTTGAAGGCCAGGCAGTCGTCGGCCGAAACGCTCCCCGTCCCGATCGGCGTCGGTGCGACGTGCGCCAGCTTCGTCGCGCTCACGCTGCAGTCTCGCCGCAGCTCGAAGGACTCCCCGACCGTTATGTGCGTTTCTCGGAAGCGAAAGCTCTGCACGCCGTTCGGATCGCGCGAGTCGTTGACGCTCGTGCACGACACGAAGAGCATCATTGCGGCGAGGAGCGTTGCCGCGCGCATCGGCATGCTTGGAAGGCTAGCACCGCGTCGGGGATGCGGCCGCGCGCACGGGCTACGACCTACGGCTTCACCATGCGGCTGATGGTGCCGTCGCTGCCGCCGCCGAAGTTCGTCCAGAAGACGTACTTGTCGTCGACGCCGATGCCGAGCGGTGAGGCCTGGCCGGTCGCGAGGACGACCACCGGCGCGCCGCCAGCGATGAGCGTGCGTTTCACCGACCCCGCGCCGTACTCGGTCCAATAGACGTAGGCCGGATCCGCGGCGATTTCTCGCGGCGCAGTGAGGCCGGTGGCGAGCGCGGCCGGCGTCGCGCCGTCGGCACGGGCGGCGCGCATCACCACGCCGTCGGTCGCGGTGGCCGAGCTCCCGGTGTCGCTCCACATGACGTAAGTGGCGTTCACCGCGAGCCCGCGCGGGTGGTTGCGCGCAGAGCCGAGCGCGGTCGGCGTCGTCTTCGGTGCGGCAGTGCGCAAGACGCGCATCACGCTGCCGGTGTTGGCGCCGACGCCGCTGCCCGAGGTCGTGCCCTCGTTGGTCCAGAAGACCGAGTCTCCGTCGACGACGATCGAGTTGGGGTGCGCGACGGCAGGCACGATGCCGACGAGCATGGTGCCATCGGCGATGAGGTCGGCCTTGCCGCCGATCAGCGTGATGCGACAGATTTCGCTGCCGTCGTAGTTTGCGTAATAGATGTACGTGCCGTCGGCGGCGACGCCGCGGAGCTTCGTCGTCAGCTTGCCGGTGCCCGACGGATAGAGCTGCGTCCACGTCTTCGAGGCGTCGGCATCGTTCTGGCCGACGTAGCTGCTGGTGGAGTAGATCGACCAGTAGACGGTGGAGTTGGTGACGCCGATGCCCCATGACGAGGTCTGCCCGTCGGCGATGAGGAAGAGGGAACCAGTGCCGTCCTTGCGCACGCTGGCGACGCTGCCGACGACGGTGGGCGCGGCGGCCTTTCCGAAGTTGGTCCAGTAGACGTAGTAGTTCGTCAACCGAGCCTCGATGGGTACAGGCGA
>JANYDK010000047.1 GCA_025363655.1 Deltaproteobacteria bacterium | reverse complement strand
GGGCTCGTCGTGCTTCGCGAGCAGCTGCACCGCCGGCTCCCCGGTCAGCGAAGTCTGCAATGGTCTCGACGACGACTGCAATGGTGTGAATGACAACGGGCTACCGATGGCGACGTGCGGCCTCGGTGCCTGCGCGAACGTGGGGACGACGTGCGCGGCGAGCAGCTGCACGCCGAAGCCGAAGGGGGTGGAGACGTGCAATGGGATGGATGATGATTGCGATGGGGTCGTCGACGACAACGTGCCGGCGCGCCCGTGCTTCGATGGAGCGGGCGGATGCACGGGGAACGCCGATGGGTCCTTCACGTGTAAAGGGATTTGCAAGGCGGGCACGCAAACCTGCCAGGTGGGAAAGAGCGGCGCGTGGAATGCCTGCGTCGGTGAAACCCTGCCCGACGCGACGTATCACACGGTCGCGCACTCGAGCGGCTCGTGGGATTGGAACTGCGACGGCGTCGCGCAGCAGCAAGACACCGCCTCCGGCTTCTGCCGCGCCAAGTGCGCCGGCGCAGTCTCTGGATGGACCGGCTCGGTGCCCGAGTGCGGTGGGTCCGGCTACTACCTCGACGATTGTTCGCCGGGCGGGTCGGTCTGCGCGATGAGCGGTGGAACGGGCACGCAAGCGTGCAGGTGACCTTCTCCCATCAAGCTAGCGCCCCGGACGCTGCTGCGACACGATGTCTTCTCTAGATTCGCCTTACCCGCGAGGAGACTTCTCGATGCGCAGCCTTCGCTTCCTTCCGCTCCCGATTGTCCTCGTCGCCTTCGGCTGCTCCTCCGGTGACTTCAACACCGCCGACCCGGGCACAGATGACGCGAACGACACGGCCGTCGCCAACGACACCGCGGGCGGCGACACGGGAGGGGGCACCGACACGAAGGTCGACAAGGACACCACGCCGGACGACACGTCGATCGCTCCCGACTCGCTCCCGCCGCCCGACACTGCGCCCGACAGCGTTCCGCCGATCGACATCGGCGTCGACACTCTCCACGATTCGCTGCCGCCCATCGACTCGGGCACCGATGGTAGCGATGGCCGCGACACGACGCCGACAGATACCAGCACCTGCATCCTCAGCTCCTGCACCGCGAAGCCGACTTGCTTCGATCCATCGTGCAGCACTGGCTCCTGCAGCTACACCGAGAACAGCACGAAATGCACGGGAAAACCGGCTTGCTACAACCGCAACTGCTCGACCGACGTCTCGGCGGGGGTCGACGGCTGCAGCTACGGTGCGAACAACGCGCTCTGCACTGCGCCTCCGGCGACTTGCTACGACGCGACCTGCAACGCAAGCGATCCAACGGCCGGCGGCGACGGCTGTGCCTACAAGGCGAACTCGGGCAAGTGCGCGGACGCGTACTCGTGCACGGCCGACGTCTGCGCCGCGCCGGGCACGGCGGGCACCGACACCGGCGGCTGCACACACGCAGCGATCGCTGGCGCCTGCGACGATGC
This sequence comes from Deltaproteobacteria bacterium, assembly GCA_025363655.1. GTDB lineage: Bacteria > Myxococcota_A > Polyangia > Polyangiales > JADJMO01 > JANYDK01. The sequence goes on along the minus strand of JANYDK010000047.1, from coordinate 25,013 downwards.
GACGGGGTGCTCGGTCGGGAGCTGTGCAGGAATCTGCACCGCCATCGCTGGCACGCCGGGGCCAACGGGGGCTCCGGCAGTGACCTGCGGCGCGACGGGCACGGGTTGCCGCTACGTCCTCAACGACGCCGATCACGACGGCTATGCGTACAGTGCGTCGAGCGACAATTGCACTGCGAAGGGCGCGGTCGCGCCGGGCAGAGATTGCAACGACGGGGAGAGCCACGCCTACCCAGGAGAAACCACCTTCTTCACCACGGTGATGAGCGGCAGCTACACGATGTCTTCGAGCGACCCGCAGGCCTCGAAATTCGACTACAGCTGCGATGGAGTTGCAGAAACGCAATTCAAGCCGATCGCAGCGTGTAGCGGCAGCACCAGCACCTCTCCGACCTTGAAAATCGGTTGGTATCCGACCGGCCTCTCCGCAATTCCGTGCGGCTCGACGGGCGGTTGCGGCGCAGCGAATTGCTGGGTGACCGGCTGCAAGGCGCTGGGGACGAAGTGGGTTCTCCCCGATCCGATCCTCGACCCCGACTTTTTCACGCTGCAGACCCAAGCCTGCCGCTGAATCGCCTGCGAGGACTCGTTGTCTCCCCCGACATCCTGACCTAACCCTCCGCGCAGCCACATGGCCGCGCCTTCCCCCCTCCCCCTCCCTGGCGATCCCGTCGTCGACGAAGCCCTCGCGGCGTCGCACAAGCTCTCTCCTTCCGAGTTCGCGATGATCAATCGCGCGCTCGGGAGAGAGCCGACGTACACCGAGCTCGGCGTCTTCTCCGTGATGTTCTCCGAGCACTGCTCGTACAAGTCGTCGCGCATCCACTTGCGACGCTTGCCGACGACGGGGCCGAAGGTCATCCAAGGGCCGGGCGAAAACGCGGGCGTCGTCGATCTCGGCGATGGGTGGACGGCCGTCTTCAAGATGGAGTCGCACAACCATCCGTCGTTCATCGAGCCCTACCAAGGCGCGGCGACGGGCGTCGGCGGCATCATGCGCGACGTCTTCACGATGGGCGCGCGGCCGATCGCGAACCTCAACTCGCTCCGCTTCGGCAGCCCGACCCACGCGCGTACGCCCGAGCTGGTGCGCGGCGTCGTCAGCGGCATCGGCGGCTATGGCAACTGCATGGGCGTGCCCACCGTCGGCGGCGAGGTGCAGTTCGATCCGGCCTACGACGGCAACGTCTTGGTGAACGCGTTCACCGTCGGCATCGCGCGCAAAGACCGCATTTTCTACGGTCGCGCGGCGGGCATCGGCAATCCCATCCTCTACGTCGGCGCGAAGACGGGGCGCGACGGCGTGCACGGCGCGACGATGGCCTCGGCGCAGTTCGATGCCTCGCAAGAGAAGAAGGCCAATCGCCCGACCGTGCAGGTGGGCGATCCGTTCATGGAGAAGCTCCTCCTCGAGGCCTGTCTCGAGATCTTCCGCGAAGACTTGCTCGAAGGCATCCAGGACATGGGCGCCGCTGGGCTCACTTCGTCGTCGACCGAGATGTGCGCGCGCGCTGGCACCGGCCTCGAGATCGATCTCGATCTCATCCCGCGTCGCGCGCAGAACCTCCACCCCTACGAGATCCTCCTCAGCGAGTCGCAGGAGCGGATGCTTCTCGTGGCGAAGAAGGGGAGCGAAGAGCGCGTTCTCCAGATCTGCCAAAAATGGGAGCTCGACGCCGTCGTCATCGGCAAGGTCACCGACACCAAGCGATGGGTCGTGAAGGCGACGCCAGGACGCGATCCGCTCGATCCGAACGCGCAGCCACCGCGGCCGGTGGTGGTGTGCGATCTCCCGGTCGACATTCTCGTCGAGGCGGCGCCGAAATATGATCGTCCGCGCAAGGTCGATCCCGATCTGGCGCGACGCATCGCCGTCGACGTCGGCACGCTCGGCGCCTACCCGTCCGGCAGCGAGCAGATTCGCGCAGAGCTACTCGCGCTCGCGGGCTCGCCCAACCTCGGCTCGCGGCAGTGGATCTGGCGCCAGTACGATCACATGGTGCGCGGCGGAACGATGGTGCGGCCCGGCAGCGACGCGGCGGTCGTGCGCGTGCCCTGCGAGAAAGACGACGGCACGCTCAGCGGTGATGGCTCGGAGACGGGCTCGTACAAGTACATCGCGCTCTCGGTCGACTGCGATGGTCGGCAGTGCGAGCTCGACGCCAAAAACGGCGCGGCGATGGCGGTCGCCGAGTGCGCGCGCAACGTCGTCGTCAGCGGCGGCGAGCCCATCGGCCTCACCGACTGCCTCAACTTCGGCAACCCCGAGCGGCCCGAGGTGATGCAGCAGTTCTCCGACGCCATCGATGGCATCGCCGAGGCGTGCAAGGCGCTCGGAGTCCCCGTCGTCAGCGGCAACGTCAGCCTCTACAACGAGACCATCGACAAGGAGGGCAAGCCGCGCGGCATCCTCCCGACGCCGACGGTGGGCATCGTCGGCCTGGTCGATCACCCCGATCACATCGTCACCGCGCACCTCGATCAAGCGCTGTTGCTGCATCCGGAAGAGAAGGACGACCTCGCGCTCCTCCTCCTCGGACCAAAGGACGACCTCGCGCTCGGCGGCTCCGAGTACGTCGCACGACGCAGCGCCGAAGTCGTCGGAGCTCCGCCGCGCATCGATCTCGACGCCGAAGCGAAGTTGCAGAAGCTGGTCCTCGGCCTCTGCCGGGCGCAGCTTCTTTGCGCCGCGCACGACGTCTCCGGCGGCGGTCTCGCGATCGCGCTCGCCGAGATGTGCGTCACCGGCGTCGTCGACGTCGGCATCAAGGTGAGCCTCGTCAGCGGCGAAATGGCGCTTGAAAACAAGACCGATGCGTCGATCGTCGGCCGACTCTTCGGCGAGGCGCCGACGCGCGTGATCGTCGCCGTGCGCGAGCGGGACATCCCGACGTTGACCGAGCGGGCGAAAGAAGCCGGCGTGCCGCTGGTCCGCGTCGGCAAGACCACCCGCCACGACGCGCACGTGCGCATCGAAGATCTCGGCGTGGAAGTGACCACCGCGCTCGTCCGTGAAGCCCGCGAGCGCTGCCTCGTCGACATCGTCGGGCGCTGATACACTCCCTTCGGGCATGTATCTCACCTCGGTGCGGCTGCGGAACGTCGGGCCCTTCGACGACGTCACGCTTCCGCTCGTCGACATCGATGGGTCCCCGCGCATGACGACGGTCGTGCTCGGCGAGAGTGGCTCGGGCAAGTCGACGTTGCTCGGCGCGATTGCCGTCACGAGGCCTGGCCTCTGCGCGCCGCCGCCCCGCATGCGCGTCGATGCGGCGCCGGGAGATGCCTTTTGCGTCGCGCGATATCGCCTCGGCATGGACGATCCGGCGCGTCCGCACGAGCTGGTGGTGGCGACCACGACCGGTGACTTGCGCGAGCATCCAACCGACGCGACGGCGCGCAAGCGCGAGCAAGCGCACTTCGATCGTCTCGCCCAAGATCGTGGTTTTTGCCTCATTCCGCTCTCGACCGCGCGTTGGGCGGGGCGGGCACCGGCAGGCGGCGCGACGCCCGAGCGGCCGATCAGCGCGATGGATCACCGCTCGCACGCGACCCTCGACGACGCCGCACGCGCCGATCTCGCACGCGAGGTGAAGCAAGCTTTGGTCAACGCGGTGACGGTCGCGGCGCTGCAGGCGTTTCAACTTCGACCGCCGGCGCGGCTCGTCTCGCCCGGCGGCCCAGGCACCTCGTCGCTGCTCCCTCCGCCGATGACCCCGCTCTCGCCCGAGCGCGCCGGACCGCCGATGCACGACCTCTTCCGCGGCGTCTTCTCGGCGCTCCTCCCCGACGGCGAAGCGTCCTACGAGGGCGTCGACCCGAACACGTTCGAGCCGCTTTTTCGTGATCAAGCGGGCCGCATCGTCCCCTTCGACGATCTCGCGTTCGGCACCAAGAACCGCGTGCTCCTCGGAGGCGTCATCCTTCGCCGACTCGCCCTCGCCTACCCGGGTCGCAACCCGCTCGAGTGCGAAGGGGTGGCGCTCGTCGACGAGGTCGAGGCGCACTTGCCGCTGCGGCGTCAGCGCGAGATCGTCGACATTCTCCGGCGTGCGTTCCCGCGTCTGCAGCTCATCGTCACCACGCAGTCGCCGCTCGTCCTCGAGGGGCGCGCGCACGACGAGGTGGTGGTGATCTCGCGCGACATCGAGACGGGCGGCATGGCGCTGACGGCAGGCCCCGCCGCCGTGCTGCACTAGGCAAAATCAGCCATTTCGTGCAGCGATCGCTGCGAGCGCGACGTGGCCGAAGTCGTCGCGCGATTGAGGGAATCTGCCTTCGAGACGAACCGCGAGCGCAGCGTCGACGAGAGTGCACGCGGCGTCGAGCGCATCGGGGAGCGCCGGAAGCGGCTCGTCGATCGGAAGCACACACGCCGCAGCGATGGCAGGGGGTCCATCGAGGACGAGCCCTTCGTAGAGCGCGTGGCCGAAGACGATCGCCTGCACGCGCCTGCGATCGAGGAGCCCGCCGAGGATCGCGGCGTCGAGCGTCTGCGTGGCCGCGCGCACCTCGGCTTCGTCCTCGCTCGAACACAGGAGCATGACGCCGCCCTCGTCGATCATCGCCAGCGCGTCCTGTTCGCGCGTTCGCGTCTTGGCCACACGACCCGCCACGACGTCGAAACCAGCACGGATGGCCGCGGCCTGCCTGGCGTGCAACGCGCGTTTCGCCCGAGGAAAACGCGCCCAAACGAGCGCGTTGAGGAAGTCGTGCCACGAGCGTTCACGCGTCGGCACGAGGCCGAGCGTGATCTGCGCGTCGTACACCGCGTCGATCGAGGTCGTGGCGCGCCGCTTCCGACGACCACGCGGGGGCTGCACGACGAACCGCACGCCAGCCCTCGGCTCGAGCACGCGAGAGACCTCGTCGACCGTCGGCCAACTCGCGTGCAGCACGAGCGGCGCGGCCAACGCACGAAGCGGGGCGAAGAGCGCGCTCTTGTCGACAAAGCGAGGTTGCCAGCCATCATCCTCGACCACCCTCGACATGTGCGCCGCCATTCTAGCCGGCGACGCTTCGCTTGATCGACTCCGCGAGAAAATCGGCTACAAGCGAAGGATGGAGCTCGCATCCCCGATCGTCGGTTCCGCCAAGTACAAGGCGCCTTTTCGCACCGGCGGCGCCAACGCCATCGACGCCGAGCTCGCGCGCAAGCTGCTGACCATCGCTCTGCAGAAGGGCGGTGACTTCGCCGACCTCTTCTTCGAATACCGCGCCGGCGGCTCCTTCGTCCTCGACGAGGGCATCTTGAAGGCGGTCTCGCGCAACGTCTCGATCGGGCTCGGCGTCCGCGTGCAGCGCGGCGACGCCACCGGCTACGCCTACGTCGAGTCGCTCGCTTGGGACGACATGAAGCGCGCCGCCGAAACCGCCGCGCAAATTGCGCTCGGCGACCGCGCACGTGATTTGATTCCGCCGGTCGAGCGCGTCCTTCCCCGACGTTACGACGTCGCCCCGGTGTCGATCGACGTCGCCGGCATCGAGAAGCGCGCCCTCCTCGAGCGCGCCGACAAAGCCGCGCGCGCGTTCGATCCCCGCATCGTCCGCGTCGAGGCCAGTTTCAACGAAGAAATCAGGGAAATTCTCGTCGCCACCAGCGACGGTCGATTCGCCCGCGACGTGCAGCCGCTCCTCCGCTTCGGCGTCCGTGCCATCGCCGAAGAGAACGGCAAGAGGCAAGACGGCTCGAGCGGCGGCGGCGGTCGCTTCACCCTCGGCTACTTCGACGACAAGAGCCCCGAGTGGCACGCACGCCAGGCCGCCGAACAAGCGGTCCGCATGCTCGGCGCCCACGAAGCTCCCGCCGGCGTCATGCAGGTCGTCCTCGCGCCGGGCGACAGCGGCATCCTCTTGCACGAAGCGGTCGGCCACGGCCTCGAAGCCGACTTCAACCGCAAGGGTACGAGCAACTACAGCGGCCAGGTCGGCAAGGACGTGGCCTCGAAGCTCTGCACCGTCGTCGACGACGCTTCGCTCTCGATGTCGCGCGGCTCGATCAACGTCGACGACGAAGGCAACGAGCCGAAGAAGAGCGTCCTCATCGAGAACGGCGTCCTCGTCGGCTACATGCATGACGCGCATTCTGCACGGCATTTCAAGCTCGATCCGTCGGGCAACGGCCGCCGCGAATCGTTCACCTGCGCGCCCTTGCCGCGCATGACCAACACCATCCTCCAGGCCGGCCCGCACGATCCGGAAGAGATCGTGAAGAGCGTGAAGAAGGGCATCTTCGCCCGCAAGTTCGGCGGCGGTCAGGTCGACATCGCCAACGGCGATTTCGTCTTCTCGCTCACCGAGAGCTACCTCATCGAGGACGGCAAAATCACGACGCCGCTCAAAGACGTGCAGCTCATCGGCAACGGTCCGGATGTCCTCCGCAAGGTCTCGATGCTTGGCAACGACGTCGAAGTCAGCGACGGCATCTGGACCTGCGGCAAGGACGGCCAGAGCGTCCCCGTCGGCGTCGGTTGCCCGACCATCAAGATCGACGAAATCACCGTTGGCGGTACGAAAATCGGCTGATTTCTCGTAAAATTACGCCCGCGCGGGCGCCTTCACTTCGACCTTCTTCGGCGGCGCCTTCTCCTTCTTGCGGAGCTTCAGCGTCAAGATTCCTTGGTCGAGCTGCGCGTCGATGGTCTCGGCGTCGAGGGTGCTCGGGAGCGCGAACGAACGGGTGAACGAGCCGAACGAAGTCTCGATGCGGTGGTAGCCGTCTTTGTTCTCTTCGTGGTGCAGCTTGCGCTCGCCGCTGATCGTGAGGACGTTCTTCTCGACGTTGACGTTGATGTCTTCGGTCTTCACGCCCGGGAGCTCGGCCTTGACGATGATCGACTCCTTGTCCTCGAAGATGTCGACGGCCGGTTGGAACGTGTAGCCGCGACGATCACCGCGCGAACTGCGCAGCTCGTCGGAGAGGCGGGAGAGCTCGGCGAACGGATTGAATTGCGAGAGCATGACGATGACCTCCGATGGATCGCGCGCCGCGTGGGCGGGCGATTGGATTGTGGATGCGGCCAGAGAAGGCCACCGTCGCCTCTTCGGCGCGGCGCACTCTTCTCGGCGACCCCTCTGAGATAAGCACCCCGATCCCATCGTCAAGAGTCGTGCCCATTCGTTCGATTCGGCGCAAAAACAGCGACGGCGCGGATCCGAAGATCCACGCCGTCCGCTCAATCGATGCGCACTCTGTAGCGGGAGATCTCACTCGTCGTGGTCGAACGAGATCGGGTACGTGACGCGGGCCTTGCCGTTCTCCGGCGAGGGGAAGGAGAGCGTCGAGAAGACGCCGACCACGCAGGTCGACACGTTGGGGTTGCTCATCGTCGAGCTCACGAGCGACGCCGTCTCGACCGCGCCCGTGCTGTCGATGATGAAGCGCGTGGTGATCGTTCCACGGAGGGAGGGGTCCATCTTCAGGCCCTGGTCGTAGCAAGCGCGGAGGCGGGGGAAGTTGGCGTGGACGATGCGCTTCACCACTTCCATCGGGAGCGAGCCTTCGATGTTGGTGTTCGGGTCGTAGATCTTCACCGGGACCGTGTCGTGCTTCTTCTTCGGGTTGACGACGCCGGTGCAGTTCTCACCGCTGGCGCAGAACCCAGTCATCGTGCCGCCGTCGCCGGGGGCGTGGCCGAAGCCGCCGACCGGGCCGAGGCCGATGCCAGGGCCGTTGCCGCCGCCACCCCATTCGTTGCCGGTGAGGCCGAGGCCCATGTAGCCGAACGAGTCGCCCGGCTCCTTGCCGGTGACGTTGCCGTCGAAGGCCTGGTCGTGCGTGCCGGCTTGGTCGGCGAAGGCGCTCATCGGATCGGTCGGGCCCTTCATCGAGCCCATCACGCTGGCGAGCGCGCCGATCGCGCCGTAGTTGTTGGTCTCGATGAGCGTACGAACGCTGGCGAGGTGCTCTTCCTTCGTCTCCGGCGGCCCCTTCAACTGGTAGGCCGCGTTGTTCGGCTTGGCGGTGAGCGCGCCGGCCATTCCGCTCGGGCCCGAGTGCGCCTGGCCCGTGTCGCCACCGGCGTTGTCCTTCGACGACTCCTCCTCCTGCTGCGGCGTCTCGTGCATGTCTGCCGCCTGGTTGAGGGCGATCATGTGCGCGGTCGTCTCCTTGTCGAGCGGCGAGTCGTCGGTCGAGAGCGACTCGCCGGGAGCGAAGGCGAGCGCGGCGACGACGCCGAGGTGGGCGAGGAACGAGATGGCGCCGACCGCGAGCACCGACCGACGAAGGTTGCCACCACGCGGGGTCGGACGCGCCGCAGTGACGCAGGCGACCTGGACGAAGATGTCCTTGTCCGAAGACTGCTCCGCATCCGTGCTGTCCTGCGCAGCGAGCGAGAAGCGAACCTTGTCACCACGAGCGAGCGTGCTCTTGGCGACGCCGTCGACCTTGGCGCGGACAGGAACCGAGAGCGTCCCGCGGTCGATGAGCTTCCACGAACGCGCGCCGAGGAGCTCCTGCGGCACCATGATCGAACCGCGATCGTCTTCGCCGATCGAGAGCGACTCACCCTTCTTCAGGTGGGCGACGCCGAGCACGGTGCGGCCCCAGCGAACGGTCACCTCGATCGTCTCCATGCCCTCACGATCGATCTCGGGAGCCACCACGTCGCCGCGGCGAACGATCGCGTACTCGGCCTTCGCGCTCTGCTCGTCGTTGTCTTTGTGATTCGAATCGGACTTGTGGCTGTTGAAGACGAAGGGGTTGTCGAGGGTGAGATTGGCCATGGTGTCCTCCTGGACGGCAGGCGCCGTCCGGCGTGCCGATGATGATCGTTGGCGATCGTCGAAGATGTGGTGGGGCGCGCACGGATCACGCGCGGCGGGATTGCCGGTGCGGGAGCCCCGTTGCTCGCTCGCTCTCGACGCTGCGTCGGCCGGCGTGCTGTCCGCCTACCGTCTAACCAGTGCGTCGTGCGATTCGGGGAGGTTGGAGGACGGAAAGGGCTGGAAGTTCCCCGCCGGCACACGAAAGTCGCCAAGGTCTGGCAACCACCTGTTTTTACATGTATTTTTCGGAGCAGGGGACGAGGTGCGAAGCTGTGGGCCTTCACCTCGAATGCGTGTTACGGCTCCGGGGCACGCATGACCGAAGCGAAAAACGCCTCGCCGATCCCGCTTCGTCGTAACGACGGGCTGCCCATCATCGCGCCCTCCATCCTCTCGGCCGACTTCGCGCGGCTCGGTGAGGAAGTGAACGCCGTCGTCGCCGCCGGCGCCGATTGGATCCACGTCGACGTGATGGATGGCCGCTACGTGCCGAACATCACCATCGGCATCCCGGTGGTGAAGGCGCTCCGCAAGGTGACGAAGGCGCCGCTCGACGTGCACCTGATGATCGTCGAGCCCGAGAAATACATCGCCGAGTTCTGCGAGGCCGGCGCCGACGTCATCACCATCCACGCCGAAGCGACGCCGCACGTGCATCGCGCGCTGCAGATGATCCGCGCCCACGGCAAGCGCGCCGGCGTCTCGCTCAATCCGAGCACCCCGGAAGACGTGCTGCGCTACGTGCTCCCTTCGGCCGACCTCGTCCTCGTGATGAGCGTCAACCCGGGCTTCGGCGGTCAGTCGTTCATCCGCGACGTCTTGCCCAAGGTCGCCGCATTGCGCGGTTCCATCGATCGGCTCGGCCTCGACACGGTCCTCGAAATCGACGGCGGCATCGCCGAAGGAACCGCGCGTGAGGCGGCGGCAGCTGGCGCGAGGGCCTTCGTCGCCGGCAACGCAGTGTTCGGAGTCGGTGGTGGGGTCGACGGATACCGCGGCGCGATCGAGCGCATCCGTCGAGACGGCGCGATCGGCGCCGGAAAGGTTTCATGACTTCCTGGAACAAGAGTGCGGCGCTGATTCTCTCCCTCGTCTCACTCCCACTCGCCTTTGGCTCGTCGCTGGGGTGTAGCGGCACTCCGGCGGGCAGCACGGGAAAGCTCAGCGGCATCCCCAAAGCGGGCGATCAGCCCGAAGCCCCGCAAATCGTGCCCGTCGGTGACGTCCCGCCCGAGGTCCGCGCGCTCACCGGAAAGATTCTCGCCGTCGCCGCGCGCATCCGTCATCTCCGCGTGAAGGCGCCGGTGAACCTCTCGGTGCTGAGCGGCGCCGACCTCGTCGGCATCGTGAAGAAGCACGTGAAGGAAGAGATTCCGCCGGAGGTCATCCGCGCCGAAGGAACGCTCTTCGAGACGCTCGGCCTCACGCCCGCTGGATACAAGTACGAAGAAGAGACGTACGGCCTCCTCGAGGAAGAGCTCGCCGGTCTCTACATGCCGGAAGCGAAGACGATGTACCTCGCGAGCACCGTCAAGGGCGACGAGCTCGGCGAGACGCTCGCCCACGAGCTCGTCCACGCGCTGCAAGATCAGTATTTCGACATCGGCGGGAAGATGAAATATCAGGCCGGCGCCTCCGACGCGCTCGGCGCCCTGCAAGCGCTCGCCGAAGGTGACGCCACGTCGGCGATGATCGACGAGCTCATCTACGCGAAAAAAGGCGAAGAGGGCCTGGCGCAGATGACCGCCGCCGACCTGCCCGATCGCGGCGCCGAGGAGTTCCTCGAGGAGGCCTTGAAGGACAAGAAGCCCGACGCCGCCCTCAAGCGCGCCCCACGTTTCATCGCCGTCGGCCTCATCGCGCCGTACGCCGACGGGCTCACCTTCGTGAACGCGGTTCGTCGTCGCGGGGGTTGGGAAGCCGTCAACGCCGCGTGGGGCAAGCCTCCCGCGAGCACCGAGCAGCTCCTCCACCTCGACAAATACGACGCCGCCGAGAAGCCGGTGCTCGTTCCGTTCGCGACCGGCGCTGCGCTCGGCACCGGCTGGACCAAAGCGCATGACGACGTCTTCGGTGAACAGGAAGGACGCATCGCCTTCGCCGAGTGGATGAGCCTTCCGGGCTCCCACCGCGCGGCCACCGGTTGGGGCGGAGATCACGTGACGATGTACGACTCCGGCGATCAGCACGCCGTCGCCTGGCGCATCCTCTTCGACGACGAGGCCGACGCGAAAGACGCCGCGCAGCTGCTGTCGCTCGGTTGGGGGAAGGCCTACGGCACCTCGCAGGTGAAGGGCGACCTGGAAATCTGGGGCGCTCCCATCAAGGCGCCGCCGCCTCCGCTGCCGGCAGGGAAAGAGAAGCCGACCGGCGAGAAGAAGGCCCCGCCGCCGCCTCCGAAGGGCAAGCTCCCGCAGCTGCCCGATGCGACCAACCAACCCCAACCCGGGACGCCGCCGCCGGTGCTGGTGCCGATGAAGGGCTGTCGTGGGCTGCAGACGGCCGGCAAGGGCGTCACGCTGTTTGCTGGGGTTCCGTGCGACAAGATCTCGGCGTGGAGCGCCGAGGTGGCCAAGTAGCGGTTCGCCGCTTGACCGGCGCGAGCGATTCCGGCAGGTTGCGCCGCTCGACACCCGCGAAGGTGGCGGAATTGGCAGACGCACTGGATTCAGGTTCCAGCGCCGCAAGGCGTACGGGTTCAACTCCCGTCCTTCGCACAAAGATTGCGCTCGTTTCCTAGTGGTTCGGCGAGCGCCGGCAGATTCTGAAGCCGAAACCCGTGCCGAAACCCGCTCGAGAAGGGCGGCAGGTAGCGGCGGGAACGGGGTGCCGAACGAGCCTCGTAGAAGGCGACCGGCGGCGAGGTAGCCGTTCGTCGTCTTCATGTCCGTGTGCCCGCCTCGCCACTGAATCGCGACGCCGTCGTCGCCACGCACGGCCATCCACACGAGCCCGGTGTGACGAAGGTCGTGGAAGCGAAGGGCGAGACGGAGTTCGGTGTCTTGATCGAGAAGCAGGTCCGGCCTCTTGGGGATGCCGGCCCACTCGAGCGCGATCGCGACGTCGCCGCGAAGGCACTCGGCAAGGTTGCTCCGCGAGGGGAGGTCGATGAGCCGCCCTTCCCCACGCTCCTCCGTGAGCACCTCGAGGAGGGGCGAGAGCTCGGCCTCGACGCTGACGTTGCGACCACGCTTCGTCTTCGTACGAACGTCCTCGTCGGTCTTTCGATCGACTTGCTTCGTGATCGAGAGCTTGCGGTTGACCACGTCGACGTCGTCGGCCGTGATGGCTGCGCACTCGCCGGCGCGCGCCGCGATGTAGATGGCCACGGCGTAGGCGCGGCGTCGCGAGAGGGGCACGTGGGGACACGAGAAGAGCGCCACGGCCTCGCGCGGGTAGAGGATGCAGTGCTCCTTGTCCTCGCCGTCGTCAGTCGGGCCTTGAACGTCGCGTGCGGGGTTGTCCTCGCGGACGCGGAGACGAGCTGCGGGCTTCGCTGTCGCGGCTTGCTTGAACGCGAAGGTGACGTCGCCCCAGATGTTCTTCGCGGTCTTCGGCGCGAGCTCGCCGGTGTCGACGGCGGCATCGAGCTTGGTCACCACGCGCTCGATGTCGTCGCGCTTGACCATGCGGATCTCGAGTCCGCCGATCACTGGCTCGATCCAGTTGGTGAAGCGGCTGCGCGCGTCCTCGACGGTGCGCTGCGCGCGGGAATCCTTCCACGACAGGAATCGCTTCCACCAATCGGTGACCGTCTCGCTCTTGGGAATTTCGACAGCATCGACCGACTCGATGCCGCGCTCGCGGACGACGCGCGCGAGCTCCCCCGCCTTCTCGCGCGCTTGCTCCTCGGTGTACCAAGGCGGCAGTGGGAAGACCTTGCGGGTGCCGTCGGGGAGAGTGAGGCGCGCTTTCCAGCGAGCGCCTTGAAAAAAGACCGAGCCGGATGCAGGGCGTGCCATGGCTACTTTCCTCCCCGGCGCCTAGCCGCCATCGCATTGTGCTTCGCTCGAGGTCGCGCGGCCCGATGGTGGCGAAGAAAGCGCCACTCCGCTGGAGTGAAGCGTCTCATCTCAGCGAGTAGCAATGGAACCATGACCGCAGCGGGTGGCCGCGACTTCGCGATCGTTGCATCCGAGATTTGATCGATGTCAGGCATCTTGCGCCGGTAGGCCCGTCGGACCAACTGCGCGATGATCGAATCGAAGGAGCGACCTGAACGACCACGGACCGTGTACACGGCGTCCAGCACACGGAGAAACAGGTAATCATGCGCTATCCCAGGGTGGCGAAGGTTGATCGCCGAGCGACCCGGCGTCAGGCGGTGCTTGATCGGTGTGCTCATGACGCCACCGCCTTCGTGTCGACGTCCGTCGCCTGAAAGCGCGCGCTCCCGATCCGACTCACGAGCTCGCTCGCGCATCGCGCGCGACGTTCGAGTCGCCAGAGCGCCAACGTTTGGTCGTGGTCGACTGGCCTCGCCAGAGTCATCGTCAGGTCGGCGGCCACGCCGGCGAGGACGTGCTCCGCGAGTGAGATGCGTTCACTGCCATCGCTGAGCGGCTCGAATTCGAAGAGCTCCTCGATGAGGTCGCCGATCGACAGGTTCGCGATCTCGACACCATAATTCCCGCGCGTACCAGTGCTGACGAGCACGATATCTTCGGAGGCACGCATCAGCGGCGAGTTCGGCAGCGCGATGACGTTGGTTGGCTCGTTTGCGACGGTTGCCTTGCTCCTCGGCCCGCTCTTCGGGCCGGTGCTGCGCTTCGTGGTCGGTGCGGTGCTATTCTTCATGGTGATTCTCCTGGGTAACAGCAGGTGGATCCAAGGGGTCGGCGTGGTTGCACACGCGCGGCCCCGACTACTTCTTGGGCTTGGTTGCTGCAGTGATACGTGGAGCGTCGTCGAGAAAGATGAGGGCGCCAGGGTGACCATTGAGGAAGGCCAGTGTTCGCCTGGCCTCCTCGGCGATGCTTGCGCCGTGCGGACCGTCGGGCGAAGTCGCCGTCCTGCTCAGTCGACAGCGCGCCTCTCTGTACGCACGCGCGCGCCCATCTGCGTCGAGGATTCGAACGAGGGGGTCCTCCGCCGCGTCCTTTCTGTCGGAAGCGTGCGCTTGGATCATCACAGCCGCGGCGTCGATCACCGCCTCTCGGACCACCCTGTGAACGGTCTGGTCGGGCGTCGCGTCGTAGTACCGCGAAAGCGCTTCGATCATCCGCGCCGTGGCGTCGTCGGTCCCTTCTTCTTCGCCCTCCTCTTTGCAGGCAACGTCCTGTGCCGCGCGTATCAGTCGCTTGAGTTTCGCCCACGGCATGCCCCATCCGTAGGGCTTCGGGTGCGCGCAGAACTCCTCCCACGTCGCGAAGTACGACCCGTCGGGTTTGTTTAGCATCGTCCACGCACGGAGCTTCACGAGCGTGTCGACGTAGCGCTTGACCGACGCGGGACGCTTGATCGCGTCGTCGATCACGAGTTGGCTCTGAAGACGGACGTACTGCGCCCACTCCAGCGAGCCGATGGGCGCGTCGGGGCGCCCGATGCCGGGGTCGGCTTGCATCATTTCTTCGCTCCTTTCTTCGCCGACTTTGGCGACTCCGATCCGATGCCCAGCGCGTCGGCTTCTCGCTTGGCGAGGAAGCGGATCGTGCTGGCCACGTTCAGGCCGAAGTGACGGGCGAGCGCTTCCAAGCGCTCCCACTCTTCGGCACTCACCCTGATGTTGAAGAGCTTGTCTCGTGCCACATCGGCATGCTGCATGGCTTCCATCCGTTCGTATAGACGTCCGGCGACGTCAACTAATGTATATACATAAGGCAACGGCCTGCAACGCCTCCCCGGTCGATTTCTCCCAACCTCTGGAAAAAGCTAGCGATCGAACGCACGATCTCCCCGTGGGGACGTGCTCGCCCGGTCAGTTCACGCGCCGCAGTGTGGTCGGCGAGGCTTGGTGCGGAGGTGAGCGATGGCCCACTGGATGGATCGACTTGAGTCTGTTGCTTCGATGAGTGCCGAACGGCGCGCCGACTTCTGGCACGCATGCATTTTGGAGAGCCATCGCATCCACACGATTTTCGACATCGAGCAGGAGCGCCAGGCGAGCGCGCAGGGGCACATCATGATCAACTCGCCCGACCTGATGGCGAACCTGCTCGCCATCGGTGAGATCACAGCAGCAATGGAGGGACGTCCCGCGCCTGACCTCGGCGGATACCGAACCTTCGCCCGAAACCTCGCAGAATTCGACGACGTGCTGGCGAGGCGGCGCACCGAGATCGAGACGGCTCTCGCAGCCTTTCTGCATGCACGTCCGGTGGAGTCGGCCGGCGGCGAAGACGTGTATGCCCCATTCGCTGGCGGGTCGAGCGCGAGCAAGATGCCGGGTCGCGGCTTCTGATCCGACTCTGAACGACAACGACAACTAGGCCGCCTCCTCTTTCGCCAGCACCTCGCGCACCTCCTCTACGACAAGCACGCCGTTGGCCCTCCGCAGCGTCGACCGTGCATCGCGCCAGAAGGCCGCGCGGTCCTCGGCGTGCGAGGGGAGCTCGACGGCGAGCCAGGAGGCGAGCCGCACCGCGACCTTCTCGAGGTCTTGCCTGTTGCGCGCGCTCATCCGATCCCCACGACGTTCGTAGCCGTCGTCGCCGCCATCACCCGTAGGAAGTTGCCCGCAACGAATTGGCCGGCCGTCACCGGCACCGTCACCGCGACGGTGTCGGCGGAGAGCTTGAAGACGAGGTTGCCGCTCCCGCCGATGAACACGCCTCGGCTCACGATGCCACTGAGGTCCGTGGCATCGCTCGGCGTGATCGTCGTCGTCTTGTTGGGTGGTCTGAGCACGAGAAGTAGTTCCCACATTCGATGGCCTCCGTATTTTGCTCGCGCTAGGCGAGCCCACCGCGCGCCAGCCTCACCGGCGCGCCCATCGCGTGCTCAGCCGCACGCAGTTCCATCACGCGCTTCGCGTGCGCGCGCAGCTCCGACGTGTCGATGCCGCGCGTCTCGATTCGCTCGCAGTAGCCCTGAAGAATGAGCTCGATGTCCTCGACCGGCCGTGACCGATCGGCGAGAACCTCTCTGAGCATGTCGCTGATGATTTCGATTTCGAGCTTGGTCGTCATGGTCACGTCCCCATCGGCTCGGTGAAGACGTTTGCCGACCACTTGCCGCCTGGCTCCTGGCGCACGTACGACGAGAACGTCACCGGGCCGCCCACGACCTGCGATGGGGCGTCGAAGGGCAGGACGAGTCCGCCGGGCGCGCTCACGATGTCGACCGTCGACGCGACGCCCGTTGGTGGCGTCACCACGGAGAGCGCGGCGTGCGGCAGCGCGAGGTGATAGTCGGAGACGGACGGGTCGGGCACGAACGCGACCAGCGCCTTCCCTGCGTCACCGATGACGACATCGGTCGCCGTGTACAGGGTCACCGATGCGGCGGTGTCGAGGAGAGCGAGATTCGCCGGCACGCCCACTGTTGGAGAGGTGGTGACGGTGCACTTCGTCGCGATGCCTGGCAACGGCGGGTTGAACTCGAGGACGGTGCCGACGGCGACGGCGTTCGGGCCGGGGTTGTCGCCGGTGAAGGAGCAAGAGGCGGTGATGTCGCCGGAGAGACCGACCGTCAGCGGCAGGTCCAGCGTCGTCGCGAGCTCGTAGGTCAGCCCGGTGGCGCGGTCGATGAGCGTGGAACCGATCGCGCCGGTCGCATGTGCCATCCCGTCGACGTTGCATATGGCGCCCGCATAGGTGGCGTCCACGAATTGCAGCGATGTGCCCAGCGTCACCTCGCGCGGGTCCGACGAGTCTACCTCGACGATTCCAGCAAGGCCGGCTGACCCGCTCGTGAGCGTGATGAGGCTGGCGGTCTTGTAGAGCTTGCCGTTGGTCGCTCGAAGGACGGCGTTCGCGGCCACACTTCCCAGCGCCGGAAGGTTGGCGATCTGCGTCGACTGCGCGACCGAGCTCTTCGCGGTCAGCGTCGCGAGCGTCGTCGCTTTCAGGTAGCCGCTACCGCCCGTCGACGGATTGATGTCGGCAAGGCGACAAATCTTGTTGCCCTTTGCCTTGCACCCGTCGGGTCCGGTCATCATCACGACGACGCGCGCGTAGGGAACCGAGCCTGGAATGGCGCCGGGCGGCAGGCGGTCGATCGAGAGATATTGGAATCGCACCACCGGACACGGTCCAACGGCCTGCCCGGTCGCTTCGGTGGCCGCGGTGTACTCCGCGACAAGGCGCGACTCTGTGTCGGCGCAGGCCTGATTGGCTTCGGCCTGCGTGTCGTAGACGGCTCGCCAGCTGGGCATTGGTGCCGCCTACTTCCCGCCGCCGCGTGCGACTTCGTACATGGCGGTCGACTTCGCGACGTTCGGATTCGTGCGCATGAAGTCGGCGACGCGCGTGTCGAACGCGAGCTCGCGCGCGCGTTCCTCCTTTTGCGCGGCGACTGCCTTTCGACGGCTTTCGGCGAACGCGGCGATCGCAGCGGCCTCGCGCGCATCGATCTGAGGCTGCGCAACGATCAAGGTCATCGCATCGCTTCTCGAGATCGGTTTGCCCGTCCGCCCGAAGACTTCGGCGAGCTTCGCGTCGACCGCGGATTCGGAGAGATCGATGCCGACGGGGCCGGTACGGACCTGGCTGCGAAGCGAAGCAATGCTCTTGCGACGCTGCTCGACGACGGCCTCGGGGTTGGCCGGAATGGCCACGCAAGAGATCTCGAAGAGCTCGTTGTCGTCGAGGACGACCACTTCAGAGCCATTGCCGGATTTCTCGACGCGCACATCGCCCGGGCTGAAGCCGACCGACACGGAGTTGAGAGCGCCCTCCGCGTACAGCTTGGCAACCTTCTCGGCCATCGGGTTCGCGTCAGCAGAAACGAACACGATTCGACATCGGAGCGCCTTGTCCTCGACGCGAATGTCTTCTGCGCGACCGATCGGCAGCGTGTCGGCGGCGTCACCACCAAAGAGCCCTCCCGACGCGTTGTGGTTCCACAGCACCACCGGATTCGCGCGATAGCGCTCGAGGCGCCACCGCTGAACAATTTTTTCGCCGTACGAATCGATGGCATCGGTGCTGGCGATGACGTCGATCGTTCGAGTCGAGGACGAGGAGCGGACGACGGAGGAGGAGCGGTGGATCATCATGGGGTCACCTCAGGCAATGCCGAGCGCGCGAAGGCGAAAGCTCGGCGGTGGTGTAGGAACGGCAGGAAGGACGACGGGCAACACGATGTCGCCGCCGTCGAAGCGGGCCAGGCGAGTCAGCAGGCCGCGTGCGCGTGTCGCGGCGGCCGCGACGTCGCCATCGACGACTCGCACGGTGATCTCGAGGCCGTTCATGGCCGCAGTCACACCGATGTCGGATCCGACGATGACGACTGAGACGATCATGCCGCCCTCGGCGGTGGCGGAAGAAGCGAGCCGTGCTCGTCGACGACGCCAAGAGCGATGGCGCATCGAAGCAGAATTTCTGCCTGTTGGTTCGCGACGGCGGCGAGAGCACGTCGGCGGATCTCTTCGGCGGTCGGCTCATCGTCGCGCCGGATCGGCACGACCGTTTGCGGCGGCGGGATGAACTCGACCCACGCCTTCTTCGCGTCGTCGGGCCGATGAAAGAGCCTGACGCCTATTGATTGGCCGGAGTCTGGCCTGCCGGCGCGACTCGGATCGAAGTGCGCATGGAGCACGAGCACGCGATCGCGCAACCGTCGAGCGGCATCGAACAAAGTCGGCGCGTGATCCTGGACGAGGCCGAGGCCCGACCGCGAGGAGAGCGCGCGAGTGAAGGGCTCGGCGTGTACCTGGTCGCCCCGGGGGGTTCGCCGAAGCCCGAAGGCTTGCTCCTCCCCGAGACGACAGTTCGGGAACAGCTCCTCTGAGCCGATGCCGAGGAGGTAGCCGGCGTTGCTTTTCCAGGACGAGTCGTGCGCGAAGTACTCGGCGATGAGATCCGCGAAGACATCGATCCCCAATGTCTCGACGGACTCGGCCGAGAGACGGGGACGACCGTCTCCGAGCGGCTTGGTGGGGTTCGCGAGGTGCGAGCGGAGTGATTCGATGAATGTCATGTGGTCAATATCCCCTTCCGTAATCAGTCCAAACGCGTGCTCCGGCGTAGTCGCCGAACTTGTCGACAATTGCGATTTCGGTTTCGGGCAGCATCCGCGCGCCCGAAGTTTGGTCGGCTGCCCAAAGCGCCAGCACCACCGCGCTTGCAACGTCACCGTGCGAGCCAGGGCGGCGGGGCGATGTGATCTGGAGACCACCACCGGCAGTCGGCCGCACGCGGATCGCGCGGAGTTGGTCCACCACGGCGCGCAGCGGCGGCATGAGAAGGCGGCCCTCGTGGACGATCGTTTTTGCGGCGAGGTGGACGTCGATCTTGCCTTGCTGGCCCGCCGGCGCGTCGAGGACGTGGATGCCGTGCGGCTGCATGTGCTCGCGCGTGGACTCCACGTAGTGCGAGTCCGACCAGACCGATCGCACGCCGAATCGCACAAGGGTCGCGGCGAACTGCGCGCAGACCTCGGACGGGCGAAGGGGGGCGCCCTTGGCCGGCTTGATCTCGTCGACGTGCAGAAGTGCGAACGCGTTGGATTTTCGGGCGACGATCGCGAGCGCCGAGGCGTCGGAGCGAAGCCCGATGTCAATCGCAGCGGCGATGGTCGATCCATCGGGGCGAGCCACGGACATCGGAGCTCCCTCGACAATGCAGGAATCGAACGCCGACGGGTCGAAGAGCTGCGAACCAGCGCCGGCGACGAAGAGTGCGTCGAACTCGCGGGCGGCGTTCGTTGGGTCGTTCGCGCGCTCTCGGTCCACCATCGCGTGGGTGTGCGCGTCGTCGCGGAGGAGCGTCGTTGGTGCGTGGGCGGCGATCGCGGTGACGGGGTGGCCGTGGTTTGTGGTGAACGTGTCGAAGAGCAACCCGCTCTCGGTCCACGGAGTCGAGATGATCAAGAGCTGGCCCGCCGGCATGATGCGCGGCGCGACGGCGCGGTAGATCTCGAGGTCGTTCACTATCGCGTCATCGCCTCGGAAGAACGAGGACTCATCAAATACAGCGCCGACGAGGGCGCGGCCGCGAAGTGCGGAACCGCCGCGTGTCGCCGGCAAGCACTCGAACCGGACGGTGCGACGATCGGTGCGGGTGAGGGTGAAGCCGTCGACGCTCACGTCGCTGACCAGGCGAGCGATGGACGGTGCGGACTGCGCGGCGCCGAGGGCGTATCGGAGGCCCTGACGGGCGAGCCGCATATCGGGGCCGACGAAGAGCCCGAAGGCCATCTCACCGCGCGCGAGCGTGTCGAGCGACACGGTCAGGGCAAGATGGAGGAGACGGCGGGCGGCGAGCCAGGTCTTACCGCCGCGCGCGCCGGCGACGACGCAGACGACCGAGCGCGCGCAGTCGGGGGTCTCGACGAGATCGCCGAAGATGCGTCGGGCGTAGTCGGCCTCGGCGCCGTGAAGCTGGCTCGGGTCGGCGCCGTCGAAGGCGACGAGCGATAGGACGCGTTGGCCGAGGGTGAGGCGGTCGCCGAGGAAGGCGGCGAAGCCGACGAAGGGGATGGCAACGGCGCTGGTCACGGTGACTCCTTCGGAGGTGTGGGAACGAACCACGGCGTGTCGGCCGCGGTGGGCGCACGGGGACGGGTGGCCGCGAGCTTGGTGGCGACGTCGAGCGCGGTGACCGTCAATCGCTCTGCTCGCTGGCCATGGAGGGTCGCCTGCGTCTGTGCGGTGATGCCCTCGTCGGTCGTGAGGCCGACCTCAACGGCACGAGCGGCCCAGAACCCAGCGAGCGCGTCGTGTCGTGCTTTTTGGGCCACGAGCCCGCGGACTATCGGGCCGTCGTGGGGAAGCTCTCGGATGCAGGCGGCAAAGATTGTCCAGGCGTCGTGTGCGACAGCGACGGCGACAGGGTCGGACACGTCACGACCGAGCAGGCGGGCGATCGCTCGCTTCCATCCCTTGCCCCGTCCGACAACATTGCCGGGCGCGAATCGGCCAGCCGCATCGCGACTTGCGGACGGCTCGCCGACCGGAGCGGGCACGGCCTGCAGGTCGCTCGAGCGTGGCAGGGTCGGCCGTGCCTTTCCATGCGAGGTCTCGATGGTCATCGCGCGGCCCTCTCAGCGGTGCGCTGACGCGCCATCGCCACCGCCGACGTGCGCGTGGTGCGGGGGAGCGACGGACGTCCCAGCGTGGCCGAGGAGCGACGACGGAGGAATACCCGCCCGTCGCCGCCCCCCGACTCGCGGCACGCGCTGCTCTCGCTCTCTGACCTGCTTTCACAGCGCGAAGTTGATCCCTCACTTCTGGCGGTGCGCCGCCGAAACAACGCACCGCCAGCCGAGGCACGCGGCGAGACCAAACCCTGACCCTCGCCGCGAAGTCTGGTTTCGCCGCGCCATGGCAAGCCGAAACGCGGCCACCGCGCAGCATTTTGCTGGAAAATAGGCTCGGTCGAACGGGGTACAGACCCGTCATGCTCGGATACGTCACGCCCTGCGCTGGGCGTCACGTTCTTGACCGTCCCCTTCTGCGACGTCGATCGCGCCGCGTTCCCCTCGGTCCTCTTCGCCTCGACGCGCGCGCACGGGAGTGCAGCTGACGGAGAGCACCAACGGCAGAGCTCCGAGAAACAGGCGCAGTCGGGGCTACCGTTCCGGGTCCCATCGAGGGTCGCCGGTTCGGTGGTTCGCCCTATAGAGGGGCGACCCCGCGAACCAGTGGTTCGCGAACCGCACCCGAACCGGTTCGAACCAGTGATTTCTCGTGTGGAATCGATCATGCCCCCCCCGCAGGTGGTTCGCGGTGGTTCGCGAACCGGTAGACGCCACCAAGGAGGGCGATTCGACCTTCGGCGACGAGTTCGTCGATGGCCTTTAGTTTGTCGGATCGGGTGCCCTTGACCTCGATGGCCAGCGCGTTCTTGGACATGCCGCCGAGCCGCTTGGCAGCATCGAGGAGCCTGGTCTTTAGCTCCGACCACGCACCGCCATTGGGCGACGCCGCACGTCCCTGAGGCGCCGACGCAACGATGGCGACGCCTCCGTCGCGGTTGACCAGCTCGACGTCGATGGAGTCGATCTCGACGCCGTGGCGGGCCTTGCACTGCATCAGCCGCAGTGGCTTGCCTTTCGTGTAGGCGACGACGAGAACGGCATCGGCGGCGTCGTAGATGGCAGACGAGCCGCGAAGGATCTCTCTCGGGTCGATCTCCGCCTTGGACCCGCTGGTCTTTTTGGCGTGCACGATGACGACGAACGTGCAGCCCGTCGCCTCGGAGATGCGACGGAGTTGGTCGAGGCCGACACGCATAGACGCCTCGTTCTCTTTCGCGCCTGGCGACGCAGCGGCGAGCGAGTCGAGGACGATGAGCGTACGAACCTTGGCGAGTTCGCCGACTCGGTGTTCGAATGACGCGTCGCCCATGTAGACATTCGGCATCGGCGCGATGTCGAGCTCGCAGGCTTCGACTTTGCGGGCGCGCGACACGAGTTGGATACGGCGCCGATCTTCGTACTCTCCGCTCTCGTAGTCCAAGAGCGTGCACGGGCCTTGACGGCAGTCGAATCTGCGAAGCCACTTGCCGCCGGTGGCGACGGAGACGAGAAGGTCGATCGCCAGCCACGTCTTGCCGGAGCCTCCGTAGGAGGCAAGCAAGAGGAGCGACCCGGATCGGATCACGCCGTCGACAAGATAGTCGGCTGGCGGCAGGGGTTCGTAGATCACCGACGACTTCACGAGTCGGAACCCGCCCGGCGACGACTCGATGGGCGCGAGCGCCTCCGCCGGCAGCTCGACCAACGGTGTCGACGGCGCGGGCGTGAGAGCGTCGAACGCCTCTTTAGGCCAGTCCTCGAGCGGGCATTCGTCGACGGCCGCGTTCGATGCGGGCATTGGCCGGATGCGGCCCTCGGTCGCTTGTTCCCACGTCACCATTTGGGCCTCGGCCCGAGACCGAGCGCGAGTCGTCGGCGCTGCTGATGGGGGAGGATCTTGCGCTGGAGATCACCGAGCCGATGATCGAATGCCTGGAGTCGCTGCCGGATCTGGAGCTGCAGTCGAAGCGCCTCGCCGACATGTTGTTCGACGCGCGCGAGATCCTCCGTCGCCTCCGCGGCTTCGAGCTCGGCGATGAACCGACGGATGAGATCGCGATCCATCACGCTGCCACCTCGTGACGGCGCTCGGCCATCGTCAGTAGTTCGGTGGCGTCGACGGGCACGGCACCGCCTCGCTCAGACGGGCCGACCATCTCGACGAAGGCGCGCTCGAAGCACGCCACGCAGAGCGGCGTGTCCCACGCGAGGCAGACGGCGGCGCCTGCGACCTCGCAGACGTGGCACGTCACACGATGAGCGAGACGTTGCACTCTCATCGTCGACCTCCAACGGCGCGCAGCTTCACGCCCCCGCCAGCGAGCAACGTGTCGACGTCGTCGACGGGCCGAGGCGGATCGATTGGCTTCGTCGCCTTCGGCGCTCGACGAGTGGCCGCGAGACCAGCGTTCCAGTCGCCGACGTCGATCACCCAATCGCGCCCGACGCGTCGAGCGCCTGGCATCGAACGCACGTGCTCGCGATACGAGCGCGAGGACGCGATCGCCGGCGGGAGGTTTTTCGAGGTGTACGGCGCCGGCGTGGCGACGACGCCGACGAGCGCAGCAAGCGACGCGCGCGGCACGCGGATCACGACCTCGACGAAGTCGTCATCATCAGGCTTGCGCGTTGGCGGAGAAGAAGTAGGTTTCATCTTGATCCTCGGTGATGTCGGGGATGGAGGGCGGTTGGGCTGGTACCCTTCCGTCCTCGCGCTTTTCAGCGCGGGGAGGCGACGTCCGCTGTCGTCACTTGGCCAATGCCGCGATGAGCGGCGGCAGCGAGCACGGCGCCGACGGGCACGTGGTGCCCGAGCTCGGCGGTCAGCTCGCCGGCCCGACGAGTCGCGGCGACGACGAGGTCACGAGGAACACGCGTTGTGACCGTCGGGGGCTTGTGACGTTGCGACATGATGAGACACCATGCTTCGCGTCGTCCTCGCGCGCTGAAGCTGTGATCGTTCTCTGTGAACGATCACAACTGCATATTTACCTAATGTTTGCGGGCGATGGCGCGCGCGGTCGCCTTCGGCACGCCGAGAGCGATCATCAGCTGTGTGGCAAGCATCGACGTTGCGACATCAGGATCTTGCACGTCGTTGACGATGAATACTTGCCTTACGGCGGCTCGGTGCGCGTCGATTCCGTCGAATGATGGTCTGAGATTCGGAAAATTCTCGACGGTGATCGGCCAGAACATGAGGAATAGATCCGCGCGCGAGTCTTCATCGTGCGCAACATCTCGACCGCCGCGTTCGTAGGTGGGCTTTCGAATCAGCTCGACTTGCCGGCGCACCACGTCGCGGGCGATCTTGATGCTGCCGCGCTTCGGCACCTCCGGATCGTGACGGCCAAGAGCGTCAGCGAGCAAAGGATCGAGCCGGGCCAGCGACGCACGATTTGCTTCCTCAAGCCAGGCACCGGACGCCGAACCAAGTTCGACCTGCGCCACAAGCAAGAGCCGTTGGACGCGCCGCTTGCCGAGCTTCGCGGCCAGCGCCTTCGCATCGCTAAGCAGGCGCGCGAGTTGGTCGATGTCGCTGGCTTTGAGGTCGCGCGAGAACGCGGTATTGGCCCTAGGCCGTTTCCTCTGCCGCGGCCGCGGCTCCGCCTTCTTCTTCGTCGCCACGGTGCCCATCGTACGCCGCTCCGCTCGGCGGTTCACGGCGTCACCTTCCTCGCCAGCCACACCGACAGCGGCGGATCGCCTATCACCGCCCTCGCGTCGTCGATCGCGCCGATCTCCTCGGCGGTGAGGTCCCGCGTGCGATAGGCCATGACGATGACGGTACTGAGACCGGGGGCACCGAAAAACTCCTTCAGTGCAGCCCGAGCGACATCGCCCGCCATCCGCGCCCCCGACGCATGCTCGGCGCGGTCGACCTCAGCGCTGCACAGGGCCACGCGCAGCGAAGCAACGGGGTGTGAAAAATCCACTCCCCACGTCACGAGGCGACGCGCGACTGGGAGCAGACGGCGGAGCGCGCGAGCGGCCCGGGCAGCCGACCACGTCACCGCCATCTCGTTCGCCGGCGTCATCGTCGGCAGACAGACGCTGGGCATCACGACCCACCTCGACGCGCTCGCTCGGTCGCGAGATCAACGACGTCCGCCGGCGCCGGCGGT
>JANYDK010000011.1 GCA_025363655.1 Deltaproteobacteria bacterium | reverse complement strand
GGAGCTGACGCGGATCGAACGCGCGGCCTCCAGAGTGCGATTCTGGCGCTCTCCCAGCTGAGCTACAGCCCCATCTCGTGACGCGTCTCCCGCTGGGGGCGGGCGACGAGCGACGCACCTTACTCGCCCACGCTAGGTAGTCAACCGCTCTCGCCGGACACTCGAAAAAAAATGCTGCAGCTCCTCTACTGCCACGGCTTCGCGTCGAGTCCGCTCTCTTCGAAGGGACGCGCGCTCGCCTCGCTCTTTCCCGAGATGCAGCGGCTCGATCTCCGCGTCTCCGATCGCCATCGGCTACGCCTCTCGGCGATGATCGACGTCGTGCGCGCGGCGATTCCGGAAGGTGGACGCGCCCTCGCGGTCGGCTCGAGCCTCGGCGGTCTCACTGTGGCGCGTGCGGCGGAGCGTGATCCACGCATCGTCGGGGTGGTCTTGATCGCGCCGGCGTTTCGCCTCGTGCCTCGCTGGCGCGTGCGTACCGGCGAGCCCGCGTGGGAGAAGTGGAAGGCCGAGGGGACGATGCGCTACGTCGACCACGCGGCGCCGAATGGGCACCTCGACGTCGACTTCGGCTTCGTCGAAGACGCGATGCGCACCGACGGTGACGACGCTCCCGAGGACGCGCAGAGCAAGGTCGGCAAAGGTCCGCGTTGGCCGGACGTGCTCGTGCCGACGACCATTCTTCACGGCACCCGCGATGTGGTGGTCGAGCCGGAGCTGTCACGCACGTACGCGGCGACTCGGCCCTTCGTGAAGCACCTCGAGACCGACGACGATCATCAGATGAACGCGTCGGTGGAGATGATTGCCCGAGAAATCGAGGCGTTGCGCGGTTCTCTTTTGAAGTAGTCGCACTCAGGTTTCGCGATTTGCGCTGAGAGGCACGAATCGAAAACCCGCTCCGAATTCGAAGTAGACAGTTACATCCCCGGCCGTCGCCGGGAGCCCCTAGGCATCCGCCAGAGCATCCGCCAATCGATCGAGGTCGGCGCGCGTGTGTCGCTCGGTGACGGCGAGGACGAAGCGATCTTTCAGCGCCGCGTCGAAACGTCCGAGGTCGACGCCCGGAAGAATGCCGCGCGCGTGCATCGCGGCGATGAGCGGTGCCGCGTCGCCCGACTTGCGACGAACGACGAACTCGTTGAACGTCGGACCACTGTAGGGAATCTCGAGGCCGGGGATCTGCGCGAGGCGACCCTTGAGATACTCGGCGCGCGAGAGGCACTGCTTGCCGAGCTCGACGAAGCCCACCTTGCCGAGGAGGCACATGCGGATGCAGACGCCGAGCGCCATCAGCGAGTGGTTGGTGCAGATGTTCGACGTCGCGCGTTCGCGGCGGATGTGTTGCTCACGCGTCGAGAGGGTGAGCACGTAGCCACGGTTGCCCTTGGTATCGACCGTCTCGCCGACGAGGCGACCGGGGATGTTGGTGAGGTATTCTCGACCGTCGCGACAGGCGAGGAGGCCGCAGCCAGGTCCGCCGAGCTGCGGAGGCAAGCCGAGCGGTTGTCCTTCGGCGACGGCGATGTCGGCGCCGCGCTCGCCCGGCGATGCGACGACGGAGAACGCGACCGGTTCGGGGCTGGCGGTGACGAGGAGCGCGCCATGTTTGTGCGCGAGCTCGGCGATGGCGGCGACGTCTTCGAGGACGCCGAAGAGGTTGGGTTCGCCGATGACGACGCAGGCGACGTCGGGGTCGGCGAGCGCGGCCTCGAGCGCGGCCATGTCGGTGCGACCGTCGGCCGACGTGCCGACCGGGATCATCGACGAGAGACGCACGTCACGCGCCTTCATGCCCTTCGGCACCTTCGGCTCGGTCACCTCGAGACCCTGCAAATACGTGCGGATCGTCGCGGTGTACTCGGGGTGGAGCGCGCTCGAGACGATCGCCTTGCTCCGCTTGGTGATGCGGCGGGCCATGAGCACGCCCTCGGCCGCGGCGCTCGCACCGTCGTACATCGAGGCGTTGGCGATCGGCAGGCCGAGCACCTCGCTGACGATGGTCTGGAACTCGAAGATCGCCTGCAGCGTGCCTTGCGCGACCTCCGCCTGGTAGGGCGTGTACGCCGTCATGAACTCGCCGCGCAGGAGCAGCTGATCGACGATCGGCGGGACGTGGTGCGCGTAGATGCCGGCCCCGAGGAAGGAGAGCGCGCGGTGCGCGTCGTTTCGATCGGCGAGCTCGTCGAGGTGGCGCATGAGGCCGACCTCGTCGAGCGCCGGCTCGATCGCGAGTGGCCTCCCGAGGCGGTTGCCCTCGGGGATGGGCGCGAAGAGGGCGTCGAGCGAATCGACCCCGATCACGGCGAGCATTTCGCGAATCTCGGATTGCGTGTGCGGCAGGAATCGCATGCTGCGGAACCTGCTACCCCGAGCCGACATGGGGCTCAACTGGCCGTGGCGCCGTCGATTTCCGAGAGAATCGCCGCCACGCGTTGACGCAGCTCTTGCGGCCGAAACGGCTTGGTCACGACTTTGTCCGGACGCTCCTCGACGAAGATGCGCGCCCGCTCGGTGAAGGTGCCCCCGGTGAGGAAGACGATGCGCGGGAGGATGTCCGGGCGCTTCTGCGACAGCTCTTCCCAGACGTCCATTCCCGTCAAATCGGGCATCATCAGGTCGCAGAGGACGACGTCGTAGCTCACGTCGCCGGTGAGCTTGGCGACGCCGTCGCGGCCGCCAGTGACCACCTCGACGTCGTGGTGCGCCGAGAGGACGCGGCGAATCGAGGCGCCGATCGCCGGCTCGTCGTCGATGACGAGGACGCGGGCGCGACGGAGCGCGGCAGGGGCGGGGAGGTTGGTCGTGTGCACCTTCGCGCGCTCGGCGCCGGCCGGTGGCAAGGTCACGCGCAAGGTGGTGCCGACCCCGACGCGACTCTCGACGGCGATCTCTCCGCCGAGCGAGCGGACGATGTTGTGGCAAATCGAGAGCCCGAGCCCGGTGCCGACGCCGACGGGTTTGGTCGTGAAAAATGGGTCGAAAATGCGTCCGATGACCTCGGGCGCGATGCCGGGACCGGTGTCGGTCACCTCGATGACGGCCCGTCCTTGGGCGTCGGTCGCGGTCTTGACGGTGATCTCGTGCTCGCCGACATGGCCGTCGGGGATCGCTTGCGCGGCGTTGACCAGCAGGTTGAGGAACACCTGTCCGAGCCGCGACTCGTTGGCCTCGATCGCCGGGACGTCGCCGTAGTGCCGCCGCAGCTGCGCCCGCTGCTTGATTTCACTCGTCGCCATCCGAATCGCGAGATCGAGCGTACGCCTGACGTCGACGGGGCGCCGTCGATCTTCCTCGGGGTGCGAGAACGTCTTCAAGCTCTGGACGATTTGCTGCACACGCTCGGCGCCGCGCCGCGCCTCTTCCAGCGCCAGCAACGCTTCGGTCATGCGCGGGCTGCCGACGCTGAGCTGGCTGCCGAGCTCGCCGAGGGCGAACTCGAGGTTGGTGAGCACGTAGGCGAGCGGGTTGTTGATTTCGTGGGCGACGCCGGCGGCGAGCGTACCGACGGAGGCCATGCGCTCGGTGACGAGGAGGCGCCGCTCGAGCTCCTTGCGTGCGCTGACGTCGCGGATGAAAGCGACCGTCGCCGCGCCGCCTTCGTACTCGACCGGCACGGTGCTCACCTCGACGCTCACCGCCACGCCGTCGCGCCGGAGGTGTCGCAATTCGCGGTGTCGATGAAACCTCTGCGGTGGCTCGCTGCCGGCGCCGAGCTCGCGGGCGGTGCTTCGATCGTCGGGGTGGACGAGCTCGAGCACGGAGTGACCGATGAGCGCATCGGCGCTGGAAAAACCCTGCAATTGTACGAGCGCCTGGTTGGCGTAGAGGATGCGGCCGTCACGTTGGACGAGCACCGCGTCGGGCGCGCTCTCGATCAGCCGGCGGAACTTCGACTCCGAGAGGCGAAGCGCTTCTTCGGCGCGTCGCCGCTCGGAGAGGTCGCGGTAGATGCCGATGGCGTGACCATCGGGGAGCACCTTGGTGGTGACGTCGAGCACGCGCACCGAACCGTCGGCGCACCGGAGCGAGCGCTCGTCGTGCACCGGTTGACCGACGAGGCGACCGAAGATCACATCGCGTACGACCGTGCGTTGGGTGCTCGGTTTGTCGGGCGCTCGTGCGTCGAGGAGCGCGACGTCGGTGCCGACGAGGCTCTCGCGATCACGCCCGAGCAGCTCGCAGATGCGATCGTTGGCCTCGAGGATGGCGCCGCCGTCTTCGGAGATGATGATGCCGTCGCCCGCCTGCTCGAGGAGGAGTCGATAGCGAAGCTCGCTCTCGGCGAGGTTGCGACGCGCTTCCTCGCGTTCGGTGACGTCGGCGAACACGGCGACGCGTCCGCGGATCGTCCCGTCGCTCGCGCGCATCGGCGCGAGGGCCAAATCGACCACGATTTCTCGGCCATCGCGGTGCTGTCGGCGCGTTGTCAGGCGTCTCGTCTCGCCGCGCATCCCGGCGGCCTGCAGCTCGAGCCATTCGCGCCGTAAGTCGGGCGGGACGATCGGCGGCAGGGTGTTGCCCAGCACCTCGGAGGCGAGCCAGCCCAAGATCTGTTGGGCGCCAGCGTTCCACGTCTGCAAGCGGCCGGCGCTGTCCACCGCGATGATGCCGAGCGGCGAAGCCTCGAGCACTTCGCTGATCTGCTGCGCGCGCTCTTGCTCCTCGGCGGCCTTCTCCGAGCTGAGTTGCGCGCCTCGGCGCACCTCGAGCTCGTCGATGAGCAGGGCTGCGATGTCGTCGATGGCCTCGCGCGTCGCTTGGTCGAGCGCGGTCGCCTTCGGCCCGACGACGCAGAGCGCGCCGATCGTCGAACCGCTCTTGCGCACCAGCGGAAAGCCCGCCGCCATGCGGACGAAGGGCTCCTCGGTGACGATCGGGAGCAGTCGGAGACGCGGATCGAGGGTCGCGTCCTCGACCTGGCTGCGTCCGGGCTCGGCGAGCTGGACCGCGAGCTGGAGCCAACCGCGCGCGGCGAGCGGGATGCCGTGGCCGAGGAGCTGGAGCGAGTCCTCGCCGTCCATGAACGACACCAACGCGCCCGTGCCACCGGCGGTACGTGTCGCGAGCCGGAGCAAGCGCTGCAGCGAGGGATGTCCTTCGACGTCCCCCACGACCTTGCGCATGACGACGGAGAGATCGTTTTTCATGCGGCCCGACGTGACGCGAGGTGACGCGAGGTTGACGCGAGGTTGACGCGACGTTTACGCCAATACGGGGCGAGAGCGCCGCCTTCGTTTCAGTGCGCCGACTCGTCGAGATGCTTGCGATACGAAGCAGCGTCGAGGAGCCCATCGAAGCCGGTGCTGTCGGCCACTTCGAGGACGATCATCCAGCCCTTGTCGAAGGCGCCTTCGTTGACCAGCTCGGGCGCATTCGCCAACGCCTCGTTGACCTCGACGACGGTCCCCGACATCGGTGCGTAGAGATCGCTCAACGTCTTCACGCTCTCGACGGTGCCGAACGCCTTGCCGGCCTCGAGCTTCGTGCCGACCTTGGGGAGATCGACGAGGGTGATGTCACCGAGCTGCTCGACCGCGAAGGAGGTGATTCCGACGCGGACTTTGTTGCCGTCAAGCTTCGCCCACTCGTGGTCTTTGGTGTAGCGGAGGTCGTCGGGCACGTTCACGTTCGACATGATGATCGGCTCCTTGAGCGGGCGAGTCTGACGGTGCGAGAGCTTACTTGCGCTTGTAGAACGGCGTCTTCACGACGACCGCTTCGACGTCTTTTCCACGGCAATCGACGAGAAATTTGCTTCCAATCGCGGTGAGCGCGACGGGCAAATAGGCGAGCCCGATGTTCTTGCCGGTGGTCGGGCTCGGCGAGCCGCTGGTGACGACGCCGACCGGCTCGCCCCCCTCGGGCGCCTTGGTCGGATAGCCGTGCCGCGCGATGCCTCGTCCGGTCATCTCGAAGCCGACCAGCTTGCGGGTGACGCCGCGCTCTTTCGCGCGCGCGAGCACCTCGCGGCCGACGAAGTCGCCCTTCTCGAATTTGATCGTCCAGGAGAGACCAGCCTCGATCGGGTTGGTCGTCTCGTCGATGTCGTTGCCGTAGAGCGCCATCTTGCACTCGAGGCGGAGCGTGTCGCGACATCCGAGACCTGCGGGCTTGATGCCGAACGGCGCGCCGACCGTCAGGAGCCCGTCCCACACCTTCGGGGCTTCGTCCCACGGGCAGAAGATCTCGCAGCCGTCCTCCCCGGTGTATCCGGTGCGCGCGACGGTGCAGGGGACGTTGAACAGGTTGGCCTCGCCGAAGTGGAAAGCGGGCATCGCTGCAAGGTGCGAGATGTCACCGGCCTGCGCCAGCACCTGCCACGCCTTCGGACCTTGGAGCGCGATCAGCGCGGTTTCGTCGCTGCGATCGACGAACTCGCAGTGGTCCTTCGCCGCCTTCTCGAAGACCGCCACGATCTTGGCACGGTTGCTCGCGTTGCAGACGACGAGGAACCGATCGCTCGCCGCGCGATAGATGATCAAGTCGTCGAGGATGGTGCCCTCGGCGTTGCAGCAGCAGGTGTAGACCGCTTGCCCGTCCACGAGCTTGCCGATGTCGTTGGTGACGAGGAAATTGACGACCTGCTTGGCGTAGACGCCACGCAGCTCGAGCTCGCCCATGTGCGAGACGTCGAAGAGCCCGACCGCTTCGCGCACCGCCTTGTGCTCGTCGACGAGGCCGCTGTACTGCACCGGCATCTCGTAGCCGGTGAAGGGGACCATTCGCGCGCCGGCGCGCTTGTGGGCCTCGTAGAGAGAAGTGCGGCGGAGGGGGGCGTCGGATTGGGCCTGATCGCTCACGGGACGGTCTCGATATCGAGTCCGACGCCGTGGGGCAACGCGGAACCGCGCGACGCAGCGCGCAGCACTCAACCGCGCGACGCAGCGCGCAGGCGAGAAGCAGCGTACGCGGCACCGACGAAGAAGAACCCGTCGATCCAGAGAATGGAGATTCCCAGTGAGGTGCCGCCGACCGGACGCACGTCGATGCCGTCGTGGAAGCCGGCGAACGTGGTGGCGACGGTGAGGCGAGGTCCGACGAAGGCGATGGCCACTGTCAGGAGCACGACCACCAGCGACACGCCCCGCACCAATTCGCGCACCGCGTGGCGCCGGAGGGCGATGGCCGTCCACGCGTACGTCGCCGGGGGGATGACGGCGATGGCGACGATCTCGAGGAGCTCGACCGCCGACGGTACGCGCTCGCCCGGCAAGAGGTACGCGTACGACCAGTCGGGGTAGAAGGCGACGAAGTACGCGAGCGCGGGGGCGAGGAGCAGCCCCGAGACGAGCGCCACCGAGATGAAGCCGCGGGTCGACGAAGGCGGCGTGGTGGTGCGCCGAACCTCGTCGCGGCCGACGAGCCCGAAGACGACGCCCAAGAGGGCGGCGACGAAGGGTGCGAGCGGCAAAGGCATGTCGGGTCTCGTACACCATCCCGCATCTGCGGTGCTAGAGAGGACGCCCATGGACGAAGCCAAGCTCCGTGCCCTCCTCGACTCCGTCCGCTCCGGAGCAGCGTCGCTCGACGACGCGGTGGCCAAGCTCCGCGATCTTCCGTTCACCGACCTCGGCTACGCGATGGTCGATCACCACCGCGCGCTCCGGCAGGGGGCCCCCGAGGTGATCTTCGGCGAAGGCAAGACGGCGGCTCAAATCATCGGTATCGCCACCGCCATCGTCGGCAAAGGCGCGCCCTGTCTCATCACGCGCATCGACGATGCCAAAGCCGCCACCGTGATCGCCGCCTTCGATCCCGCGGTCACGCCAGTGCGTCATGCCGAGCTCGCGCGCTGCCTCACCCTCGGTACTCCGGTTCCGAAAGAAGGTCGCGGCAAGGTCGCGGTCATCGCCGCCGGCACCAGCGATCTCCCCGTCGCCGAAGAGGCTTGCGAGACGCTCGTCGCCCTCGGTCGTGAGCCCATCCGTCTCTACGACGTCGGCGTCAGCGGCATCCATCGTCTCCTGATGAAGCGAGACGTGCTCACGCAGGCCTCGGTGCTCATCGTCGTCGCCGGCATGGAGGGCGCGCTCCCGAGCGTGGTCGGCGGCCTCACCGATCGTCCCGTCATCGGCGTCCCCACGTCCGTCGGTTACGGAGCCGCTCTGGGCGGCCTCACTCCGCTCGCGGCGATGCTGACCTCGTGCGCTTCGGGCATCACGGTCGTCAACATCGACAACGGCTTCGGTGCAGCATTTGCCGCTGCGCGCATCGATCGCTGATGCACCGTGCGCGCGCGCACATATAGCGCACATATGCATCTGTTCCGCGGCCTGTTGACCGCGATCGTCTCATCGTCGTTACAGATGAACGATCGCCACGGCGCGCTAAGATAGACACATGAAGCGCTTCCTCCTCCTCTCCGCGCTCTCGCTGCTCGGCACCTCGGTCGCTGCTTGTAGCGGGAGCGTCGATGGCGACGCTCTCGATCTGGATGGCAGCAGCGATCCCGATGGAGGCCTCGTCCTCGACGGCGGCCAATTCGGTGACGGGCTCAGCGCTGAAGTGCCGCTCGAAGACGGACACATCGATCCCGACTCGGCGTGCGCCGCCGCCGCCTTCGACGCCAAGCGCATCCCGCCGAACCTCTACCTCGTCTTCGACCACTCGGGCTCGATGAAGGAGACGGTCACCGGCGGCACCAAGTGGAGCGGCTCGCTCGCGGCGATCAACGCGCTCGTCGACAAGAGCGAGGACACGCTCAAGGTCGGCCTCAAGCTCTTCCCGCTCCTGGCCGACGCCAAATCTTGCGACGCGGCGGCCTACGCGGTGCCCGACGTCGCGGTCGGTCCGCTCGCGACCACGCGCGCGCCGATCAAGTCGGTGCTCGCCGGCGCATCTCCCAACGGCAACACGCCGATGGCCGTCGCCCTCTCCAGCGCCGTCGGCTACATGCACGGCCTCACCACCGACGGTACGCGCGTCGTCGTCCTCATCACCGACGGCGATCCGAACGGCTGCGGCACCCTCGCCGACGTCATCGCCGCGGCCAACGGCGGACGCACGGGCCCGGCGCCGCAAGTGCTCACCTACGTCATCGGCGCGCCTGGTG
Source organism: Deltaproteobacteria bacterium (assembly GCA_025363655.1). Lineage (GTDB taxonomy): Bacteria > Myxococcota_A > Polyangia > Polyangiales > JADJMO01 > JANYDK01. The sequence goes on along the minus strand of JANYDK010000011.1, from coordinate 214,962 downwards.
GCACCGTGCAGAACCTCTCCCAAGTGGCGGCGGCGGGTGGCGGCAAACGCACCCCGACGTGCATCCCCTCCACCACCGATCCGACCAAGGCCTGCCACTATCAAATCGGCGACGCGACCTTCGAGAAAGACCTCTTGTTGGCGCTCGAGGACATCAAGGGGAAGATTCTGTCGTGCACCTTCGACGTGCCGGCGGCGAGCGCCGACGCAGGCACCGTCGACCCGAACAAGGTCAACGTCGACTTCACCGACGGCAGCGGCACGCACACGCTCGACAAAGATCCGACCCACACCAGCGGCTGGGACTACACCGACGGCGGCAAGACGATCACCGTCTACGGCGTCGACTGCGACAAGCTGAAGAGCGATCCGACGGTGAAGGTCCAGCTCGTCTTCGGCTGCAAGACCAAGGGCCCGTCCTGAGGCGTTCGACTAGACGCTGGCTGCGGCGATCGCGGCGCGGATGACCTCGCGCACCGGGACGTGGTGCGCCTCGGCGGCGGCGCGGCAGACGTCGAGCTCGGGGTGCACGACCAGCGGCAAACCATCGCCGTCGGCGATTTTCACGCGGATCGTTCCATAAGCCGTCGATACGTCGACGAAGCGACGCGCGCGCTCGAGGCGTGAGACCTCGCGCATGCGCACCCCGAGCGAGCCGGTGTGCGCAAGGAGAGAGCGGGCGATCGCGGCTCGATGCGCGTGATCGGTGAGCGCCGCGATCATCAGCGCTGGCCTCCCCTTCTTCATCGTGATCGGCTGCGCCCAGGCGTCGAGCGCGCCTTCGTGCATGAGCGCCTCGAGGGTCGCGCCGGCGATCTCGCCGGTGGTGTCGTCGACGTTCGCCTCGAGGACGACGTGCGTGGCCTCGTCATGCGTGTGCTCGTGCTCGTGCGCATGCGCCTCTTCGACGTCGCCGAGGACCAGGCGCACGACGTTCGGACGATCCTTCAAGTCGCGCGTGCCGGCGCCGTAGCCGATCGCTCGCGGGGACATCGCTGGCCATCGTCCGCTCGGCGCCGGAGCGCGCGGGAGACGCTCGACGAACGTACGAAGGAGGGCCGCGCCGGTCGGCGTGACGAGCTCTTTCTCTTCACCTTCGGGGAAGCCGGCATCGCGCGTCGGCAGCCCGAGGAGCAGCTCGAGCGCGGCCGGTGCAGGGACCGGGATCGATCCGTGGGCACCACGCGCGCGTCCCCCGCCGACGGGAATGGGACCGAGCGAGACGCCGAGCGCACCGACGCCGCCTGCGCGCTCTTCCAGCCAAGCAATGCACGCCGAGGCTCCGACGATGTCGACGATGGCATCGACGCCGCCAACCTCGTGGAAGTGTACGCGCGCGAGGGGCTGCCGATGCACCTTCGCCTCGGCCTCGCCGAGTCGGAGAAATGCGTGACGCGCGAGCTCGCGAACCCGTGGTGGCAGCGGAGCCTTCTCGAGGAGCGCGTCGATCGTGGCGTAGTCGCGCGGCGGTTGCGTCCCCTCGACGAGGACGTCGAACGATCGCGCTGCGATCGCGTGCCGCTCGCGCCGTCCGATCTTCAGCTCGAAACCGGTGAGCCCAATCGCGTCGACTGCGGCTCGGAGCGCGGCCTCGTCGACCCCGAGATCGAGAAAGGCGGCGATGAGCATGTCGCCCGCAGCCCCCGCGACAGGGTCCACGTGAAGGAGCTGGTGGAGGTGATCATGCGTGTGCTCGTGCGCATGGTCGTTCGTCGCGTGAGTCTCGTGCCCGTGGTCGTGAGTCTCGTGCTCGTGGTCGTGAGCCTGCGAATGGGAATGGTCGTGACCGTGATCATGGTCGTGATCATGGTCGTGCTCGTGGTCATGCCCCTCGTGCGCCATGACGTCTCCCTACCACCGCGCGCGACAAAAACCGAAAGGGCGAGCACTTGGCCCGCCCTCTCACGTCGGAAGCGCCGAAATCAGGCGTCCTTCTTGTCCTGGAGACGGGCAGCCTTGCCCTGGAGCTCGCGGAGATAGAAGAGACGGGCGCGGCGAACGACGCCTTGGCCGACGATCTCGATCTTCTCGATGCGCGGGGAGTAGAGCGGGAAGACGCGCTCGACGCCGACGCTGAAGGACACCTTGCGCACCGTGAACGTCGAGCGGGCGCCCGCGCGGTGCTGCTTGATGACGAGGCCCTGGAACACCTGAACGCGCTCCTTGTCACCCTCGACGATCTTGTAGTGCACGCGGACCGTGTCGCCAGCGCGGAAGCTGGGGAGGTCCTTGCGGAGGTAGACGGACTCGAGGTCGTTGATCTTCGGGGCGGTGTTCATGGTCGTCGTCCTGATGGGAGCGGGATGCAGGCATCTCCGCGCGAAAGGGGGGCGTAAGTAAGCACAGGCACCGGCCCTGGTCAATCCCGGGCCAGTCTCGAGGCGAAAAAAACTGCGATTTGGACTGCCACTGCGTCTGTGCCGATCATCCGACGCGGCGGCGCCGAGCTCCGAATGCGAGGGCGAGGCCCAAGGCGACGAGGCCGAGACCCGTCTCGCTCGATCGATGGGAGCTCGGTGAGCCGCCGAAGGTGCAGCCGCCGCTGCTGCCCGCGTCGCCACCGGGCGGGGTCTCGGTCACTGCCGGGGCGCAGGTGCCGTTCGAGCAGACGTTGGGCGCGGTGCACTCGTCGGAGCCGGTGCACGAGCTCGTGCACTTGCCGCCCTTGCAGAGGTACGGAGCGCACGGCTGGTGGACGCCCGCGGTGTCGATGACCTCGGTGCCATCGGCCGAGCACGTCGCCGACGGCTTGACGCACTTGCCACCTTCGCAGGCGAGCCCCGGGTCGCAATGCGCCGCCGTGGTGCAGGTGGTGCGGCAGGCCTTGCCGGCGTCGTCGCAGGTGTAGCCGTCGCACGCGCTGACGGTGACCGTCGGGCAGCCGCCGGTTCCGTCGCAGACCGCGCGCGCCGTCAGCTTGTTTCCCTTGCAGCTCTGGGCGCGGCACTCGATCGCGCTCGACGCGAAGGCCGAGCATTTGCCACGATCGGAGCCATCGCAGGTCGCCGTCGCACAGACGTTGCTCGGGTCGGAACCGCAAGCGGCGCGCACGCCGTGCGGCTTTCCGGCGACCGGCGTGCACGTGCCTTCCGCGCCGGTGACGTCGCAGGCTTCGCATTGTCCCGCGCAACCGTTGTCGCAGCAGCGGCCGTCGGCGCAGCTCCCGGTGGCGCACTCGCCATCGGTCGTGCAGGTCGCGCCTTGTTTCTTCGTGCAGGTGCCTTCCTTGCCCGGCGCGCCGCAGGTGCTCCCCGACGGACAGGCCGCGAGGCCGCAGCACGCGCCGTCGGTGCAGAAGAGGCCCGAGCCACACGGCGTCGTCGTGCTGCACGCCTTCCCGAGCCCGGCGAGCGGGACGCACGACGAAGTGCCGGTGTCGCAAAAGTAGCCCGGGACGCAGTCGGTGCCGACGGTGCAGGACGACTTGCAGGCGGTCGCGTTGCACGTGTAGACGCCACACGATTTCGGCACGTCGGAGCAAGCCCCCGCGCCGTTGCACGTGCTGGTGTGCGTCTCGGTGCTCGCGGTGCACGTCGCCGTGCCGCAGGGCGTGGTGCCGGCCGCCGGGTAGTGACACGCCGTCGCGTCGGTGCCGTTGCAGTATTGAATCCCGCAGGTCGCGCCGCCGACGCCCGCGCAAGCCGTACGCGTGCCGTGCACCGCGCCGGAGATCGTGCTGCAGGTACCGGCGAGCCCGGCCGCGTTGCACGCTTGGCACTGACCGCCGCACGCGCTGTTGCAACACACTCCGTCGACGCACTGCCCCGACTCGCACTCGCCCGCGGCGCTGCACGTGATGCCCAGCGGCTTCGCGCAAGTGCCTTTTTTCGTGGGTGAATTGCAGGTGGCGCCGACCGCGCAGGTCGCGGTGGAGCAGCAGACCGAGTTGACGCAGTTTCCGCTCGCGCACTCGTAGCCACCGACGCACGCGGTGCCGAGCGGGTTCGGGGTGTAGACGCCGTACGAGTTGGAGAAGTTGGAGCCGCCGCCGAGGACGACCGCGCCGCTCGGCAAGGCTTGGCAGGGCGCGCCGTAGATGGTGGGCGCGGTACCGACGAACGTGAAGATACCCGTCGCCGGATCGTACTGCTCGACCGACGCGACGCCGCCGATGATCACGACTTTGCCGGACGGCATCAACGGGGCGGCGTGACCACTGCGCACCGCGACCAGGCTCCCGGTCGACGTCCACGTGTCGGCGGTGACGTCGTAGACGCTGGCAGAGCCGATTGGGCTCATGGCGCTCGAAGGACTGGGCCTCGCGGAGCCGCCGGCGACGAGCACCTTGGTCGGCGTCAGCAGCGTGACGCTGGGGTACGAGGTCGAGAAGCCGATCGGCGTGCGGTTGGTGAGCACGTTGGTCGAGGGGTCGTAGATGTCGACGTTGGTGATCGTCGTCGGACCTTGAAATCCTGCGATGCTCAAGATGCGACCATCGGCGAGCGTGACGCTGCCGACGCCCTGATAGCGCCGCGTGACGAAGCTCCCCGACGCGATCGTGACGGCCCCCCAGGCGTTGGTGTCGGCGTTGTAGACGAGGTATTCACCGGCGCCCGAGACCGAATGGAGCGCGAGCACCTTGTTGCCCGACGCGACGGCGAGGCTGGGCGACGAGGTGGCGATGGCGGCACGCGAGAGCCAGCTGTTGCCGACGGGATCGTACATGTCGACGTTGAGGATGGTCCCGTTGGAGATGTCGGCGCCTCCGATGACGAGGATGCGGCCGGCGTAGGTGCCCGAGGCGATGCGCACCGTTCCGGGATCGCCCTGACGCGCGGTCGGACACGCGGCCGCCGTCGACCACGCGTTGGTCGCCGGGTTGTAGATTTCGGTCGCGGTGGTGAGGCCGCTGGCGCCGTTGGAGCCGCTGGAGACCATCAGCCGACCGTCGGTGAGGAACGCGCGCGCACCGGCGGCGTGGGAGAACGTCGGGTTCGGCGCGGTCGTCCAGAGCGGGTCCATCGCGATCGGATAGGAGAGCCCTCGCGCGTCGAGCTCGGCGATGAGCTCGTCGCCGCCGAGCGAGACGTTGAGCGAACGATGGTGCCCTTGGGCGTCGACGGCGAACATCGGATCGCTCGCGACGTGGACGAATCCGGCGGCATCGACGGCCTCGACGCGGCCTTCGCGCAGACGGACCGTGAGACCGGCGGCGGCGCGTACGCGATAGCGCATCGTCGTCGACGCCGAGGCATCCGCGAGCAAACGCACCTCTTCGACGCCACCTTCGACCGCCGCGTAGACGCGATCGACGCCGACGCCGACGCCCTTCGTCACGAGCATCCCGTCGCTGAGCGCGGACGACCCAGGCTGCAAATCGAGCGGCGAGACTTCGAGCCAGAGCTCGGGGTGGGCGCGTTCGGAGAGGTGGAGCGGCGCCGACGTCTCGCGAGGAACGTCGGCAATCGTCGTGCGAAAGTCGGGAATTTCGTTCGCGACCTTGCTCATCGCGACCGCCGTGAGGCTCCGTTCGCCGTGGGCGACGAGGGCGAGCGTCGGATGTCGGAAGGGCTGCAGCGACCGCACCTTCGCCGCCACGGCCGCGTGTGCCCCTTCCGCGTCGTTCGCTGCTGCGTTCGTCGTCTTCGCGGGCGAGGGCGCTCCCTCACCCGTCTCGCCGGTTGTCGATCGATCGCGCGCGCTGCAGCTGGCGGTGACGACGAGCAGCGCGAAGAGGGCAGGGGAAAGGCGGGACATCGAAACTCCTATCGAAGAACGCGAAGAAAACAGCGAAAAAAACAGCCTAGCGCGCGACGGTCATCGCGGGCGACGTCGCGCGCGATGGCCGAGGGAAGCGAGCGCGCCGAGCAATGCGAGCACGGCGAGCGAACCTCCGGACGAAGAACCACTGACCACGCCGTCGACGCTGCAACCGCCACTGTCGCTGGTCGGCGGCGAGACGCAGCTCTTGGTGTCGGCGGAGCAGACGAGCCCCGGCTGGCACTCGTCGCTCGAGCTGCAGGCGTCGATGCAGGCACCGGCGCGGCACCGGAAGGGCGAGCATGGCTTGATCGTGCCGTCGACTTGGACGACGCCGTCACTCGCCTCGTTGCACGCGGTCGCCTTCTTCGTGCACTTGCTCGCCGAGCAGTGGTAGCCCGTCGTGCAGTCGGAGTCGCCCGAGCACGTCGTGAGACACGCGCTGGCAGAAACGTCGCACGCGTAGCCATCGCACGAGCTGGTGATCGCCGTCGGACACGCGCCCTTGCCATCGCAGGTGCCCCTCGCGGAGACGACGCCGTCCTTGCATGAGGCAGCGCGGCATTCGGTGTCGACGGTCGTGAAGCCGGCGCATCGATCGCGCGCGCTGCCGTCGCAGAGCGGTGCGTTGCAAGTGTCGGTGCCGACACCACACGCCGGACGCGCGCCGTGCGCCTTGCCTTTGACGACCGTGCACGTCCCTTCCGCTCCCTTGACGTCGCAAGCTTCGCACTGACCGCCGCACACTCCGTCGCAGCAGATGCCGTCGATGCAGTGGGCCGAGCCGCATTGCAAATCGGTCGTGCAAGCGAAGCCGTTTTTGACGAAGCACTGTCCTTCGTGCGTCGGGATGCCGCAGCTGCTTCCGGTGCCGCACGAGCTCTTGCCGCAGCAGTGGCCGTCGGTGCAAAAGAGGCCGGTGCCGCAAGGCGTGGCCGCGTCGCAGCTGGTGCCGAGCCCGGTGAGCGGGTTGCACGTCGCCTTCGTCAGATCGCAGTAGTAGCCGGGCATGCAGTCGGGCGGCGTGCCGCACGTCGTTCGACACGCGGAAGGACCGCACGAATACGAGCCGCAAGGTTTGGCGACGTCGCCGCACTTGCCGGTGCCGTCACACGAGCTGACGTGCGTCTCGATGCCGTCCTTGCACGAGGCTGCTCCACACGGAGTTCCGCCGCCCGCGAAGTGACACGCGGCGGTGTCGGTGCCGTTGCACGATTGTCCGAGGCAAACGTCGGCTCCGGCCGAACACGCTGCGCGCGCGCCGTGGGGAGGTCCGGCGACGGGCGAGCAGGTGCCCGCTTTTCCAAGGACGTCGCACGCCTGACATTGTCCGCCGCACGCGCTGTTGCAGCAGACGCCGTCGACGCAGACGCCGGAATCGCACTCCCCTGCGCCACCACACGCGGCGCCGAGCGCTTTGCCGCAAATGCCTGGTTTCGTCGGTCCGTTGCAGGCGTAGCCCGCGGCGCAGCTCGCGGTGCTGCAACACGCGCCGAGGACGCAGCTGCCGGAAGTGCAGTCGGACCCGGCGGCACATGTCGCGCCGAGCCCGTAGAGTCGGAAGAGCTCGTTGGCGTCGCCGGCGCTGCTCAAGAAGAGGATGTCGGAGCCGTCGAGCGTCACGCCGGTGAGGCCGGACGTCGTCGCGCCACCTGCTGCGAAGAGCGCAGTGCCAGGTGTGTAGATCTCGAGGTACGCGGTCTCGAACAAGTAGCCGCGTCCGTTCCCGAGGCCGGCGACGTAGAGAGGGCCGGCCTTGGAAACGGGTGACGAGGCCGTCCAAGTGTTGCTCGCGATGTCGTAGATGTCGGTCGAGTTCTGCGCGATGATCGTGTAGCCGCTGGGGACCCCTTGGACGTGGCTGCCGCCGCCGACGAACACCTTGGTGCCGCCGATGACCGCGGCGCCGTGGCCGAGTCGCACGTCGTGCATGTCCGGCGCCGAGGCCCACGTCCCGCCCAAGCCCGACGACGTGAAGAGCGAAGCCTTGGAGTTGCTTCCGCCGGCGCCCGGCGGAATTTGTCCGCCGCCGGTCACCAGCACGCGGCCATCGGGCAGCGGCGTCATCGCGAAGGCCATTTGATGCGAAAACGGCATCGCGCTGGTGACGGTCCAGACCTTGGTGGCCGGATCGTACACCTCCGATTTCGTCGTCGAGTCGACGAGGAGCACGCGGGTGCCGCCGGCCGTCGGCGCGATGCCGTAGTACGGGCGGTAGACGTCGAAGGGCGTGCCGTCGCTCCAGGCGTTGGTGGCGACGTCGTACACCTCGACGCTCGTGGTCGCCGTGCTCGAGCCTTGGCAGGCCACGACCTTCTTCGAGCCGGAGAGGTACGTGATGCTCGCGCTCGAACGGGCGAGCTTGAGCGGCGTGACGGTGGACCACGTGTTGGTGGCGAGATCGTAGATCTCGACGTCGGTGAGCGCGCCGCCGGCGTTGCTTCCCCCGACGGCGATGGCCTTGCCGCCACCGATCGCGGTCACGGCGGTGCCGCCGGTGCGTGGGGTGGTGAGCGCCGCGGCGGTGCTCCACAGCGGATCGATCGCGACCGGATAGGTCAGCCCCGACGTGTCCAGCGTGGCAACCAAGGTCGGGTCTTTGCCGGGTTCGCCGCGTTCGAGCTCGACGCGCAGCGTTCGGAAGACGCCGCGCGCATCGAGTGCCCAAAGCGGCGCGGTCGCAAGCTCGACGCGCCCGCTCGCCGAGAGGAGCTCGAGGTGTCCCTCACGAAGACGAGCCGACGCGACGCCGGGCCCGAGGTGGAGCCGCTCGCGAATCGTCGGGCTCGCCGCCGAGCTGCGCAGCCACCGGACCTCTTCGAACCAGTCGCTCGTGGCGAGGTGGACGACGTCGGTCTCGGGCGCCGCTTCGAGGAAGACCGCGTGACCACCCGCGTGCGTGGCGGGGACCGACGAGAGATCCTCGGCGACGATTTCGATCCAGAAATCAGGGTGATGCGGGAGCGTAATTCGCTGCGGTGCGCGCGCCCCGGGCGAGGGTTCGAAGCGCAACGAGCCCGTCGGCGACGACGACGTCGACCCCAGTCGGGCACCGAGAAGAGCGGTCGTTCGCGCGGCGACATCCCGCGCGGTCACGCCGTTCATCGCGTGGTTCGTCACACTGTTCGTGTTTGCATTCGCGAGCGCCGCGTCGGCTTCTTCGGGAGCGCCGGGACTCGTCGTGCTGCAGCCGAGGCCGACGACGGAACTCAACACCAGAACCGTCGTTCCACGGAAATACATGCGACCTCTCGCGGCGCCGAGGGGGGCCCCTAGGTGGATGAAGATCAATCGAAGGCCATATCTGCCTTCTCCGACCTATGGTGCCTGCCTCTGGAGGTCGACGCAAACAGTGCATTTTCCTGCGCCGGCGCAGCGCGCCAAGTTGTCTCGCCAGACGTTACGGTCGCGCTGGTTGGTGGCTCGCCGCTGCTTCGCCTAGAACTCCCACGTGGCCGACGAACCTCCCCGCCCCAAACCCTCCGCGCCGCCTCCGCCGCGACCGCCTTCGATGCGACCGCCTTCGATGCCGCCGCCGCAGCGTGGCGCCGAGCGGGTCACCGTCCCCATCAAGCGCCTCGGCCACGAGAAATACCCGCTCCCCGCCTACCAGACGCCCCTCGCCGCAGGCCTCGATCTCCACGCCGCGATCGATGGTCCGCTCACCATCGCGCCGAGCGCGCGCGTGCTCGTTCCCACCGGCATCGCCGTCGCCTTGCCGCCCGGGTTCGAAGGTCAGGTGCGTCCTCGCAGCGGTCTCGCGTGGAGTCGCGGGCTCACCGTCCTCAACGCGCCGGGCACCGTCGACGCTGACTATCGAGGGGAAATCAAGGTGCTGCTCGTCAACCTCAGTACCGACGAAGCGATCATCGAGCCGGGTGAGCGCATTGCGCAGATGGTCGTCGCTCGTCACGCGCGCGCCGAGCTCGTGCAGGTCGACGAGCTCGATGACACGTCACGCGGCGCGGGCGGATACGGCAGCACGGGCACTTGAGACGAGAGCCCCGCAGGTCAGCCGAATATCGAAGCGATGATGTAAGCGACGAGCATTCCGGCGAGCAGCGCGGCCACCAGCACGCTCGCCATGAAGGCCGGCGTCGGCCTGGCGTGGAGCGCTTGGTCGATCGTCGGATGGGTCTTCAGAAATAGCTCGAAACCGCTCGAATAGCGGCGCTTCGTCGTCTCGGGCTCCGTCGGCGCCTGCCTCGGCGGGGGAACGTGTGCAACGACGCCGTTGGTCGCTGGTGGTGGCGGTGGCGGTGGCGGTGGCGGTGGCGGGCCCGGCGCCCGCGGACCTGGCGGATCGAAAATGGGAATGCCGGGCGGCGCCGGCGGCAGACCGATCGCCTCCCGCGGGAGCGCCTCCGACTTCGACGCCTCGACGACGTCGTCAGGATCGAGCGTCTCGAAGCCACCCGAACCATCGGGGCTCGGCCTTCGAGCGCCCGCGATCGCCCACGTCCCCGGCACGCTGCCGTCGAGGGGCGCGGCCGACGGCACCTGCGGCGCGCTCGAATTGCCGGCCCATGACCCTTTGACGGGAGGCGCGACGGTCGCAGTCGCTTCTTCTGGCGGTGCCGAGGCCCGCCCGCTCTCTTCGCCGCCCCACGCTTCGGCGAAGGCCTTTTGTCGGCCAGCGCGATCGAGCGGTGCCTCGACCGCCGGCACCGAATTGGGCGCTGCTTCTTCCGCGGGCGTCAGCGTGCGCACGTGCATCACGTACTTGGCGAGCTCGGCTTCGCCGGCACCACCCGCGAAGACCGGCGCGCGACGGAGCAGCGCCGCCTCGAGTGAGCTCGCCACCTGTCCGGCGAGCTGGGGCCGATCGGCCGGATTGCGGGCCAGCATCCCGAGCACGGTCTCGGAGTACGCGGCGTCGAGACCGACGTGGATCGACGACGGATCAGGCACCCGCAGCGAGCGAATCGCGTTGATGGTGTCGGTCTCGCTCGCTCGTTTGAAGAGGCGCTTCCCGGTGAAGAGCTCCCACGCGACGATGCCGAGCGAGAAGACGTCGGCGCGTTGATCGACTGGCCCGCCGGCGACGAGCTGCTCGGGCGCGAGGTACGACGCCTTGCCCTTGACGTGCCCAGCGCGCGTCATCGTGACGTCGCTCGCACCCTTGGCGATGCCGAAATCGAGCACTTTCACCACGCCGGCGTCGGTGAGGAAGAGGTTGTGCGGAGAGACGTCGCGATGGACGAGGCCAATCGGATGACCTCGCTCGTCGAGCGCCGAGTGCGCCGCCTGGAGCCCGCGCGCCGCGCCGAGGAGGATCGCCGCCGCGTGATCTTGCGGGAGCCCGCCCTCGGTCACCGCGCGGAAGAAGACGTCACGCACCGTGAAACCCTGGAGATACTCCATCACCAGGTAGGGCTGACCATCGTCGTCGCCGGTCGCTTCGAGGGCCACGACGTTGGGGTGATGGACGAGCGACGCGAGCCGCGCCTCGCGCAAGAAGAGGTGCGCGAACTCGGGCTGGTGCTTGAGGTGCGCACGGCAGCGCTTGACCACCACCGGGCGATCACCGGCTGCCCGGTCGCGGGCGAGCAGCACTTCTGCCATCCCCCCCTCGCCGATGCGACGCTCGATGGCGTACCGACCGCCGAGGAGATCCACGCGTCGAGGTTAGATCAGAAGCGCCGTGAAAGCCGCCTTTGCGGCAAAGGGCTAGGGCGGAGCGGCCGGATCGTGCATCCCGACGCGAGCCTGCGGGGTCCCCAGGCGCTCATCTTGCTCGCGCTTTGGCCGAGCCGTCTGTTACGCTGAGCTCTCTCCCACGCATGTCCGACAACGACGACATCACAGCGACGCGGGCGATTCCCACGAGCGGCCTCATCCGGCTGCGCGGCGCGGTCCTCGAGGTGGTCGCCGGCCCCGATCGCGGTTTCTCCACCAAAATGGAGAGTCCGGCGCTCACCATCGGCAAAGGCAACGACGTCGACATCCGCCTCACCGATCCGGCCATTTCGCGCAGGCACCTCGAGGTCGCGGCGACGGCCGACGGCCTGCTCGTCCGCGACCTCGGCTCCCGCAACGGCACCTGGCTCGGGGGCTGTCGCATCGCCGAAGCAACGCTCATCCAAGACGTCACCCTCTCGTTCGGGCAGACGTCGATGGCGGTCCGGCTGGCCGACGGCGCGCTCGATCTCGAGGTCGTCGATCGCAGCGATTTCGGCGGCGCCCTCGGTGCGTCGATCGCCATGCGCCACGTGTTCGCGCTCCTCGAACGCGCGGCCAAGAGCAACGTCACGGTGCTCCTCGAAGCCGAGAGCGGCTGTGGCAAGGAAGTCCTCGCCTACGCGCTGCACACGGAATCGACTCGAAGAGACGAGCCATTCGTCGCCGTCGACTGCGCGTCGCTCCCCGAGAACCTGATCGAGAGCGAGCTCTTCGGTCACGAGCGCGGGGCCTTCACCGGCGCCATCGCCTCGCGCGCCGGAGCCTTCGAGCGCGCGCACAACGGCACCATCTTCCTCGACGAGCTCGGCGAGCTCCCGATGGAGCAACAGGCCAAGCTCCTCCGCGTCCTCGAAAAGCGCGAAATTCGCCGCGTCGGTGGCAGCAAGACCATCCCCATCGACGTCCGCGTCATCGCCGCGACCAACCGCCGCCTCGCCGAGGCCGTGCGCCGCCGCGAGTTCCGCGAAGACCTTTATTACCGCATCAGCGTCATCCGCGTGGTCGTCCCGCCGCTGCGCGATCGCAAAGAAGACATCCCCGCCCTCGCGCAACACTTCCTCTCGCGCATCCGTGGCGCCGACGCGCAGGTCCCTGCCGATCTCGTGCAAGTCCTGCTCGCGCATCCGTGGCCGGGCAACGTTCGCGAGCTGCGCAACGTCGTCGAGCGTTGGGCCACGTTCGAGAGCGCGCGGCCCGAGGTACTCTTCGGCGAGTCGATCAACGGCCCGAGTGGCACCGCCAAGCAAGGCGTCCTCGGTGGCATCGGCGATCTCGCGAGCCTTCCGTACCACGAGGCCAAACGTCGCGTCCTCGAGGCCTTCGATCGCGCGTATTTTCCCGATGTGCTCAAGCGCGTCGGCGGCGTCGTCGCCAAGGCCGCCGAGCTGGCGCAGGTCCCGCGCCCGAGCTTCCACCGCATGCTCTCCCGTGCCCGCGCCGCCGAAGCCGGAGCGCCGCCGAGCGAAGACGACTGATCTTGTCCGGCGCAATGCGGTCGAGTGCGCCCGAACAACTCGCCGGATTGTGATCGCGCATCGACTGTGAAAGACGCGCCGCAGCGCGACGTCGAAGGACGACGATCGACGCGCGTACCGGCCTTCGCGAGCTCGTGGTTCTCGCGAGAGTTTTCGATCGGCGCGCCGATTGCTGTAGGCGGTGCATGGCGAATCGATCTTTTCTCGTCGCGGGCATCTCAGGTATCACCGCTGCTGTGGCCTTCGCGCTCGCTCCCAGCGCGTCGGCGGCGAATGCCGACAGCGTGTGGAGCGTGCCGCCGCAGGCTCCATCGCAAGAAGATCTCCATCCCAAGAGCAGCACCTCGGGCCCTTCGCTCGGCGTCGGCGTCGGCTACCAGACGCCGATCTTCGGCGTGCAGGCCGCGTACGACGTGCGGCTCGCCGACTCGGGCTTCGCGCTCATCCCGTGGGCCGGTCTCGGTGGATGGGACGACTTGGCCATCTTCGGCAAGAGCAGCGGATGGCATACGGCGTACGCGGGCGGCGTGATGGCGACGTACGGCGAGCATCACCGGGCGGTGATCGATCTCGCGGTGGCGCCGATTCGCTTCGAGACCAGCACCGGCACGGTGTGCAGCTTCGGTCAGTGTCGCGACGAGTCCTCGAGTCACGTCACCTACGGCCTCACCGGCGCGATCGGCTACGAGTACGTCTCTTCGGGCGGCTTCTACGTGCGACCGATGATCGGCGCCAACGTCGCCAGCCCGACCGTGCAGCTCTCCCTCGGCGCCAAGATTTGGTGAGCCCTAGATTTCGATCTTCGACCACATCTCGCGGCGCATCTTCTCGCGTCGTCGATCGGTGCGCGTGACGAGACGTGCCGCACTCCACGCGGCGATCAGCTCGCCTTCGGTGCCGAGCGCAGGGAGCACCGCCGGAGAAACGCTGAAGAGGCCGGCGACCGGCGTGCGAATGGGCTCGCCGCCGATGCCTGCGTAGCCTTCGGGATCGCGCTGGTATTGCGGCTCGCCGAGCTCGGCTTCGACGGAGCCGCCATGGGCGCGCACCGCCGTGCGAGGAACCAGCACACGCGTGCCGCTGCGGGCGTCGACGATCGGCGCGCCATCGTGCACCGAATCGATGACCAGCGCGTGCCGATCGAGGTAGGGGAAGTGTCCTCGCAACGTCGAGAGCACGGCGTCGCGCGCGCGCGTGTCGCGACCCTGTCCGCCATGCGCGGGCATCATCGAGTCATCGAAGAGCGCTTCCGCGACCCAGAGCTCGGCCTCGAGCGGGGCGAGCCCGGGATCGTTCTGCTCGAGCGCGTCTTCCGGGAAGGTCGCGCGCTGGAGGTGCACGGCGGCCCCTTTTTCCTGGTGTGGAAGGAGAAACGCGTTGCGCGCGAGGGGATCGGGGACGAGGGCCTTGCGAACCACCAGCGAGGTGACGAAGCGACGCCTCGCCACCGTCGACGTAGCAGGTGCTTCTCCCGAGCCGAGCGAGAGATCGCGCACCAAGTCGACGAGGCGCGCGGCCGGACGATCACCGATGACGAAGTTGCAGCTCGCCTCTTCGCCTTCGCCCTCGAGCACCACGCCGGCGACGCGGCCGCGCTTGTGGAGGATGGCGTCGCATCGTTCGTTCGGTCGCACGTCGCCGCCGTGCGCACGGATGCGCTCGATGAGGGACGCGACGAGCTCGTCCTCGTCGCCCGGCAGCTCGGAGACGCCACGCGCCCACGCGCCATGCAAGCGTACGAGCGGCAAGAGCGGCGTCGTGTACCCCGCGCCGATCGCCGTGTGCGAGGCGAAGCGCGCGGTGATTTCCACGAGCGGGCGATACGCGGCATCGATCACCAAATCTTCGGCGCGTGCCCCGCGACGCGATGGATCGACGCCGAGGACAGGAAGCGCGTCACGCAGCTTCCCGGTCTCGCGCCGTTCCCAGAAGGTGCCCGGCGGCCACACCGCGTCGGGCTCGAGGACGTCGTCGATGGTGGCGTTGAGGCGCGCCAACTGCGCGTAGAGCTCTTCTACCGACGCGCGCGAGAGCGGCAGCTCGCGATCGAGCTCGCGCGCGAAATTCTCGGGATCGGGCGGGACGTCGAGCCGTTGCTTCGGCGTGATCAGCTGCAACATCGGGTCGAGCGGACGAAGGCGCCGTCGGAACGCCTGCGACTGCGCGAGCTCGGCGATGACCCGGCGGTAGGCCGGCGAGGGCGCGGAGAGATGGGTGAAGCTGCGGCGTCGCAAGGGGACGCCGTCGAATCGATAGGTCGAAGGGCGCGCGCCATGACCGAGGACGAGGACGCGAAAATCACGCCGCGCGAGCAAGGCTGCGCAGGCGAGCGCACCGATGCGCGTGCCGAGCACGACGACGTCGTAGAAGCGCGCGCTCATCGGCAGAACATCCCACCACTGCTGTAGCGAAGGATGCCCTGGGCGTCACCTCGGGCCCCGAGCCGTCGTCCTCGCTCCTCAGCCAACACCGAAACGCAGTAAATCAAGCTCGATCGGTCGCGTCCAGGCGTCGTCCTCCAAGTAACTATTCGTCCCGGAGAAATCGATCCCGAGCTCGTGGGTGCCGTCGGCGCTCGCGAGAAGGAAGACCGCCGGACGTCGTGCGGCCGATCCGTACGAAAGCGTGAACAGTCGCCCTCGCTGCGGACGCGCGGCGCGACGTTTGGTGGCGGGGTCGGCCTTCACTGCGTCTCGCAGCTTCCACGGCGCCGCTCGGTGGAGCTCGCGGCGCAGCTTGGGAATCCACTTCAGTCCGAGCTGCGCAGCGCCGCGCCTCGCAGCCTCGTCCCACATCGGGCTCTCGCCGTGTCCTTCGACGATGAGCTCGCGCATCGCGCTCACCGGCGCGCCGTCGATCGCCTCCACCAAAGAGCGCGCGAGCCCGACGCCGTACAGACCGAAGGCTTCGGCGAAGCGACCAGCATCGAGGAGGAGAATCGATGCCGCCGCGCGCATCGTCTCGTCGGTCTTGCCCTTCGTCAGCAGCTCGTCGATGCGCCTGTCGCGATCTTCGGCGTCGAGGAGCGGCAGCGGGAGCCCGGCCATTCCCAAGCGCGCGACGTCGCTCGGCGTCGCTTCGCGTGCATCCCAACGATGTCGCGCGCGCTCCCAGGTCAGCGGGTGGTTCGTCGCATCGATGACGTCGAGGAGCAGCGCGAGGGTGTCCCCTTGCGAGCGCTTCTTCGGCGAGCGCGCCACCAGCCACGTCGATTTGCCGCGTTTCCCAGGCTCGTTCGTCTCGTAGGTGGCGAGGCGCACGGTCTCGTCGAGGATGAGCCCGAGCTTGTCGCGCGGAAATGAACGCTGGAGCGCGAGTGGATCGAGGTGCAAGAGATCGTCGTCCAGGCGCGCGGAAGAGTCCGGCGTGAGCTTCGCGCGACCGAGCCCGATCGGCTCGCCGTAGGCCTCGGGGTCGTGCTTCTGCGTCGTCAACATCGCCGCCGACCAGATCTTCTCCAGACCCGCAGCTTCACGCATCATCCGCGCGTGGTGTCGCTGCTTCTCGAGCGGGAGCGCGTCCCGCCGCGCCTCGGCGATCTCTCGAAGGGCCATCAGCCATTTGTCGTCGACGACGGCGAGCGGCATCAGCGTCTCCTGCTCACTCGGCCCGAGGAGAGCGACGACGTCGTCGAAGCACCGCGGTCGTGAGCAAGGCGCCGCCGAACGCGAGGCCGAGCGCTGCGCCATGGTTGCCGACTCCGCCGAAGCCTCCGACTTCGCAGGCGTGACAACCGCGCGAGGTGCCGCTCGACGGTGGCGGAAGCTCTCCAGGCGTCGCCTTCTCGACGAGCACCCGCGGACACGGCGCGGGCTTCGGCTCGCCGGGCACGTTGGTGATTTGCACCGTGCAGACGCCGCCCGCGACCTTCATCTCCGAGTACGTCTCCTTCCCCACCAGCTCGGGTGGGCAGTCGACGCGTACCCTTCCGCCGTCGTTCCAGATCGCCCAGCATGCGCCCTCTTCGACGCGGATCTCGATCGCCGTTGCCGCCTTCGACGGGGCGACTTCGTGACGAGGTGGCAGGACGTCGGCACCGGCCGGGTCGGTGACCAGTAGAAGCGACGTCAGCGCGGTCAGTAGCGTGAGGCGGCGCATCATCGCTTCCGAGAGTAACGCAACGTCGGGCGCGGCCAATCGCCACCTCACTCGGCGACGACGGGCCCGACGCCGAGTGCTTCCAACTCGCCCTTCACCTTCTTGGCATCTCCCACCACCACGATCTGCGCCTCTTCCAGCTTCAAATACGTCTTCGCTACGCGTTGCACGTCGGCGAGCGAGACTGCGCCGAATCGGTCGGCGCGCGTCTCGTACTCGTCGAGCGGCACGCCATAGATGGCGAGCTGGGCGAAAGTCCACGAGATCGACTCGACGGTTTCGAAGCGCGCCGGCAACGCACGAATGAGGCTCGATTTCGCGGCGTCGAGCTCGGCGGCGGTCACGGGCTCGTCGGCGATGCGACGTATCTCCGTGAGCAGCTCACGCAGGGCGAGCGCAGTCTTGTCGCCGACCATGGCGCCCCCCGCGAGGAACGGGCTCGGTCCACGCCAGAGCTCGAACCACGAGTAGGCGCCATACGTGTAGCCGTGCTTCTCGCGCAGATTGAGGAAGATGCGGCTCGAGAGATTGCCACCGAGGATCTGGTTCATCACCATCACCGCGGCGAAGTCGGGGCTCGTGCGCGCCGGGCCGACGAGGCTGACCGCGACCTGGGACTGCGAGGTTCCGGGGCGGTCGACGAGGACGATGCGCGACGGCCTTGGCGCTGGCGCCACGGCGGGCACCGGAGCCGGAATACAGCTCGATTTCCAATTTCCGAAAGCCTTCTCGACCTTCTCGTGGAGCTCGCTCGCCGTCACGTCACCGGCGACGATCAGCGTCGTATCGGCCGGACACCAGCGCGCCGCGTGAAAGCCGACCAGCTGCTTGCGATCGAGCTTGGCCACGCTCGCGGCAGTTCCCAACTTCGGCGCGCGATAGGGATGCCCTTCGGGAAAGAGCGCGACGAGCGTGGCGTCCCACTTCACGGCATCGAGGTCGTTCACCCTCTGGCGAATCGCGTCGAGCACTTGGTCACGCTGTCGCGTCACCTCGGCCACGGGGAACGTCGGGTGCAGCGTGACGTCGGCGAGTTGGGACAATGCTCCGTCGAGCTCGGGGCGAAGCGTCTTCACCGTCACGCCGAGCGCATCGATCGAGGCCCAGGCGTTGAGCGTGGTCCCCGCGTCGTCGAGCGCGACGTCGATCTGTTCGGCAGTCGATGTCGACGTTCCACGCGTCGACGTTCGCGTCGTCAAGGTCGCGAGCCCGGGCGAGCCAGCGTCGGCGCCATGATGGGTGACCAGCTGCATGCCCACGACCGGCAGCAGATGTTGCTCGATGAGTAGGATTTCCAGCCCGTTCGCCAGCACCTCGCGTCGCACGACCGGTGGGCGGAAGGGCACGTCGGCGAGCGCAGCTGGGGGCTTCGCGCGGAAGGCTTGCGCATCGAGAGCGCTCGTCGAGGTCGAGATCGAAGCCGCATTCGTCGCGTTCGACGCGCTCGTCGCGCTCGTCGCGCTCGTGCCGCCGGTCACTCCCGGTGAGGGCCTGTGCGGACACGCCATCAGCAGCGCCGGAAGAAGAGCGCCGATCAGGTGATGCGCCTTCACGGCGACACCGCCTTTGCCGAGACCACTCGCTCGACGATCGCGCCTGCCACCGCCGCGCCTTTCGTCGGCTTCACGAGCTCGATCACGCGAGGGCCCTCGGGTAAGTGCGCTCTCACGGCATCACGCACGCTCACCGCCGTGAGCGCGAGATAGCGCGCCAAGTCCTGCTCGAGGTAGTCGGGTGTGCCGGCGAGGTGCGCGTAGTCGTTCAGCACGTCGGCGCGCTCGGTCACCCGCTCGAGCCCGAAAATGCGTCGCGAGAGGATGCCCTGCCGAGCGCGCGAGAGCTCTCCTTCGCTCGGCCCTTCCTTGCGCAATCGAGCCAGCTCGGCGTCGACGGCGGCGCGGACGACCTCGAATTTTCCGGCGCCCGCCGCGGTCAGGGCGACGTCGATCCAGAAGATGCGCCCGTGCTGCCACGAGAGATAGTCGTGCCGCGCGCTGATCTCGCTGGCGACGTGGAGCTCGTGCACGAGCTTCTTTCGCAGCCGCGACGATCGCGACGAGAGGACGCGCCCGATCGCCTCCAGCGCCGCGTCGCCATCGGCCAGCTGCGCCGGAACCGCCCAAGCGAGGAGGAGTCGACCGAGCGCGACGTCGGCCTCGACGGTCAGCGTCACGCTCTCGTGCATCGGCGAGGGGAGCGGCCCGGCGAGATGCTTGGGCACCTCGCGCGGCGGAAGCGTGGAAAAATAGGTGTCGACGAGCTCACGTGCGGTCTTCGGATCGAAGTCGCCAGCGAGCACCAACGTCGCATCACCAGGCGCATACCAGCGCTCGTAGAACGCCTTCGCCGCCGGCACGTCGACGGCGTCGAGATCGGCCGGGAGCCCGATGATCGACTGATGGTACGGATGCCCCGCGGGATAGAGCTCCTGCCTGCCAAAGAGGAACACCCGACCATACGGCGCGTCGATCATGTTCTGTCGCAGCTCGTTCTTCACCACGTCGCGCTGCACGCGCAGGCTCTCGTCGTTGAGGTGATCGAGGAGAAATCCCATCCGGTCGCTCTCGAGCCAGAGTGAGAGCGGGAGCTCGCTGCGCGGCAGCGTCTCGAAGTAGTTGGTGCGATCGAAGCCGGTGGTGGCGTTGCGATCGCTCACCCCCGCGCGCTCGAGGTACTTGAAGAACATGTCCTCGCCGACGTTGCGAGACCCCTGCAGCATCAAGTGCTCGAAGAGGTGTGCCATCCCCGAGAGGTGCGGCGGATCGTCCTTCGAACCCACGTGGTACCAGACGTTGGTGGCGACGATCGGCGTCCGGTGATCCGGATGGAGCACGATTTGAAGCCCATTTTCGAGCCGATAGGTCTCGAGCTCGAGTCGAGGAATCTTCGGCAGCGAAGGCGCGGCCGACGCGACCGGTGCGATGGAAAGGGCCGACGTGGCCCACGACAAGGCGAGACCGAGCGCCGCAGCGAGCCGGCGAGAAGAAGTGCGCATGTTCACCCGGAGGTAAGAAGAAGAGTTGGGAGCACCGACCAACGCCACCGTGGAAGCGGTCATTCCGAGCGTGCGGCGGGTCAACGTCGGCGCATCGAGACCGGCGATCAGGGAGTCGCGACCCCGGCCGCCGTCACCACCCCGCGCGCCACCGGCTTCCCCTCGACGATCTCCATCCGCCCATCGGCGAGCCACTGCAGCACGCTGGAAAAGAGCCGGTGCTCCTGCGCGAGAATCCGCGCCGTCAGCGTCGCTTCGTCGTCACCCGCGAGCACCGGCACCACCGCCTGCGCGAGGATGCGCCCGGTGTCGGTGCCCGCATCGACGAGGTGCACGGTGCATCCAGCCACCGTCACGCCGTACTCGAGCGCCTGCTTTTGCGCGTGCACGCCGGGGAATGCCGGCAAGAGTGCAGGGTGGATGTTGATCACGCGCTCGGGAAACCCGTCGAGGAACGTCTTCGTGAGGATGCGCATGAAGCCGGCGAGGACCACCCATCCGCGCGTCGAGCCTTCGAGCGCGCCGAGGACCATCGCGCGCAGCTCGGCGTCGTAGGCGTCGCGCGTGGCGAACGATTTGTGCGACAAAACCCGAGTGGAAATGCCAGCGGCGTGTGCCCGTTCGAGCGCGCGGACGCTGTCCTTGTTGCTGACGACGAGTCGGACGCGCGCGTCGAGTCGCTTCTCGGCGATGGCATCGAGGATCGCCTGCAGGTTCGAGCCCGAGCCCGAGACGAGGACGACGAGATCGAGGCCTTCGCCCGACATCAGCGCGGCGGCGCTCCGACGAGCTCGAGTCGCTCCTCGAAGGGACGGGTCTTCTCGACCGCGATGACCTCGCCGACGACGCGCGGATCTTCGCCGACGGAACGGAGGATGGCGAGGGTGCGCTCACGATCTGCGGGCGAGATCATGACGAGGAACCCCAGCCCGCAGTTGAAGGCGGTGCGCATCTCGGTCTCTTCGATGGGGCCGAGCGACGCGAGATAGTCGAAGATTTGCGGCCTTCGGAACGAACCGAGATCGATGCGGACGCCGAGCCCTTCGGGGAGCACGCGCGGCACGTTGCCGGGCAGACCGCCTCCGGTGATGTGGCTCATCGCGCGCAGGTCGATGGCCGGTACTGCTTCGAGCAGCGCGCGCACGGGCTTCGTGTAGAGCCGCGTCGGCACCATCAGCGCCTCGCCGAGCGTGCGACCGAGCTCCATCACTTGACCGGTGAGCTTGAGGTTGCGCTGATCGACGACCTTGCGCACGAGCGAGTAGCCATTGCTGTGGAGGCCCGAGCTGCCGAGACCGATGACGACGTCCCCCGGGCGCGCGCGGCTGCCGTCGATGATCTTCGATCGAGCGACGACGCCGACCGCGAAGCCCGCGAGATCGTACTCACCGTTCGCGTACATGCCGGGCATCTCGGCCGTTTCACCGCCGAGGAGCGCGCAGCCGCAGTCTTCGCAGGCCTTGGCGATGCCAGTGATGACGCGGGTCGCCGTCTCGAGTTGCAACTTGCCGGTGGCAAAGTAGTCGAGGAAGAAGAGCGGGCGCGCGCCGCATGTGAGGATGTCGTTCACGCACATCGCCACCAGGTCTTGGCCGATGCCGTCGTGCGCATCGAGCTGGAAGGCGAGCTTGAGCTTGGTGCCGACGCCGTCGGTGCCGCTCACCAAGATCGGATCGTCGACGCCCTGCGGCACGCGGCACATGCCAGCGAAACCGCCGACGTCGGCGAGCACCTCGGGGATGCGCGTGCGCAGCGCGAGGGGCTTGATGCGTTCGACCAGCGCGTCACCGGCGTCGATGTCGACACCGGCTTGCTTGTACGTGAAGGGCCTTTTCACGGCGCGAACACTAGGTCGATTTCTCGGCGGAAAACCAGCGGCATGCCTTGCCTTGCCCGAGCGTTGTGGGCACGGTGCGGGCAGTGGCGAGCTGGAGGAGAGCGCTTTCGGGCGCGATGCTGGTGCTCGGGTGCCAGGCGGCGCCTGCGTTGGTCGTGCCGAAGACCGTGGCGGTGACGCCTGCCCCGCAGGCATCCGTCCTTTCGTCGTCCTCGACGTCGTCTTCGGCCAGCGCCGCTTCGTCCGACTCCTCCGTCGGCTCGCCGGGGCCGCTCGCGTCGAGCGCCGTGCCCGAACCGACTGTCGAACCCCCGAAGGTGCCCGTGTGCCAGGCGCAGGCCGCGTTCGAGTTCCTCATGCGGAAGAACTACGCGCCGGTGAAGTTCAAGAAGGCCGAGTTCGACAAATCGCTCGAGTGGCGCACCAAGCACTACGGCTACGTGAAGGGCTTCGGTGAGAAGTCGTGGAACGCGACCAAGCCGAAAGATCACTCCGTCGCGATCACCATCTTCGGTCTCCCGGTGACGGTGCACGAAAAAATCGTCCCCGCGCTGCGCTGCGCCGAGGCGGAAATCGAAGCCTCGTGCAAGTCGACGCCGTACACGCCGCAGACGCTCTCGGGCCTACGCAACAAGAACACGTACAAGGGCGGCGAGGTGACGAACCACCTCTACGGCATCGCCCTCGACCTCGACCCGATGCTCAACTCGTGCTGTGGCTGCACCAAAAAGTGGCAGGCGAGCCCGCTCTGCAAGATCAAAGGCGAGATCTGGGATCGAATGTCGATGCCCAAGTGCTGGGTCGAAGCGTTCGAAAAATACGGCTTCTACTGGCTCGGCCACGACACGCTGCAGGACACGATGCACTTCGAGTTCCTGGCAGATCCCGATCTGGTGATGTCGAAGCCGTAGCAGGCGCCGAGTCGACGGTGACTCAGCGCCCGGTCCATCACGCCCTCACGCGTCGATGTTGACGACCAGCTTCTGTCGCAGCGCGAAGTAGTCCTCGCTCGAGGCGAAGAGCACCAGCTCGCGCAGACGATCTTTCTGCGTGACGCTGCTCGCGCCGTCGTCGCTCGCCTTCACCAGCGTGGCGGCGACGTCGATGTCGTGCGCGAGGAGCATGCCGCAGCGATCGGCGGTGAGATCGCAGGAGGCGATCCACTTCTTGAGATCGATGGCGGCGCCGCTCTGGAGGAGACGCGCGACGAGCGACGCGAGCTGCTCCTTGGCGCTCGGGTGGAGCGTGCCGAGCGCGGCGACCGCTTGTTGCACGGGCCCGTCGAGCTCGGCGGCGATGGGGAAATTCGGCGAGATGATCTTGATCGCGCCGAAGAGCCACGCCTTGAGACCGGTGCCCGTCGACACCAGCTGACGCACGTACATACCCGGCGTGAAGAACGCCAGCTTCTGCGCGGCGACGAAGGCGAGCGCCTGCGGCGGCACCTCACCCGTCTCGAGGGCGGCGCGTCCGAGCACCAGCGCGCGCGGCGCCGCATGCACGTAGGCGAGACCCGCTTCGAGCGACCGGTTGTGGAAGACCACCGGCGCCTCGAGCCCGAGCACGCCCGCGGCGTAGTAGAGCGTCTGCGACATGGGGAAGGGATCTTGCGCGAGGTCGACCGCGTAGGACGGGTGATAGCCCTCCTTCTCCAACGTCACGCCACGCGAGGCGACGATCGCCGGCTCGATGGTGGCGAAGATCGCCGTCAGGAGCGGATCGCGATCGGGGTGACGCACGAGCGACGCCCAGTCGTCCATGTTCAGACGATCTTGCGCGGGAGCCGCCGTCTCGCTGCGGTGGCGGCGGAAGAAGCGCTCTTCGTCGGCCTCGGCGAGGTTCAAGTGCGTCAAGACCGAGCAGATGCACCACGCCGCGTCGGCGCGCTTGGCCTGCGTGTAGAGCCGACGAAGCAGCTTGAACGACTCGGCGCGGTAGGGGTTGCGCTTGAGGATCGCGGTCTGCGACTTGACCGCTTTCTCGAGGAAGCGCGACGCGTCGGACGCGTAGATCTCCGCGAGAATCTCCGCGCGCTCGCGTCCTTCCGGATCGAGCGCGACGCCCTGCTCGTAGCTCTCGATGGCCTCGTCGACCATGCCGAGCTTGCGGTGATAGAGGCCGCCGAGCGCGTCGAGCGCCTCGATTTGCACGGCCTTGTCTCCGCTGGCCTTGGCGCGCTCGAGCTTGATCTCGAGGAGGCGCTGTTGGGCGGCGTGATCGGCCTGCGCCTCGCGGAGCTTGATGGCATCGGCGAGGGCCTTGTCGTTGGTCGGATCGGCGTCGACGACGCGCTCGTAGAGCACGGCGGCCTCGTTCGGATCCTTCAGCTGACGCTCGGTGACGATGGCCGCCGTCATCAGGTACTTGCCCTTGGCCTTCGGCTCTTCGACGAACTCGGCCAGACGCAAGACGACCTCGACGAGGTGCGACCAGTCCTCCGCCTCGCTGTAGAGCTGCATCAGCTTGAGGAGCACGCCGCGGTTGTCGCCGCCGCCGGCACCCTCGTCGAGCGCCGCCATGTACTGCTTGGCCGCTTCGGTGCGATCTTTCAGCCGCGTGGCGAGCGTGTCGCCGAGCTCGATCATCAGCTTGACGCGCTCGCTGGTCTCGTTGGCGAGGTCGAGCCTTCGACGCTTGACGATGATCACGTCGGCCCACTCTTCGCGTTGCTCGTGGAGCTTGGCGAGGGCCTCGAGCGGCGCGCCGTTGGTCGGATCGAGATCGGCCGCTTCCTCGAGGCAGATCTCCGCGCGATCGAAGTCTTCGGTCTTGCGGCTGGCCTCGCCGAGGCGGAAGAGAATCTCCGCGCGCTCGGTGCCGACGAAGTGATCGCCGAAGCGATCGATGAGATCGACGTGGATCTGCTTCGCCTGCTTCGGATCGCCGTACTCGAAGGTCACCTGACCGATGCGACGGAGCGCCTCGGGATCGTCGGGGGCGATGACGCGCAGACGCTCGACGGCCTTCACTGCCTTCTCGCCGGCGCCGGTGCGCGTCAGCGAGTCGACGTAGTGCACGAGCACGCGGACGGCGTCCTCCTTGGGGAGCGAGTCGGTGCGACCGACGACCGATTCGAAGCGTTGGGCCACCTCGACGTACTTGCCGGCGTCGAAGGCGACGTCGCCGAGCACCATCAGGGCGACGATGTTGGTCGGATCGAAATCGAGCGCCTTCTGCGCGCTCTTCACCGCGCGCTCGTCGTCCTTCAGCTTGTCGCGCGAGAGCTTGGCCATCTCGGCGTGGAGGCGCGCCTTCTGCAGCGGGCCCTCGGTGATGGTGACCTCGCGTTCGATCATCGCGATCGCCGCCGAGACGTCGCCGCGTGCCGCATAGGCCGCGCGGAGAGAAGCGGCCGCGCCCTTGTCGTTGGGGTTCGCTTCGAGGGCGAGCTTGTAGCGCTCGATGGCGCCGTCCTTGTCGCCGCGACCTTCGAGGAGGCGCGCCGCGCGGACGTACTGTTCGGCCTTCGCCTCGGGCGTCGTCGCTTTGGCGGCGAGCGCCTCGACGGCGGCGACGGCGCTGTTGGCGTCGCCCGAGGTCTCGCGCAGACGAGCGAGCGCTTCGAGGGCGCCGGCGTGCTCGGAGTTGATCTCCAGGACCTTCTCGTAGGCGTGCATCGCGCGCTCGGGCGAGCCGACCTGCTCGGCGAGGACGCGCCCGCGCGCGATGAGGAGCTCGGTGCGGCGACTGCCGTCTTCGACGACCTTGAGGTGGCGCTCGTAGATCGTCGCCACGTCTTCCCAACGATCGAGCGCGCGGTAGTGACGAACGAGCGCCACCAGGGCGCCGTCGTTCGTGCCGTCGAGCTTGAGGATCGACTCGTAGGCGTGCGCCGCCTTCTCGTGGTCGAGGAACTCCTCGTCGTGGATGGCGGCGATGCGCTGCCAGAGACCGATGCGCTGACGGGGCGTCGCCGCCGCGTCGATTTGATGCTCGAGGTTCAAGAGGAGCTCGCGATAGCGGCCCTGGCGGTTGTAGATGCGATCGAGCCCCTTGAGCGCGCCGAGGTGACGCGGTTCGAGGGCGAGCACCGCTTCGTAGCGGCGGGTCGCTTCGTTGAGGTCGCCGATTTGGTCTTCGTAGATCTCACCGATGCGGGCGAGCGCGTCGGCTCGCTCGTGGCCACGCTGCGCGCCCGCGCGGGCTTCGACGATCTTCACCATCCCGACGAAGTCGCCGGTGCGCTGGCAGAGCCGCTCGTAGCCGTCGACGGCGGCCTTGTGACCAGGATCTTGCTGGATGATCGCCTGATAGAGATCTTTGGCGCGGCCCGGATCGGAGAGGCGGCTCTCGAGGATGTCGGCGGCCTCGGCGCGAAGGTCACGCCCGCGACCGGGCGTCGGCGCAGCGTCGGCGCGCTTGAGGAGCACGGTGCCGAGCTCGGGCCACTGTTGGGCGCGACGATAGACGTCGCAGAGACCTTCGAGCGCGTCGTCGACCGCGGGGTTGATGGCGAGGGCGGCTTGGAACGAGGGGAGCGCGAGATCGAGGCGGCTCACCTTGGAGACGAACCACTTGCCCATCTGCACGTAGAGCGAGAGCTTGTCGTCGTTGGAGACGCCGTCGGTCTGCGTCTTGTGGGCGCCCTGTCCGAGCGCGTCGTCCCAGCGCTCTTCGTTGTTGCCGGCGAGGCGCTCGACGTCGCGCGAATAGTCGAACTCACGCGGCTCTTCGCACCACGCCTGCACGTAGGCGACGAAGGCGTTCTCCGCGTCCTCCAGCTCGATCTCGTAGAGGCGCGCGATCTCGGCGTAGACGAGCGCGCGCTCGCGGCCGTGATCGACGGTGTCGACGCGCGCGAGGAGCATCTCGACGACGTCGCCCCATTGGCCAGTCGTCTTCTTCAGCTCTTCGAGGGCGGCCTGCGCGATGTCGTCGCCGGGCTCGAGCTCGAGGAGGCGCTTGTAGGCGATCTCGGAGCGCTCGGCGTTCTTCGCGAACTGCTCGAAGATGCGCGCGGCGCGGAAGAGGAGCGAGCGGCGCGCCTCCTTGTGCAGCGGATCGTCGAGCCCCTCGGCGACCTGCTGGAAGCCGTCGGCGATGCGCGTCGGATCGCCGCCTTCTTCGATCGCCTTTTCCAGGTGTGCCGCGACCTCGCCGTCTTCCGGTTGATCGACCAGGTCGGCGATGCGCGCGTCGACCTCGTCGTCGTCGAGCTTCGGCTTCTCGGGCTCGGCGGTCGTCGTCGCTGCGTTCTGGTTGCGACCGAGGCGATCGAACGCTTCGAGGACGGCCTTCGCGTCGGCTGGACGCTGGGTCGGATCTTTGTGGAGGAGGGAGAGCACGAACTGATCGAGCTCCTTCGAGACCCAGCCGCGCGGTGCGGTCAGGCTCGGCGCCGTCGGCATCTCGGCGAGGTGGGCGAGGGCGACCTCGAGCGAAGTCGCGCCCTCCTTGGCGAAGAGCGGCTTGCCGGTGATGACCTCGAAGAGGAGCGCGCCGAAGGCATAGACATCGCTCTTGGTGTCGGCGACGTGGCCGCGGACGAGCTCGGGGGCCATCGCCTTCGCGCTGCCGTAGACGGCGAGAATTCCCGTGTGGTGGAGCGCGGTGCGACCGCGGGCGCGGAGCCTGTCGGTGCCGAAGTCGACGAGGACGACGCGCGGACCGGTGGTCGCGCTCGAGTCGGCGGTGCGCCCGAGGAGCACGTTCTCGGTCTTCAAGTCGCCGTGCGCGAGGCGCTTCTCGTGGAGCGCGTCGAGGGCTTCGAGGATGGTGCGGAGGATCGGCCGCGCCTCGTTGAGGTGCATCGGACCGGTGCGCGTGAGGCGCGCGGCGAGCGGCTGACCTTCGATGAAGTCGTAGGCGATGTAGAGGCGCCCATCGACGAAGGCGCCGGTCTCGATGTTGCGCGGGAGACCTGGGTGCGAGACGGTGCCGACCAAGCGGTTGGCCGTGAGGAAGCGCTGCAGCGCGCGCATGTCGCGAGCGGCCTCGCGCTTGACCAGCTTCAGCGCCACCTGGCGGGTCGCGCCCTCGACGCGGCGGGTCGCGAGATAGACGACGCCGGCGCCGCCTTCGCCGATCTTCTTCACCACCGTGAAGTCGCCGACCTCGGTGCCGGGCGCGATGTCGTCGGCGTGCGCGAGGCCGTTGGCCGCGATTTCACGGACGCGCGGGTCGAGGTCGGTCTTCTGGATGAGCACCGCGTCGACGAGCGCTTCGATGGCGTCGTGCTCGGCGCAGTAGTCGACGAGGCCGCGCGAGAACGAGCCCTTGGCCGTGGTCCCGCCGATGAGCTCGACCTCGATGCCGAGCGACTCTTGCGCCAGCTTGATCAGCTCTTCGAGGGAGAAGACACGCTCGAGCTCTCCGCGCACCACCTCGAGCAGCGGGTGCCCCACCGCCACCGGAGGCGCGGCGGCGAGCATGCTGACCGATTGAGAACCGGACTGCTTCTGGGGGGAGCTGCTCATGGTGGACGAGTCGGCCATTACGGTTTCCATGGGTGCGGTCCTCGAGATCCGAAAGGGAGCGGAAAGGACGCGGAAGTGTGGAGCTCGCGCGCCTCGGGTCGGCATTGGGAGCGACCGACCCTAGGCGGGGGCGAGGGAGCGGGAGAGTACATGTCCGCGTGGACGGCGTCTGCGTCGTCACGACGTCGGCGGCGTCCGTCGACGGTGGGGGCGTCTAGCCTGGAAAACAGCTCAGACGATACTCAGGTGCCCGGCAGCCGCGGCTTCTTCTGCGCTGCCGCTTTGTGCGTCACGTCCTGCTCGGCGTTCCGACGCGCCACGACGCGGGCGGTCTTCTCGAGCGCCGCGCGCAGGCCGCCCTCGGGGAGGCTCTCCACTTTCTCCAAGGTCGCTGCCGTCGGCTCGGTTCGTCGCGCGCGGTCGAGCTCGTCGGCGCTCGGGGCATGGACCCCGCCGCGCTCGGGCGGCTCCACCGGACCAACCTTGAAGCGCATTTTCTCGACTTCGACTCCGCGCGCTCGGAGGCGTTCGAGGAGCACCGGTCCGTGCAGCGAGAGCTCCTGCGCCCACCCGGCGGAGGTGACGAGGACCAGAAGTGTCCCCCGCTCCATCTTGGCAGGCCGCGTCCGCTTGGCGAAGGCGACCCCGGCGACCTCCAGCCACAGCTGCCGCGTCAGCGTCGTTCCGGCGGCGGCGCGTCCCGGTGCAGTGTCGCGGAGCAAGGCGGCGAGAGACGTCGGGCGCTCTTGGGACTTGCGGCGAGCGGCCATGGGGGGTGGGTCCTAGCACGCGTCTTTGCGACGTTCTGCCGCAAAGGCGGTATCGTTCCGCGTCATGGCGTTCTGCGGGGCATGCGGGGCAGCGACGGAAGGTCGCTTCTGCGGAGTTTGCGGCATGCCGATGGAGATGCCTCCGCCGATCGAGCCGATGCCGCCGATTCCTCCGGCGATGGTCGCGCCGACGCCACCACCCGCGCCGCCTCCTTTCTCAGGTGTCGCCGGTGTCGCCGGTGATCCCGCGTTCGGGTTCGCCCCGCCGCCGTATGCCGCGCCGCCGCAGATCCATGTCGCTCCGGCGCCGGGATACGCCGGTGCGCCGGTGGGAAACCTCCGCGGCGACCCGGCTCCTCGTTTCTCGCCGCCGCGCGGGGTGCCGATTCCTCCGCAAGCGCGGCCGCAGTCGGTGCCGCCTCCACCGCTCGGGGCGCGGCCGCAGTCGACGGGGAGCGCCGAGCTCCATCGTCCAGGCGACGTCACCTCGCTCGTGCACATGCACGACGACGCCATCCTCGAGGGCACCACGGTCGAGATCGGTCCCGACGACACCTTCTATGGAGTCGTCAGCACCAGCGCCCCTACCGCGGGTGGAGACGGCTCGCGCACGGTGGCCTTCGC
Source organism: Deltaproteobacteria bacterium (assembly GCA_025363655.1). Lineage (GTDB taxonomy): Bacteria > Myxococcota_A > Polyangia > Polyangiales > JADJMO01 > JANYDK01. The sequence goes on along the minus strand of JANYDK010000011.1, from coordinate 185,366 downwards.
GCTCATGACCGGGCTGCGCAAGACGCCGCAGACGTGCGTCGGCTACTTCGTCTCGCGCGGCACCGAAGGAGTCGAGCTCGCGCACGAGGTCGGCGAGCTCGAGGACGCGCAAGGAAGTCGCGGCCGGTTCGTCGCCCACGGCAGCATCAGCTTCGAAATCGTCGACCCCGCGCGCCTCTTGGCGTCGGAGGCCGACCTCGACGACGAGCCGCTCGCGGGCTTGGTCTCCCGTGCAGTCGGCATCGCGGCGGCGGCAGCGACGCGGGATGCGCTGGCGGCAGGTGACGTCGATCTCGCGAGCCTCGAGCGTGGCGCCGCCGATGGACGCCTCCTCGAGCGCGCCACCTCCGAGCGCTTCGCACCCAAGCTCTGGCGCAGTCACGGCATCGCTTGGGAGCTGAGCGCGCTGCGCGTACGCGTCGCCGAGGCGATGTCTTCGTCTACGTACCTCGCGCCCGCGCCCGCGATGGATCCCGCGCACGCGCCGTCGACCGCGCGCAGTGCGCCCCCGAGCGCGGCCGAGCACCCCGGCCTGCGCCCTTTGCCGAGTGAGCCGCCGCCGCCCGTCGAAGACTCCGCGAAGTCGGCGAGCTCGGCGACCTCCGCGCGCTTGCCCGTCGCCGAAGACATGGCGCCGAGCGCACCGACGTTCTTCGAGCGCCCGACCGAGAGCGCGGAGATCGGCGAGCTGCTCTGGGTCGTGTCTGCAGCGATGCCCGTCGGCGGCGTCCTCGGCGTGCGGATGGACGACGGCTTCATCGGCGTGCGCGGCGACGGCACGCTCCTCTCTCTTCCCCCGGGGCGTCATCGTCTCGAAGAGGCGCTCGCCGGCGGGCTCTTCGTGTTGCAGACGGGCGAGAGCACGCCGTTCGGTGCGCAGCTCGGCGTCATTCAGGACTTCAAGGGCATCGAGGGGAGCGTCCGCGCCTTCGGCAAGGTCGAGGTGCACATCGACGATCCGGAGGTGCTGGTCCGCAGCTTCGCAGCGCCGCTTCGTGCCTCGGGCGACGAGCTCCTCGCGTCGGTGCGCGCCGCGCTCACCGAGGTGCTCCGCCAGGTCGTGCGCGACGGTCTCGGCGGCGAATGGGACCTCGCCAGCGTCGCCGATCCCACCGAGATCGAAGAAGTGATTCGCCGCTGCCAGAAGGGCTACGAGCGGCTTGCCACCCGCGTCGCCGGCACGTCGATCGAGATCCTCGAGCTCGCGATCAACGTCGGCTCTCCCGACGAGGCCAAGCCGCCGCTGACCCAACCCGAACCGCACACGCGCCCCTCCGAGCGCGAAGAGATCAACTCGGTCGACGGCGAGCCCTGGCGCCACGGCGACGACGACGAAGAAGACGATCGCGTCGAGATGACCGCCATTCGCCCGTTCCCGGTCCCCGCCGAGGCCTTCCGCGAGCCTCGCGAGCCACGCGAGCCGCGCAGCGTCGAGCTCACCCCCGTCGTCCCCGACTCCGACGAGCACGCGCGCAACGCCTACGACGCGCGATCGAGCGCGCGCATCGCGCTCGATCAACGCCCGTGGCCCGAGCCCGCGACCACCCGTCGCGGCAGCGATCACCCCGAAGAGCGCACCTCGCACGTCTCCGAAGAGTGGATGGAAGAGCACGCCAAAGCGACGATGGTCCACGGTTCGAGCGCGCCCGCCGCCGCGTACAAAGAGCCCGCCGCGCCGTGGTCACCCGATCAAGTGCAGGCCTCGCCGGTCGCCTGGTCGCACCCGCAAGCGCAATCACGAACGCCCGCGCCCGAAGCGTCGTCCCCTTACGGCACGATCATGTCGGGCGAGCCGCCTCGCGCGCACGAGTCTTCGTCCGCGGTTCCGGCCTCGGCCATCGCGGTCTTGCCGGTCGCGCCGGTCGCGCCCATCGCACACGCGCCCGCGTTGCGACCGGTGCCATCCCCCGTTCCCGCCTGGCAAGAGCCACCGCCGCCACCGCCACCGCCAGCCTACGAGCCGCAGCTCGCCGAACTCTCGGTCGATCACTCGCCGGTCCCTGCAGCCGCCAGCCCCTCCGCCGCCCCCTACGAGGTGGGCACGCAGGTGATGGTCATGTGGTCCGACGGCAACCAGTACCAAGGCCAAGTGCACGAGGCGAGCGGCGATCATTACCTCGTGGTGTTCACGAATGGCATGCAGCAGTGGGTGCCCTTCGCAGCGATGGTCGTGGTCTAGCGGTCTCGCGGCTCCGTCGAACCAGGGCGAGCTCGCGCCAGCTACGGCATCTCGCGGCACACCGGCGGCGTCTCGTATTGCCAGCCGCCGATCGTCGCCGTCGCCTCCTCGTACGTCGCCACCCGGCCGCAGCACTGCACGCGGCCCATCGTCTTGCGCTGGTAGTAGCAACGGTAATACGCGGGCCCGCGGCAGGTCTCGGCCTCGAAGGCGTAGCTCTCGAGCTGCTTCACCGCCATCGGCTTGCTGCTGCCTTCGCAGCTGCTCTGCTCTGCCGCCGCCTGCGTCGCCACCTCGCGAAAATGATTCTCGAAGCAGCCGAGGCTCGCCAGAGCGACGCCGAGCGCCATCGCGACCAGTGCCTTGGAGATGGACCCAGAGCGACGCATGCGCCCACCAACCCGAGAGCGTCCCTCGGTATTCCGCGTCACACGCCGAGCTCGCAGGTCATCTCGATCATCGTCCGGCGAAACCCCAGCTTCGCGAACATCGCCTGCGCGTTCGCGTTCTCCTGCGCAGTCGAGAGCACCACGCGCGGAGCGCCGAGCGCGCGCAGGCGGGCGAGCATCTCGGTCACCAATCGACGCGCCAGCCCGCGTCCCCTCACGCGCTCGTCGACGTAGAGATCATGGAGGGCGCCGTACGTGTCGAGCAGCGCTTGATAGCTCGGTGGTTCGATGCGCCCATAGGCGTAGCCGACGATGTCGGAGGCGCCCTCGCCCTCGCCCTCGTCGACGGCGACCAGGATCACCGCCTGCGGATCGTCCATCTCGTGGGCAAGGAAGCCCGCGTACCCGCGCTCGAGATCGCCGTGGCTGCCGAAGAGCGCGAAGCGCTGCGGGTCGTAGGCGTGATGCTGATGCACCAGCAGCACCGCGAGACGCGTGGCACCGGGGAGATCGGCGGGGAGGGCGGGGCGAAGGGCGATCGGCACGTCGTCGAGCGTGGCAAGAACGCGCCCGGGCGGCGAGCCCTCCTTGCTGGCTGAACTGCCGCCCGCATGCATGTGAGACGAGACTCGGAGCGATCGCTCAGCCTTCCGCTGCCGTCGCAGCCGCCGCTGCCGTCGCTGCGTCCGTGCGTGCGTCACGGCGCGCTTCACGTCGCGCGAAGCGCACGGCGCCGACCGTGACCACCAGCGCATCGACCGCCGCGATGACCAGCGCCGCCGTCGTGTTGTGCAGCGACTCCTTCAACCCGACGAGAAAGATCCACCGCTGATCGGCCGCCACCTTGCCGATGGCCCCCGCAGACATCTGGATGCCGAGCACCGTTCCGATCACGCCGAGCAGCGCGGTCGCCACGCCGAGCCCGACGACGAGCGCGAAGAGATCACGCCGTGGCGAACGCGCGTACTGCATCGCCGCCGTCAGTGACGCCGCCCCGACGACGATCACCATGTAGATCGGCCAGCCTGCTTCGTGAATCCATTCGGGCATCGGTTCGCTCCTGGTAGGGACGCAACTGCGAGGGTGCAGTGGTCGGCGGAGCGACAGGGGGAGCGGGGGGAAGTTCCGCAGATCGCTCGGTCGCAAGCGCGCGCTACTTCGGCACCAAGGCTGCGGGCAGTTGGCACGTGCCGTCGCCGCAGGTTGCGGGCTGGTCGTTCCAGGTTCCGTCGGGGCCGGGGCCGCAGGCGGTCTTCGGTGGGCAATAGCTGCGGCCGGAGGCATCGAGGGCCTTGCGGACCTCGGCGGCGTGGGGGCGTGCGACGGCGGTTTCGTTGCAGCAACCGAGGGTGAGAATGACGCAGTCGGCGTCGAGCTTGCAGCGCGTCCATTCGCTGGAGAGCACGATGGGCCCATCGGCAGGGAGGCGTGGCGCGGGCGCCGGTGGCGGAGAGGGCGTCGAGGAGCCGGCGTCATCGGGACCGATGCGTACGTCGCGTGAGTCGCGGGAGCAGGACTCGCGGCACCCGACGAGCGAGCCGAGAGCGAGGGTCAGGGCGGAGGGAAAGAGAGCGCGCACCGTCGGCATCGGGGCTAGTTCCTGGTCTCAGCTATGTCGACATGGCTGGCGGGCCGATGCGCACCGACCAGCGGAGGAGCTTGGCGCCGTCCTTGGGGGAGCGGCCCTCGCTCTCTCGCACGGCGCCGTTCTTCTCGAGCACGCGCACCGAGCCGAGGTTGTCGGCGTCGCAGGTGACGAGCACCGACGCGAGGCCGAGCTCGGCGGTGCGGGCGAGCGCGAGCCGGAGGATGGCGGTGCCGAGGCCGCGACCGCGCACGCTCTTCGTGACGTAGTACCCGATGTGACCGCCGTACTCCTCGAGCCGCTCGTTCAGTCGATGGCGGACGCGGGCGAAGCCAAGGACGGGGAGCGGACCGGCTCGTGGGGCTCCGCGATCGTCGCGGTCGACGAGGAAGAGGACGTCGCAGGGGACCATGCCCGGTGCGAGGTCTTCGCCGCGCGAGAGGGCGGAGGTCTCGCGGAGGTAGCGCAGATAATCGTCGTGGTAGTCCCAAAGGTAGGCGTCTTCGCCGGCAGCGCGTGCTTCGGCAACCAGGGCGAGGAATCCGTCGCGGTGCTCGGGGGCCGGGGCGACCAGGCGGAGATGGGACACCAGGGCAGCCTAGCCGGGGTGCGCGGTTTGCGTGGGTCTCCGAGAGAGTCTCATTTCGCCAAAGATTGCTCCGCAACTTTGGCCCGTCCGGTCGATCTCGCTCCGCTCGGTCGCCGGACCATTGAAAAGCCCCTTCGCCCCGGTACCATCGCGCCCATGGCCAAACCCAAGAAGACCTCCAAAGCGAAGAGCAGCAAGAAGCCCGCTCCGAAAGCGAAGAGCGCGCCGAAGAAAGCGGTGGCGGCGAAGGCGAGCGGCGGTGGTGGTGGCGGCAAGAAGACGAGCGAGGCGGCGCGCATCCTCGCGTCGTGGCCGCCGATCACCGACGTCGAGCGCGCGGCATTCAACGGGCAGTATCGCGACGACAAGTGCCAGCAGCTCGGCGCGCGCACGCAGTCGGATGCCGTGCGCAACGAGGCGGTCGGCTTCGCGCGCGTCATCGACGGCGCGCTCCGCAAGTTCCCGCAGGCGCTTCGTCGCTACGGCGCCTCGCGCTTCGTCTACTTCCTCGAGTCGATCGTCGCCCTCGAGCGCACGCGCGCCGAGTCCTCCGACAAGGGCGCGGGGGCAGCGCGCAACTCGCTCGATCACTCGGTGTCCGTCGCCAAGGCCTCGCGCCGCGATCTGCTCCACGCGCTCGAACAGCTCACCGGCGACAGCGACGTCGAGCAAGGCTCGCTCGACGACGCGCGCGGCCACGGTGAGAAGCCGAGCGACCTCGTCGAATCTCTGCACGCGCTCGCCCGCCTCGCCGATGGTTGGCTCCGGCGCACCGATGGCGAGTCGAAGGCGCTCGTCGCTTCGCTCGACCTGCAGCGCGGCGACGTCGACCACGCATGGGGCACCGCCGACGATCTCGACCTCGCGATTCAGCAAGCCTCGGGCGAGCGTCGCAGCGGCGGCAAGGACTCGCGCGACGTGAACATCGTCGAGGGGCGAGTGCTCTTGGAGATGAGGTACGCGATGCGCGCGTTCGCGCATGCGCGGGAGAGCGCGGCCGGGGTGCCGGCGCTGAACGCAGGGGCAGGGACGCGCGGGGTCCTCGTCTCCCACAACAGCTCCTCGAAGAACATCAAGAACGGCGCGGCGGCGGCGCCGACCGCAACGCCGAGCTGAGCGAGAACCAGCTCGAGAAGACTTCGCGAAAAGGGGGGAAGTCGCGGGGGACGTGGGCGGGCCAAGGCTGCGCCCACGTCTTTTTTTGTCGCCGCATCGTGCGCCCGTTTCGCAGCTCGGTCCGCGCGGCGGTTCGCTTGATCGGGACGCGGGGTGAGCTGGTTCCGGCCGTGGGGAAGCTGGTCTGGACGTGGGGGAAGCTGGTCTGGACGCGGGGTAAGCTGGTCTGGACGTGGGGTAAGTTGGTCCGGGCGTGGGGTAGGTTGGTCCGGACGCGGGGCCCTGCTCTGACGACTCGTCTACTCTCGCCCACGTGGAATCCCTCGATCCGGCTGCGCGCGCGTTCGTCGCCAAGCTCGCCAAGGTGGACGGCAGTGACGCCGAATCCGTCATCTACAACCTCGTGCGCGCCGGCTCGCGCATCGAGGGCGGCACCTTCCTCGCGCTCGCGCTCCACGCGGGGCTCGCGTTGCCCGCGCTCGACCTGCGGCCGTTCGTCGCGCTCGAGAAGGTCAGCGCCAACGGCGTGAACTGGAAGATGAAGTTCGCCACCGTCGAGCTCGGCACGCACCCGCGGCTCACGCACCTGCACCTCGGCAGTCATGGCCTGCGCACGCTCGACCTTCGTGGGTGCCCGGCGCTGGTCGATCTCGACGTCTCCTTCAATGCGCTCGAGGAGCTGACCGTGGCTCGCGAGGCGCCGCTCGAGATCCTCGACGCCGACGACAACCGCTTGCCCGCCTTCGATGCGCGCTCGTTTCCTGCGCTCGCCCGCCTCTCGTTGTCGCGCAACGCGCTCACGTCTCTCGACGTCTCGGGGCTCGCGCAGCTGCGCGCGCTCTGGGTGGTCGGAAACCCGATTCGAACGTTGACGCTTCCCCCGAAGGGCGCGCCGCTCGCGACGCTGGCGGTGTCGTCCTGCCCTCTCGGCGCGCTCAGTGGATTCGATGTTCATGCGTATCCGACGCTGAAGACGCTCTTCTGCGACGAGCTCGGGCTGATCCGCCTCGACCTCGGTGGGTGCGCCTCGCTCGGTCACTTCTCGTGCGCCGACAACAGCCTCGAGACCCTCGAGCTCGGCGCCTGTCCTCTCCTCGAGAGAGTCGACGTCGCGCGCAATCCGCTGCGCGTGCTCGACGTGCGCGGCCTTCCTCGACTGAAGAAGCTCGACGTCGACGCCGGCGTCGAAGTGCTCTGCACCGAGCGGCAGAAGCGCGCCATCCCCGAGCTGCGCAAGCGCTTCGGCATCAAGTCCAATCGCAAGCTCGCCGACATGGATCTCTGGGAGCTCGACCTCGTCGCCTCGTCGCACAACTGGGACGACGGCGCGAAGAAGCTCCTCGTCATCGCCCGTCACGCGCGCTGCGATCTCGGCACCGCGCTCAAGATCTACTGGCTCGGCGAGCCCGAGGAGCTTTGCGCGTACGCAAAGCCCGCCGACGCATCGAAGCACGAGCAGCCCTTCGTCGAGCTCCTGCGCACGATCGAGGCCCGCGTCGCCGAGGGCGGCTATGCCACGCGCGAGGTGCGCTTCGAGGGCTCGGAGAGTGACGAGACGCGAATTCCGGCGGCGATGAAGAAACCGATTCGCGGGACGTGAGTCGCAGGTCGGCGTGCGGGGCGATCCGGCGCTAGTCTGGGTGCATGGCTTACTCCTCACGCATGTCCCCCGTCTCCCCCGTGTCCCGTGGCCTGCGCGCCAGCTGCCTCGCGACCTCGCTCACGACTTTGCGCGCGACCTCGCTCGCGACCGTGATGGTCCTCGTCGCCGCTTGCGGCGGCAGCACCTCGAGCGACACCACCGACGACGCCGGCGGCTCGGACACGACGGGCTCGGATACGACCGGCCTCGACACCCGCGGCTCCGACACGCCGGGCTTGGATACGACCGGCCTCGACACGACAGGCCTCGACACGACGGGCTCGGACACGACCGGCTCGGACACGACAGGCCTCGACACCAGCGCGTCCGACAGCAGCACCACCGACACCAGTTCGACCGACACCAAGTCGGACTCGGGCGGGAGGGTGCCGGTCAATCATCGCGCGAGCGACGCGCTGTGCGCAGGCGCGCCCGGACCCGGAAGCTGCTCGCTCGGCGGCGGTGGTGGACCCACCTGCAGCGCCGACGGCGATTGTAAGAGCGGCACCAACGGACGCTGCGTCGAGAACGTCGGCGGCGGCGCGCGCATCTGCTTCTGCTCCTACGACACCTGCACCCACGACACCGACTGCGCCAAGGGCAAGCTCTGCGTTTGCCACGGCAGTCCCTACACCGCGGGCGGCAACACCTGCACCGATGGCGCGTGTCGCGTCGACGCCGACTGCGGCGCGGGCGGCTTCTGCTCGCCGACGCGCGGCGGCGGATGCGGCGGGCTCACCGGCTACTTCTGCCACACCAGCGCCGACACGTGCGTCGACGACCCCGACTGCGCGGGGGGCGGCGGCGTTCCGAAGATTTGTGCGTACTCGGCGACGAGCAAGCACTGGGAGTGCACGGCGCAGCTGCTGTGTCCGTGAGGGGAGAGCCCGTATCCACCCCTTCACGCTCCCGCCAACCACGCTTCACGATCCCCCCTCCATTCCCTGCGCGCGCACATGAATCTCGTCGAGCCCCTCCAGGCACGCGCCTCGCTCTGGTCGCGCACATGCCTTCCCCCACCCGCTCGCCGCTCGCGCTTCGTCCTCTGTCGTTCGTTTTGCTCACGGCACTCGGTGCGCTCGGCGCGCTCGGGGGTTGTTCGTCGTCTTCGTCCGCCGACGCGCCCGCGGGTCCGACGGCCGACCAAGCGTGCAGCGATCTCGGAGCGACCTACTGCTCCAAGATCGACAGCTGCGCCTCCGTGCTCACGCAGATCACCTATCCCGACGTCGGGTCCTGCAAGAGCACCTTCAAGGCGAACTGTCTCCTCGGACTCTCGGCGCCGAGCACGGGCGCGACGACGCAGCAGGACGCCGACTGCACGAAGGCGGCGGCGACCGTCACTTGCAGCGACCTCTTCGCCGACGCGTTGCCGACCGTCTGTCTGCCGGTGGCCGGCACGCTCGCCGAGGGCGCAGCCTGCGGCGACGACTCGCAGTGCACGAGCAAGTACTGCAGCACCGGCGATGGCAGCGTGTGCGGCAAGTGCGCGGTCGCTCCGGTCGCTGGCGCTTCGTGTGCGACGCAGAAGTGTGCGCATGGGCTGAAGTGCTCGGACGCCAAGACCTGCGTCGTCCAGGGAGCCGTCGGCGCGACGTGCGACGCCAAGAGCGCTCCTTGCCGCACCGAGCTGAGCTGCACCGACGGCAAGTGCGCGCCGGCCGCGGGCGTCGAAGGCGCCGCCTGCGACTTCAACGGCAAGGGCGCGCCGACGTGCGACATCTCGCAGGGGCTCATCTGCGATCCCATCGGCAAGACGTGTCTCAAGATCAAGCTCGCCGGCGTCGGCGCGCCCTGCGGCTACGACGCGACCGCCAAGACGGTCACCGCGTGCACGAACAAGGGCGTCTGCCACAAGGTGAAGGCGACCGATCCGGGCGGCACGTGCATCGCGGGGGCGAAGGCCGGGGAGGCCTGCAACGACGACGAGAACGTCGGACCGAAGTGCCTCGAACCGATGAAGTGCGTCTCTGCCAAGTGCGTCGCGCCGGATCCGGCGTCGTGCAAGTAATCCTCAGAAGCAGCTCGAAGCCCGCACTGCCTTGGCGCCCACTCCTGAAGGTACGGCGACGTCGCCGCTGCACCGCTCGGTGAACGCGTGGTGCTCGAGGCAGGCGGCGAAGGCTGCGGAGTAGCTGGTGACGTCGATCGTGCCGACGCAGCCGTCGGGATCGTCGAAGTCGAAGATGGCTTGGCCGCACTCGCTACCGACGGTGCGCTGGCACGCATCGACGACCGACTGAGCCCACGCTTGTCGCGTCGTCGTCGGCCCGCACGCTTCGGGGCGCGCGCGGCAGCTCGTCGGTCCGCCTGGTCCCGTCGAACCATCGGTTGGCGGGGGCGGCGGGGTCGTGTCGGCGGGAGGCGCAGTGTCACGCGTGTCCGGCAGGGCAGGGGCATCGGGGAGCGTGCCGGTGTCGGGGATGGGCAGCGGCTCGGGCTCCGGCTCCGGCGTCGGATCGGGCGCCGGATCGGGGGTCGGCGGAAGGCCGGTGTCGACCGACGGCTCGACGAGGCCGGTCTCTGGACGATCGTCGGGAGCGATTCGACCACCGCACGCTCCTGCGAGCCATATCGGTGAGGCGAGGCAGGCCACTGAGATCAAGCGAGAGGAAAGGAAGGTCGTACGCGCCATGCTCATGCAACAGAGCTTGGCGCGAAAAACATCCTTCCGTGTCTCGATGCATGCGCGCGATCACTTGCCGGGCGCACCCATCGTCGCTTTTCTCTCCGACATGTCCTCCCCCGCCACGCCCGAGACGCTCGCCCGTCCGCCGCTCCTTCATGTTCCATCCCAGGTCGTCGGCGACCGCATCGTCGTGCGGCCCTTCCGTCGCGGTGACGGCGCCGAGCTCTTCGCCGCGATCGACGGCTCCCGCGAGCACCTCGCGCGCTTTCTGCCGTGGGTGCCGTCGGTGAAGGTCGCCGAAGACAGCGAGTCGACGGCGCGCACCTTGGCGGCGAAGTGGGCGCTGCGCGAAGACTTCGTCGTCGTCGTCTGCGCGCGCACGGCCCACGGTCCCTTCGCCGCTGGCGAGATCATCGGCGGGAGCGGGCTCCATCGCTTCGACTGGAAAGTACGCAGCTTCGAGATCGGCTACTGGGTGCGCAAGGCCGGCGAAGGCAAGGGCTACATCCGCGAGGCGGTGACGCTGCTGGCGGCGATGGCCTTCCGACGCCTCGGCGCCTCGCACGTGCGCATCCATTGCGATCCGAGCAACGTGCGCAGCGCGAAGGTGCCCCAGTCGCTCGGCTTCACGCAGGAAGCTCGGCTCCGCTGTCACTCGTTGACGCCAGAGGGTGCGCTCCGCGACACGCTCGTCTTCGGTCTCACGCGCGAGGAGCTCGGGCTGCAGTCGTGGGCCGATGCGGCGATCGCGGCGGTCGATGCTGCCGATGGCGAGGGGTGAGCGCGAGAGGAACGCTCTCTCAGTCTCCGGTCACGAGGCGCTCGATGCGGGCGATCTCCGCGCTGAAGAGGAGCTCGCGTTTGCCGGCGAGGCGACGCGGTGGAGCTCCTGGGGAACCAGGCCGTCCCGGCATTCCATTGGCGCCGGCCGGCCCCTGCGGTCCATGTGAGCCGGCGCTGCCGCCACCGGGGCACTGTTTGGTGTCGCTCGATCCGCCGCGACCGCCTTCGCCGCCGGCGCCGCCGGATCCGCCGGGTCCGCCAGGTCCCGGATCGCCGCCGGGCGTGTCGAGATCGAGCTGCGCGGCGAGCTCGTCGTAGAAGGCTTCGTCGAGGGACGCGAGGATGATGCCGCCCGGTCCACCGTCGCCACCGGGACCTCCCGGGCCGCCGGCGGTGCCTGCTCCACCTGCTCCACCCGACGCGCAGGACGAGCCGCCGTCGACGCCCTTCGCACCCGCGGTGCCGGCAACGCCGTACGCACCGGGGAAGCCGGGACCGCCGCGGGCGAAGATCTGCACGCGCTGTCCGATCGGCGCCATCACGTAGCGGACCGTGCCCCCGGCGCGAATGCGGATGAGTGAGATCTTCGGGTAGTACGGCGTCTTGATGATCGTCGCCGCGACCTCGAGGTTGGGCCCGGCGCCGCTCGGAGCGCCTTCGTAGTCACTGGTCGCGAGGCAGCCGTAGACCGGCTTCAGCGTCGTGCTCGCGAGCTTCGCCTCGGCGCCGACCACCCACCCTTTGATCGGCAGTCCGCTCGCGGTGGTGAGCGGATCGGGGGCCGGCGTGACGGTCATCGTCTGCGGATCGAAGATGCCGTCGGTGGCGGTGACGACCACCTGCCGACGATCGAGGAGCGCGGTGCTGCTGCCCGAGCACCGACCAGGCTTGCTCGTCGAGCAGTTGTCGCCGTTGACCATCTGCGCGACCAGCTCGACCGCGAAGGGAAGCCCAGGGCAGAAGATCGGCTGACCACTCACCGGACGCACGAGCACTTGGCGCACTTCATTGGGCTCGACCTTGATCGTCTTCGGACCGCAGGCGAGTGCGAGTGACGCGCACGTGACGCCGAATGTGAAGCCGAACGTGATTCCGAGTCTGCCTCGGACGACGAGCGAAGGCCGCATGGGTGCCGCAGCGTACCAGGATGTCCTCCCATTCCCGCGCGCGCTATAGCCGCTCGATGGGAAACCCGTTCATGCCCGGCGGCGACGAGGAGGGCGACGAGAAGAAACCGAAGCCGATCCTCGCGGTGATCCTCGTCGCGGTCGGCGCCTCGGCGCTGATGTACGCATCGTCGCGGGGTGGGAAGTCTCCGCTCACGCGCGACCTCGGCGGACCGACGGCGAGCATGTCGACCTCGACCTCGACCTCGGCCAGCGCTGCAGCACCCAACGCAGACAGCGCGCTCGCCCTCGCGCTCGGACCTTCCCGCACGTGCGTCCTGCGCGCCGATCATCGCCTCGCGTGCGCGGGCCTCGCCATCGACGCGACGAGCGCCCTCGGACACGACGAGCTCGGCCCGATGATCGTCGCCGAGCTGCCCTCCAGCACCAAGGGCATCGCCGTCGGCCTCCGCCACGTCTGCGCGCTCGCCGGCGGGCAGGTGATGTGCGCGGGCACCAACGAGGTCGGTCAGCTCGGCGACGGCACGACGACGGGTCACGCGGCCTTCGCGGCGGCCACGGGGCTGGACGCGCCGCTCGCGTTCTCGTCGTCGGCTTCCAAGGTCTGCGTCGTCGCGGGCGGCGCGCACGTCGTTCGTTGCTTCGGTGACCTCGGCGTCAAAGACGCGGTGCCCGACGTGAAGACCTCCCCGTTCGAGCTCGCTGGCCTCGGGGCGGTGACGCAAGTGAGCACCTCCGATCACCACGCCTGCGCGCGCCGTGACGATGGCACCGTCGTCTGTTGGGGAGCCGGCGGAGACGGCCAGCTCGGGGATGGCGCGGCCGAAGATCGCGTGGCGCCGGTGCTCGTCGAAGGGCTCGCCGCCGTCGCCGAGGTCGCCGCCGGAAAGCACCACTCGTGCGCACGGCTCACCAGCGGACGCGTCGCCTGTTTTGGTGAGAACGCCGCGGGAGAAGTCGGCGACGGCACCACGGAGCGCCGCCCACGTGCGGTCACCCTCGAAGGCCTCGCCGACGTCACCCAGATCGCCGCCGGCGCCTTCGTCAGCTGCGCGGTGCGCAAAGACGGCGCGCTCTTCTGTTGGGGAAAGAAGCTCGGCGTGAACTTCCTCGATCGCGTGACGACGCCGACCCGACTCGCGGCGCCGCCCGACGTCGTCGAGGTCGCGCTCGGCGCCGAGCACGCCTGCGTGCGCGATCGAAAGGGCCAAGTGCAGTGCTGGGGCTGGAACGATCACGGCCAGCTCGGTGACGGGACGACGACGCCAAGGACGAGTCTCGCGCCGATGGGGCCGGCGGCGCCGAAGCCGCTGTAGAACTAGAGCGCAGTCCCCTTCGCAAAATCAGCCTCGAACGCCGTCTTCGCCCGCGCGACGGCGGCCGCCGTGTCGGTCAACAGCCCGACCTCGCGGTTCTTGTCCATCGACGCGGTGGTGAAGTTCACCGAGCCGACGTAGGCGTGCACGCCGTCGACGAGCAGGAGCTTGGCGTGGATGGCCGGGGACGCGAGCAGCTTCACCTGCCCGCCGCGCGACTTGAGCGAGCTGACCGTCGCGGTCATTCCGGTGCTCTGCCCATCGCGCGGCGCCACCAGACGAACGGTCACGCCCTTGCCGAGGCGCGACGTCAGGTGATCGAGCACCGAGGTGTCGGAGAGCTCTTCCATCTCGATGTCGATGCTGGTGGTCGCGCTGTCGATGAGCGCGAGCAGCCTCGAGCGCGCGTCGATCGGCGAGAGCAAGAGCTTGCCACCGGGCGCCGGCGCGACGCCGGTGAGATCGGCGGTGAAGACGGCTTCGGCCTGGGCGACGTCGTCGGGATCGCGATCGATCGCCGCGTACTCGCGGTTGCCGCCCACGCCGGCGTTGGTGAAGTTGAGGGTCATCACGTAGGCGACCGTGCCATCGACGACGAAGAACTTGGAGTGCGTGAGCTGGTACTTGGTCGTCGTCCAATGCACGTCCACGCCGGCCGCCGCGAGCGTCTTGTACGTGGTGTCGTTGGCGTTGGTGACGGGGTACGGGTAGTGCTCGAGGATGACGCGGACGTCGCGTCCGGCCTTCTTCGCCGCGATCAGCGCGCTCACCGCGGTGTCGTCGGTCAAGAGATACATCTCGAGGTGCACCGACTTCGTCGCGTTGCGAATCGGGTCGTAAATCTTCGCCTGCCCGTCGTCGGGCATGACCACCAGCGTGACGTCGGTCGAGGTGACGGGAGCGTTCGCGTCGGCGACCTCGACGGCCACGTCGTCGACGGGAGCCGTGTCGTCGACGACGCCGGTGTCTTCGACGCTGACGGGTGAGGACGACGAGCTGCAGCCGAGACCGAGCGCCGCGAGCGAAACGAGGCACCCGCTGGCGAAACGAGCCGCACGGGCGAAGGAAAAGGAAGGCGACATCTCCCCTCACAGTACAAGAAGTCCCCCGCCCACGCCCGTCGCGTCGAAATCGCGACACCCCGGTCGGCGAACCGAACTAACCTCTCGATCGCGTCATGACGGAGAAAAAATCGCCGGAAGCAGAGCCTAGCCGTCGAGGGTTCGTCGTCGCCACCGCGGTCGCCAGTTGCGCCATCGCCGGCGTCGTCGGCGTGCCAGCAGCGGCCTTCATCGCCACGCCCCTCCGCAGCGAATCGGGCGGCGGCGGCAAGAAATACACGGTCGGCAAGCTCGACGAGTTGGTGGTCGGCATCCCGACCAAGGTCTCGATCATCGGCGACGAGGTCGATGCCTGGACGCGCTCGGAGAAGCGACGCCTCGGCTCGGTCTGGCTCCTCCGCGTCTCGGAAAAAGAGGTGCGCGCGCTCAGCGTCATCTGCCCGCACCTCGGCTGCGGCATCGAGATCGGCAACGACCTCAAGAGCTTCGCCTGCCCCTGTCACGACAGCACCTTCGGCTTCGACGGCGTACGCGCGGCCGGCCCTTCGCCGCGCAACATGGACGCGCTCCCCGTCGAGCTTGGCGAGGGCGGCGTCCTCACCGTCACCTTCCAACGCTTCCGCATCGGCATCTCCGAGAAGAAGGAGATCGGCTGATGAGCCTCTTTTCGCGACTCGGCGATGCGCTCGACGAGCGCACGGGTCATCGCGCGCTCCTTCGACACGCGCTCGACGAGCCGGTGAAGGGAGGCGCGCGCGTCTCGTACGTCTTCGGCAGCGTCCTCACCGCGTCGATCCTCGTGCAGATCGTCACCGGCTGGCTCCTGATGAGCGCCTACGCGCCGTCGGCGAGCACCGCGTGGGCCTCGGTCCACTACATCAGCCACAAGATGACGATGGGCTGGTTCATCCGCGGCCTCCATCACTTCGGCTCCGGCGCCACCGTCGTCTTGCTCGCGCTCCACCTCGCGCAGACCGCGCTCTTCGGTGCCTACAAGAAGCCGCGCGAGATGAACTGGTGGTTCGGGCTCGGCCTGATGGGCGTGGTCCTCGGCTTCTCGCTCACCGGCTATCTCCTGCCGTGGGATCAGAAGGGCTACTGGGCGACGCGCGTCGCCACCAACATCATGGGCACCGTGCCCGTCGTCGGCGCCGCGGTGCAGAAGCTCGCGCAAGGCGGCGACTCCTACGGACATCACACGCTGACGCGCTTCTACGCGCTCCACGTCGGCGTCTTGCCGGCGGCGTTCGTGGCGCTGATCGTGGCGCACGTCGCGCTCTTCCGGAAGCACGGCGTGACGCCGCCCGCGCACGCCGATTTGAAGAAGGTCGACAAGTTCTTCCCCAAACAGCTCGCCTACGACGCGCTCGCGGCGCTCGTGGCGTTTGCGGTGGTGGTCGCGCTGGTCGTGAAAGATCACGGCGCCCCGCTCGATGCGCCCGCCGATCCCTCGAGTGAGTATCCCGCGCGCCCCGAGTGGTACTTCTTGGCGCTCTTCCAGCTCCTCAAGTACTTCCACGGGCCGCTCGAGATGGTCGGCACGCTCATCCTGCCGGGCGTCGTCGCCACGTTTCTCTTCGCGCTCCCACTCCTCGATCGCAAGCCGGGCACCGCGCTCCGCGGACGGCTCGTCTGGGTGGGCGCGATCGCCCTCGGCTTCCTCGGCATCGGCGCGCTGACGATGGCGAGCAAGCGCGCCGACGAACGCGATCAGGGCTTCCAGAAAGCGCGAAAGGTCGCCGACGAGCGCGCCGCCTACGCCAACGAAATCGCGATGAAGGGCGTGCCCCCCGAGGGGCCGCTGGTGATGCTCGAGCGCGATCCGAAGCTACGCGGCGAGGCGATTTGGAAAGAGAAGTGCTCGACCTGCCACACGATGGACGGCAAGGGCGGAGGCAGCGCGCCCGATCTCACCGGCTGGGGCACCAAGGCATGGGTCGCCGAGACGATGCGCGATCCCGATGGCGTGCTTCGCTTCAAGAAGAGCCCGTTCGCGGGGAAGATGCCGTCGATGACCAAGGCGGCGCCCGGTGAGGAAGCCGACTTCCATCCGATGCCCGACGCGACGATCGACGCGGTCGCTTCGTTCGTCGCGGGCGAAGGCACACCGGCGCAACTCGCGCTGGGAAAAGAGACGTTCTCCAATGCGTGCAACGGATGTCACGCGCTCGACGGCGATGGCGGCGACGACGACACCGATGTCGCCCCCGACCTCGCCCGTTGGGGCACGCTCACCTGGTTGCGATCGCAGATCGCCAATCCCGCGGCCGGCGACACGTACAAGACGGGCGCGTCCGATCCTGGCTTCAAGGGCCACATGCCGGCGTTCGCCGACGACGTCGACGTGAAGAACGACGTCGATCTCATCGCCCAATGGATCTTCACCAAGGCCAAGGGCCGCGCGCCGACCGAGCAAGAGATCAAAGACGCGACCGCGCCGAAGCCGAAGGCCCCGCCGGCTCCGACTCCTGCGCCGACTCCGGCTCCGGAACCCGCACCCTCGGGCTCGACCGCCCCGTCGTCGTCGGCGTCGCCGACCCCGAGCGCGTCGCACTCCTGACGCGCGTCAGACGTACATGCGCGCGCCGTGGGCCGCGTCGTGGGTGCCAATCTCGAGCGCTGCCGCGTCGCTCGTCAAAAGCAGCGGCGCGCGATCGTGGGGCGCGAACCGGAGCGTCGCGCGCGCGAGCTTGGAGTTGAGGCAGTAGGTCATCTCGCCGTCGGGGTTCGGGTAGTAGAGGCCGACGATGTCCTCGTCACGGAGGACGAACGAGCCTTCGATGTTGGCGCCGGCCTGACGCGCGGCGAAGGTCCAACGGCGCAAATTGTCGATGCCGCCGCGACCACGCAGTAGCTCTCCAATGGCGCGCGCTTCGTAGCGAACGCCGCGATAGCGCACGGCGACGACGGTCACGAGCGGCGTCCTCATCGCCTTTCCGAGCCGGACCTTGGCAGAGAAACCTTCGAAGACGACGTCGCGTCCTTCCGGTTCGTTCCACGAGTTGCAATGCGCCCACGCGTACGTGTCGGCGTGCCGCGTGCCCCAGTTGTGACCTTGCATCGCCGGCCACTTCTCGACGCGCCACGTGCGCACGGAGTTCGGCGTCAGCACCTCGACCTCACCATCGGCGAGCGCGTCGACGATCGGCGAGACGAGCTTCGATTTGGGAAACGGCCCGCGATAGAGGCTCGCGTGGGGGAAGGGGACGAACGGCGTCTCGTCGCGCGGCGTGAGCACGAGCTTGAAACGGATGGTGGCGTCGCCATGGACGACCTCGCCTTCGAGGCGCTTGCCATCGAAGCGCACGCCGGCGACCTCGAGCGCGAAGGGCCGACCCGGCGAGAGCTTCGCTTCTTCGACCGGCACCGTCTGTTTCACGGCCACGTGCGTCGAGCCGCTGGCGTCGCTCCCCACGCGATCGAAGGCGATCGCCCACGTCTCGGCGACGGTGCGTCCACGTTCGTAGGCAGGCCCGCCGCTGGTGCGCGCGGTCGGCGCGAAGACCGTCAGCTTCACCCACAACGCGCGCGGCGACGACGGATCGTTGAGCTTGAGAAAGGTGCTCTCGAGGTGCCCTTTCTTCGGATCGAGCGCGCGAGGGTCGAAGCGGGTGAGGTTCCAGCCCTCGGCATCGTCGTCGAGCGCATCGAGCAAGTGCGGGGCGGCAGACATGGGTTTCGCAGTTACCGCCGTGACGACGTCGCGGAAAGAGGCGAAGCGCGTTAACCTCTTCGGTGTGGTGCTACCTCTTCGCTTCGGTCTCGCGTCGCCCATCTCGTCGGCTTCGCTCGTCGCACTCGTCGCGCTCTTTTCAGGAGACGCGCGCGCCGATGCGGGGCTCGATACCGGGGACGCCGGCGACGCGGCACCCGATGGCGCACCCGCCGTTCCGACGCCGAAGATCAAAGCATCGGTCTGCCCCGAAGACCCCAAGGCCCGCTGCGAGCGCGCCGACTTCACGGTGGCGAAGACCGAGAAAATCAACATCGACTTCAACTTCGACACCGGATGGATGCCCGCCGGATCGCCGGTGCAAGTGCGCTTCGTCGCCTTCCTCCACGGCCGCACGCGGGTCGAACTGTCGGGCTCCCTCGACGCCACGTGGCCCGAGCCGCTGACGCTGACCCCGAAGCCGAAGGCCGGCACCGGCGTCCTCGCCATCGACGACGGCTTCGAGCTCAAGGCCCAAGGACGATTCAGCGTCACGGTCGCCGGGAAAGACTACGGCTGGACGGGAGATCTCCCGGGCATCCCCGGCGTCGATCTCAGCGTCATCCAGTCGACGACGTTCGATCCTTTCGCGTGGAAGGACAAGGGCAGCCCTCCCACCGTCAAGGGAGAGACCGGAACGATCACGCTCTACAAGGTCTCGCTCACCGACAAGATCATCCCCATCCCTGGAATTTCAGGCGGATTCGATCTCGATGGCGCCGCCGAGTTCAGCGCCACGTACGACACGCTGAAGATCGGCTTCGACGAGCTGGTGGCCAAGGGCAGCGTCTCGGACGTCACCAGCACCTTCGCCTCGACGCGCATGCTCATCGCGCCCGCGCCGTCGATCGACACCATCTTCACGATCCATGGCGAGGTCAGCCACGGCGTCAAGATTCACCTCATCCCGGGCTTCTACTTCGAGATCCTCGGCAAGAAATTCGATCTTCCGATCGCCGACATCCCGGTGCCGTTGCCGACGTCGACCAGCGATTGGACCTTCGACGACGTCGCCGCGCACGTGCCGTTGCCGCGCCTCGAGGTGAAGCCGACCGACGTCGATCTCGGCACCATTCCCGTCGGTCGCGCCACCGCGCTGACGCTGGCGGTGTTCGATCTCGGGGAGGCGAAGGTCGTCTTCGACGCCGACGATCCGACCAAGGTCGCGACGGTGACGACGCCGCACATGGCGATCGAGCCCGGCCTCTCCGACGCCATCCATGCCGAGATCAACCCAGACGCGCCGGGCCTCATCGACACCACCATCGTCATCACGTCGAACGATCCGCTCTCGCCGAAGCAGCTCGTGCACTTGCATGGACAAGCGGCGGCAGGCGCTCCCGACGCCGGTCCCCTCGGCGCCGACGAGCCCGCGGTCAGTCAATCGGGCGGCTGCGGCTGTCGCGTCGAGAGCTCCGCCACCTCGGCGAAGGCGACGACGTGGTCGCTGTCGGGCGCGGCGCTCGCGCTCGTCTTCGCGCTCAGGGCTCGCGGTAGAAGCGGGGCACGCGTCGCGAGATCGACGTCAAGACGTCCCAGGTGATGAGACCGGCGGTCTTCGCCACCTCGCCGAGGGAGAGCACGTCGCTGCCGAGCGGGCCGCGTTGCTCACCGAGCGTCACCACTTCGTCACGCAGCTTCACGCCAGGCACGTCGGTCACGTCGATGGTCGAGAGGTCCATCGAAATCGAGCCGACGATCGGCGCGCGTTTGCCGCGGATGAGCACCTGCCCGACGTTGGAGAGCGAGCGCGAGAGCCCGTCGGCGTACCCGACTGGCACCGTCGCGATCACCGACTCGCGCGGCGCGCGCCAGGTCGAGCCGTAGCCGACGGGTGTACCGACCGGCACCGTGCGCAAGGCGACGACCTCGGATCGAACACGCAACGTCGAACGAAGGCCGAGGGTCCCGAGCGGATCGTGACCGAAGAGCGCGATGCCGGGGCGGACCGCGTCGAGCTTCGCGCCTTCGGTGCGGACCAAAGCCGCGCTGTTGGCGGCATGAACGAAGCGCGGCGTCGCGCCATGACGACGAACGTCGGCGACGCCGCGTGCGAAGAGCGCCAACTGCTCATCGACCGAGGCTGCGGCGTCGTCGCCTTCGACGTCGGCATTGGCGAGGTGGGTCATCACCCCATCGATGACGATTTGCGGAAAATTCTTGGCGATTTCGAGCAGGGCAGGGAGCTCTTCCAGACGCACGCCGAGGCGCGACATCCCGGTGTCGATCTTCACGTGCACCTTCGCCGGCTCGTCGCTGTCGCGTGATCGGAGCGCGCGCGAGAGGCCTTCGAAGTGCGACGCGTCGTAGACGACGGGGACCAGCTCGTGTGCCAGCAGCTCGTCGTAGGCCTGGCCGTAGTAGCCGCCCATGACGAGGATGGGAGCGCGCAGGCCAGCGTCACGGAGCTCGATCGCTTCTTCGAGGAGCGCGACCGCGAAGCCGTGGGCGCCAGCGCGCTCGAGCGTGCGAGCCACCGCGGGTGCACCGTGCCCGTAGCCGTCGGCCTTGAGCACCGCGAAGACGCGAGCGCTGCCGGCGGCTTTTCGAACTGCGTTGAGGTTGTGCCGCAACGCGGAGAGGTCGACTTCGGCTCGGGTCGGTCGCACGGCATGATCCGGGGCAGCGCGACGCGGACGGAGCACGCGCAGCGGCGAGCCCTTGGCCGGATCGACCGCCGCAGCGGCTGCCTTGTGAGCGCTCATGGTTCGTCGGCTAGCAGGAGTGCGGGACATCGGCCAACTTCACGGGCGGGGTTTCGCGTGCGATTCGTCGCGTTTCAGCGTTCGCCCAGTGTGCACCGAGAACGCTCGCGAGGTGCGACCTTAGTCCACCCGAGCGCCGACGACGCGTACCGGCGAGAACGGACGATGAGGCAGTTTTTCCGGGGTGTCGAGCACGCCTCGGGAGGAGGGCTCAGAGCCCGACGAGCTGCGGCGCGAAGAGGACGACCGCGCCGGCGCCGAGCATGAGGACGACGATGACGACGACCGCCACCACCCATCCACGACCGCCGCCGCTGGCGCCGTGTCCGTCGTGATCGGCGAACGTCTCGCTCTGCGTGCCCATGCGTGAGCCCGGCGAGTTCGTCGTGTTGGCAGGAATCGACGGTGCGATCACCGGTGGACGCGCGGGTGGGGGCGCCGCTGCTGCCGCCGCTGCTGCTGCCGGAAGTGCGCCGGCCGCGGGCGGAGGTTGCGCCGGACCGGCAGGCTGCGCCACCGGCGCCGACCGAACCGACACCGGCGGCTCCATCACCACGGTCCACTCGGCGCGCCGACTGTTCGACGCGAATTGCGAGAGATGCTCGCGAAGCTGACGAGCCGTTTGGATGCGCGCCTTGCGATCTTTCGACATCGCGCGCGCACACACCTCGGCGAGCGGCGGCGGCACCTCGGGGCGCAGCTTGCCGAGCGGCGTGTGCTCACCGGCGCAGATCCGACGCACGAGCTCGGCGTACTCTTTCGATTGATAGGGCCGCTGTCCCGAGAGCGCCTCGTAGAGCACGACCCCGAGCGCGTAGACGTCGGCGCTGGCATCGAGATCGGCCGCGCCGCGGAGCTGCTCGGGAGCCATGTATTCGGGCGTCCCGACGGTGGTGCCGACGCGCGTCAGCTTCGGCCTCGCTGGCTGTCCCGCTCCCGAGGCCGGCGTCGCTTCCATCACCTTGCTGATGCCGAAGTCGAGCACCTTCACCCAGTCGCTGCCGTCTTGCGCGCGGCTGATGAAGAGGTTCTCCGGCTTCACGTCGCGATGGACGATGCCGCGCGCATGCGCCTCTTCGAGCGCCTCGCAGGCCTGCGAGATGATCGCCGTCGCCCGCGCCGGCGCGAGCTTTCCTTCGCCGCGGAGCAAGGTGTTCAGATCACGCCCGTCGAGGAGCTCCATGATCATGAACGTGGTGCCGTCGGCCCCTCGCTCGACGCCGAAGGTGCGCGCGACGTGCGCCGTCGAAAGCGACGTCGCCAGCTCCACCTCGCGCGCGAATCGCTGCGGAATCGTCGGGTGATTGAGGAGCTCGTCGTGGAGGAACTTGAGCGCCATGTCGCGCCCGCTCTGCGCGTGTTTGGCGGCGACGACGGTGCCCATGCCGCCCGTACCGAGCACCTTCCCGATGACGAACGACTCGCCATTCGCCGTACGGATGGTGCTGCCGGAGGAAGGAAGGGGCATGGGCGAGGCGAGAGACGGGACGAAGAACCCATCATTCAAACGGAGAGGGACTCCGTGTCGCACCGCCGAGGATAACGGACTCGCCCCCCCGTCGTGGAAATACCCGCTTCTCGCGCGCTTCTCGCGCCAGCGTCCCTCTCGCGCAGGAGGGGTTCCGTTGTCGAGAATTTGTGCTAAATACCCCCGGTCTTTCCGGTGTCGTCTAAAGGCAGGACGCGGGATTTTGATTCCCGCTATCGAGGTTCGAATCCTTGCACCGGAACCAGGGGTTGCGCGATCGGGTGAGTAGGCGCTGTCTCAATCGCAGACGTCAGCGGCGCCTAGAAGCAGAGGGACGTCGGCCCGAATGCAGAGCGGCTGGCTGTCCCTGCTCCGCAGTTGCTGACCTTGCGCAAGTCCTTGCCCCTCCCAGTCATGACCTGAAAATGGACGTGCTATCGGCAATGCATCGAGACGTCGAAGTCGACGACGACGCTGGAGCTTCGCGACGCGCTCGCGGTGACCGGCGCACTTCCGACGCTGTCACCGTCACGAACGATCATCAACAACCACTTCGGTAGGTGACATGTCAGCCCGCAGCGATCTCATTTCTGCCATCGACACGTTGAACGGTGTCGACACTGGGTTCATGGTCGATGCGCCCGCAGACGTGCTCGCCGTCGTGCGGTGCCTGAACACGCTGCGCGGATTCCGCGGGGGAGCGCACGCCCGCGTCATGCAGGGCATTTCCCTCGAGACCGGCATCGGACGACGGTCTCTTTACGACTACGTCGTCGACGTCGCGCCTGACATGTGTGGGATGCTGCTGACCGACGATCTCCGGCGGTTCCGGAGCTCGTTGCAGCAAGGGAGTGGTTGTTGCGTCGTCTCGTGACCCGTAGCGGACCGGTATCCAGGTTCGAATCCTCACGAGGGCGGCTTGGCGCGGCAAATCGGCGAGCCGTCCGGGCCCGGCAGGCAGACGAGCGGCGCGCAGCAAACGTCGGCGTCACCGCACGGCGCGCCGATCGGCGTGCATGAACCGGCATCGGGCGGAGGAGGCGGCGGCTTGCCCTCGCATCCGAACTGCACGCTGACCTTCCCGCCGAGGTCGGCCTTGAGCCCCGAGCAAGCCGTGCCGCAGAGGTAGATCTTCTTGCCGTCGGTCGAGTATTGCCAACCGTTGGCGCCGGCGCCGCACGGCTTGCTGTCGTCGCGGGCGATGGGAACGCTGCCACCACTCGCCGGTGAGTAGACGACGTTGACCTTGCTCGGATCGAAGACCTCACCCGCCGGCGGCGGAGGCACCGTCAGCTCGCAGGCGACCTTGGAGGCGATGCTCTTGGCGATGTCGGTGAAGAGCGGTCCGAAATCCGTCGAGCAGAGCGGGAACCACTTGCCGCCGGTGAGCTTCACCAAGCTGACGTAGGTCGGTCCGTTGTTGACCATCGTCGAGCCGCACTTGGCCTCCGACGGATAGGCCGAGCTGCCCATGATGGGAAACGCCGCGTACTTTCGTGCTGCCGCGGTGCCGAACATTCCCGCGGGCGCCTTCGCGAGCAGCGAGGTGTCGAAGCTGGCGGCGGCGAGCGCGGAGTTGTCGTCGGTGATGGGGATGATCGCCTTGAACGCGTCGGGCCTCAGCGCGTCCTTCCAACCGATGCCGATCGTCGCGCTGTCGTAGGTGCTGAGGAGGAGAGAGAGCGCGTTGGTCGACGCGATCGTCTGGTTGCTCGTCCGGTAACCCGGAGGATTGGAGTTGCGCAGTGGCTTGGTCGCGTCGGTGCAGAGCGTGGCGACGCCGCCGAGCGGGGGAGGCGTGCACATGTCGAAGGTGCCAGTGCCGACCTTGGCGATCATCACGACTTGGTAGTCGAGCCCGCTCGCCTTCAAGTAGTCGGAGAGCTTGTTGATGTTCGCCTTCACGTTGGCGATGTCGTCGGACATGCTGCCCGATTGATCGATGACGAGGATGACGTCGACGGGTGGCTTGGCGGCAACGACCTCGGTCGTCGCGCAGGTGGTGTCGGCGCTGACGTCGGAGAGCACATCACCGCTGGGGTGCGTGTCGCCGCCGTCGCCGCCCGTCCCGTCGCCCGACCCCGTGTCGTCGTTGCCGATGTCGAACGGAACCGTGCTGTCGTCCCCGCCGACGCCGGTGTCTCCAGTACCTTCGCCGGTATCGTCGCCGAGGTTTCCGGGGTGGGAATCGGTGCTGCCGCAACCCATCGCGCCGATCGCGCACGGAGCGCCCAAAGTGAGGGCCACCAGCGAGACGAGCGTTGCACCGCGCTTGTGGAACATGGGCAATTACGGTGCACCAAAGCGTGCAACCACGCAATGTAGGCACAACGTGCAGTTGCGCGTCGTCGTACGGTGAGCGCGGCATGCTCTCGACCGACCCACCGTCACGTGCGCGTTACGATCGTCGCGACCATTACGACCATTACGACGTCATCGTGCTCGGCGTCGGCGGCATGGGTGCAGCTGCACTACGTCACCTCGCCGCGCGGGGCGTCTCGGTCCTCGGCCTCGAGCAAGACGTCGTACCGAGCGTCTTCGGGAGCTCCACCGGCGAGACGCGCATCATCCGCAAGGCTTATTTCGAGGACCCCCGCTACGTGCCGCTGGTGCAACGAGCCTATGTGCTCTGGCGTGAGCTCGAGGCCGAGGCGGGCGAGACGCTCCTCCACCTCACCGGTTGTCTCAACCTCGGCCCGCCCGATCATCCGGCGATTCGCGGGGTGATGGAGAGCGTCGCCCGCCACCAGTTGCCCCACGCACGTCTCGACGAGGCAGAGATTCAAGCTCGATTTCCAGCCTTTCGGCCGCGAGGTGGCGACGTCGGCGTCTTCGAGGACGACGGCGGTTACCTTCGCGTCGAGGCCGCGACCTCCGCACACCTACGTCGCGCGCTGGCGCTCGGGGCAGAGGTACGAACGAAGGCTACGGTCGTGGCGGTAGAGACGAACGCAGTCGGGGTCGTCGTCACGCTCGACGACGGCGCGCGCTTCACGGCCGATCGACTCGTCCTCACCGCCGGTCCGTGGCTCGGCTCGCACCCGGCGCTGCGCGAGCTGGCGTCCGACCTTCCCCTCGTCGTCGAGAGGCAGGTGCAGCTCTGGTTCCGTCCCACAGAGCCGTCGATCGCCCGCGCGCCCAGCTTTCCCGGATTCATCCATTTCCTCCCTGATCGCGCCTTTTATGGGCTGCCGATGGCGATGACTGCCGGCAGCGAGCAGGTCGAACCGGCCGTGAAGATCTGCCGTCACCATGGCGGCGAGCCGACCACGGTCGATGGGCTCGACCGGTCGATACGAGTGGAGGACGAGGCCGTCGTTCGCGCCTACGTGCGGGCCCACGTGCCGATCGCCGACGGCCCGCTCCTACGTTCGCGCGTTTGCATGTACACCAACACGCCCGACGAGAACTTCCTCCTCGGTGTCCATCCGCGTGCGCCGCGCGTGATCGTCGCCGGCGGCTTCTCCGGGCACGGCTACAAGTTCGCGTCCGCGATCGGCGAGGTGATCGCCGACTTGGCCACTCGCGGCCAGAGTGAGCACGACCTCTCGATGTTCTCGCCGGGACGATTTTGCTAGGTCGTCGCCGGTCGCACACGCGGTGGGCGCCGTTGCCCACGCTTTCGCCGCCCCGTTGCTTGTCCTCCCGTGGGCAAACGCGCGAGAATCGGCCCACTCGCTCACTCTCGTCTTCTCGCCCGTCTCTTGCTCTGGAAGCCAGGCGAGGCACTGCCCATGACGACCCTCCTTCGCGCCGGACTCGTGCTCGCTCTCACCGGTGCTCTCGCCGGTGGCGCCGCCGTGGCCGAGCGTTCCCTGTTTCCGCGCGGACGCATCTTGCCCGGCCTCAAGGTCGGTGGAGCGACCGTTCCCGACGACGTCGCCGCCAGCAACGACGACGTGTTACGCGCGTGGATCGAGTCGCGCGAAGCGCCCTTCCTCGAGCGCTCGGTGACGGTCCACGTCCCTGGCAAAGAGCTCTCGCGCACCGTGCCGCTGAAGTCGCTGGTGGCGCCGCTCGACGCGACCACAATCGTTCGTCGGCTCCGAGAGCTCGGTCACGAGGACGAGCTCTCCGAGCGCTTCGACACGGCGCTTCGAGCGCGTCGCGGAGAAATCGACCTCCCGCTGGGCATCGCGGTCGACGTCGCTGCGATCGAGAAAATCGTCGCCGAGCTCAAAGAAGGCGTCGACGAGCCGCCCACCGACGCCAAGCTCGATCTCGCCGCACACACCACGTTCCCCGACGTGCCGGGTCACTATCTCGATTTCGACGGTGGCGTCGTCACCGTCGCGAGCTTCATCGAATCGCGTTGGCTCGACGACGCCGCAACGACCATCGACGTCGCGCCGCTGACGGTCTCTGCGCGGGTCACCGCCGAGTCGCTTCGCAAGCTCGACATCACCACCGTCGTCGCCTCCTTCGAAACGCACTTCGGTCGTGGTGGCGATCAAGCACCACGCGCCACCAACATCGAGAACGCCGCCAAGAAGCTCGACGGCCTGGTGCTCGAACCGCAGCAGCTCATCTCGTTCAACGGCGTCGTCGGCGAGCGCAGTGAAGCCAACGGCTTCAAAATGGCCTGGGAAATCTTCAAAGGCGAGATGCGCCCCGGCGTCGGCGGCGGCACTTGCCAGGTCGCTTCGACCTTCCACGCGGCGGCGTTCTTCGGCGGCCTCGATGTCCTCGAGCGTCTCCCGCACTCGCGTCCGAGCGCCTACATCCCGATGGGCCTCGACTCCACCGTCGTCTATCCGGCCGTCGATCTGAAGGTGAAGAACCCGTACTCGTTCCCGCTGGTGGTGCACACCATCGTCACCGGCAACACGCTTCGCGTCGAGCTTCTCGGCAAAGAGAAACCGGTGAGCGTCGCCTTCGATCGCGACACCGTGGCGGTGCTTCCCTACGAGCGTCGTCTCGACGAAGAGAGCTTCGTCAAGCCAGGCAAGGCCATCAAGAAGCAAGGCGGAATCCGCGGCTATCGCATCAAGCGCGTCCGCACCATCACCCCGCTCACCCTCGCGGGTGGAACCGTCGGCGAGCCGCGCATCGAAGAGACCTTCGACTTCTACCCTCCGACCACCGAAATCTACGTCGTCGCGCCCGGCACCGATCCGACCGAGCTCCCGACGATGCCCCAAGACGTCATCGAGGCTCTCGCCAAGAAGAAGGGCGAGGTCCCGGAGTACGCCACCGCCGCCATCGCCTGCGCGGGCGAATGCGGCAGCGGAAGCACGGGCGACGAAGAACCCAAGGCCAAGGTCGAGGTCCAAAATGGCGCCGGCGTCCACGCCCTCACCGGCGACCAGGTCGCGCCGATGCCGAAGGTGATCATCAAGCAGTAGGCGCCATGCATGCGCTCGGCTCTGTGCCCTTCGGCTGTACCTCCTGCCAGGGGTTGACCGCGCCCCTTCCGCCCCGTACTCGTGTCCGTATGACGCACCGCTTCTCACAGCGATTGGACGTCGTGCAGCCGAGCGCCACGCTGGCCGTCTCGGCGCGCGCGGCAGCCCTTCGAGCCCAGGGTCGCACCATCTATCCTTTCGGCGTCGGCGAGCCCGATTTCGACACGCCGATCCACATTCGTGACGCGGCCAAGAAGGCGCTCGACGCGGGGGCCACGCGCTATACGGCGGTCACCGGGACTCCCGAGCTGAAGAAGGCGATCGCCGCCAGCTCGGCCGCTCGTCGGGGAGCACCGTGTGCGCCGGAGCAGGTCGTCGTCGGCGTCGGGGCCAAGCACTCGCTCTTCAACCTCGCGCTCGCCCTCTACGAGCCAGGCGACGAGGTCATCTGTCCAGCGCCGTACTGGGTCAGCTATCCCGAACAAGTTCGCTTGGTCGGCGCGACGGCCGTCTGCCCCGAGACGCGGGAAGAAGACGGTTGGCTGCTCACGCCCGAGACGCTGCAGGCCTCGCTCTCGCCGCAGACCAAGGCGGTGATCCTCTGCACGCCGTCCAACCCGACGGGCAGCGCGTACGGCGAGAAGTCGTTGCGCGCGCTCCTCGAGGTGCTCGAGGCCCACGACTGTTGGCTCGTGGTCGACGAAATCTACGCCGACCTCGTCTACGACGGCTTCAAGCAGGTCTCGGCCCTGACGCTGGCGCATCGGGACGGAATGAAGATTCGCGATCGAATCCTCGTCATCGACGGCGTCTCGAAATCGTATGCGATGACGGGTTGGCGCATCGGTTGGTCGATCACGCCGCCGGCGATGGCCAAGGCGCTGGACGTCGTGCAGAGCCAATCGACGACCAATCCTGCCGCCGTCGCCCAAGCGGCTGCGGTGGCCGCGTTGACCGGCCCGCAAGAGTCGATCGAGGCGATGCGCCTCCGTTTCGCTGCAAGGCGCACGCGCATGGTCGCTGGGCTCGGGGCGATCCCTGGCATTCGTTGCCGCGCACCGGAGGGCGCCTTTTATGCATTCGCCGACTTCCGCGCGCTCCTCGGCAAGAAGGCGAAGAACGGACCGCTCACCGACGATCTGGCGATCGCCACCTTCCTCCTCGAAGAGGCCGGATGCGCCGCCGTTCCCGGCTCGGCGTTCGGCGCGCCCGGGTATCTTCGTTTCAGCTACGCGACGAGCGAAGAGAACATCGACGCCGGTCTCGCAGCAGCGAAGGCAGCCGTCGAGAAGTTGGGATAGACGCTGCCGCCGGCGTGAGCTCTGACGCTCGGCCCGCCGGCATGCTCGCTCGCTGAACGTCGCGTAACGGCCTCCTTCTCGAGGGGCTGGCCAGCGGCTTGACGTTTCGGAAAGAAGTTGCACAATGGGTGCAAAATGATTTCCGACACCTCTCCTCGCACCCTCGTCACTGGCGCCACCGGCTTCCTCGGGCGTGAAATCGTCGCCGCGCTCCTCGCTGACGATTCGCGCGCGCAGCTCACGTTGCTCATCCGCGGAAAGGACGACGGCGATTCTGCGCGGCGGGGCGAGGCGCTGCTGGTCGCCGTCGTCGCGCCCGAGGTCCTCGCAAACGCTCGCGATCGCGTGCGCTTCGTTCGTGCAGATCTCGAGCGCCCGCGCTTCGGTCTCGACGAGGCGGCCTATCGTGCGCTGGTCGTCGAGACGGGCGCTGTCATTCATGGCGCTGCCGCGGTCAGCTTCACGCTGCCGCTCGAGGAGGCCCGCGCGATCAACGTCGAAGGAACCCGTCGCGTCCTCGACTTCTGCGCCGAGGCAGGCGCGCGGCTCGACTACATCGGCACGGCCTACGTCGCCGGTGAGCGCAGTGGCCGCGTGCTCGAAGGTGAGCTCGACGTCGGCCAATCGTTCCGCAACACCTACGAGCAGACGAAGATGGAGGCCGAGAAGCTCGTACAATCGCGCTTCGTCAGCCAGCCCATCGCCGTCTTCCGCCCGAGCATCATCGTCGGCGACTCGAGCACCGGACGCACCTCGAGCTTCAAGGTCCTCTACTGGCCGCTCAAGATCTACGGCAGCGGTCTCTGGCGCGTGGTGCCTGGTCGCGCCTCGACGCCCGTCGACATCGTCCCCTCCGACTTCGTGGTCCAGGCGCTCGTCCATCTGCGCAAGAGCGAACGCAGCCTCGGTCGCGTCCATCACCTCACGGCCGGCGCCGAGCGCTCGGCGACGCTCGGTCAGCTCTCGTCGCTCGCCGCGCGCTTCTTCGGCGTGAAGCCGGCGATCTTCGTCGAGCCTTCGTTCTTCGTCCGCTATGCGCGCCCGCTGGTCGATCGGTTCACGTTCGGCCGCATCAAGCGCGTGCTCACGACCGGCCGTGTATACACACCTTATCTATCGCTGGAGCTGGCGTTCGACACGACGGAGACCACGCGTGGTCTCGAAGGCACGGGCATCACCGTGCCGCGCGTCGAGACGTATTTCGAGACGCTCTTCCGCTACTGCCGCGAGACCGATTGGGGGAAGAAAGCAGCGTGAGCCGAGCCGACGCCGACTACTTCGCCGTCGGCCGTTCGCTTTGGCGCGCGTTCGAGGCTTGTCGAACACGTGCGCCTCGCGAGAGCACGAGCGCGCCGAGGGCGGCGAGGCAAAGCTCGAGGGCGCGCAGCGGCGTGTCGACCTGACCGCGCGAGAGGACCGCCAGCGAGACCGCGGCGACGAGCCCGAGGGTCGGACGCGAGACCGAGGCGAAGGCGGCGAGCGGCAACGTCAGCGAGGCGAACTCGGCGAAGACGAGCGGCAGGAGCCCGAGCCGGTGGCGCGCCTCGAGGAGCGCGATCTCTTGGATGCCCGCGGCGCGATCGACCCACGAGGGGAGGGGATCGAGACCCTGCACGCGGAGTGAGACCGCGTGTTGCAACGCTTCGCGCGTCGTCCCGGCCGCGTTCGGATCGTAGACGGTGCGCAGCGTGTACATCGAGAGCGCGAAGGCTGCGCCGACGGCGATGACCGCGGCGATCGCCCCACGAAAACCAGGGCGATAGAAGAGGTAGAGGACGGCGAAGCCCTGCGCGAGGAGCTCGAGGACGAGCGCGACCGACGCCGCCGTTTGACCGAGGCCGAGCGCGCTCGGGTAGTTCTTGTGACTCGCGCTCCATGCGAGGCCCCATCCGGCGACGCGAAGAAGCGACGAGAGCGCCAGGAGGCCGAGCATGACGCCGAGCGCGCGCGTTGGTGGTGGGGCGAGCGCTTCCACGGCGCTGGCCACGAGCACCGCGAAGGCGCCGGCGAAGAGGACGATGAGCTGGGTCTGCTCGAGCTTTCCTCGGAGCGCCGCGGCGGTGAGCGTGAGGACGAGGCCAGCGCCGAAGGTGGCGACGATGCGCGTCGAGATCGACGTTCGAGGATTGGCGACGGCGGCCATCACCAGCGCGATGACCGAGCCGATGCCGAGGATGGCGGCGGCGAGCGGGGTGATGGTCGCCCACCAACGCCAGCGACTGGCGAGCGCGTTGCCGGCCGAGCCGATGAAACCTGGTGCGAGGAGCCCGGCGATGAGGTTGGCGGCGAGCGCGGCGATCGCCATCGGCCACAAGAGCCCGACGCCGAAGCGATCGCGGCCGGTATTGAGGAGCAGCTCTTCGCTGCGTTGCGGCTTCGAGGGGCGCTGCGACGAACGCGTCGGATCTCCCGAGGGAGGAGGCGGCGGAATCGACGGCGGCGGCGGTGGACGTCCGCTCGGCGAGACCGGCGGCGGCGGCGGCCGCAGCGTGCTGGTGCTGGGAATTCCGAGGCGCGAGGCCTCACCCGGGGACGAAACGGGCGGCGGGCGTGCCGAGGCAGTGCGCCCTTCGTCGGTCGCCTCGTGCCCTTCGCCGCGGCCCTCGTCGTCCTTCGGGTCCGACAAGACTCTTACGCTTCGCCCCAGCCTTTGTGCTCGAGGTGGTCCTTCAGCGAGCTGAGGGCCGATTCCTCGAGGAGCTGCTGCATCGTCTGTCCGCCCGCTTCTTCGACGATTTGATCGTCGTATTCGTCGGCGACGAGCGCGACGTCGCGGAGGGTGGCGAAGATCTCCGCCTCGTCCAAGGTGGCGCCGCCGAGGAGCGTGTGGCTGAAGGTGACGCACTGACCGTCACGCACGAAGCCGAAGGCGCCGAAGCGCATGCGCGAGTTGAGGCGGAGCAGCTTCATCGCCAAGTCGGGGGTCAAATCGACGCCGCGGGCGAGCTGGGCGACGAAGCGTACGAGGGCTCGCTCATCACCCCACTCGACGACGAGGATGTAGACGTACGCGCTGCCCTGGCGGACGACATAGAAGTTCTTGTCGACCTTCTGGAAGGCAGGGCTCGACGAGAGGACGTGCTCGAGTTTGGCGCACGAGCGCCGCGCTGATTCGTTCATCGGGGCCGCGAGCGTAGCAGATTCTCCGTGGCTGACGCGCTCGGAGTTGCCGCCGGAGACCCGCCGAGGGAAGAGCCCGGCCATGCAAACGTCGTGGCGCGCTGCCCCCCCGTCGACCGTCGGCATCTCGCTGGAAGCCCACATTTCCCAGCAAATGGAGATGTCTCCGGGCGCGACCGGGCATTTCACCTCGCTGCTCTATCAAATCGCGCTCGCGGCGAAGCTCGTCGACGCGCAAGTTCGCCAGGCCGGCCTCGCCGACGTCCTCGGGTACACCGGTGACGTCAACGTCCAGGGCGAGCGCGTGCAGAAGCTCGACACGATGGCGAACGACACGTTCATCACGGTCATCCAGCGCGGCCAACGCGCCTGCGCCATCGGCAGCGAAGAGCTCGAGGACCCGATTCTCCTGCCGGGTGGTGGTCGTTACGCGGTGGCGATGGATCCGCTCGACGGCTCCTCGAACATCGACTGCAATATCTCGATCGGCACGATTTTCGGCATCTATCGCCGCAAGAGCGATCCGTCGGTACCGGGCACGCTCGACGACCTCCTCCAGCCGGGCACCTCGCTCCGTGCCGCCGGCTACCTCATCTACGGTTCGAGCACGATGCTCGTCTATTCGACGGGTCCGAAGTTCGGCGTCCACGGCTTCACCCTCGACCCGAACATCGGCGAGTTCTTCCTCTCGCACGAGAACATCAAGGTCCCCCAGCGGGGCAGCACGTACTCCGTCAACGAAGGCAACACGGCGCGTTGGGACGAGGCGACGCGCGCCTGGGTCGAGTACCTGAAGCAGGAAGACAAGGAGACCAAGCGCCCCTACGGCGCGCGCTACGTCGGCTCGCTCGTCGCCGACGCGCACCGGACGTTGGTCAAGGGCGGCATCTTCGCCTACCCGGCCGATCGCAAATCGCCGCAAGGAAAGCTGCGCCTCCTCTACGAGGCGAACCCGATGGCCTTCATCTTCGAAGCGGCCGGCGGGCGGGCGACGAGCGGCAAGGAGCGCATCCTCGACATCGCTCCTCATCAGCTGCACCAGCGCACGCCGCTGATCATCGGTTCTCCCGACGACGTCGCCACGTTCGAGCGCTTCGCGCAAGAGGGCGGTCCGGTCGCAGAGACACGCGCCGAGCCGGCATGATCCCGGTCGTCCCCGTGCTCGCCCGCGAGACGCTTCTCGCTCGTCTCGATCAGACGCTGGACGCGCTCCCCTCGCCCGAGCGCGCGGTGATCGCCACCGACGGCGACGGAACGCTCTGGACCTCGGACGTCGGCGAAGCGCTCTTCGCCGAGCTGCTCGAACGACGCATGATCGGCGAATCGGCGCGCGTCGATCTCCTCGCCGAAGCCCGCGAGCACGGCGTGTCGGTCCCGGAAGACGATCCGACTGCGATCGCGCGCGCGCTCTTCGAAGCGTATTCTGCGCGGCGTTTCCCGGAAGATCGTATCTGCGCTGCGATGGCTTGGTGCGTCGCCGGTCACTCGGTCGCGGCGATCGACGAAGTCGCCCGTGAGGTGCTCGAAGGCTCCTTTGGTCTGCGTGATCGCCTCATCGAAGAGGCAGGTGCGGTGCTCCAGTGGGCGCATCGTCGTCGGCTCTCCATCGTCCTCGTCTCCGCCTCGCCGCGCGTCGTCGTCGAGCGCGCGGCGAAGATCATGGCCGAGCGTTGGTCGCTCCCAGTGCCTCGAATCCTGGCGATGACCCCGCGCGTCTCGGCAGGCATCATCCAGTCGCAGCCCTTGCAAGGGACGTGGACCTACGGTGAAGGAAAGACGCTCGCGCTCACCCACGAGCTCGCGGGCGAAGCGAGCGGCGTGAAACGCTCGATCGTCGCTGCGATGGGGGACAACGTCTTCGACGCTCCCATGTTGCGCGCGGCATGCGTGCCGATCGCCGTCCGTCCCAAGCCGGCGCTCTCGGCGATCGCAGCCGAGATTCCGGGCCTCGTACGCGCGTCATAGCGCGAAGCCGAGGCCGAGCCCGAAGTACGGATAGAGCTGCTGCTGGTGATCGAAGTTGCGATGCAAGCCGCCGTAGAGACGGATGAGGAATCCCTCGTCCGAGCGCCCCTCGATGAACAGCTCCCCGTCGCCCGACACCACCGGCGGCCGGCTACTGCTGCAGGAGCTCGATGCGGGGCAGGCTCCGCCGTCGAAGGCGCGTCCATAGGATGCCCCAAGGCCGATCCCGACGCCGCCGTTGACGCCGAGTGGAAAGCGAAAGCGCGCCATCGACGCTGCTTGCACGTCGTTCGAGTTCGAGCCCACGGCGACGCCGACGCTGAACCATCGATCGATCCCGTACTCGACGCCAACGCCGCCGATGCCGATCGGTCCGAGTGTTTCGAGCCGCGCGAGCACCGCGAAGCGATGTCGTTCCCAGCCGTCGACGGTGCCCGACTCGGCGAAGACGACGTCCGGCTCGTCGATTTTCAGGCCGAGCGTCGAGTGTGCCTGGAGCGGCTCGGCAGAGGCACCGGAGGCCGACAGGAGCAAGCTGCCCGCGAGCGCAGAGGCGAAGGTCGATCGCTGCATGTCGATCCACCATCGCAAAGGTGATGCCGCGCGCGAGAGGCCGAAAAACATGGCCGATCGCACGAGCCCGCGGGAGCTCGTGGTGCTGCGTTCACGGACGGTGTCGCCTGGGCACATGCGCCGCCGCTAACGCGCGCAGCTCGCTGATTGCGCGCAAGAAGTCCGCCGGCCAGGGCGACTCGAAGCGCATCGATTTTCGCGTGATCGGATGCGCGAACGCAAGGAGGCGCGCGTGCAGCGCCTGTCGACCGAGCTCCTCGCCGATCGCCCGCACCGCGGCGTCGCGCGGATTCTTCCCGTAGGTTCGATCGCCGAGGAGCGACGCGCCGTGCTCCGCGAGGTGCACGCGAATCTGATGCGTGCGTCCTGTCTCCAATCGGCACTCGACTCGGGTGATGGCGAGGCTCGGCAACGCGAGGCGTTCGACCACCGTGACGTGGGTCACGGCTCGCTTGCCTTCGCCGCGCGGCTTGCTGGTGAACGCCTTGCGATCGGTCGGGTGCCGGCCGTAGCGCGTGTCGTAGGTGATGGTGTCGGGGAGCGCGCCGAGAGCGATGGCGTCGTAGACGCGCTCGAGATCGTGGGCCGCGAACGTCTTCTTCAACGCCTCGCGTGCGGCGACGGTGCGGGCGACGACCAAGAGGCCGCTCGTGCCGCGATCGATGCGGTGGACGATGCCCGGCCGTTGCATCGCCAGCTCGCTCTCGACTTCCCCGTCGCCGTCCTGGTTGCCGTCGCCGTCGTCATGCGTTTCGGCCGGCGCGATTCCCTCGCGAGAGAAGAGCGCGAGGAGGCCGTTGACCAACGTCCCGGTGGCGTGTCCTTTGGCCGGATGCACGACCATCCCCGCCGGCTTGTCGACGACGATGATGTCGTCGTCACGATAGACGACGTCGACGACGACGCTCGCGTCCGGTAGCGCATCACTGGCTGGCGGAGGCAGCGGCAGAGCACGAAGCCGAGCGCCGCCCCGCACCCGCTCGGACGGCTTTTTTTTCGGCACGCCGTCGACCTCGACGCGGCCAGCCTCGATCCAACGCGTCACCTCGGCGCGTGAGACGCCTGACGAGAGCTCGGCGAGCACGCGATCGAGTCGTCCGCCCCCTGCTTCCGGAGGAACGACGACCTCGAGGACCCTCACCACATCTTCGACCGCACGTGCCCTTTGCCGCGGATGAGCAGGTCGACGATGGCGCGATCGTAGAAATTCTTCGGGTACAGCTCGGGCGAGACGCGCGAGTTGTAGAGCGCACGCCCCTCCTCGATGTCACCCGCGAGCTCGTCGAAGAGGGTGTCGGCGGCGACCCCTTTCTCGATTTTCTCGGCGTTGTACAGCGACAAGTCGCTCGCGATCGCACGCGCGAGGCGGCGCGCGGCCTCCTCGATCTCGATCAGGGCCATGGACGGAGGATTTCACAGGCAGGCTCTCGGCGGCAAGCGAATTTCCGGTCCGAAACCGCGCGCAGCCGTCGCGGTGAGGCAATCTTCGCGAAACGCAAAAGACTCCCCGCCATCGGTGCGCGGCCTGGTATGGGTTGAAGAGCAAGGATGACTCGGATAGGTCTCTTCCTCGCGAAGAGCGCTCCTCCGCGTTGGACTCACGCCCCGGCCCTCGCCGAGGCTCCCAAGCAACGTTTTCTCGACGAACTTTCGCACGAGGCACTGGATGGCCAAAGACCCGCAGATGGTGATGTACGAAGAGGAGTTCAACCTCATCCAGCAAGTCGTCGACAAGCTGGTGAAGGACGCGAACGCCAAGGTCGTCTTCATCGTCGACAAGAATGGGCAGCTCATTGCTGCCTCTGGTGACGTCGAGAACCTCGACACCACTTCACTCGCTTCGCTCACCGCCGGCAACATCGCCGCGACGGGCGGCATGGCCAAACTGCTGCGCGAAGAAGAGTTCGCCACGCAGTTCCACGAGGGGACGAAGCAGAACGTCCACATTCAGCTCGTCGGCAACCGCGTCATCCTCGTCGTCATCTTCGACTCACGCAGCTCGCTCGGCCTCGTCCGCCTGCGCGTGAAGAAGGCCTCCGAAGAGCTGAACAAGATCTTCGAGACGCTCCTGAAGAAGGTCCAGGATCCCGGCGCCGACACGCCGTTCGCCGAGATCTCCGACGAGGACATCGACAACCTGTTCAACGATTGAGCGAACCAGCCGATGTCGTTCATCAACTACATGGCTCGCGAGATCAACTGTAAGATCGTCTATTACGGTCCAGGTCTCTGCGGGAAGACGACGAACCTCCAGTACATCTACGAGCGCACGAACCCGGCTGCGAAGGGCAAGCTGATCTCGCTCGCCACCGAGACGGAGCGAACGCTCTTCTTCGACTTCCTCCCCCTCAGCCTCGGCGAAATCCGCGGTTTCAAGGCCCGTTTCCAGCTCTATACGGTGCCGGGGCAGGTCTTCTACGACGCGAGCCGCAAGCTCATCTTGAAGGGTGTCGACGGCGTCGTCTTCGTCGCCGACTCGCAAATCGAGCGTACCGAAGCGAACATCGAGTCGCTCGACAACTTGCGGACGAACTTGAACGAGCAGGGCTACGACCTCGACAAGCTCCCGTACGTCATCCAGTACAACAAGCGCGACTTGCCCAACGTCGCCGACGTCGCCGAGCTGCACGAGCTGCTCAACCCGACCAACATCCCCGAATACGAGGCCTGCGCGCGCACCGGCATCGGCGTCTTCGAGACGCTCAAGGCCGTGGCCAAGCTGGTGCTCACGGAACTGAAAAAGGGCGGCGGCGGCTAACGTCTCTGCTCGGTCGTGCTTCCCGTCGAACGCACTGCCTTTTGGACCGCCGCCTGTCGAGCCGACGAGTCGCTGCGATCGCAGCCGCTCGTCGTCGATCGTTTTGCCGCCACGCTCTGCGGTGAAGAAGGCCTGCGCATCGGCCGCGAGCTCGAGACGCAAGGCGGGGCGCACGATGGTATCGTCCTGCGCACGCGGGTTATCGATGATCTGCTGCATGCGGCTGTCGTCGAGCACGGACATCGGTGGGTCGTCTCGCTCGGCTGCGGGCTCGACGCGCGTCCCTATCGGATGCTGCTGGGCGGCGAGGTCCGTTTTCACGAAGCCGATCATCCATCGCTGATCGCCTGGAAAAACGAGCGCGCCCGCGATCTGCCGGTGCCGGTCGGGGTAGAAATCGAGCGGCACGCCTTCGACCTCGGTGACCTCGATGCGCTCGACGGCCTCCTCCCGAAAGACGACCGCCCCTTCGTCGTCATCCTCGAAGGTGTCGTGCAGTACTTCGAGCCGGCGCATGCCGCCCAGCTGCTTCGGCGTCTGTCGGTGCGGTCGGGCGGCCGCGTCATCGCCGACTTCGGCGGCGGTCGGTACGCGCGCAAACGGGCGACGCGCATTCCCGCCGTCGTCGCCGCAACTGGCGCGCCTTACCGCACGCTCGTCGACGAACCTGGACGATGGCTCGCCGAGCTCGGCTTCTCGGTCGCGAACGACGTCTCGATCGTCGAGTGGGACGCCGCGCAGCCATCGCCGAGATGGCACGTCTCGTGGTGGGATCGCCTATGTTTTCCGGACGTTCGCAACGCCGTGCGAGTCCTCGACGTCGTCAGCGGAGCCACACCACGGTGACGCCGTCGCCACCCTCGGCAGGCCGGCCGGAGCGGAAGCGCTCGACGTAGCCACTCGACGTCAGCTCGACGCGCACCTTGTCACGGAGCGCACCGGAGCCGTGTCCATGGACGACGATGGCGAGCCGACGTCCGTCGTTGAGGCTTCGATCGAGGAACGACTCCACCATCGGCCAGGCATCGTCGACGCGGAGACCACGCACGTCGCAGGTGTTGTCGGAGGTCTGCAGCACCATCTCCGGCTCTTGCGAGGGGTCGCCGTGGCTCGGCCCGGCCGCGCGCATCGGAGCGCCGCCGCCTCGCGCGAAATGGCTCGATTGCAAGCGCGGCGAACGTCCGGTGTTGCGGCCTCCGCTGCGCGTCGCTCCCTCGCGTGGCCCGTCGAAGAGGACGCGCACGTCGGCACGCGGCACTGTCAGCTTGAGCGAGCCGGCGGCGACGCGGAGCTGACCGTCGGACTGGACGTCGACGACCTCGGCCTCCGCGCGGAGGCGCGTGACGTAGACCTTCGCGCCCTTGCGCAGCGGCGTGTCGCTCTCGACGCGTTCTCCACGGGGAAGAACCGGCGCGGGCTCGAGAATTTCCCCGAGATCGGCGCCGAGGGAGAAGCGCGCG
Organism: Deltaproteobacteria bacterium; assembly: GCA_025363655.1. GTDB lineage: Bacteria > Myxococcota_A > Polyangia > Polyangiales > JADJMO01 > JANYDK01. The sequence continues at coordinate 146,543 of JANYDK010000011.1, read as the reverse complement.
GCGACCCCGTCGATGGCACGGTCGGCGGCGGCGAGGGCTTCGGCGTCGGGCTTCTTCGCGCGAAGGCGAGCCTGGGCGCCGCGGAGATCTTCGCGCGCACGTCGCACCGACGCGAGCAACGTCTCGGCTTCTTGGTGGACGATGCGCCGGTCGCGGGCGCGCAATGCTTCGAGCTCGGCTTCGATCTCGGTGCGCAGTCTTCGCGCTTCGATTCGGTCCTGCTCGGCGGCCGACCTGGCGAGCTCGAGCGCGCGTCGCTCGTCGTGGAGCTGGCGAACGGTCTGCTCGAAGCTGCGATCTTCGCCCGACAAGTAAGCCTCGGCGCGCTCGATCACGAGCGAAGGGATGCCGAAACGACGCGCCACCGCGAGCGCGCTCGATGCGCCGGGCACGCCGATCACGAGACGGAACGTCGGGGTCAGGGTCGCGTCGTCGAAGCCGACGGCGGCGTTGACGAAGCGTTCGTCGGCGAGTGCCAGCGCCTTCAGACCTTCGTAGTGCGTCGTCGCCACCACCGCCGCGCCCCGACGGCAGAGCCCATCGAGCACTCCTGCCGCGAGCGCCTCGCCCTCGCGGGGATCGGTTCCACCGGCGAGCTCATCGAGCAGCACCAGCGCACCGGGTCGTGCGGTATCGAGAATTTGGCTGAGATTGACGACGTGCGCGCTGAAGGTCGAGAGCGACATCTGCAGCGATTGATCGTCGCCGACGTCGGTGAGCACGACGTCGACCAGCGAGAGCGTCGAGCCTTCGGCGGCGGCGATGGGCAGTCCTGCGCGCAACATCAGCGCCGCGAGCCCGAGCGCCTTGAGTGCGACCGTCTTGCCGCCGGCGTTGGGGCCGCTGACCACGACCGCGCGACCGCCCTCGACGCGGAGATCACTCGGGACCACCGCCTTGCGTTGCGCGCCGCTGGTGGAGATCGCCTCGAGCACCAGCAGCGGGTGCCGCATCTCGCGCAAATCGGCTGAAAAAATGGCCGCCCCGTCGTCGGGGAGGAGCGGGAAGGTGAGGGAGAGCTCACGCGCCAGCCGCGCCGAGCCTGCGCGCAAGTCTGCTCGGCCGAGCGCGTCGATCGCGCCTCCGACGCTGGTGATGACCGACGCCACGCGACTGCTCAAGTGCGCGTAGATGGCCTCTTCCTCGCGACGCACGTCGCCGTCGAGCATCTTCAGACGGTTGCCCATCGGGATGACGACGCGCGGCTCGACGAAGAGTGTCGCCCCGGAGCCGCTCGAGCCGTGGACGATGCCGGGAAAGCGCTCGTGGGCATCGGCGCGCATCGGCAGGACGTAGCGCCCTTCACGCTCGGTCCAGTACGAGTCGGAGAGCACCGTCGAGTAACGGCGCATGACGTCCTCGATGCGCGAGATCATCCGCGCGCGGGCCGCCGCATACTCGGTGCGCAGCTGACGGAGGTTCGGGCTCGCGTGATCGGCGAGGGTGCCGTCTGGGTCGAAGCAGCGGGAAATCTCCTCTTCGACGCGATCGAGCGAGGGGTCCGTGGAGCACGCGGAGAAGAGCGCGGGGAGATCTTTCTGGCGTGCATGGAGGAAACGCCGGAGCACACGCGCCGCCGCCAGCACCGTCGCGATTCCCCGCAGCTCGGTCGCCGAGAGCACTCCGCCATGCTCGACGCGCGCAAAGGCCTCACGTGCGTCGGGGAGCTCGGGCAACGGAAGGGGCTCTCCCTGCTGCGCGGTTCGAATCGCCTCTTCCACCTCGGCGAGCACGCGGCGGGTCTCGTCGCGATCGATCGAAGGATCGAGCCGCAACGCCAAATCACGGCCGAGCGCGGTGTCGCATCGCTCGGCGAGGGCGGCGAGGAGCCGTGCCCATTCGAGATCGGCTCGCGCCTTGGGCGGAGCGACGTCGTGAGGATCGACGGCAGTCATGGCCGCTATCTAGCATCTCCCGGTCGTCGTCGCCCGCGGTCACTTCGGCGGGATGCGCCGGATCGAAATCGTCGGCTCGTCGTTGAAATCGCCGTGGACGTCGACGCCGCCCGCGGCGGTGAGGGTGATGCGCCGCTCGAAGCTCTCTCCGAGCCCTGCCGGACGCATCACCAGTCGATGTTCGCCAAGGGGCGCGGTGGTATTGACCGGCGTTCGTCCGAGCGATCGCCCATCGAGCTCACAGGTCGCCGGCGGTGACGAGGTGACCACCAGCCGCGCTGAGATGACGGTCGCGGCCCCAGCGTCGGTCGAGGGGGAGGTCGCCACGTTCGTCGTCGTGCTCGTCGTCACGCTCGGCAACGTCGTCGACGACGCACTCACCGTCACGCTGCCACCACCGCTGTTCGAACCAATCGTCGAGCCAGAGGTCGCCAGTGTGTTCGCGGTCGTGCTCGGGACGGGCGGAGTCACCACGGCCGGTCGACGTAGCGCGAAATAGACACCACCTCCGATCGCGAACACCGCCAGCACTGCGACGAGCGCGGGCAGACGTCGCGGAGGTGCGGCTCCGGGGACGATCGGCGCGCTCGGACGGCTCGACACCATTCGCCGCGTCCCGGTCGGCTCGGCCGAGGGCTCGTCGAGCTTGCGGGTCGAGACCACGGCGCCCTCGTCGCGGGTGACGCTGCCGCTCGGTCGACTCGGATCGCTCGGCATCGCCGCCGTTCCAGACCAGGAGCCGATTTCTCCGCGCGTGGCGAAGGTTTTGGTGGCATCACCGAGCGGCGTCGGTCGCATCGCTTTCGGCATCGGAGGCGCGGCGACGGCGCGGCCTGCTTCCCGCTCTTCGCGAGCCGACATCGCCCGTTGCACCCGTACGCCGAGCCCACGCGCCACCTCGTCGAGATCGATGTTCCGCTCGCGCAGCACCCGCCGGAGTACTCGCGCGACGTCGTCGGCGTGCTGCGGACGATCGATCGGTGCCCGCGCGAGGAGCGCAGTGATCAGCTCGTCGAGCGGGGCGAGGTCGGGGATGCTCGACGACAGTGGTGGCGGCGGGCCTTCCATCAAGGCCGTGCGCGACGCCCGCGCATCTGCACGCCGATAGGGTGCGCGTCCGGTCCACGTCTCCACGAGCACGGTGCCGAGCGCGAACAAGTCGGTCGAGCCGCTGAGCGGCCTGCCTTCGAGCTGTTCGAGCGGCATGTGCCCAGGCGTGCCGAACACCTCGATGGTATCGAGACCCGCCGGCGCAGCGATGCCGAAGTCGAGGAGCTTCACGCCGCCCTCTTCGTCGAGCATCACGTTGCCCGGGGTGACGTCGCGATGGACGACGTTGCGGCGGTGCGCATGATCGAGCGCGCGGGCAACCTCGAGGGCGACGTAGGCTCCCTCGTCCCAGCGCAGCGCCCCCCCTTCGGTGAGAATCTCCGCGAGCGTTGCCCCGCGGACCAGCTCCATGGCCAGATAGAGCACGCCCGTCTCGACACCGAGCTCGAAGATCGAGACGATGTTGGGGTGCGTCAGGCGCACACACGTCTTGGCCTCCTCGACGAACCTCCGGACGAACGCCTCGTCCGCGGCGAGCTCGGGGCGAATCAGCTTCACCACCAGCTCCTTCTCGAACCCTTGAGCGCCCGAAAGCCCCGCCAGGAACACTTCGGCCATGCCGCCGCGGGCGAGCCTTCGCTTGAGGACGAACTTACCGAAGGACTTCGGCAAGCGAGGTTGCGCGCTCCCGATGCCGCCGCCGTCTCCGGCCGGGGTCACCGGGCTGCCGTGGGCGCTCTCGGCCGTCATCGCGAGGCACAGCCTAGCAACGTTCGCTCGACGAGTGGCCGCATGCGCCCGATTTTGCGGTCCGGCAGCCTCGTCGCAGGTTGCATCATGGCGTTATCCATCGCTGCCTGCGGCGCAAAAACGCCTGGAAATCGCCCCATTCAGGGGAACACGCTCCCCGGCTGCGCGCTCGACGAAGCGGCCAAGGTCGAGCTCACCGCGCTCGACGACCGACCGCTCGGTGCCGGCTCGTTCGCGGTCGTGAGCCCGAACGCGACAGAAGACCTGACCGGCTTTCCCAGCGACACGCAGCTCGTCCTCGCACGCCTCACCCGCGCCGACGACACGGCCGTCGGTCTCGGCGTCCTCGCCCCTCTACCGGACGGTCAGCTGGTCGGCCCCATCTTCCGCACCGATCGCGGCTGCCAGCTCTCGCTCGCGGGCTTCCCTGCAGTGTCCGGCCCGGCATATGGCCGATCGTCACGCGGCGTCCTCCTCGCGGGCGGTCACGACGCTGGCGGACGTCCACGCGCCGACGCGATCTGGATCGATGCCACCACTGCCGTCCCTACGCGTCTGAAAGAAGGCCTCTCCCACGTACGCGATCGGGCGTCGGTCCTTCCGCTCGACCGCGCCTTCGTCATCGCCGGCGGCGTCGGCCTCGACGGCAAGATCTGGCAGGATTTCGAGCCTTTCGATCCCACCTCGGTGCCCCTCCACTTCGAGCACTCGGGCCTCCCGCCGCTCGGCCAACCGCGCGCAGATGCCGGGAGCATCGTTCTCGCCAACGGTGATGGTCTCCTTGTCGGCGGCTTCAACGATGGGCGTGCGCTCGATTCGATGGAGCGCATCGACGCGGCGACGTTGGAGTCGCGCGTCGTCGATCTCGCCGCACTTCGATCTCGTCGGCGCGCGCCCATCGTCGTCCGCATCGCCACCGGCGAGGTGCTGGTCATGGGCGGTATCGGTGACGACGGCGCTCCCGTGCCCGACGTCGAGGTCTTCTCGTCCGACGCCAAGTCCGCCCTCGGCGTCGTACCGCTCACGGCTCGCCTCTGGCTCGATGCAGTCGCGCTTCCTTCCGGAGCCGTCCTCGTCGCACGCGGAGCCCCCGGTGCCGCGCTCGAGCTCTCGCTCGTCCGACTCGACGGCGTCGAATCCGTCGGCATCCTCGAGAGCGGGGGCAGCCCGCCACGGTTCGTCGAGATGAGTGAAGGCGCTCCGCTCCTCTTCGACGGTCGGGTGCGTCACTTCGCGCCGTGGACGGTGACGTGGGACGACGCGCCTTCGAACCTCTCGACGTTGACCGCGTCCTCCGACGTGCGTCCCTTCATGCTCTCGCTCGGCGTCGTCGTCGTGCCGCAGTTGGCAGACAGCACGCTCACATTTGCAGCGACGCGCACCGACTTGCGCACCGCGCTCGCGGTCGACGAGCCCCTCGGCCTCGGCTCGACGTCGCACCTGGTGCCCGATCGTCTCTCCGGCTTCGTGCCCTCACGCGAAGGCCTGCAATTTCCACCCAACGGCCGTGTCGCCATCGCCGACGCGACCTACGCGGCCTTCACGCTTCGGCTCGGCGGGGCAGGGGGCCGCGACCTCCCCGACGTCGAGCTCAGAACGCCACGCGGGCTCCTCGTCGCACGCATCGGCATCGGTGGGTGCGCGTGGCCGGCAGTGTCGTCATCCGTCGGCGCCACCGAGCTTCGGCGCGACGCGCACGGCATCATCACGCTCTCGGCCGGCGACCTCACGAAGACCTGCGCGCCGCTCATCGTCGACGACCCTCTCGAACGCGTCTCGTTGATCTTGGTGGCCTCTGCCTCGGGCGCCAAGGTTCAAGGCATCACCGTCATTCGCGGCTAAAGGTCGCGAACACCTGCGGACACGCGCTCGCCGACCACGTCCGCCAGCATGTAGGCCCGCAGCTCGGCCGGATCGGTGTGACGAGCGAGCCCGACCATCAGCTTCGCGAGCGCGGCCTCGACGGTCATGTCACCGCCATCGATCGCGCCCGCCCACTTCGCAGCTGCGCCGCCTTCGTACCGCTCGAGGTCGACGTGTCCGCGCATGCACTGCGAGACGACCACCACCGGCACGCCGCGCTCCTGCGCTTCCTCGATCGCCGGGATGAGCGACGAGCCGACGAGGTTCGGCAAATTTCCGGTCCCATATCCCTCGAGGACCAAGCCCTTCACGCCAGCGCGCACCGCACCCATCACCAGGCGCGGATCGAGCCCGGGAAAGACGCGTACCGCCAAGACGCGCGGTTCAATCGAGAGATCGAGCGGCGTGAGGGCCGTCTTTCCGCGCACGTGCGGCGCCACTTGCACCGAGAGCCCGAGCTCGACCAGCGGCGGCGCACCGGGCGACGCGAAGGCATCGAAGGCCCAGGCGTCGACCTTGGAGGTGCGGCAGCCTCGAAGGAGCCGCGCACCAAACGCGATCAGCACTTCGGGTACGGGCAGCGTTGCGCCGATCGTCGCGTCGACGAGGTTGGCGCGGGCATCGGTCCGCAGATCACCGAGTGGCCTTTGCGCACCCGTGAGCACCACCGGCTTCGGGAGCGGCCCGAGGAGAAACGAGAGCGCGCTCGCCGTGTAACTCATCGTGTCGGTGCCATGCGTGACGACCACGCCGGACACCTCCGTGCGCATCAGCGCCTCGTGCACCGCGCGCGCCATCGTCAGCCAATGCGACGGCTGCATGTCACCGGAGTCGAGGTTGAAGAGCTCGACCACTTCGACGTCGGCGACGCGTCCGATCCCTGGCACGACGGCCCGTAGATCGATCTTCGCCTTGCCCGGCGCGAGGGTCCCGCCAGCGTCGTCGTCGTCGACCGGCATCGCCAAGGTGCCGCCCGTCTGGATGAGCACGACGTGCGGCTTGGTCACCTCGGCTCCTATCGCTTCAGAAGACGCGCTCTTCGACGTAGATCGTGTCGCCGGCCTGCAGTGGCACGTCGTTGATCTTGCCTTCGGTCATCGCGGCGACCGAAAAGACGACGCGCACCACCTTGTCCTTGGCGATCTTGCGGTTGAGCGTCACGCGATCACGATCGGCGAGCGGCGTGAAGCCGCCTGCCAGAGAGATAGCCTGCACGACGGTCATCCCCTCGGTCATCGGAAATTGTCCGGGCTTCTGCACCTGTCCGAAGACGGCGAACTTCTTCGAGTTCACCTCTTTGACCTGCACCGAGACCTGCGGATCTTTGAGGATCTTCCCGTCTTTCAGGCGAGCACGGAGGAGAGCGGCGATCTCTTGCGGCTCCTTCCCCTCGACTTCCACGTTTCCGACGAGCGGAAAATCGATGGTGCCGTTGGGCGCGACCTTGAAGGGCTTGGACATCGACGGCTCGTCGTAGACGAGCACTTCCAAAACGTCGCCCGGACCAAGCGAAGACGCCTCGACAGGCGGAGGAAGCTTCACCGGACGTGCCGGCGGTGAGGCGCACCCCGTCATGACGACGGCGAGCAATGCGGCGGTGATTCGGCGGGACATGACCATGACGAGACCCTGCGGACCCTCTATGGTCGACCGCGACGAGGTGCAACTACAGCCGAATCACCAGAAGGCGCGAACGCCGACCAGACCCTGGAAACGATTGAAATCCAGGTGGAGGGTGCCAACTGTGGCATTCGTCGTGTCACCCAAGTACTGCGCCGTGGCGTTGAAGCCCAGCCAATCACTGACGCGATACTCACCGAAGACCGCAGCATCTATGCGTGCGCCACTGACCGTTTCGGCGCCGCCACCCTTGATGCCGCCGTACTTGATGAGGGCGACGCCAGTGTCGAGACCGAGGTAGAAACGCTGCGCGATGAGCGCGCTCACCTGTACGTAGCCGCGATCGCGCTCGTAGTAGTTGCTCAAGTACGAGTTGTAGAAATCACGAGTGAAGCCGAAGGCAATCGATGACATCGAGGGCGGAGCGGTACTGCCCGCGTCGGGCGCCGCGCCATTGAAGAAGTAACGAAGCTCGAGTTGCCCGATGATCGAGTCGAAGTCCTTGTCGTTCTTGTAGAAGCTCGCGCCCCAGCCAACCATCGCGAGGAGGCTGAGACGGTCGGTGAGCAGTCCGCTGAGGCCGAAGCGCGTCCGTAGAGGAGTCGACCCTTCGAGCGTGGTCGTGTTCGAGTAGCGAATGACTTGAACGCTGCCGTCGTAGACGAAGGCGGTGCGCGGAAGGAACTTCCAGCGGCCCTTCGTGTAGATCTCGTGGCGCGTGTTGTTGAGGCTCTGGACGTTGCCTTGCTCGAAGTATGTGATGCCGAAAGCGTAACCAACGCGCCAATCGAGGAGGCCGCCGGGCTTCGTGTAGACGACTTCTCCCGCGACGCGGTTATCGTCACGATCGAGACCGAAGCTCTTGTCGGCGACGAGCGAAGGCTGCGTCGTGCGCACGTAGGTGTCGAGGATGTTGAAGCCCCACGGCCGACCGGGGTTGATGAGGAGAGCGAGATCGCCCTGCACACCGAACTCGTTGGAGCGTCCGAGCTTGGTCTGGTCGGTTCCGTCGCTGCTCGCGTTGGTGAGAAATTGGCTGTAGATGAGCGCCGCGCCAGCGTCGAAGCTGACCTTCGGCGGAGCGGCCGGCGCCCCGTCCTTACGCTGCGTGGTCAGTGTGCTGACGTGAAAAGAAGGGGTGACGCGAAGCCGCAGGGTGTCCACCACCGGCAGGCCGGTTTGGCTCTTCGAGCGACTGAAATAGTTGGAGTCGTAGCCGACCTCGGCCGCGATTCCCGGGTGAAGCTCGAGGTCTCCCGACCGGATGCCAGGCCCTTGCGTGGACGAGCGATCGCTCAGCCATGCCTGGGCGCTCGCGGTTGCGGCGACCGAGCTAACCGATGCAGCTGCGAAGAAGGCGAAGACGAAGCGTTTCATGGACTCTCGCTCAGCGACCATCCCGCCCCCCACCCCGGGGATGCCATGCGGAACGATGCGACTGCGTGCGCTTAACTACAGCAATTCGACGCCGACTGCCTAACGCCTACTGCGACTGCTGGTCATTTAAACCCGCTCGCGGGAAGGGGCGGAACGATAACGACGACGGTGCCCTCACCGGTTCCAGGGTCGACCGGAGCAATGTTCGGGTCGACCGAGAAATTAACCTTCGTCTCGCCCGGGAACCCGAGCTCTTCGCCGATGCACTGGTTGGCCTCTGCGTCGAGCACTTCGGCGCGCTGACGGAGGACGTTGAGCACCGAGAACTCGTGGTTGCGGAGGTCGGTGTCACCGCGCGCGATCGCCGACTTCAGCGAGCCGCTGCGGTCCTTCGCGCTGCGCGAAGCGACTTCGATTTGCGCCAGCTTGTCGCTGAGGCAGGTGGTCTTGACGACGTCTTTTTGGCGACGCGCATCGTCGAGAAGGTGACGAACGCGGGTGGCCGAGGTCTGAATCTTGGCGACGTACGAGTCGGCGAGACCCGCTTGATCACCAGGGGCGACCGCGGAGCCCGACTTCACGTCGACCGTGCCGGCAGCCGGCTGCGCAGCTGCCGATCCAAAAATCAGCGAGCCCAACAGTACAGGCGTAGCGGCGATCCATTTCACGCGTGAAGCCATCGCAATCCTCCAGTCGAACCGACACCAGCCTAAAGGCCCGGGGTTTTGCTGTCAATGTCCAAACCAGGACGATTTTCCCGCCTTCGCGAGCTGATTCCTACAGTTGCGATGCCGAGAGGGCGGCGGGCATTCATTCCGGTGTGCTCGCCCAAGCCCCAAAATGCGCGAAACGCGGACCTCCGAAGGGAGAATCCGCGTTCGCGGCTCGCTTTGGTCTATTTTTTCGCCGAGAGCACGACGGGAACGGTGAAGGTCGCGGAACCGCCGTCGGGCTCCGAGAACTTCATGCCGAGGAAGGCCGAGACGATGCACTGCGCGAGGCCAGCCCCCGCGTCGCTCGATGCGAGGTTGGCTCCCGTGACTTCGCCGCCTTCACCGACGCGGACGGTGACCTTGACGGTGCCGCCGGCGTTCGGGTCGCTCGCGAGCGCCTTGGAGTAGCAAGCTTTGAAGCGCCAACGGTTGCGCGCAATGACCGAGTCGGCGTCCTTGACGTTGCTCGCACCGGCTGCCGCGCCTGTCGCCGCATCGCCGGTCGGAACCTTGACGTCGCTCGACTTGTCGCCCGTGCCGCCAGGTTTCGCGGTTCCTGTGCCTGCCGTGTTGCCGATGCCCGTGAGACCGGTGCCCGGGCCACCCGGAAGGACAGGGCCGCCGCCAGGACCACCGGTCTTGAGTCCGCTACCGGTGTCGATGCCGCCGCCGTTCTTCGCGAGCTGGTCGAGGCTCGAGTCGGCCGCCGAAGAGCCCGACTTGAGGATGCTCGACTGCGCCGGACCATTGGTACCGAGGCTGCCGAGCGCCTTCATCTGCAATTGATCGAGCTCGTTGGAGAGCGCCGCTCCCTGCTGCGCGGTCATCTGCGCGGGCTTCGGCGCCGCACCCGCACCAGGCGCAGGCTTCTTCGGCTCGTCCTTCTTCTCGCCCTTGTCGTCCTTTTTCGACTCATCCTTCTTCGCCGTCAGATCTTCGGCGGGCTTGGGCGGCTCCTCGAGCTGCGGCATCGGACGATCTTTGGCGTGCTCGATGAGCGCGGCCGTTTCGAGATCGTCGTCGACGACGGGATCGAACCAATCGCTGTTGACCGCGCCGGCGAAGCCGAAGTGGATGAGAAACGAGAACGCCGCGATGATGGTGAAGCCCCAGTCGATCTGCGACGCGAGGCCTCCGCGCACTGCGAGGGGCAGCTGCGGCTTCGGCTGCACGGGAGGGGGCGCGACGAACTGGAAGAGGAACGTGGTGTCGCCGATGACGACTTTGCCACGAGAATCTTCGGTCAATCGGAGCTGGTAGAAATTGCCGACGCGCTTGGCGGCGCCGCTCTGGCGAGCCTGGACGACGTCGGTGACGCCCGTGGGCAGGGCCACGCGTCCGGTCATCGCGTCGTTCATGTTGAGCACGTACTCGTTTCCGACGAGCTCGAAGAGCCGCATGTTCTCGGGGACGCCAGCGCCCGTCGCGAGGAACATGTTGGTGTGGCTGGAGCCGATCGTGACGTGCGTGCGCTGCTTGATGACGCGCTCTTCGATGACTCGTCCGCCTTGCACCTTGCCGATGCGAAGGACCTTCGGACCGGTGACCTGCGGCATCGCCCGCATGGCCATCGTCATCTGCCCGGGGCGATTCCCTCCAGCTCCCGGCTGCGAACGCGGACCCATGTTCATGCTCATGATGCGGTCTCCGAGCGATGGTTGGCTACATGAGGACGGCCGGACGCGTGCGCGGACGGGGCCCCGTATTGCCGACAACGCCGATGCTTCGAGGTTCCCGACCTCGCGGCGATTAAGCGCATTCTCCTCCAGCGTACACCGTGGACGGCTCCAGGTGAAATCACTTCCTGTCGGGAACGCCGTCGAGCGGATTGCCGAAGCGCACGGCGAGGGGCGATACGAGGGCGTCGAGCTCATCGAGCCGGGCCCGACGCTCTTTCTGGGCCGTTCGATGAAGAGCTGCGCACACCACCCCACCCAGCACGGCGATCGCCGCCATGGTCAGTCCGCGCTCGATGACGCCGGTGAATCGAGCGACGACGGCGGCGCCGCCCTCTTCGACAACTGTGGCCGAGAGGCCCTCGCGCATCACCAGTGCGGCGGCGAGGAGCCCAGACGTCGTTGCCAGCGAGGCGGCCACACGCGGGACACGCACGTCGTCGACCACCGACCGTTCGATGTCGGCGACGGCTTCGGCGAGAGAAAGTCGCCTCGCGAGCGCGCGATCGTCACCGGTGGTCACGGCGGTCAAGAGTCGATCGGGGATGCTGCCCGGTGCTTCTCGACGAACGGCTTCGGCGATCGGCGCCAAGTCGACGTCCGGCGAAGCGCTGACGATGACCGCCACTTCAGCTGCGTCTGCACCGCCGAGCACGCGCACCAGTCGGAGTACGGTGCGCAGCGCGAGGCTGATCGGCAGCGAGACGATGAGGACGCCGAGAAGAATCAGCACGAAAGAGAGGCGATCAGAACGGCTCGCCGGAGAGCGCAGCTTCGATCTTGTCGAGGAACGGTTGACGAATCTTGGCGATCTCGACCTCGGGCAGGATCTTTCCGAGCTCGACGACCGCGCTCGGACGCGTCGGGCGCGCGGTGACGATCACCGGACCGATTTCGTAGGGCTGGCCCTTCTTGTCGTCCTTCTTCTGCGCGCTGGCGTCGACGGCGAAAGCCGAGAGCGAAGCGGCGAAGGCGAGTCCGAAGGTGAGCTGAACGATTCGATGCGTGCGCATGGTGCCTCCTCGATCAGAACGTGGTCTTCGGTGCCGCTGCAGTGCTCGTCGTCGTCGGCGCGGCCGTGGGCTTCGGCGCGGTCGTCGGCGTCGGCGTCGGGGCAGCGGTCGGTTTCGGCGCGGTCGTCGGCGTCGGTACGGTCGTCGGCGTCGGGGCAGCCGACGCTTTCGCGGAGGTGGTGGGAGCGGCCGTCGTCGTCGCCGGTTTCGGCGTCGCTGCACCCGCGCCGGTGCCAGCAGCTGCCGCAGCGGTCTTCGCGCGCCTTGCCTGATCGATCAAGTCGTCGGCATCGGATGGCCAGCTCGGACCATTCGAGCCACCCTTCGCTGCCTTGAAATCGTTCCAGTAGCCGATCGACTTGTCGTAGCGAGCTGAATCGCTGAGGCCGTCGATGCTCGGCGTGAGGAAGAAGAGAAGGCCGAGGTCGTATTGTGCGAGCGCCTTGAGCTGGGCCGCTGCGGCGGGAGCCCCGAGCACCCAGTTGTACTGCGCCTTGGCATCGGCCGATTTTCCGGCCGAGAGGCGATAGGCCTCGCCGAGCGCGAGGTGCGCTTCGACGTTGCCCGAGGCATACGCCACCGCCTTCTGCAGCGGCTCGAGCGCGCCATCGGCGTCGTTGGCTTCGAGGCGGATGAGGCCGAGCTGCAATCGCGCCTCGACGAGATCGGGACGCAATTTCGAGGCAGATTCGAACCACTTCGCCGCAGCGAGTCGCTCGCCCATCTTCTGCAAGATCATCGCGCGAAGAAGGTGCGCCTCGGGGTTGTTCGGCGCGCGCGGCGGGTTGGTCTTGGCAGGGAGTCCCTTCGCCTTCTCGTCTTCGGTCTTCTGCCCGTCGAGGATGGCGGTGAGCACGTAGCTCGCGAGATCGAGGCGACCGCGGCGGTAGTGATCGCGGGCGATGAGCACCATCGCGGGCTCGTATTTGGCTTCTGCGGTGAGCGCGTCGCCGGCCAACCGCTGGGCGTTGGCGCTGTCGCCCTGCAGTGATTTGACCTCGGCGAGCGCGGTCATCAGACCGACCGACTTCGAATTCTTCGCCTGTTGATCGGTGAGGAAGCTCTCGGCTTCCGTCTTGCTGCCTTGCCGATAGAGCAAGTAGCCGTAGCCGGCGATCGCCGCGTCGTAGTTCGGGTTCAGCTTGTACGCCTCGCGATAGTGCTCGAGCGCCTCGCTGTTCTTGCCCATGCGCTCGTAGGTGACGGCGAGAGCGTAGTGCGCTTCGTAGGCCTTCGACTCGGCGCCGACCGCTTGCTGGAACGCGGTGAGCGCGCCCGCCAAATCGCCAGCGTTGTAAGACGCGACGCCGCGATCGTAGGCATCGCGTGCAGCGCCGACGAGCTTGCTGGTTTCGCCGGGTGCCGGCGGGGGAGGGGGCGCGTCGCCTTGATCGCCGGTCGGCGTCGGCGTCGTCGCCGCCGTACCAGCAGTGTCCTTGGTGGCGGTTGCGGCGACGGCCGACTTTGCCGGCTTCTTGTCGCCGCACGCAGCGAGGAAGCCGGGGACGGCGGCCATCACGACGACGAGCGTCACGCCGCCGAAGCGACGAGTGAGACGGACGCCGATGCTCTCTCGAGATTCCATGACCATCACTCGCTCGCCTTCGGTGCGCCCGCGCTCACGACCCCGCCCGTCGGCGTATCGACCGACGGCTGCGGTGCGCTGAGCGAACCGGGACGCGCCTTCTTGAACATCTGATCGACGTACTTGAAGGGGGGCATGTCCTTCTCGACGCCGATCAGGTACTCGCGCATCTTCGTGTCGTTCAGTTGGTCCGTGTAGAACGCGAGGCGCTGCACGGCCTTGCTCACCATCGGATCTTTGACGTCGAACTGCTTGCCGCGCAGATAGCCGCGGCAATAGCGGTCGATCATCCCCGGCTCGAGGACCTTGTAGTAAGCGGCGCGCTTGTCGGTCCAAGCCTTGTTGGTCGCGCGACGGATGTCGTCGGCCTGCCCGAGGAGCGCGGTGGCCTGATCTTTCGATTCGTCCGAGGCCTTCGGGTCGTCGAGGATCTTCTGCGCCTTGTTCTCGATCGCGGTGATCTTCGCGGCCGTGGCCTTGTCGAGGACCTCGACCTTCGACTTGGCGAGCGCGGTGCGCTGCGTGTCGTAGACCGTCCCCTCACGGCTGAGGACGACCGGGAAGAGCTTCGGCGAGACGTAGGTCTTGTTGATGTCGTCGAGCTCGGTGAGGAACTTCTCGCGCTTCTTGTCGTCGGCTTCGAGCTTGGTGACGACCGTCTTGCCTTCGCCTTCGTATTTGATCTTGGGCGGCTGGCCGGGCGCGGTGTCCCACTCCTTTTCGATTTGCTCGTTGACGAAGAAGTACGCCGCTTCGGCGCCGAAATCCGACTCGCGCGAGCCGGCAGCGTCTTTGTTTCCGCCCTTGTAGGTGAGGAAGGCGTCGCTGGTCTTCTTGTACCAATCGCGGAAGGTGGCCTCGCCGGCCGTCTTCTTCATCGTCGCGAGATCGTAGGCGGCGTCGACGATGAACTTCGCGGCGGGGGCCTGGCCCTTGTACGCCGTGTAATACTTCTCGAGCGCCGTCGACGCGCGCGCCTTCTGCGCGTTGTCGCTCGGCGTCTGCTTCCACTGCTTGAACTCGAACTCGTCGACGACGAACTCGAGCTCGGCCTTGTCGGCAGCGCTCGGATGGAAGGTGAGGAACTTGGCGAAGTCGGCCTGCATCTTCTCGCGGTTGCCGAGGTTCGCTTGGAGGATGGTCGCGTTCGAGGCGGCGTCGCGGCGCTGGGCCTCGTCGAGGAGCGTGCGCCCCGCGACCTCGTCGTAGTGCTTGGCGGCGTTGGCGTAGTCGAACGCCTGCAGGTACGTGCGGCCGAGCTCGTCGAGCGCCTTCTTCGTGTAGTCGAGGCGCGTCTTGAACTGTTCCGGGTCCTTCTTGATGCCCTTCTTCGCGTCGCCATCGCGGTAGGCGATGAGGTCTTCTTCCTTGCCGTACTTGTCGAGGAAGAAGCGGTAGACCTCGGCCGCGCGCTTGTAGTCGTTCACCTGCTTGTAGCAGTAGGCCGAGTTCATCGCGCCGCGCGGAGCTTCCGGACGCGACGGAGCGCGCTTGAGGGCGAGCTCGTACTTCGCGGCAGCCTCGCGGTACTTCGCCGCCTTCAGCTTCGGATCGGTCTCTTTTTCAGCGGCGTTGAACGCTTCGTCGGCCTGCTGGTAGAGCGCCTGGAGCTCGGTCGGATCGGAGAATTCCTTCTCGCGCTGCCGTTGCTCCTCGTTCATCGCGCACTTCTTGGTCTTCTCTTCGGCGACGAGCTCGAGCGAACGCTTGCTGTTGCCCATCAAGTTCGACATGACGCCGAGGCGATACCAAGCCTCGAAGCCGCTCTCGTCCTTGCCGCAGCGATCGCGCCAAATTTTCTC
This sequence comes from Deltaproteobacteria bacterium, assembly GCA_025363655.1. Taxonomy (GTDB): domain Bacteria; phylum Myxococcota_A; class Polyangia; order Polyangiales; family JADJMO01; genus JANYDK01. Next base: position 131,199 of record JANYDK010000011.1, on the reverse strand, counting down.
GTACCGTCCGGCGGCCTCGTCGAAATGACCGTAGCGATAGAGGCCGTCGGCGATTTCGTATTCGAAGCGCGCGGCGTTCTTGTCGACGTCGAGCGAGGTCGGCACCTTCGACACGTACTCGTCGCGTTCGCGGAACGTGCGGACGACGGGATCGGGGATGGTCCGGATCCAGATGCGCTTCTGCGTCTTCTCGTCCCGGCCTTCTTTTTCCCCTTCGGTACGACAGGCGTCCTGCGGTTCGTCGAGCGGCGACTCGACCACTTCGAGCCCGACGCCGAGACCGCAGCCGGCCTTCTTGTTCGCCTCGAAGCCTTCGTCGGCGAGCATGTCGACGACGTCGACCGCGAAGTAGGCGGAGTAGCGGAGGTACTTGTCGTCGAGGTTCGAATCACGGACCTCGACGGCGGCGGTGCGCGCCTCGTCGACCTTCTTCGGATCGAGCTTCTCGTCGAGCTTGCGCGTCGCGAGGATGATTTTGTGTCGCGCGTCGGCGATGAAGAATTTCGAGTCGTACGAGTCGGCGGCGTCCGGATCTTGGCCGAGGTACGCCTGCCATCCGCGTTCGGCGAGGAGGTACTCGTCACGCGCGTGCTGGAGGTTCGACTTGTAGTCAGCCGAGCCTTCGGTCGACGACTGCGCCTTCGACATGAACACGCGACCGAGCGACGTGTGACGACCGGCGGCGTTCTTCACGCCTTCGTTCATCAACGACTCCGCGAGGCGAATCGCGTCGGGGTTGTTCTTGTTGCACTCCGTCCACTTCGTGTTGCCGACGTAGTTGAGGAGCTTGGTACGCGCGTCGAGCGCCTTCGCCGAGTAGTCGTCCTTCTCGGCCTGCGCCTCGGCCTTGATGGCGAGGAGGTCGTAGAGGTCGCCGATCGTCTTCTGGAACTGCGGCGCTTCCGGATCGCAGTCCCACTTCTTGAGGATGAGCTCGTAGGTGCGGATGGCGTCGAGCTGGACTTCGTCGGACTCGAACTCGGCCGCGAGCGCCTTGTAGATGCGCGGCGTCCAGACCTTGTCCTGCGGGATGATCTTCGGATCTTGGACGCGGTCGATGGCGACCTCGAGCTTCTTCTCCAGTTCCTTGCCGGAGAACTGCCCGAAGATGTCGTCACGCTCGATGAAGGGCTCGTTGGCGCCCGGGCCGTCCATGTCGATGTACGTCAGCGAGGCCGCGCTGTAGTCGTACGCGTCCTGGCGCATCTGCTGATCGCCCGCCGAGCCGCCCTTCTTCTCCTTCTCGTCGAAGTAGGCGAGCAGCTCCATGAACTTGTTGCGCGCGGCCGTGTAGCGCTGCTCTTTGTAGAGAGTCCAGGCGATCTTGTACATCGCGAAGACCTTGACCGTTTCGTTCTCGGTCTTCGTCGCATGCGTGTACGCGGTGAGTGCGCGGTTGAGCCGGTAGGGACTCGCGCCGAAATAGCCTTCTTCTTCCGCGCCGTCATCGCCGCGCGCGTAGTGGTATTCGCCGATTCGCCACCAGGCCTGCGCGACGAACTGCACCTCTTCGCCGGTCGCCGTCTTGCCGCCGCCGAGCGGAACGCACTCGTCGGGATACGGATCGACGAACTCGTCCTCGTTGGTGCTGGCCACCGCCGGAGCGCCCTTCTTCGGCGGTGCGACGGGCTTCTTCTTCGCCTTGGGATCGGGGACCGTGTAGTGCGTCTCGCGCCACTTGTCCCAGAAGGCCATGTCGTGGTCTTGCGGGATCGGCGCGATGCCCTCTTTCCACTTCGCGCGCTCTTTCTCCTCGGCAGCGTCTTTCGGCGGGGGGAGCGGGAACTGGTACTTGTTGCCGCAGACGAGCGCGCGCCAGACGAAGACCGACTCCGGTCCACGCCCCGTGTCGTTGAGGAGCGCGCCGAGGAAGAAGTGCACCGCCGGCCGCTGCGAATAGGCGGGGAAGCGCGTGAGGATGTCGCGATAGAGTCGCTCGGCCGGCTCGTAGGCGGCGCGGAGCTTGTTCGTGTAATCCGGATCGGCCGGATCGACGTCGGAGTCGACGGCCTGCTCTTCATAGAGCGCTGCGAGCCGGAACATCGCGTTGGGGGTGTGCTCGGGGACGTCGGGGTACTTGGCGAGGAACGCCTTCAGACGCTCCATCGTGTCGAGACGCGCTTTACGGAGCTCGACCTGATCTTTGTCGATGTTCTCTTGCAGCTGCGAGAGACGCGCCTTGCGCTTCTGTTCGTAGCGCTGACGGATGATTTGCGCGACGGCCTTGCTGTAGGAGGCGGCGCCGGCTTTGTAGTCTTTCGCCGCCGCTTCGAGCTGTGCGAGCGCGGTGACCTGATCTTCGGGAGGTGCGGGCGGGCCGTTGGTCGAGACCGGCGTGGCCGCCGTGGCTGCGGCGACGGGGGCCACACCGAGGACCGTCGCCGGCCATGGCTGCGTCGCCACGAGGACGGGGAGGCCTGGCCCCTTCTCGTTCAGTACCGAGTACACGCCCGGCGGTTTCGGCGCGAAATTCGGCGGCGGCGCGTTGAAGTCGACGGGGGCGGGCTTTCCGCTCGCCTTGGCGCCTGGCTTCGCGCTCGTCGCTGGCTTGGCACTGGCGGCCGGCGGCGGCTTCGTCGCCTGCGAGACGGCGACCTCGGAAAAGGCCACTCCCGCGAGCACGATCGAGAGCGCGCTGGCGTAGCGCGTGGACTTGGAACGAGTGTTTTTGTGCGAAGGATCCGTCACGGAGACCTCACTCGATGCCGGCCGCGCCGTCGTTGGTGATCGCCTTGAGCTCGTCATCGAGGAGGCGTTCCTGCTCTTTGAGCTCTACCTGGCGATCGCGGAGGATTGCTTTGCGCACTTCGCGCTCGTTCCACGCTTGATCGACGATGCCGACCTCGGCACGCATCACCAGCGCCGTCAGCTTGTCGCGGACGAGGCCGAGGTTGCGCTTCGCCACCTCGCCGACCACGCTGCGCGCTTCGTCGTCGAACTTGGCGAGCTGATCGCGATAGCCGTTGAGGGCAGCCTGTTCGGCGTCGAGCTGAGCCTGTAGCCCAGTGAGCTTCTTGCCGAGCTCGGCATCGAGCACGGCTTTCTGGTCTTCGACCTTCTGCTCGGTGACGCGGGCCCGCGCGAGGACGGGGGCGGCCTTCGCGGCGTAGTTCTTGGCGTCGCCGCCGAGCTGCGCCGAGACGAGAGCCACCTCTTTGTCGAGGAGGTCGCGATATTGAGCGCGAGCGTCGGCGTCGGCTTGGAAACGCGCGTCGCCGATCCCAACCTGCACTTTGCCCTGCTCGACGAGCAGTCGCAGCGCCGTCGCTTCCTTGCGGTGCCCTTCGAGCTCCTTGTCGATGTCGTCGAGCTGCTTCTGATACTCGGCGATTTGCGCCGGACCGAGCTTCTGCCCGCCGGCGTCGACCTTCGTCTTCAAGTAGTGCCGAAGCGCGTTCGATTGCGCCTGCAGCATGTCGATTTCGATTTGGCGCTGTTGCAGCTGCTGAGACACGCCGCGCCACTGGGCATTGGCTTCTTCTTCACGCTTGGCGAAACCCTGCTCGTCGAAGGGGAGGCCGGCGATTTCCTTCTCGAGGCGGCGCCGCTGATCGCGGACCGCGTTGAGCTCGGGGAAGCCGCCGAGGTCACCGGGCTCGGCGTCGTCGAGGCCTTCGCCGACGTCGAGTCGCGCGCGCGAAATGCGGTTGAGGAGGGCGAGGATGCGCTGGTACGCGTCCTTCATCTCTGGGAACGCTTTGACCTTGTTCGAGCCCTTGGCGACGAGCTGCAGCTTGTCGAGCATCTGCTGCGCTTCCGCGAGGAGCTGCTTCGTCTGCTGCACGTCTTCGACCACCGCGAAGGCGAGGGCGCCGTCTTCCTCTTCTTTCGCCCAGCGAATGACCAAGGGAGGGAGCGCGTCGGGCCCGTCGAGGGCGTCGAGTTGGTTGCCGGTGAGCTTGTCGTAGTACTCGGAGGCCGTTTTTCCGCTCGCGAGGTAGTCGTCGATGCGCTTGCGCAGCGGATCGATTTCGTCGCGCACCTTCTCGTAGGTCTCGAGGGCCTTGGAGAAGTCTGCTTTGCGAAGGAGGATGTCAGCCTTGAGCAACTCGCCTTCGACGCTGTAGGGGCTGTCGGGATTGGCGAGGGCGAGCAGATCGAGCGCGCGGGTCGCCTTGTCCTGGTCTTCTTGGCGGACGTAGACCCAGGCGATCTCATAGAGCATCGTGTCGAACTGCTTGCTCGCGCGATCGATGTGCTGGTAGGCGAGAACCGCTTGATCGAGCTGGTCCATCTCGTAGAAGAGACGGCCGATCGCCATCCACGCGAGGTCGATGACCTCTTTGTGATCGTCGGTGTCACCCGGAAGCTCGGTCACCTTGCGAAAGGTGTCGATGGCGGCGGCGTACTTGCCCGCCTGCGACTGCTTGAGCGCGATGACGCCGACGATGTAACGAGCTTGGTGCTGGAAGCCGCCATCGGCACCGACCGAGCCGAGCGTGGCTTTGGCCGCGTCGAGGTCTTTCTTGAAATATTGCGCCTTGCCCTTGGCGTAGAGAATCGTCGAGTCGACCTCGCTCGGACCGAGCTGGGCGATGCGGGCGAGGACTTCGTCAGCCGATTTCGGATCTTTCGGATCGTCGACGCGCATCGCGATGTCGACGAGCCGCGCTACCGAGCGCGAGGCATAGGGGCGGAATTCGCTCTCCTTACCGTGATCGGCGACGAGCTTGAACTTGTTGCGCGCCGAGAGAAAATCGCGCGAAGCGTAGAGCGCCTCGCCGGCACGATAGAGCGCTTCGGCGTAGGCCGGCTTGTCGTTCGGATACTTCTCGATGATCTGCGAGAAGACGAGGATCGCGCGGGGGTAGTCGCGCAGTCGGAAGAGGAGCTCGCCGTCGGCGATCATCTGATCGGCCGAACGCAGCGCGATGCCCACCTTGCTGGCGTTGGCGATGGCGCCCGGGAGCTCTTTCTCGACGGCGTCGAGCTCACCGGACGCGGCGCCGACCGCTTCGCCTTGTCCTAGTTTCGCGGACGCGTCGTGCGCGGTCGCGACGATCACCGCCGGAGCGGCGATCAGCGCGAGCGCGAGCGCGCGGGCGCGGAGCGATCGGATCCGCATGTCACTTCGTCTCCGGCTTCTTCGCGCCTGGTCCAGCGTTGGCGCCGACGCCGACCTGGACCTTTTCGACGTAGCGGACGGCCGGGCGCTCCTCGAGAGGAGTGGTCGGTCCACCTTGCTCGTAGCCGATGACGCGGAGGGAGAGCGTCTTGCCCTCGATCGCCGTGAAGGAGCGGCTCGAGCGAACCTCGAACTTGTAGCCCTTCAAATACGAGAAGATGCCGTAGCCGTTGCCCTGGTACTCGAGGAGGACCTGGAGCGTGTGATCGCCCGGCTGCACGAGCTCGGCGTAGAGCGGGATCTCTTTCTGATCGCCGACCTGATCGCGCTCGTCGGTTTTCGTCGCCAGCGGTGCGCCGTCGTAGAGCGCGACGATGCGCTTGAGGCGGAAGGCGCTCGACATGTCGTTTTCGAAGACGACTTCGGCGCGCGCCGCTGCGGTTATGCCGCTGAGGATCGACTCGGAGAGGAGGGCGAGCCGAGTGTGGCTGCGGCGAATGGCCTCCTTCAGTTCGTTGATGCGCTGCTCGAGGTCGCGGAGCCGGACCGAGTAGGTCGCCCCGTCCATCGAGCCGGTGGCACCCGTCGCCAGGGTGCTACCTGCAGGAGCTGCAGTCGCCGCTGTCGACGCAGTCCCACTGGGAGCTCCCGTGGGTGCGCCGCTCGGCGCAGCACTGGCTGATGTGCCAGCCTTCGCAGAGGTGGCTGCGGCCTTGGCAGACGTGGCGGGCGCCGGCGCAGGAGCCGGAGGCTTACCCGCCTGCGCGAACGCCGCGAGGGGGCTGAGGAGAACGGCGCCAACGAGGATCGTGGGCGTCCACCGCGCGACAACAGAGCGAGTCGACGGCGACTGCATCGTACGAGACATGATCGGAGCCCCCTTTCGGTGGGGAGTAGCCGTATGAGACCGCTACGATTGACCCACCAAGAAGCAACGTCGGCGAAAAAGCAGGCCGAGTGTACGACTCGGCGAGGGAGAGAGGGAGAACGAAGCGCACCCCGACGAATTATTTGGGGCACTGCGCGCTGGTTGTCCCGATGTGCGACCTCGGAGTATAGCTCGCCTGTTACGAGGGGTCAACGGCGCGTGCAGGGTGCAACCACGCGACCTCCCAAGGTTTTCTAGGTGTTTGCTGTCCATTGACGGCTGGGCGAGCGACCGGGTATCGAACCCGCCGCTAGCGCGTTTCCTCGGAAGTACCGGTTCTCGGATGGAACAAGGCAAGATGCGACCGTGAGGAGTGGGACGCGACGGAGCCGAGCCGAGGCATGGGCACGAGCTGCAAGGCGCGCGTCCGACAGACCGTTCTTTCCGCTCATGCGTCGGAATGAACATGGACGCAGGCAAGACGAGATGGGCTCCTTCGGTGGCGGCATTGGCCGCTCGCCGAGGCGGCGAATGCCTGGTCGACCAGGTCAGAACCGGCAGCCCCGTCTCATCTTGGGCGTCTTTCGGATCTCGTGCGGCTCGGGGGGGCTCGGCCGTTGAGCACGCTCCCTCCCGAGACGGACGAGGCGCTCCTCGCGCGCTATCGGCGCGGCGACGCAGCTGCGTTCCGGGCGTTGGTCCGCAAGCACCAGCGCCCTCTCTACAACTTCGCGCTCCGACAGGTGCACACTCCGTCGACGGCCGAGGACATCGTCCAGGAAGTCTTCGTCCGGGTCGTGCAGAACGTGGCGACCTTCAAGGAGGAAGCGCGCTTCACCACCTGGGCCTACACGATCGCGCGCAACCTCTGCATCGACCACCTGCGCAAGCGGGTTCATCGACGGCACGCGTCCCTCGACGCGCCGCAGTCGGAGGGCGAGGGCGGCGATGGCCCGACGCTGGGTGACAAGGTGGCCGGCACCACCGCAGGCGCCGATCGGGTCGCGATCGGCAAGCAGCTGCAGACGCACATCGCGGCTGCCGTCGAGAAGCTCCCCGACGATCAGCGTGAGGTCTTCCTCATGCGTCAGCTCGGCGAGCTGCCCTTCAAGGACATCGCGGAGATCATCGGCATCCCGGAGAACACCGTGAAATCGAGAATGCGCTATGCGCTCGAGCGTCTGCAGGCAGCACTCGCCGAGTTCGAGGACTACGCCAAAGCACTGAAGTGAATTCGTAACTAGAACTAGAAGCTGGATCGCGAACGAGAAGGAAGAGGGGAAGAACCGTGGACTGCGAGAAGCTCGACGAGATGGCCATCGACTTCGTCTATGACGAGCTCGAAGGTCGTGCAGCGGAGGAGGCCGAGCGGCATCTGCTCGGCTGCACTCGCTGCGCTGCGCTCGTCGAGCGGCTCCGGCAGGGTCAGAAGGCAGGCGCGGCGCTGTCGTTGGAGACGCCTTCGTCGCTTCTCGAGGCGCGAATTCTCGAGGCGGCGTCGATCGCCAAACAGCCCGAGCCATGGACGCGACGGGCGGCGCGCGTCATCTCGATCGCCGGCAACTACGCGATGCGCCCGCAGGTGGCGATGGCCGCCGTGCTGATGGTGATGGTCGGCATGTCGGTGGTCATGTTGCGAAAAGGAAGCGCGCCTCGGCAGGCCGGCATTCAAGAAGAGGGCTCTCCCGTCGCCACCGTCGCTCGCCCGAGTGAAGATCCCGATCCCGCGAACGGCAAGCTCGCGGAAGCCGAGCACGCAGAGCCGAGGAAGAAGGAGTCGGCGGCGCCCAACTTCTCGATCGCGCCGCCTGCCGGCCTGGAAGCTCCTGCCGATCTCCTCACCCAAGGCCTCGAAGGAAAGGCCGACGAGTCGGAGCAGGCGAAGGACAAGTCGAAGGCCAAGGTCGATGGCGACGGCTATGGCGGTGCCGACGACGAGGCGACGCTCAAGAACGAAGTCGAAAAGAAGGTCGCCGACAACAAACCGACGGAAACGCAGGTGCAATCGGAGATGGGCGGCAAGGCGAAGAAGCCGGCTCCGGCGACCGCTGGAGACATGCCGGCCGCGTCGCCGCCTCCGCCGGCAGCGACCCAAGGCCCCGGCATGGTGGGCGGGGCCGCGGGAGCGACGGCGGCCAAAGGAGTTGCCTCGAGCGGCTCTCTCTACGACAACGCGCTCGCCTCCTATCAGGGCGCGAAATACGCCGACGCCGCGCAGCAGTTCGACGCCTCGGCGGCGGCAGGGCTCAAGCCCTCCTCATCCCTCCTCTATGCCGGCCGATCGCAGCGCGCGCTCGGTAAGTTGGGTGAAGCGTTGAAGCGATTCCAGCGCGTCCTCGCCGAGTGGCCGGCGAGCTCGGACGTGCCCTATGCCGCGCTCGAAGGCGGTGAGTGTGCGCGCGACTCCGGCGACACCACCAGCGCGCGCGCGCTGTTCGAAAAGGCCAAGACCTACGCCGTCACCAAGAAGCGGGCGGAAGCGGCGCTCGCCGCGCTGAGCACGCCGGCCCCTGCGAAACCGCCGGTGCTCGCCCCTGCGCCCAAGAAGGCGTCGCCCATCAACACCGACCTCTGAGTCGGACAACGGGACGTCTGCGAGCGGATCTTTCGGGCCGTGAGGCGGCCTTTGACGTGATAACGTTTCGCGCATGCGCGCCCGCGGTGTCGTTGCCGCCCTCGGTACCTTCGCCTTCCTCGCCGCGTCGTCCTGCTCGAGCCGCGAGGGCTCAGCGGTCACGTCGCCCATCACGCTGACGTTCGTCGGGCCGAAGGGCGTCCTCGACGATGCCGACACCGTGAGCCTGACCGTGAGCAGCGGGACCTCCTGCAAGGGACCCGATCTGAAGCCAGGCGGCGCTTTGGTCGGCGAGCCGCATCCGCTCTCGAAGCCCGGCGCCGCCAACAAGTGCTCGACCGATGGCAAGCAGTGGTGCGTGAGCTTCGACGTGAAGCAGGATCCGGCGACGACCCTCAGCTGGTACGTCGAGGGCAGCGCGCTCGGAAAGAAGACCTTCCGCGGGTGCACGGACAAGGCCGTCGATCAGAACGACGTGACGATCCCCATCACCATCGTCCGCTACGTCGACGTCGCCAAGTGCGGTGACGGCGTCGTCGGAGCGACCGAGACGTGCGAGACGACCGACGCTGCCGACGAAGTGTGCGACATCACGACCTGCCAGACGAAAGAGGTCATCGTCGGCAACGGGGAAGCTGCGCACTCCTATTTCAAAGGCCTTCCGGGGCGGAAGACGGGCGTCGCGATGCGATGGCTCGACGACGGCAAGCTCTTCGTCGCTTGGGCCGACAAGGCGATGAACGGGGGCGGCGGTGACGCGAGCGACGAGATTACCTGGCGGCGCCTCACCGCCGATCTGAAGCTCGACATGACGCTCCCGGCGGTCATCCAAAAAGAGATTCGGCTGCAGACGTTCTCGCGCGTCGATTTCGAGGGGCAACCGAAGAAGCGGGCAGGCGCCAACGTGTCGCCGTCGATCGTTCCCGTCGAGGGGGGCAACGTCCTCGTCGTCTTCGGCCGCGCCACGTCCAACGTCTTCGCGTCGTTGCAGGCGGTGAACATGGGCAAGGCGCCGGCGGACGACGTCACCGTCTCTGGCGGCGCGGCGAGCAGTCCGGCGGCGGCGGCGGGCGCGACTCCCGGCGACGTCCTCGTCACCTACGTCGAAGGGACGGCCATCAAGTCGTCGCTTCGCAAGCCCGACGGCACCTTCGTCGCCGCCCAGACGGTCAGCTCCTCCGGCTCCAACTCGGCGCCGCGCGTCGCCTTCACCGGCAGCGACTACGTCGTGGTCTGGACCGACGGCGATGACATCAAGCTCCGCCACGTCGGCACCGATGGCGTGCCGAAGGGGAGCGAGGCCGTCGTCAACTCCGTCAAGACCGGCACGCAGAATCAGCCGAGCGTCGCCGCGCTGACCAGCGGCGAGTTCGCCGTGGTGTGGGCGAGCAGCGGCGCCGACGGCGACGACGGGACCGACATCCGCGTGCAGCGCTTCGACGCCAGCGGGCCAGTCGGAACCGAAGCGACGGCCCCGCTCGACGACGTGAATCACAAGGGCGATCAAGCCGCTCCGTCGATCGCTGCCGGCGTCACTGGTGCCGCGAAGTTCTACATCGTCGGTTGGCTCGACGGCGATCGCGGAGTCGTCGCTGCGCGCTACATCAGCGCGGCGGGCGGTTTCCTCTTCAACAACGTCGCGGCCACGAAGAGCGAGTTCGACGTCTCCGTCGCCGCCGGTCCGGTGTCTTCACCGTCGGTGGTGGTCGGTGCCGGCTACTGCGCGGTCGCTTGGGCCAACGACGCAGACGGCGATCCCGCGGCCGACGACGACCGCGTGCGCGCTCGCCGATTGCCGCTTCCACCGCCTCCGTGAAGCAGAACTGAGACTAGTTCGCCGGGTCGTGGCCGCGGACGTAGGCGATGGTGCGGATGGCTTCGACGAGTCGTTCGCGATCGTCGGCGCCGAGGCCGAGGAAGCGCACGCCCATCCCCGGGTTCGGGTTGTCGCCAGCGTTGCGCGGGTTGATCCACGCGACCTCGCCGACCAAGGCGAAGGCGTCGCATCCGTGGGGCGCGAACGCCAGGTGCACACGCGTGCCGACGGGCAGCGGCGCATCGGTGCGCACGAAGAGCCCCATCGCGCTCACGTTGGTGATGTACGCGTAGAGGAAAGTCTCCTCGCTCGCGCAGTCGACCGCCCAGGTGACTTCGAAGCGCTCTTCGGCGCGTCGTGACGAGGCGGGGGTGGGCAGGGTGCTGTCGCGTCCGTCGTCCGACATCACGCTCGGCTCTACGCCCTCCCCACGTTGGCCGCAAAGGGCTTACGCGCGTTCATGCGCCGAGCGGCGCGTGACGTCCGCAGGGCAGGGGGCTTCTACTCGGAAAAATAAGCGCTGCCCGTCGTCGATGTCGGCGTCGGGTTTTTGCATAGCTTTGCTATGCGGCTCACTTCACCATCACGTTGCCGAGCACGAGGCGCAGACCTTCTTGCTCGGGACCGGCGTCGGGACCGCGAACCAGAGGCAGGCGAGAGTTGCCGGAAAAGAAGCCGGTGAGGATGGAGATGGCCGCGCCCGAGCGCATGTTCGGCTCGAGGTTGAACTCGCTGTCGTCGACGACGACGTCGCCCGGCGCCCAGGCGTCCATCGGGTACTTCCCGTTCAGCGGCACGTGGTCGGACGTCTTGCGGGCGGTCGCAGTGCCGGGCTGCTCGACGTGGATGAAGATCTGCCAACCGCCGCTCGGCTTGCCGGTCACCTTGTAGATGACGCGCAGCTTCACCTTTTGGCCCGACTGCACTGCGCTGATCGGCTTGTTGTTGGCGTCGAGGAGATCCCAGCCGACGCAGGCGAGCTTGCCGTCGATGTCGCAGTCGAGCGCGTGCGACGGCGCGCAGATGATGGCGTCGTTCTCGCAGCCGGTGGTCGCGGTCGGGACGTCGCTGAGGACGAGGCGATCGAGCGGGTTCTCGTTGCCGTGACCGGAGAGGAGGTTGCTCGCGAGGAGCACCTGCGCCGAGCGACCGTCGAGGATCGGCAGGTTGATGCGCGGTTCTGCCTTCTCGCGAAAGAGCCGGTTGAGCTCGGCGAGGTGCTCGACGCGGAGCGCGAGGAATTTGCGGTCGACGTCGCCCTTGGTGAGCCACTCGTAGGCGGCTCGTGGGCTGTCGACCACCACCGGCGTCGTCGACTCGAGGTCGTAGGCGGCGGTGCGCGCGTTGAGGCCGAGAAGCGCGATCGGCTTGCCGGCGCCGAGCGAACGGTACGTCGCGAAGACGCCCTTGGGCGAGAACTGGTTGGCGACGGCGGGCATCACGCCATAGCTGAAGACGCACCCTGCTGCGAGACCGCCGATGGCGATGGTGGCGACGCGCATGCGACGGAGCGAGCGGAAGAGATCGCGGCCGTAGAGGAAGAGGACGTAGCCGACGTAGACGGCGACTGCAGCGGCGAGGAGATACCACCAGAGGTTCACCAAAATGTCGCGCTGGGGGATGCCGAGGCCTTGCAGCTGCGGGATGCGCTTTCGGAGCCCCTTCCGCCACGTCAGGAGACCCGCGATGCCGATGCAGACCTCGAAGCTCGCCAAGAGAAGGAGCAAGAGGCCTTGATAGGGGTGACGCCACATCGCCACCAGCTTGTCGATCGGCGTGAAGATACGCTTCACCGGCGTCCAACCGGGGCGCGGATCTTCGTCGACCCAAACGAAGAAAATTGGAAGGAGGAAGACGCCGGCCGCGACGACGAGCGTCGTCTTCAGCTTGAGGCGGAGCTCTTCCGGGATGCTGACGCCGTAGAGGCCGTAAGGCTCGATGATTGGCGCGGTCGCGAGCTCGACGGGCGACTTCGCGAGGTCTTCGAAGTTGAAGTCGTTGAGGACGAGGAAGGCGAGGACGGTGGTGCCGATGGCAACGGCGAGCGAGCCCGCCGGGGAACGCTCGAGATCGCGGAGGACGACGCCGATGACGATCGCGAGGGCGACGGGGCCGGCGAAGGGCATGATGCCGAAGCGCGCAGAAGCGAGCGTTTGTACCGCGTAGACGAGGGCGGCGGCGACGAGCGCGGCGATGCGCAGGTCGATTTCGCGGGACGCTGCGCCGTCGTGCGAGACGGCGGGACGCGCCATCGCCCGACCGAGCGCGAAGGGCACGAAGCAGCTCCAGGGAAAGAGCCCGTGCGCGACTTGGCGGACGAGGAGATCGAAGGTCGGATATTTGCGCGTGGCCTGCGCGGTGGCGCCGACGGCGGCGACGAATTTTCCTTCGTCGGCAGTGAGCGCGACGGTGACGCCGACGGCGACGCCGAGGACTCCGACCGCGAGCGCCGCTCCGACGAAAGCGCGGTGCGCGCGCTCGTTCGACGTGCCCTTCACCCAGGCGAGCGCGGCAGCTCCAGCGATGGCGGCGGCCGCGAGCGCGCGCGTGGTCGCCGGTTGGAGCATGGTGCGACCGAGCTCACCGGGCGCCAACTTGATGCCGATGGCGATGGCCGCTGCGAAGACTCCGACGCCGAGGAGCGTGAGGAGCGGCGCGCGCGAGTCGTCTTCGCGAGTGACGTTGGCGGTCCGGACGAGCCACGCGAGACCGATGGCCGCGGCCGGTGCGCAGCCGACGGCGTATCCGCGACAGCCGATTCCGGCAGCGACGCCGAGGGCTCCGAGAAGCGCCCATGGCGCGCGTTCACCCCACGACGTGGGCGTGCCGTCGTCTCGACGATCGAACGCCGCGACCGCGAGGCCGGAGAGAGCGATCGCGAACGCGCCCATCGTCGCCGCATCGCCGAGGATGAGCCGACCTTGCACGAGATAGAGCGGCATCGTCACCAGCGCGGCGCCCGTGAAGAGGCCGGCACGGGCGTCGACGAGGCGGGAGACGGCGAGGGTGACGGCGATGACGCCGAGGAGCGCCCAGAGCGCAAGCGGCACGCGACCAGCAGCTTCGGAGACGCCGAGCAGACGGAAACCCCACGCCACCGACTGGACCATCACCACCGGGCGGATGTCGGTGACCTTGGCGTTGGCGTCGAGACCGCACTTGGAGAGATCGAACGCGCCGGCGTTGGCGGCCTTGCGACAGCCGATGTCGGCGAGGCCGAGCTCGTACGGATCCCAGATTCCGAGGCCCTTCAGATCTTTGAAGAGAAGCACGCCTGCGATGATCGTGATGCAGGCGACGGCGATGGCGATGGGTCGGAAATTCCGCCGCGGAGGCGCTTCGCCGATCTCCTCTTCTTCGTCTTCTTCGTGCTGCGGCTCAGGCTCGGATTCAGGCTCCGGTTTCGAGGCGGGCGGCTCGGGCGCAGGCTCGTCGGCCTTCGTCTGGGCGCGCGGCTCTGCCTCGTGCTCGTCGCTGTCTGCGCCTGTCGGGCGCTCCTGGTCGCGATCGTCGTTCGTAGTCAAAGCGGAAGGACCCTAGTGCCGCGCGCGCTGAGTTGCACCTGCTGTTTCGCCGGCCGCGGGAGAGCTGCGGAGGTCGGAAAAGCAAGGGCGCGGCGGATATGCGGGCGGACCGAGCCAGAGGCGAGATCCAGGGAGCGGCCAAAGTTGCGAAGCAATCTTTGGCACGGACAGGCCAACGAGATCGGACGGCGCTGCTATTCCAGAAACATAGCTTGACTATGATTTTGGACAAGCAAAAGGGGCCGCGCACGCTTTCGCGTCGGGCGGCCCCTCCGTCACGCAGATGCAGTCCTCGAGCGAAGACGCCGAGCTCAGGCGAGCTTGGCGACAGCGCTGCTGAGACGGCTGATGGTACGGGCTGCGGCCTTGGGGTGAACGGCACCCTTGGTCGCGGCCTTGTCGAGCTGGCTGCCGGCGAGGGCGAGGGCGGCCTTGGCGGCAACCTTGTCCTTCGCTTCGATGGCGGCGCGGACCTTCTTCACGAAGGTGCGGACCGTGCTCTTGTCGGCGCGGTTGCGCTCCGTGCGGACGATTCGCTGACGATTGCGCTTCTCGGCGGACGAGTGATTGGCCACAGTGCTCCTCAAAACCTGTTCCGGGCAGTCCCGGTGAAAAAAGGGGAGCGAACCATAGCGAAATTCAGGCTGGAGTCAAGAGCCGATCGCCGTGTGGGGTTCGAGCCTCCCCGTGCGTTTCCCCGAGAACCTTCTCGAAGTTTCGTCGTCATACTCTCCGAGCCCCTCCATGAAAGCATTTCGACGCCTCGCCCCGCTGCTCGTGCTCCTCGTCCCGATGGCGTTCGGGCCCCTCTCGGCCCGCGCCGACGAGCCGGCAGGTCTGAAAAAGCCGACGGCGACGACCGCGACCGCGGGCGCGGGTACCTCGTCCGCCGGCATCAAGTCGAACGCGCCACCGAAGCCGACCGGCAAGCTCGCCGAGGGCATGGAGGCGCTCGACAAGGCCGAGTACGTCGGAGCCGAGAAGCTGCTGAAGGCGGCGACCGGCAAAGACGTCGCGAAGGCCACCGTCGGTCTCGCGCGCATCGCCTACGAGACCGGCAAGTACGCGGACGCGGAGGCGAACGCGAAGAAGGCGGCCTCGCTCGCGGGCACCGACCTCGCGACTAAGTTCGATGCCATCGGTTTCCAAGCGATGGCGGTGCTCGCGGTCGGCAAGCTCGACGCTGCGATCAAGCTCACCGATCCGCTCCGTGACGAGATTGTCGCCGCTCGTGCTCGTTCCGTCCTCGTGCGCGCGCTCGTTCGCAGCGGAGATCGAGAAGAGGCGCGCAAGGTCGCCGATGCGCTCTACGCCGACAGCGAAGGCAGCGATCCGGTCTACCAGACGCCCGAGGCGCTCGCGGTGGTCGGCGAGGCGGCGCACGTGATGCGCGACGTGAAGTACGCGAACTCGACGTTCAAGGCGGCGTTCAAGCTGCAGAAGCTCCACGTCGGCACCAACCTCGCGTGGGCCAGTCTCTTTCTCGATTACTACGATCCGGGACACGCCGCGGAGTGCGTGCGCGACGCGAAGAAGGTGGCGCCCGATCACCCGCTCGTGCACCTGCTCGAGGCCGAGGTGAAGCTCGCTCAGAGCTACGATTGGGACGCCGCCGACAAGGAGCTCGACGCGGCGCTCAAGCTCGATCCGAAGTTGACGCGGGCGTACTTTCTCAAGGCGTCGATGGTGCTCCACGACATGGACATCAAGGGCGCCGATGCGATGGCCGACAAAGGTCTCGCCATCGATCCGACCGATCTCGAGCTCCTCTCGCTCAAGGCGGCGATTCGATTTCTCGACGACGACCTGACCGGCTATGGCAAGGGCAAGGCGGCGGTCTTCAAGCTCGACAAGCAGTACTCGTCGTTCTTCACCATCGTCGGCGAGTTCGCCGAGTGGGAGCATCGCTACGACGACCTCGTGACGATGATGACCGAGGCGACGAAGATCGATCCGCGCGACGGGAAGGCGTGGGCCGAGCTTGGGTTCAACCTGCTGCGTCGCGGCGACGAAAAGGAAGGCCTCGCCGCGCTCGACAGTGGCTACAAGGTCGACAAATACAACGTCCGCCTCGTCAATACATTGCGTCTTTATGAAAAGACGTTGAGCAAGGATTTCGAGCTCGACGACGGTACCGGCGCGGCCAAGGCGTTCAAGTTCCGGCTCGACAAGGAAGAGGCGCCGCTGCTTGGTCGCTACGTGCCGCAGATGATGGCGACGGCGTGGGCCGGGATGGTGAAGAAGTACGGCTTCACGCCGACGAACCCGGTGCAGGTCGAAATCTATCCCGAGCGCGAGCACTTTTCGGTGCGCACCGAGGGGCTGCCGAGCATCGGACCGGCGGGCGTCTGCTTCGGTCGCGTGATCACCGCGGTGAGCCCGAAGAAGGAGCCGGCCAATTGGGGGCTCGTCCTCTGGCACGAGCTCGGGCACGTGTTCGCCATTCAGCTCTCGAAGAACCACGTGCCGCGTTGGTTCACCGAAGGGCTGAGCGAGTACGAGACCATCGTCACCCGGCCGGAGTGGCACCGCGCGCTCGATCCCGATCTCTATCGGGCGGCGTCGGCGAATCGGCTGCCGAAGGTGGCCGACATGAACCACGCGTTCACGCACGCGAAGACGCAGAGCGACATCATCGTGGCGTACTACGCGTCGTCGCAGATGATCATCTACATCGTCGAGACCTATGGGTTTCCCAAGATCGTCGACATGCTCAAGTACTGGGGGCAGGGGAAGAAGAGCGGCGACGTCATCAAGACCGCGCTCGGCGTCTCGTCGGACGATCTCGACTCCGGGTTCAAGGCGTGGCTGAAGAAGCGGCTCGTGCGCTACGACGGTCAGTTCATGTTCGACATCGCGGCGGTCCCCGAGACGGCCTTCGCGGAGAAGGCGAGCGCCGCCGATCCGAAGAGCGCCGACAAGATGGGCGATCTCGCGGCGGCTTATTTTCTCGATCAGAAGTTCAAGGAAGCCGACGACGCGGCGACCAAGGCGGTGGGGCTCGATTCGAAGCAGCAGCTCGCGCACTACATCGCCGCCAAGATCGCCTTCGGATTGCGCAAGGACGTCGGCGAGGCGACGAAGCACGCCCAAGCAATCATCACTGCAGGTGGTGATGGCTACGTCGTCGAGAACATGATGGCCGACCTCGCGCTCGCCGATCCGAAGAAGGACGTGAAGCGTTTCCGCACTTCGCTGGAGAAGGCGGCGGCGTTCGATCCGACGCAGATCGATCCGCTGATCGATCTCTGGCAGCTCGCCGAGGACGAGAAGCGCAGCGCCGACGCGCTCGATTTGCTGCGCAAGATGGTGAAGCTCGATCCGCACGAGCGCGTGCCTTGGAAGAAGCTGCTCGCGGCGCTCGACGACGCCGGGAAGTGGGACGAGGCCATTCAGGTCGGTGAAGGGGCGGTCTTCGTCGACGTCTACGCACCCGAGGTGCACTTCCTCTATGCGCGCGCGCTGACGATGAAGGGCAAGTACAAGGAGGCCCACGGCGAGATCGACGCCGGCCTCGACGCCAAGCCGAAGCCGCAAGGAGAAGCGATGCTCCGCGTCGAGCTCGCCCGCGTGCTCGCCAAGGAGAAGCAGATGGTCAAGGCGAAGGAGGCGCTCGACGCTGCGCTCAAGCTCGATCCGAAGAACACCGAGGCGGCGAAGGTGAAGCCGGAGATCAAGTAAAGGCCGCCCGGCGATTTTGCACGCGAGGCGGCAAACGCTTCCTGGTAGATAAGGTCTCGTGGCGGATCCGCGCGACGCACAGGTGCAAATCGACGACGGCGGCGTCCTTCGCCCGATCGGGAAGACGGCCAGCGCGGCGCTACGGACGCGCAAAGGCGCCTTTCGGGTGGTCGCTTCGCCGGCGTCGGTGCTGCTACTTCGCGCTGCCGGAGAGGCGACGCCGACGCTGCGGCTGGCGGGGGAAATCGTCGCTGGCGGCGCGCTCGTCGACATCCTCCGTCTCGTCGCCGACGCCGGTTTCCGGGGTGAGCTCGTCGTGATCGGCGGCGGCTCGCGCTCCATCTTCCTCGACGGTGGGCACGTCGTCGGGGCCGCATCCGACGTTCCGGGTGAGCAACTCGGCGAGATCATGCAGCAGCTCGGCATCATCACTGCCGCACAAATCAAGGCGGTGACCGCGCGCATGCCGTTCGAGCGCAAGCGCTTCGGCGAGACGGCGATCGCGCTCGGATTCGTCAAACGCGAGCAGCTCTTCTCGATCGCGGCCCAGCAGACCGAGGAGATCGTCTACGCCGCGCTGCGCGTCGCCGACGGGAGCTTCTACTTCGTCGACGGCTTCGACGAAGAGCGCCTCTCGGCGCGGCTCCACGTGAGCGCGATGGCACTCTCGGCGCAGGGCGTCGCGCGGATGACCGAGCTCAAGTACTTCCGCGAGCGCATTCCCTCGCCCGAGTACGTGCCGCAGCGGGTCGATGCCCGCGAAGGGCCTCCCGCCGAGCTCATCGCGGCGTGGCCGGGGATGGCCGAGGTGCATCGCGCGATCGATGGAAGGCGCACCGTCAACGAGATCGCGCAGCACGCGGGACGCAGCGAGCTCGAGGTGACGCAGGTCCTCTACCAGCTCGTGCAGTCGGGACTCGTCGTCATCAACCCACCGTTGCCGACCAACGCGGCGTCGGTCGTCGCCATCTTCAACGACGCGATCCGCACGATTTTCGGCGTGGCGGCACGTCATGGGAAAGACAAGGCGCTCCGTGAGCACCTCAGCGCGTATGCGGCGGGAGTCGGCGTTCTCGGGACGCTGTTCGCCGGCGCCGGGCCTCTCGCCGATGGTACCGTCGACTCGGCGCGCGTCGCCGGCAACGTCGCCACGATCGCGGGCGCCGACGCAGTGCCGGCCCTCGCGCGGTGGCTGCACGAGTACGTCGCCTTCGCGCTCTTCGACGTCGGCGCCGACATCCCCAAGGCCGATCACCTCGCGCTCGCGCAGCAGGTGCGGACCCGGCTCGCGCTTCTCGCGCCGCGTGCCTCGGGCTCACTGCCGCCGCCTGGTTTTTCCTTGGTGCCGCGCTCGGGGACGACGAATGCGCCGTCAGCTGCACTCTCGCCTTCTCCCATCGTGCCGATCGCACCTATTGCGCCGATGGCTGCGCTCGCACCGCCGCCGTCGCTCGAAGCCGAGCCGATCGATCTTCCGGCGACCAAGCAAGCGCAGTGGCCGCCGCCGCGTCCGTTCGGCACCGCGCAGGGCGAGCCGGTCGGTAAGCTCGCGCCGAGACTCGGTGGACCTCCGCCGCCGCGCACTCCCTCGCCCTTGCGCGAGACGCAGCGTCTGCACACCAGCTCGCCTCCGCCGCCGGCCGTCGAGGCTGCGCCGAGCGTCGTCACTTCAGCGCTCGGCAAGACGCAGATGCAGATGCAGGTGCAGGCCTCGGCCGATGCTCCCCTCGCCGCGCCGCTCACGCCAGCTCCGCCTCCGGCCGACACGGGGCCTGCGCCTTCCGATTTCTCGCAGAGCTTCGACGCGCTCGCGCTCGCCGAGAGCGCGGTCGCTGCCAACGCGACGCCGCCGCCGGCGCCGGTCGACATTCCTTACACGCCGCACGTCTCGTCGCCGCCCGCGCCCATTCCCACGATGGATGACTTGATGGACGTCGACGACGTGATGGCGACGCGGCAGCATCTCGCGCAGAAACCGCGGCGTCGCACCGGTCTCTGGATCGTCCTCGGCTGCCTCTTCGTCGCGTCGATCGTCGGCGGCTACGTCGCGTACTTGATGCTGCAAAAACAAGGTGATTCGTCGTCCAAGGCAGAGCCCGAAACGGGCGAGGCCGAGCCCACCGACGAGCCGCCGAAGAAGAAGAAGAAAGCCGCGAAGAAGGACGACGACGTCACGCCCTCGACGTCGACCATGACCTCCGCCAGCTCCGCGATGGCCGATGCGAGTGCGAGCGCATCGCCCTCGGCGAGTGTTTCGACGAGCGCGACCGCGAGCGCCAAGCCTTCGACGAGTGCCAGCGCATCTCCGCTGCCCTCGACGACCGCGTCGACGGTTGCTTCCACGCTCGCGACCACGACCGCCACCGCGACCGCGACCGCGACCGCGACGACTGCCAAGGCGAGCACGACGGCGACGGGCGACAAGACGTTGGGCACGCTGCGCACCGACAAGACGGGCGAAGGCCGGCGCATCTTCGTCGACGGCAAGGTGGTCGGCGAAGGACCGGGGCCGCTGACCGTGCCCTGCGGCTCGCACGCGATCAAGGTCGGCAGTGCGGGAAAGACGCAGCAGATCGATGTGCCCTGCGGCGGTGAAATCACGCTCGGAATGTAGCGGCCGCGGAGCTCAGCGCGGTCCGAACGAGCCTGACGAAGGGATGCCCGACGATGGCGGAGGGCCGGGGTACATGTGGCGCGTCGCCGCGTTGTAGACCTGACCGAGCATCGCCAAGGTCGCATCGAGCGAAGCGGGATCGAACATCGGCGGACCGTAGGTGGTCGACACCATGCCGCCGGGTCGGAACTCGAGGATGCCGCGCCAGCCGCCTTGCACGAGGAGATGACGAAGCGCGACCGGCAACGCGGCGAGACCTTCCTCGCGGGTGGGCGTGGCGATTTCGCAGTGCGCCTCGAAGATGGCGTCGCCGAGGACGCCACGAACGCCGCGGCCGTAGGTTCGACGAAGGAAGTTCTCACGTTCGCGCCATCGCCAACGCGAGAGCGAGCGCGGCGTCTTGCGCGGGTTGAGCTGCGTGCGCAGCTCTTCGACGGCTTCTTTCTGCATGCGCGAACGAATGGCGGCGCGGTAGGCGAGGCGTGCGCTCGTGAGGAAGGCGATGACGTAGCACTCGCTCTCGCCGCCACGCTCGGGCATGGGCTCGTAGGCCTCGACGATGAAGACGCTGGCGTCACCGAACTGCGCGCGGACTTCCCGTCCAAGGCGGCTCGGCGCGAAGAGGTAGACCATCGGCGCCCACCCCTTGTACCAAGCGAGGTCGGGCTTCTCGTTGAGCTCGTATCCGCGTGCCTGCGCCCAGGCGGCGAGCGCGCGGGCAGCGGCGGCCGGATCGGTCGACTCGGCCGGCAGCTCCATCGCGCGCGAGTCCCAGCCGGGGGGAGGGGGCGGATAAATCGACATCGTGGCCGAGCTTATCAGGCTCCGCGGTGCCGGTGATCGGTCGCGGCTGTTGACGCTCGCCTCCAGAATTTCGACGCTGCGCGGTCCATGGACTTCGAGCTCCCCGAAACCCACCAGCAGCTACGCGAGACCGTCCGAGAGTTCTGTGAGAAAGAGGTCCGGCCGCACGCCATCGAGTGGGACAAAGAGGAGCGGTTTCCCAAGGAAATCATCCCCAAATTGGCCTCGATGGGGCTCCTCGGAATTCGCATTCCGGAGATCTACGGCGGCGCCGAGATGGACACGCTCGCGTACGCGATCTCGGTCGAAGAGGTCGCGCGCGTCGATGGCTCGCTCGCGCTGACCGTCGCCTCGCACAATGGGCTCGGCACCGGTCACGTGCTCGCGTTCGGCAACGAGGCGCAGAAGCAGAAGTACCTGACGAAGGCGGTCACCGGCGAGTGGCTCGCAGCGTGGGGCCTCACCGAACCGGGCAGCGGCAGCGACGCCGCCGGCATGGCGACGACCGCGCGACGCGACGGCGATCACTGGGTGATCAACGGCACGAAGATGTTCATCACGCAGGGCTCGGTCGGCGGCTTCTGCGTCGTCCTCGCCAAGACCTCGCCGGAGAAGAAGCAGAAGGGCATCACCGCCTTCATCGTCGAGCACGGGACGCCTGGATTTCGCGCGAGCAAGCACCTCGAGAAGCTCGGCATGCGATCGAGCGACACCGTCGAGCTCTCGTTCGAGGACGTGCGCGTCTCCGACGAGCAGCGCCTCGGTGAGCTCGATCACGGCTTCATCGACACCTTGAAGATCCTCGACAAGGGCCGCGTCTCCATCGCTGCTCTCGCGCTCGGCCTCGGCCGTGGCGCGCTCGAGCTCGCGGTCGCCTACGCGAAAGAGCGCAAGCAGTTCGGCAAGGCGATCGCTGATTTCCAGGCGATTCAATGGATGATCGCCGACATGAAGGCCGAGCTCGATGCGGCCGCGCTCCTCACGTATCGGGCGGCGTCGATGGCCGATCAGGGGAAGCCCTTCAGCAAAGAGGCCTCGATGGCCAAGCTCTACGCCTCCGAGGCGGCGACGCGCGCGTGCAACAAATCGCTGCAGATTCACGGCGGCTACGGCTACACGCGCGAGTATCAAATCGAGCGGCACCTGCGCGACGCCAAGCTCTGCGAGATCGGCGAAGGCACGAGCGAAGTGCAGCGGATGGTGATTTCACGCCACGTGCTCGCGGGCTGACGACGGCTCTTCCCGCGCCGGTGACGTCGCGGTACGCCGCCGCGCATGGACAAGGTCTTTTCCGATGCGAAGGCCGCGCTCGCGGACGTGCCCGACGGGGCGACGATCCTCGCGGGTGGCTTCGGTTTGTGCGGCATTCCCGAGCACTGCATCGCCGCGCTCCGTGAGCTCGGCATCAAGAACCTCACCTTCGTCTCCAACAACTGCGGGGTCGACGAGTTCGGTCTCGGCATCCTCCTCGGCAACAAGCAGATCTCGAAGATGATCAGCTCGTACGTCGGCGAGAACAAAGAGTTCGAGCGGCAGTATCTCTCCGGCGAGCTCGAGGTCGAGCTGACGCCGCAGGGCACCCTCGCCGAACGCATTCGCGCTGGCGGTGCAGGAATTCCGGCCTTTTTCACGCCGACCGGCGCGCACACCGCGATCAGCGACGGCGGTCTCCCGCTTCGCTACGGCGAGGGCGGCAAGGTCGTGAAGTACTCCGAGAAGAAAGAGATTCGTCAGTTCGAGGGGCGTGACTACGTGCTCGAGCGCGGCATCACCGGCGACGTCGCCATCGTCAAGGCGTGGAAGGGCGATCGCTTCGGCAACCTCGTCTACCGGCACACGGCGATGAACTTCAACCCGATGATGGCGACGGCAGCGAAGCTCACCATCGCCGAGGTCGAGGAGATCGTCGACGTCGGCGCGCTCGATCCCGATCACATCCACACGCCCGGCATCTACGTGCAGCGCGTCTTCGTCGGCAAGCAGTACCAGAAGCGCATCGAGCGGCGCACGACGGCGAAACCAGCCGCGAAACCCGCAGTGAAGGGGAGCTGACATGCCCGGCCTTTCTCGTGACCAAATCGCGATGCGCGCCGCCGAAGAGCTGCGCGACGGCTACTACGTGAACCTCGGCATCGGCATGCCGACGCTGGTGAGCAACTTCATTCCCAAGGGCGTCGAGGTCGTGCTCCAGAGCGAGAACGGGCTCCTCGGCATCGGGCCCTATCCGACCGAAGACAAGATCGACGCCGATCTGATCAACGCCGGCAAAGAGACCATCACGATGATCCCCGGCTCGGCGACGTTCAGCAGCGCCGAGAGCTTCGCGATGATTCGCGGCGGCCACATCGATCTCGCCATCCTCGGCGCGATGCAGGTGAGCGAAGCGGGCGATCTCGCCAATTGGATGATCCCCGGCAAGATGGTGAAGGGGATGGGCGGCGCGATGGACTTGGTCGCGCGGGCCAAGCGCGTCGTCGTCATCATGGATCACGCCGCGAAGGACGGCGCGCCGAAGATCCTCAAGGAGTGCGACCTGCCCATCACCGGGCGCGGCGTCGTTCATCGCATCATCACCGACCTCGCGGTCATCGACGTCACCAAGGACGGGCTCTTCCTCCGCGAGGTGGCGCCGGGAATCTCTGCGCGCGAGGTGCAGGAGCGCACGCAACCGACGCTCAAGGTCGACACGGAAATCCACGAGATTCGCTTCACGTGAGTTGCCGAAAAACGGTGCGTCGTTCGTTACGCAGGACTGACGCTGCGGTGCATCGTTGCGCCGCCGAGCGCAGTGCACCTAACGTGCGCCTGCCGTGAGCTGGAACGATCGAGTGAGGCCCGAGACCGACGCGAGCGAGAAACGCTCGGTCGTCAAGGGTGTGTTTCGCAAGTGCGACGGCTGCGGTGAGACGCTGCTCGCCGACGCGCTCGCGCGCAACTCCGAGGTGTGCCCGACGTGCGGCCAGCATCATCGCCTCTCGGGGGATGGATGGCGTCGCCTCCTCCTCGACGACGGTCTGCTCACCGAATGGGACTCGCACCTCGAGCCGGGCGATCCGCTCGCCTTCAGCGATGGTCGTGCCTACCGCGATCGCGTCGGCATCGCACAGCGCAACACCGGCGCGAAAGAGGCCATCGAAATCGGTCGCGCCAAGATCGAAGAGATCGACGTCGCCTATGGCGCGTTCCTCTTCGCCTTCATGGGTGGCTCGATGGGCTCGGTGGTGGGCGAGAAAATTTGCCGCCTCTTCGAGCGCGCGGTCACCGACAGTCTTCCAGCGGTGCTGCTGCAGGCCTCGGGCGGCGCGCGCATGCAGGAGGGTGTGCTCTCGCTCATGCAGATGGCGAAGACCGTCGCTGCCCTCGGTCGGCTGCGTGACGCGGGGCTTCCCTTCATTTCGGTCTGTCTGCACCCGACCACGGGCGGCGTCGCGGCGAGCTTCGCGCTCCTCGGCGACGTCAACATGGCCGAGCCGAAGGCACTCGTGGGGTTCGCCGGTCCCCGCGTCATCGAGTCGACGATTCGTCAGAAGCTCCCCGAAGGCTTCCAGCGCGCCGAGTTTCTTCTTCAGCACGGGATGATCGATCGCGTCGTCTCGCGTCTGGAGATGCGGCGCGAAATCGCCCTCATTTTGCGCCATCTACGGTAGTCGTGGCGTCATCGCCGCCGCTCGCCGAGGTGCTCGGTCGCCTCTACGCGCTCGCCCCTCGAGGTGCGCGTCACGGCCTCGTGGCGATGGACGAGGCCTGTGAGCGCGAGGGTCGCCCGCAAGACGCGGCGCCTTGCATCCACGTCGCCGGCACCAACGGCAAGGGGAGCGTGAGCGCGTCCCTCGAGGCCATCGCCCGCGCCGGCGGCATTCGTACGGGCCTCTACACCAGCCCGCATCTGGTGCGCTTCGCCGAACGCATTCGCCTCGACGGCGCGCCGATCGACGACCAGCTCCTCGCGCGCGAGCTCGCCTACGTGCTCGACGTTCATCCCGAGCTGACGTTCTTCGAAGTGGCGACGATGGTCGCCTTCCGCGCGTTTCGTTCCGCCGGCGTCGAGCTGACGATCCTCGAGGTCGGCCTCGGCGGTCGACTCGATGCCACCAATGTCGTCTCGCGCTCGCTCACGACGGCGATCACTTCGATTGGCCTCGATCACACTGCGATCCTCGGCGAGACGCTCGGCGCCATCGCGCGCGAAAAAGCCGGAATTTGCCGCTCCGGTGTGCCGCTGATGGTCGGTGTGGTCCCCGCAGAGGCGCGCGCCGTGATTGACGGACACGCCGCCGAGGTCGGTGCACTCCAAGTGTGGCACGCAGGTGAAGACCTCGTGCACCGCCGCACCGACGAAGGGCTCGTCGTCGAGAGCATGTCAGCTGAGCACGTCGTCGTTCACCCCACGCTCCTCGGTGCCCATCAAGATCGCAACGCCGCGATCGCCATCGGCGCGATTTGGCTCGCGCGTACCCGGGCCGAATCGGTGCTCGCAGCGCGGCTGAACGATGCCGCGATCGTGTCGGGACTCGCGTCCGTGCGCTGGCCAGGGCGTTTGGAAGAGCTCATCGTCGCCGAAGGGGCGCTCGCGGGACGATATCTGCTCGACGGCGCGCACAACGAGGAGGGCGCGCTCGCGCTCGCGACTGCCCTCGCCTCGATGCCGGACGCGCGAAGCACGCGGGCCCTCGTCTTCGGCGCGATGGCCGACAAACCGTGGTCGACGATGACCGCACCGCTCATCGCACAGACGTCGACACGTTTCTACGTCGCACCGAATGCGTCGGGCGGAGGAAGACCTGCCGCCGATCCACGTGCGCTCGCCGAAGCGGACGCTCAGGGAGAGATCGCAACGTCGGCGGTCGAGGCGCTCGGGCGTGCGCGGGCCAACGTCGGTCCCGAGGGCACTGTCGTCGTCGCCGGAAGTCTCTACCTCGTCGGTGAAGTGCGCTCGCTCCTCACGGGCGAGGTCGGCGATCCGCACGTCGGGCTCTGACGTCGAGCCCGACGCGGGAGACTTCGGAACAATGAGAAATCACGCTCGATCGTGATTAGCTCGCGCG
Source organism: Deltaproteobacteria bacterium (assembly GCA_025363655.1). Lineage (GTDB taxonomy): Bacteria > Myxococcota_A > Polyangia > Polyangiales > JADJMO01 > JANYDK01. The sequence goes on along the minus strand of JANYDK010000011.1, from coordinate 105,207 downwards.
CGCGCAGACGCGCGTGGTCGATGATGCGGTGGCCTTCGTGCAGTGGAAGCCCGACGGGCAACGACCGACGTCGGTGCCGCACTTGCGCGAGCAGTAGCTGTGCTCGACGCACACACCACTCGCGCACGTCGAACCGTCCTTGCAAGGGTCACCGACGTCGTTGCCGGGCGGTTTTCCTCCACTTCCACTGCTACCAGCGTCGCTGCTCGTCCCTCCGCCAGGCGACTTTCCACCGCCGTGCTTGCTCGAGGCGAGGGCGTGATCGACGAGCTCGGCCCACGCGTCGATGCGCGTGTACGTGTTGCGCGCGCTCGCGAGATCGCAGCGCGCGGGTCCGCGGGAGACGACGCCGAAGATGGCGCCGGTGTCGACGTCGAGCGCGGGGCCGCCGCTGTCGCCGCTGCACGTCGATTCGCCGACGAGGAATTCGAAGCGCGAGGTCGCAGTGATGGGGACGTCGGTGCGGAATCTCTTCACTCCGGCGCCGCCGTTGAGCGTGTTCTTGCCGAAGCCGACGGCGACGATCTCTCCACCGCTGGCCGGGCCCTTTCTCGCGAGTGGGAGCGGCGTGACGCTGTCGATGGCGCGGTCGAGGCGGACGAGCGCGATGTCGGCGTCGCACAGTTGGTCTTCATTCGGAACGAAGATTTCCGCCCCACGGGCCACCGGTGCGCTGCTCGCGTCGTCGCCGAGGACGACGAAGAGGGAGCTCGGCGGCCGCTCGCCGGTCACCTGCGCGCCGTTGCCCGGGCAAGTGACGGACTCGCTCCGGAGGTAGGAAACGCAATGGCGTGCGGTGAGCAGGACGTCGGGCGCGATCAGCGAGGCACTGCAGAGCGCGGTGCCGTCGCCATCTTCGGCGATGAGCGCGACGACGGCGGGATGACGTCCTTTGTCGGCGGCGCCGTGGACGATGGCCTCGTCGGTCGCGACGGCGGGGGCAGCTTCGTCCTCGCCGACGTCGTGATGCGCGGCGCAGCCGGTGAACGGTAGGAAAGCCACGCAGAGGAGCCCGATGCCGAGCTTGAGGGAGAGAGCGACCGAGGCGAGCGAGTCGACCGAGTGGAATGAGCGATTCATGAGAGACCTCGTGCCGGGTGGACCGGCGTTGGGGTCGCACGAGCGCGACCGGCGGCACCCTTCGCGAAGCGCGTGCCGTCGGGCGCATCGAGAAATGAGCTTGTTTTTGCGCCGATTGTCGCCGGCGGTGGCGGCTCCGCCGGCGGACCGCCGGCGGAGGTATGTTCGCGAGATGCCGCTCGGCGTCCTCATCACCCAGTGTTTGCAAGGTGACTTCGTCGCGCGGCTCGCCGAAGACGTGCCGGTGCCGGGCCCACTCCACATCGGTCATCGGGAGGCGCGTCGGCTCCTCGGTGACGACGAGAGGTCGGGGCCCCTCGGACGTTTCCTCGCTTGGGCGCACGCCCAGCCGCCGCAGAAGCTGCGGGTCATCCACATCCTCGATCGCCACGATCCGGCTGACATCGCGCAGGCGGGGCATCTTGCGCGCTTCGGTCCTCATTGCCTCCGCGGCACGCCGGGCGCCGAGCTGGTCGTCGACGGCGAGGGTGCGGCGCGAAGTGGCGCGCGCTTCGTCGACGCGATCGGGCTCGACGATTTCGAGAGCACGTCGCTTCCGGCCGAGCTCGACGACGCACGCCGCGCCTCGCCCGATGGGCGGCTCCGCGTCGGCGTCATCGGCGTCTGGACGGACGCCAAGGTCACCTTTCTCCTCTACGATCTCCACGCTCGCGGGCGCATTTCGTCGCTCGCAACCTGTTCGGCGCTGACGGCGAGCGCCTCGCGCGTGCAGCACCTCAACGCGCTCGATCAGCTCGAGCGACTCCTCGACGTCCGCGTCGAGCACGCGCCGGGCGAGCTCGCGAGTTGGCTGGTCGGCGAGAAGGTCGACGAAGATCTCGAACGTACCTCGATGCGCGCGCCGGGTGCCCTCGTGCGTCTCGAGTGGCGGAAGCCCGCACCGGTCGGGCTCGACGATCCGCATTCGGCCTCGGTGTCCCTGCTTTCCTGGCTCTTTCGCAATTGTCGGAGCGTCGCGCTGACGCCACTCGCGGGCGGTTTTTCCGGCGCACACGTCCTTCTCTGCGATTCGGTCGACGCCATGGGTCACGCGCAGGTGCCGAGCGTGGTCAAGCTCGGGCCTCGTCGCGACCTCGGGCAAGAGCGGGTGAACCTCGAGCGGGTCGAGGACGTGCTCGGCAACGCGGCACCGAGCGTCGTCGAGTTCGGTGATCTCGGTGAGCTCGGCGCGGTGCGTTTTCGCTTCGCCTCCTTCGGCGGCGCCAAATCGGTGCGCAGTTTCCAGCGGATCTACCAGGAGGGCGCGCCCGACGAAGAGATCGCTCGGGTGCTACGCGGCTCGCTCGGGGACACGCTGATGCGGCTCTATGCGGCTTCGAGCTTCGAGCCGCTCGACGTCCTCGCCGACTACGAGTTCGCCGCACGCTGGGCGCCTTCGGTGCGTGCGCGCGTCGAAGAGCTGATCGGTCGTCCCGCGACGGGCGAGGAGATCGACATCCCCGACCTCGGCCTCGCGCCCAACGTCGCGCAGTTCTACGAGCGGCTCGATTCGATCGAGCGCCGGCCCGGTGAGCGGCATCCGGTCTCGCTCACGCACGGCGATCTCAACGGACAGAACGTGCTCGTCGACGGCGGCGGAAACGTCTGGATCATCGATTTCGGCCGGCTCCATCGAGGGCACGCGCTCCGCGACTTCGCCAAGCTGGAGAACGACGTGCTCTACGTGATGACCGAGGTGACGGAAGAGAATGCGACCCAGGCGCGGCACTTCGTCGATGTCCTCGTCGCGCACGAGCTCGGCACGCCGCTGACGATTCCGAGCGAAATAGAAGACGCAGGCCTCGTCCGCGCCGGGCGTACGATCGCCGTGCTCCGTGAGATTGCTGCGAGCGTCGGTGGTCACGCAGAGTCACCGCATGCGGCGCTCTCCTTCGGACATCGCGTCGGTCTGCTTCGCTTCGCCGCGCACACGCTCACCTTCACCGAGCCGACGACGACCCAGCGAAGGCTCGCGCTCTATGCCTGCGGAGCGCTCTCCGCGCGCATCGAGAGCGAACGCGGCGCAGCGGCGAGCGAACGAAAAATCACCAAGTGACCGAAGAGCGCCGCGGCGACGAGCACCTCCGGAAGCCAAATGAACGGCGCGGTGGCGACGATGCGATTGGCGGGCTCGTTCATGAAGACCCGCAGCGGTCCCGGCACCGAGAGCATGGCGATGGTGATGATCGTGAAGAGGAGCCCGGTGCCCATCACGTTCCACGCGAGCACTGCGCCGCGTCCGACGGTGCCGCGAGCGTAGAGGAAGGCGACCGGCAACGCGGTGAGCCCAGTCACGACGTCGTAGTTGAGCCCGGCGAAGGTCATCTGCGGGGGGACGACGCCGTCGCGGTGGAGTGAAAAGAGCACGAGCTCGACGAGGACGCGGAAGCCGTGGAAGCCGACCAGCGCGGCGAGGGGGAGCGTCCGTGCGAGGCGTCCTCCAGCGCGTCCGAAGGCGAGCACGACCACCGCGATCATCGTCGGCCCGAGGAGGCGCATGAGCGGAGGAGGTAGCGTATCGAAGCGCGAAAGGAGGCCAGCGCGCGCGATCGCGAAGGTGACGGCGAGGAAGACGACCTCGACGGCGATGACGATCGTCAGCTTGCGGCGTGTGACCTCACGCGCCTCACCGAGGCGCCGGCCGGACCAAACGGTGGCGACGACGGGTGCCGAGGCGACGAGGAAGACGACGAGGAGGAAGGAGACGGTGGAGACGAGAGAAGGGCTCGACATGGTGGGTCACCTCTTGCTTCCGCAAGACGTAGTGTCCACTATATGAAAGTAAAGTGCAAAGCAGACGCGGCTACCACCAGCACTGCGGCCTCGCCAAGGCGCTCGACGTCGTCGGCGAACGATGGACGCTGCTCCTCGTGCGCGATTTGCTGCTCGGCCCGCGCCGCTATGGCGATCTCGTGGAAGCGCTCCCCGGCATCGGCACCAACCTCCTCGCCAAGCGTCTCCGCGAGCTGGAAGAGGCCGACCTCGTCACCAAGGTGAAGTTGCCCGCGCCGGTGAGCGCCGTCGCCTACGAGCTCACCGCCGAAGGGCGAGCGCTCGAGCCGGCGCTGCACGCGCTCGCCCGTTGGGGTGGCCTCTTCCTCCCTGCCAAGCCGAAGCGCGGCGATCGGTTCGATCTCGGCTGGTACCTGCTCTCGCTCAAGCGTCGCTATCTACCGGGCGAAGGCGTTCGCACCGCGCTTGCCGTGAAGACGGCAGGTCGGGTGTTTTGCCTCGTGCTCGGTGAGCGCGTGCTCGACGTACGCGAGGGCGACGACGCACCGGCGCCGCTGACAATCACAGGCGAAATGATGCCCATCGCCATGCTCTGCAACGGACGCGCATCGCTCGCCGCCCTCGAACGCGAAGGGGGCGTGAAGCTCGAAGGCGCGAGAGACCTCTGGTCGGAGATCTTTCGCGCCTTGGGCAACGGTTCGGAAACGACTACGCGCCCGCGTCCTCGAGGAACGCGCCGTGGCACGTCTTGAAGGGCTCGCCCGAGCCACAGGGGCAGGGCTCTTCCTTCGAAACCGCGGGCTCCGCCGGCGGAGGCGGTGACGACGGCGCAGGACGACGCGGCGGTTGGGACTGCGACTGCGACTGCGCCGGCGGCTGCGAGCGACGTCGCTCTTCCTGACGCTTCTGCGCCTTGGCGAGCGCGGCCGCGAGGGCCTCTTCGCTGTCGGGCGCGCCGTCGTCTTCGGTGCCGTCGGGCGAGTCGTGCCGCGTGACCATCCCCTGCAGCTGCTTCTGCAGCTCGGAGAGGCGCTGGAGCTCGAGGCGTTGGGCCTGCTCTTCGGCGCGCTGCTTCTGCACCGCGGCGCGGAAGGCCTTGCTCGCGACCGAGCCGGAGACCGCCGCCATCATGTTGACGAAGATCTCGTAGCCCTCGATTTTGTACTCCTGCTTCGGATCGCGCTGGCCGTAGCCGCGGAGGCCGATGCCGTCGCGCAGGTGCTCCATGTTGGTGAGGTGATCGACCCAAGCGCGGTCGATCTCCTCAAGGTACACGGTGCGGAAGATGCGGAGATAGAGGGCGGCGCCGATCTCCTTCTCTTTCGACTCGAATCGGGCCTTGGCCTGTTCGTAGAGGTAGTTCGCCAGACGATCGATGTCGTGCTGCTTCTCGAGGTCGTCGTCGTTGGGCGTGAGGTCGAAGTTCTCTTGGATGCCCTGCTTGATCGTCTTCCAGTCCCAATCTTCGGGCGGGACGTCGCTGGGGCACGATTCCTGGAGGATGGCGCCGACGATGCTCTCGATGAGATCGAGCGCACGCTCGCGCTGTTGGGTGAGCGAAGTGGTGACGCGCTCGAGCAGCTCCTCGTGGACCTCTTTCGGCTCCAGCTCGGAGAGCTCGGTCGGGTCCATCCGCACGCCGAAGTAGTGGTAGACGTCGGCGACCAGCGCTTCGTGATCGCTGATGGCGTCGACCTTGGCGACCTCTTTCGGAGGCTCGGCCCCCTCGTCGACCTTGGCGTAGTGGAGGACGATTTGTTTGATCTCGGAGGCGACTTCTTCGCGGATTTTCTTGCTGACGCCGATCTTCCGCTTGTGACCCGTCGGCTTGCCGTCTTCGTCGAGCTCTTCCGGGTTGTACTGCCCGTCGAGGAGCGCGCGACGGAGGGTGTACACCGTCATGCGCTGTTGGTTCATGACGTCGTCGTACTCGAGCATGTGCTTGCGGACGTCGAAGTTGCGGGCTTCGACCTTCTGCTGCGCGTTCTCGACCGACTTGGTGACCCACGGGTGCTCGATCGGCTCGCCGTCGGGCATGCCCATCCGCTCCATCAGGCCCTTCACGCGATCGCCCGCGAAAATGCGCATCAATTCGTCGTCGAGCGACAAGTAGAAGCGCGAGCTGCCCGGGTCGCCCTGACGACCGGCGCGGCCGCGGAGCTGGTTGTCGATGCGGCGTGACTCGTGGCGCTCGGTGCCGACGATGTGGAGACCGCCGGCCTCGATGACCGCGGCCTTCTCGGCGGCGCACTCGATCTCGATCTCTTTGACGCGCGCTTTGTACTCTTCGCTGTCGATGAGCTCGGACTTGTTCGCCTCGAGGTACTCGGCCTTGGCCATCATCTCGGGGTTGCCGCCGAGGATGATGTCGGTGCCGCGACCGGCCATGTTGGTGGAGACGGTGATGGCGCCTTTGCGTCCCGCCTGCGCGACGACGTAGGCCTCTTTTTCGTGCTGTTTGGCGTTGAGCACGGCGTGCTCGATGTTGCGCTTCTTGAGGAGGGCGGCGATGGCCTGGCTCTTCTCGACGCTGACGGTACCGATGAGAATGGGGCGACCCTTCTCGTGGTACTCCTCGACCTCCTGCATGACGGCGGCGAACTTCTCTTTTTCCGTCTTGTAGACGACGTCGTGCGCGTCTTCGCGCTTGATCGGCTTGTTCGTCGGGACCGGTGAGACGTCGAGGTTGTACGTCTTGTGGAACTCTTCGGCCTCGGTCTGCGCCGTGCCGGTCATTCCGCAGAGCTTCTTGTAGAGGCGGAAGAGGTTCTGGAAGGAGATGGTCGCCATCGTGCGGTTCTCCTCTTGGATCCGCACGTGCTCCTTCGCTTCGACGGCCTGGTGCAGACCATCGCTCCAGCGGCGGCCCGGGAGCACGCGGCCGGTGAACTCGTCGATGATCAGGATCTTCTGATCGGGCGAGACCATGTAGTTGACGTCGCGCCGATAGAGCGCGTGCGCGCGGAGGCACTGGTTGAGGATGTGCAGCGACTCGAGGTGCTGCGCCTCGTAGAGGTTGTCGATGCCGAGGACTTCCTGCGCCTGGTCGATGCCCTCTTCCGTCAGAGTGACGGTGTGCCCCTTCTCGTCGACGACGTAGTGCTCGTCCTTGCGGAGCTTGGGGATGATTTCGTTCGTGCTCTGGTACTTCTGCGACGCTGCTTCGCCCTGGCCGCTGATGATGAGCGGGGTGCGCGCTTCGTCGACGAGGATGCTGTCGACCTCGTCGACGATGGCGAAGTTGAGGTCGCGCTGGACGTACTCGAGCGCGCTGAACTTCATGTTGTCGCGCAGGTAGTCGAAGCCGAACTCGTTGTTCTGGCCGTAGGTGATGTCGGCGCGGTAGGCCTGACGCTTCTCGGCGTCGCCCTGCTGGTTGACGACGACGCCCGTCGTCATGCCGAGCCAGTTGTAGAGGCGGCCCATCCACTCGCAGTCACGACGCGCGAGGTAGTCGTTGACGGTGACGAGGTGGACGCCCTTGCCCTCGAGCGCGTTGAGATAGATGGGCAACGTGGCGACGAGGGTCTTGCCCTCGCCGGTGCGCATCTCGGCGATGCATCCCTTGTGGAGGATTTGTCCGCCGACGAGCTGCACATCGTAGTGCCGCATGTTGAGGACGCGGCGGCTGCCTTCGCGGCAAACGGCGAAGGCGTCGACGAGGAGGTCGTCGAGCTTGGCGCCGTTCTTCAGCTTCTGCTTGAGCTCGGGGGTTTTTGCTTGGAGCTGCGCATCGCTGAGCTTCTTCAGCTCGGCCTCTTTCGAGTTGATGGCCTCGACCACCGGCTGCATTTTCCGGAGATCGCGCTCGTGCTTGGAGAATCGCTTGAAAAGCCCGCCGAACATGGGGGTGTTAGTTAGCCATCCGTCGCTGGGATAGCAACGGTTGGGCCAATTAACTCCACAGTCAGGCGGTCTTCGACGCCTTGCTCTTGCCCTTGCCCGGCGGAGGGGCCACCGACGGGCGGTCCTTGCGCTGGCGGCGACGGTCGGAGAGCACCTTGCGAATCTTGAAATCGAGCTCGGGGAACTCGAAGGGCTTGTCGATGCAGGTGTCGGCGCCGTAGAGCGGCGAGGTCATCGAGTTCAGCTGCTCGCCGATGCCGGTGAGAACGATGACGGCGGTGTCTTTCAGGTCTTCGTCCTCGCGGACCGCCTTGCAGACTTCCCAGCCGCTTTTGCCGGGCATCATGACGTCGAGGATCATCAGATCGGGGCGCTCTTTGCGCGCCAGCTCGAGGGCCTGCTCGCCGTCTCCGGCTTCGACGACGCGACACTTCATCGTCTTCAGGTGACGAATCACCAGCGCCAGCATGTCGGGGTCATCGTCGGCGACCAGGATGACGGGGACTTCGTCGGACATGAGCCCTCCAGAAAACAGGAGCTTCGGCAACCGAGCGGAGCGAGATTGACCGAAGCGGCCAAAGTTGCGAAGCAATCTTTGGCGAAACGAGACCTTCGGCAACCGCGGAGCGAGTGAAGGACTCATTAGACCCGGGAGCGGCCAAGACGGTCAACGGCGGTGCGTCGAAGCGGGCCGCTGGCCGTCGAATCGTTCATGCATTCATAGATTATGCATTCAATCGTCAGGTCGCCGGGCGCGCCGGGAGCGAGGCGCGGACATCGGCGGCGGTGACGCGGGGACCCTCGGCCCGGGCGGCGGCTGCGAACAATACGGCGTCGAGCTCGGCGTCGTCGCCGGGCCATTCGTGCTCGACGAGGATCGCGAGGGCGTCTTCGGCGAGACCGAGGGGTTCGTCGGCCCGCGCGACGCCGAGCGCGGCCAGTCGATCGAGCGCGAGCGCGCGCAGGTCTTCGACGCGTCGTGAGAGCCGAGGCACCCGCAGCGCGGGCTCGTGCATGCGACCGAGGAGGCTGGCCTCGAGGGCGGTCGGCTCGACGCGGTAGGACTCGTCGTCCTCCGGCGAGTCGGAGGGGATGGCGAGGACCACGCGGAGGTCGAGCGGGAGGGGATCGCCGCTCGGGCCTTCGCGGAAGGCGAGCGCGGAGACGATCGACTTCTGCACCTCGGCGGGGAGCCGGTGCGCGCTGCGGACGAGGAGCGTGCCGTCGCGCGCGAGCTCGAGGGGCGAGCGCTTCGGATCGCGCCACAGTTGCGGTGTCTGCGCTTCTCGTCGCGAGGCATCGACGACGTGGAGCGCGCCGCGACGGCCGCTCGCTCGGTGCAATCGCGCGGCATACGTCGATGGATCGGTGCCGGGGCGATGGAGCACGAGAAGGTGTGCCGGCGCACGGGCGAGGGCGTCGAGTTGGGCGCGGAGCTGGCGGGCGGCCGGTGCATAGCCGACCACCTCACCCGCCTCGTGCTCGCTACCACCGCCGCTCCTGGCGAGCGCAGCGCTCATGCGTGCTTCGCGTTCGGCGGCGCGTTCGAGGAGGTGATCGACGTCGCGCGCCCGTTGTTCGGCTTTACGAGTGCGTGCAGCGGCGCGGGCGAGGGCGGTCTCGAGGGCGATGCGCGGAGAGAGGGTGCGAGCGATGGCACGTAGGGCGCGTGCATAGAGGAGCCCGACGCCGTTCTCGACCTCGCGGCCACGTGGGAGGACGAGGAGGCCTTCGAGCTCGCCATCGGTGAGGAGGGCGACGACCGCCACCGCATCGTTGCGATCACACCAGGCGAGAGCAGGGCGGAGATCGGCCCTTCGTACCTCGAGCGCGCGGAGCACGTCGCTGCGGACGACGCCGAGCGGCTCGCTGACCAAGAGCGAGAGGAGTGCGGGAGGAACGACGCGGGTGACGGGCGAGGGGGCGTCGGGATCCTGCTCGCCAGTGCCATCGTGAAGAGGTGAAGGATCGCGACCGCGTGGCTCGCCGGCGGCGTCGATGACCACCTCGCGAAGCGGCGAGAAGGTGAGCAGGCGCGGGGTGACGGCGCCGCTGCTCGGGAGAGGCCGACCTGCGAGCGCGCGCACCGCGCCGAGCGTGCCGCGTTCGACGTCGTGGAGATCGGTGGCGGCGGTCGCTTCGCGGGTTCGAGCGATGGCCCGACGAATCGTCTCGACGTACGGATCAGGCAGGCCGAAGCGACGGGCGATCGACGGTGCTGCGAGCCCGACGCCGAGGCCTGCGACGGTGGCGACGAGCGCGACCACGCCCGAGCGGGCCGTCGGGAGCGCGAGCTCGACCGTGACCCAGGCGACGAGGCCGAAAATGAGGGCGATCCACGATCGCGCGACGATGGCGCCAGAGGTGATTGGGTCGCGCACCAACTGGGCGACGAGCGAGCCGACGACCAAGGCGAGCGCGGGCGCGACGAGGAGGACGAGCGGCCGCGCCTCGAGCGCGAACGCATTCGTCGGATCGAGCGAGCTGGCGACGAAGATGGTGATCGGGAGCGAGAGGGCGGCGCTTCCGAGCAAGAGATCGTGGCGTTCGAGCGCGCCGAGCTCGAAGCGCCGCGCCCGGCGGGCCTGCACGACGTAGACGATGGCGAACGTCACGGCGGCAGCGTCGAGGAACGCGAGGGCTGGGTCGAAGAACGGGCGCGCGACGAGCGTGATGATTCGCGTCGGGACTCTGCCGAGGGCGGCGAGGGCGCGCGTCGCCTCCACCGTGGCGGCGACGATCCAGACGAAGGCGAGGAGCGCGCGGACCACGCGACGAGCCGTCCTCGTCTCGGGGCGCGCCGGAAAGAGCCCGCCGAGTCCAGCGATGGCATCGACGGTGGCGAGCACCGCGGCGACGCCGGTGGCGCAGGCGAAGAGCGCGCTGATGGCCGCGAGTGGCGTGCGAAGGCCGAGACCTGCGGTGAGCGTGCCGGCGAGGAGCGCACAGACGAGCGCGACCCGGGTCGCGGTGCGCGCGGACGGCAAATCGTCGACGCGAGGGGAGAGCGCGCGGAGCGCGAAGAGCGGCGTCGCGGCGATGACCACCCGAAGCCACAGCGAGTGCGCGCCATCGCGGACGACGACCGCGCCAGCGTAGCCGAGCGGTGCATAGAGGGCGATGGACGCGAAGAGCGTGCGCCGTTCGGTGACGAGGGCGATCCCTTCGGCACGCAGATCGGTGCGCTCGGGGTCTAGCCCCGCTTCGGCGCCGTCTCGAAAGTCGCGGAGCTCACGCGAATCGCGCGAATCACCTCGATCGCGCGCGTCGTCGTCCGCATCGCCCATCGTGCCCGCCATCGTATCAATTCTTTATGGACTTGATGGTGCGGGCACAGCGGAGGCCGATGGCGCCGCCAGTGGTGCTCTCGGGCCACGCCTCGCGAGACCAGGTTCGAAGCGCATCCCAGCCCGAGAGATAGGAGCCGCCGCGCACCCAGATTCGTCGTTCGGCCTCGGTCGGTTCGGGACCCGCGGCCGTGGGCGCGCCCTTCGGCGCCGGGGTGCTCGTCCACTCGGAGACGTTGCCGGCGAGATCGAGGAGACCATCAGGCGTCGCGCCCGGCACGTGCGTTCCGACTGGGCTCGGCCCGGCGAGCGTGTGGCCGTCCTCTCCGGTCGTCGAGAAGACCGCGAGGGCGTCGCTCGGCGTCGCGTTGCCCCAGGGAAACAGGCGGTGCGTGTCCCCCGCGCCGGCGGCCGCGAGCTCCCATTCGGCGTCGGTCGGCAGGCGCTTCTGCTCGAACGCACAAAACGCTGCGGCGTCGGCGAAGCTCATTCCGCGCACGGGGAGATCGGGTGCGTCGGCGGCGATCGCCGCGAGCGCCGGGCACTTGCCAGCGGCCTCGCACTTCTTCCATCGCTCGCCGCTCACCTCCTTCTTGTCGAGCGTGAAGGTGCGGACGAGGACGATCTCGTCGGGGCACGCGCTCTTGTGATCGAGCTGCGCGCCCGCGCTCTTGCAATCGTAGGGGCCACGGTGGAGCCGACCGCCGAGGACGCAGAGCTCACCTGCGAGCATCTCGAGCCCGCACGGTGGAAGGACGGGACCGGCGTCGGAAGCGGAGGGGGCGCTCGGCTTGTAGGTGACGGTGGGTTTGGTCGTCGCCGAGCCAGTGCCGACCGAGCCGTTCGGGGAGGGCGCGAAGAACCCGAGCGCGCTCGCTGCGTAGGCGCCGCCGCCGAGGATGCCGAGGATGGCGAGGAAGACGATGAAACGCGTTCCACCCGAGCGTCGCGAGACAGGCTCGCTCGTCGGCGGAGCTTCCCCTTGGCGAACGGTGTGCGCGGAGACGAAGCCGCGCGCCGGCGCACCAGGAGCGGCGGACGCGCGTGACTTTCCGCTCGGTCTCTGCGGAGGCTCGCCGTCGCGCTCGGTCTGCGCGAAGGCGACCTCGGCGATCGTCTTCGGGGCCCCTTCGCCGAGGACTTGCGGCGAGGGCAACGTCACCGCGGCAGGGATTTTCGAGGCGATGACGACGTTCGATTGCGGCTTCGGCAACGTCAGCGGCGCGCCAGTGACCGCCGCGCTCAGCTCGCTCCAAAATTCCTCGACGCTCGCGTAACGGTCTTGCGGACGAATCGCCAGCGCACGTTGGAGGATGACGTCGACGCTCTCGGGGAGCTCGGGCCGCACCTTGCGAATCGACGGACGCTCCTTCGCGGCGCAGGTGGCGAAGAGGATCTCGGTCATGCTGTCGCCCGAGAACGCCGGCTGCGCGGTGAGCACTGCGTAGACGATGGCGGCGAGCGCGAATTGATCGGCGCGGCCGTCGATCGGTCCGAACTCTTTGCCGTACTGCTCGGGCGCGGCGTAGCCGAGCGAGATGCCCGTTTTCGAGGTCGTGGTCGTTTGCACCGCCAGGCTATTCGCCCAGCGCGCGACGCCGAAATCGAGCACTCGCGCGCGATCGTCGCCCGAGAACATCAGGTTCGCCGGCTTCAAATCGCGATGGACGACGCCTTGCGCATGCGCATATGCGATGGCTCCGACCACCGGCGTCAAGAGGCGAATCACCGGCTCGAGCTCCATCGGCCCGACGCGACGAATGCGCGCATCGAGCGTCTCGCCCTCGATCCACGCGAGGACCAGATATGGCGTTCCGTCTTCGAGGTGCGCGGCGTCGGTCAGCTCGACGATGGCTGGGTGCTTGAGACGCGCGAGGAGCTTCGCCTCCTGCGCGAAGCGGGCGCGCACGTCGGGCCCCGCATCCTGCATCTCGAGTCGCAACACTTTGAGCGCGACCGGCACGCCGAGCGAGACGGCCTCGGCCTCGTAGACGACCCCGAAGCCTCCTTCGGCCACGACCCGCTTGACGGCGTAGCGCCGATCGATGGTTTGTCCGACGATGCCGTAAGGGTCGCGCACTGGAAAATCCTCGCTCTTATAGCCTAGCCGGCGGCATATTGGCGGCACCATGCACCTCCGCGTCGCCGTCGCCGCAGTGCTCGTCGCGGCCATCCCCTGGCTGCGCTGCGGAAAGAGCCGCCAGACGTCGTCGCACGCGTCGGCGCCGAAGCTCCACGGGCACGCGCTCGTCCTCGACGAACAACAGAAAATCCTCCCTTGGGCGCCCTACGAGAAGGTCGTCGCCCTCGGCTGGAAGGGGCTTGCCAGGTTTCCCGTGCAGCCGAACGGGCTCCCGACCTGGCAGGCATATTCGCGCTTCACGCCGGACACGCTCGGCGGCGTGCAATGGCCGAACAATCCGGCCGGCCTCAGCGCGATGCTCGTCGACTCGGCGCTGCAGCACTACGCCTACTCGGGCGACCGTCGCGTCCTCGACCTGGTGAGAAAATCGCTCGATCACATCCTCGAGCACGGGCGCACGCCGGACGACTGGGCCTGGGGCCGCGTCCCTTTCGCCAGCGCCGATCCAGGCTCGACGACGTACGGCGGCGCCGACGACGGCTTCTGCGATCATTGCGGACGCGGCGACGGACCAGGCGTCATCGAGCCGGACAAGATCGGTGAAATCGGCTACGCGTTCGTCCGATTCTTCGAGCTCACCGACGACGTCCGATATCGCGACGCCGCCGTCGCCTGCGCCGAAGAGCTCGCGACTCACGTTCGTGATGGCGACCCGCTCCATTCGCCGTGGCCGTTCCGCGTCTACGGCAAAGACGACGTGACGCGCGATCCGTACAGCGGCCACGTCATCGCGCCGATCATGCTCTTCGACGAGCTCCGGCGCCTCGAGCTGCACTCGCCGGCGATGCTCCGCGCACGCGACAATGCGTGGAGTTGGATGATGACGTACCCGATGGAGAACGGCGTCTGGGGCGGGTATTTCGAGGACATTCCGATCTACGACGATCCCTCGGACAACCCCAACCAGTACGCGCCGCTGCAGACCGCGCGCTACCTGCTCGATCACCCCGAGCTCGATCCGGCGTGGCGTACGCACGTGCCCAAGCTCATCGCTTTCGTGAAGGACACCTTCGGCGTCGACGTCGACGGGCCGGGCGGCAAGGGCATGCAGTATGGCGCCGAGGTGATGTCGGAGCAGATGGCCGACATGGCGAAGATGGCGAGCCACACCGCGCGGTATGCCTCGATCCTCGCGCGTTGGTACGAGGTGACGGGCGACCTCGACGCCAAGGAGCGCGCGTTCCGCTCGTTCAACTGGGCGACCTATTGGTGCACCAGCACCGGCATCGTCAAGGTCGGTCCCGACGACGGCGAAGGGTGGTGGTTCTCCGACGGCTATGGCGATTTCATGCGCCATTTCTCGCTCGGAATGTCCGCGGTGCCGGAGTGGGCAGGCGAGGGGAACCACCTCTTGCGGAGCACCTCGGTGGTTCGTGAGGTCACCTTCGACGCAGCCACCTTGCGCTATTCGCCCTTCGACGTCCTCGGCGACGACGTCTTGCGCCTCGCGCGCCCTCCGCAGTCGATCACCGTCGGTGGCGTCGTCGTGCCCGAGGCGGAAGCCTCGTCGGGAGCCTCGTTCACTTCACGCTCGATTCATGGCGGTGTCGTCGTGAAGCTGCATCGGCAAGGCGCCGGCGCGGTCTCGATCACGTTCGGGCATTGACGCTGACGACGGCCGCACCGAGGGTCCGCGCGTGTCTCGGCCGCGGTCCCCGCTCTTTCCCATTTTTCTCGTCGTCCTCGTCGACGTCTTCGGCTTCTCGCTCGTCATCCCCCTCCTCGCCATCTACGCCGAGCACTTCGCGGCCAGCCCGATGGAGGCGACGTTGCTCGTCTCGGTGTTCGCCGCCTGTCAGCTCGTTTCGGGCCCGATTCTCGGCCAAATCTCCGATCGCGTCGGTCGCAAGCCGGTGCTCATCGTCAGCCAGATCGGCACGCTCATCGGCTTCATCGTCATGGCGCGCGCCCACGCGCTCTGGGTGCTCTACCTCGCACGCATCATCGATGGCGCGACGGCAGGCAACCTCTCGATCGCGCAGGCGTACATCTCGGACAACACCACGCCGGAGAATCGCTCGAAGTCGTTCGCGATCATCGGAATCGCCTTCGGGGTCGGCTTCTTCATCGGTCCCTTCGTCACCGGCTATCTCATGCGCTACGGCATCACCGCGCCGGTGTGGGCGGCGGCGGTGCTCTCGGCGACCAGCATCCTCGCGACCGTGACGCTCCTTCCGAGCGGCGTCCATCCGAGCGCAAGGCCGCCGCAGACCGAGGCTGCGCCGGGCGGAAAACGCGTCTCCATCTTCGCCATCGACACGTACGCGCAATACTTGAAGCGCCCGATCGTCGGCGGCCTCTTGGTGCAGTTCTTCTTCTACATCTTCTGCTTCTCCACCTTCATCTCCGGCTTCGCGCTCTTCGCCGAACGAACCTACAGCTGGCACGGCGTGCCCTTTTCCCCGCGGGAAATCGGTTATTTGTTCGCGTACTCGGGCTTCCTCGGGATCATCCTCCAGGGCGGGCTGATGGGCCGCATCGTCAAGCGCTTCGGAGAACCGGCGCTCGTCGTCGCCGGATTCGTCACGCTCATCGGCGGCTACACGGTGCTCGGGCTCGTGCGCACGCTGCCGGCGCTCATCGTCGTCACGACGGTCTCCAGCTTCGGCGTCGGCGTCGTCCGGCCGGTGCTCAGCAGCATGCTCACGCAGCAAGCTGGACGACACGAGCAAGGGACGGTGCTCGGCATCGCCCAGTCGCTCAACTCGGTGGCGCAGATTCTCGCGCCTGCCCTCGGTGGCTATCTCATCGGCGCGGGTCACACCGCGACGTGGGCGCTCGTCGCCGCGGGGGCAGCTGCGATCGGTCTCGTCCTCGTGCGCGTCGGTTCGGGACGAGTGCCGCCTCGTCCTCCTTCCGTCGAGAACGCTCGTCCGGGGTCGGAAAATAAATCGACAGCCTGAGTGAATTCTTCCGCTGGCGCGCCGTCTCTCGCCCGCGTTCTGCTCCCGGAGAATTCGTATGCGCGCTCTTCTTTCTCGTGTGTCCGTGGCCCTCCTCCTCGTCTCGTCTCTCACCTCGGTCGGCTGCGCCACGGGCGTCGACGAGCGGCCCGCCGACGATGGCACGCGTCCTTCGCAAGACGTCACCTGCACCACCGGCCAGTCGACGATGACCGCGTTCAGCGCCGGTCCGCTCTTTCCCACCGCCGTCTGCATCGGCATCGACGACGCGGAGTGCGCGGCCAACGATGGAACGGCGATCGTCTCGTGCAACGGCGACAAAGGCGTCTGCCTCGCGACCGGAACGCACCAACTCTGCTTGCCGCAGTGCACGTTCGACGACAGCGGCAAGGCGCCCGTCGGCTGCGCCGGCAAGGACGTCTGCAACGTCTATGGATGGGGTCGCGACACGGGAGGCAAGGTCTACGGCATCGGTTACTGCTTCGGCGGTTGCCGCGCCGACCGCGACTGTCCCACCGGCAGCTCGTGCCAGCGGGAAGAGGGCCTCTGCGTGACGACGAAGAAGTCGTACGCGAAGATCTCCGGCATGCCGTGCACCAAGGCCGAAGCGACGGGCACGAGCCCCGCGTGCAACTGCATGTACGGTACGACCAGCGGCAAGGGCTACTGCGCCGACTTCTGCGTCGTCGGTCAATCGACGTGCGGGGCCGGCTCGGTCTGCTCTCCGTCGCTCGCCACCAGCGACACCACCGGTCCGCTCTTCTCGCACGATCCGACGGGCATGGCGGGGAGCTGCGTGCGCACGTGCACCAGTGATGTCGAGTGCGCGCCGATCAACGCGCGATGCCAGACGACGGCCACCGGCAAGGTCTGCCAACCCACCTGACGCAGTCGAGTCTCGAGGCGCTACGCTGCGACCGATGGTGCGCCTCGCTCGAATCGCGCGCGGCGCTCCGTTCGCGATTTTGGCGCTGTTCGTGCTGCTGTCGAGCAGTTGCCAACGTCGCCCGGTCGCCGTCGCGAGGTCGCCAGTCTCTGTACGGCGCGTCGTCGACACGCGCGTCACCTTTGGTTTTCCCGATCGAGTGGCCTCAGCCGAGCTGACGCTCGAAGGTGATTCGGACGTGGTCGAGGTCGACGTCGGGGTCGCCGAATCGCGCGCAGCGCTCGACGAGCGATCGACGACGATCGAGCGCGTGGCCGGCGTGCCGCCGACTGGCGCAAAGGTGGCGCTCGCGTTCACCATTGCCGACGTCGAAGATCGAAACGCGCACGTCTTCCGCCGTCGTCTGTCGATCGAGCTCGACGAGGCCACCGCGCGTGAAGAGCGTCCTCGCGTCGACATCGACTATCGGTTCGTCGAGCAGCCGAGCCACCACGATGGCGCGCACAAAGGCTTCGCCGCGGGGCGAACCAGCACTTGGCCATATTTCTGCGGGAACGTCTTTCCCTGCCAACCCTCGCCCGACGCCGACGCCACCTTTCACCTACGGGTGACGGGCGGCGGGAGCGCGATCGCCACCGACCTCTCGACGCCGATCCCGCCCTACGCAGCGGCCTTTGCGATCGGCGGATTCCATCGCGAGTGGCTCGGCGTCACGCATGCAGGAACGACGATCGACCTCTTCCGATTGGGGACGGGTGACGAGGTCTTCCGCGACCTCGCGTCGGTGGTGCCGGCGTTCGCCTGGATGGAGACGCACGTCGGGCCTTGGAGCTTCGGCGCCAATGTCGGCCCGGTGCTCGCTCCCGACACCGGCGGCATGGAGCACGTGCCCTTTTGGCATGTCGGCGACGATCGCGTGGGCGACTCCACCGTCGCCGTCCACGAGGCGATCCACGGCTGGTTCGGCAACGGCGTGCGACTGCGCTGCTTCGAGGATTTCGTGCTCTCCGAGGGCACGACCGAGTACCTGACGGTGCGCGTCCTTCGAGAGCTCGGCGACCCTGCGGGCGACGGCGAGTGGGCGGCCGATCTCGACGAGCTCGATGCGGCGATGGCGCGCGACGATCTCGAGAAACGCGCGTGGCGGCCGGAGACGTGTGGCGTCTTCGACGTCGGTCGGCACTACTCGGTCATCCCCTACGTGAAGGGCGCGCTCTTCTACACGGCCCTCGAACGACGCATCGGCTTTCCGCGTCTCGTCGTCGCGCTGCGCGAGTTCTACGTCGCGCATAGTCTTCACGCGGCGTCGATGCGCGAGATGATCGACGCGCTCGCGGAGGCAGCACCCGAAATCGACGTCGAGAGTTGCGCGACTGCATGGTTGCGCGCGGACACGCTCCCGAGCGAGCGTGCGTGTGCCGACAAAGTCGCGACGCATTCTTCGCCCTGAAGAAAAGTGAACCGCCTCGTCGAAGTGCGGTCGCGGATGTTTGCGTTGGTGCGGGAAATGGCTTGCTTTGCCGTTGATTCGACCCCCGGCGAGCGCTAGGGAGAGGTTCGTCAACCTTTGGTGAATCGAGAAGGTTTCCATGAAGACGCACGCTTGGCTCTCCGTGTTCGGCACCGTGGTCGTGGGTTGCGCGACCAGCGTCGATCCTTCCGGCGGAGTATTCACCGACAGCGGCAAGCACGCCGACACGTCGGTGCCCGGCTCCGACGTCGAGCCCGAATTCGACACCGGCACCACGCCCGCAGACACGTCGGTGCCCGGCATCGACACGGGCTCTGCCGCCGATACCGGGACGACGATCGACACCGGAACGAAGCCAGACACCGGCACGCCCGTCGACACCGGCACGGTCGTCGACAGCGGCACGGTCGTCGACAGCGGCACGGTCATCGACACCGGCACGGTCGGCATCGACACGCGACCGACACCGACCGAGGGCACCACCGGCAAGGCGTGCACCGCGGCGACCAGCGCGAGCGTGTGCAACAAGACCCTCGACGGCGTCAACAGCTGCACGGACGGCTTTTTCGCGGCCGGCGCGCTCTATCCGACGCCCGTCTGCCTCGGGTACGACGGCGCCGAATGCGCGGGCAACGACGGCACCACCATCGTCGCCTGCGACGGCGATCTCGGCGTCTGTCTCAAGACGGGCTCGGGCCTCACCGCGCACCAATTGTGTTTGCCGGCATGCAACTTCGGCGACACAGGCGCGGCGCCGACGGGTTGCCTCGGCAAAGATGCCTGCAACGTCTACGGCTGGGGTCACGACTCGGCGGGCAAGCTGATCGGCATCGGCTACTGCTTCGGCGGTTGCAAGGCCGACGCAGATTGTCCGAGCGGCAACAAGTGCCAGGTGGAGGACGGCCTCTGCCTCACGACCAAGACGACGTACACGAAATCGCCGGGCAGCGCGTGCACCAAGGCCGCCGACGCCGGCACCGTGCCGACGTGCAACTGCCTCTACGTCACG
This sequence comes from Deltaproteobacteria bacterium, assembly GCA_025363655.1. Classification (GTDB taxonomy): domain Bacteria; phylum Myxococcota_A; class Polyangia; order Polyangiales; family JADJMO01; genus JANYDK01. The sequence continues at coordinate 85,849 of JANYDK010000011.1, read as the reverse complement.
TCCACCGGCAAGGGTTACTGCGCGAACTTCTGCACGGTCGGCAGCACCACCTGCGGTTCGGGATACGTCTGCTCGCCCGAGCTACCGACGAGCGACGCGACCGGCACGCTCTGGTCGAAAGATCCGACGGGCATGGCCGGCAACTGCCTGAAGACGTGCACCGCCGACGCCGACTGCACGGCGATCAACGCCAAGTGCACCGCGACCGCCAGCGGTAAGGTTTGCACGCCGGGCTGAGGTTTCACGTCTGCTTTCACGCCCACGAGACGCGATAGGCGATCGTCGTGTGATCGCTCGTTTGCGGCAATTGGCGGACGAAGAGGCTGCGACAAAAGGGCTTGAGGACGGCGCTTGCGAAGGCGCCGAACGCCTCGCGATAGTAGGGCGAGGCGGCGACGGGTTGTCCGTGCCACTCGAGTCGCGCCTCTTTGGGGCCCAATTTGTAGACGGCGAAGGCGCCGCCACGCCAGAGGCGATCGTTGAGGCGCGGCATGTTGGCGAGGACCGTCCATGGGTTCGCGCCCATCTCGCGGGAGACGCGGACGACCACGCCGACGAACGCCGCGTTGAGCATCTCCCCGGCCTCGCTGCCGATCGACTCGATGGTCTCGACGGAGAGCTGAAGACGATCGCAGGCCTCGTAGTGTGCGACGGCGAGGGGAAGCGGTGCCCACACCGCCGCGGTCATCGAGCGCATCGCTTCCTCCCAACGAGGATCGAGCACGGCGTAGTAGCGATCGCCGAGCCCGCGCTTGCGGAGGCTGCCGAGCGACGTGCAGAGCACCGAACCGCGGACGTGCGTCGCGGGGGTGATGCGTTGCGCGGGCAGCGGCACGATCGCCTCCTCCTCCCGCAGCCGCGATGACGCCATCTGGTCAGTGTAGCGAACCTCCGGTGGCCGCGTGAGACATGGCGCGGACGTGTGCCGGGGTGGTGCCGCAGCATCCGCCGACGCAATGCACGCCGAGCGCGAAGAGCTCACGCGCGCCGGCAGCGAGGTCGTCGGTAGTCGCTGGATGAACGAAGGTGCCGTAGACTTCGCTCGGCAGGCCCGCGCTCGGGAACATCGCGATCAGCGGCGCTGTGGCCTTGTTTTTTGGTGATATTGCGGCAGAGAACATTCGCGTCGCCACCTCGACCAGCTGTCTCGGGCCGGTGCCGCAGTTGGCCCCGAGGACGTCGACGCCTGCGGCTGTCAGCCAGCGCGCGATCGTCTCGGGGTCGGTGCCATCGGCCATCTTCGGCCCAGCTTCCGTGTCGTCGAACGTCGCCAGCGCGATCACCGGAAGGCCGAGCCCGAGCGCGGCCTCGACGGCGAGCTTGAGCTCCACGGGATATCGCAGCGTCTCGAGGAGCAAGGCGTCGACCCCACCTTCGGCGAGGGCTTCGGCCTGCGCGCGGTAGTCGTCGAGGAGGCGAGCGCGCTCGACACTCGAGAGGCTCGAGACGTCGGTTGGCATCACCAACCCCGTCGGGCCGATCGCACCGACGACCCAAGTTTCTCGGCCCGCCGCATCGCAGGCTTGCCGAGCGATGCGCGCGCCGGCGAGGTTGATCGCGCGCACTCGGTCGCCGAGGCCGTGCAGCGAAAGGCGCGTGCGTGCTGCTCCGAACGTGTTGGTCTCGATCACGCGCGCGCCCGCGTCGAGGTAGCTGCGATGGATCTCGGCCACGAGCTCGGGCCGATGGAGATGGAGATTGAGCGCCTCGAAGCAGGCGCCGTAGAGCAGGCCGCGGGAATGCAGCTCGGTGCCCATCGCGCCGTCGGCGACGAGGTGTCCAGCGGCGACGGCCTCGAGGAACGAGTTTGCGCGCATGCTCAATTCGCTCCGTCGTCGGGCTCGACCGGCAGTTCGTCGTTCGGTGCCAGCCGCGCCCCGAGTCGTCCGTAGGTGTGCGCGACGATGCCGCCGTCGAGCCCGCGTGGCGACCCGGCGAGCCCGCCGATTTCGACGGTGTAGATCGGTGCTCCATCGACCGTCGGACACTTCGGCGCCGCGAAGTGCAACATGTCGTGCGCTTCACCGAAGAGCACGCCCGTCGTCGGAACTCCGCAAATTCGGGCCTCGATCGGCGCGGCGCGAACCGGACGATCGAGCTCCACGACGATCAGCGGCGTGTCGGCGGGCCCGCCTGGTTCTCGGAGTCGGATCGACGTCACCATCGGTCCGCGGACCAGCGGTGCCTCGAGGCCATCGGCCCGCGCGAGCGCGAAGAGCGTCTCGACGTCGGTGTGCACGGGCGGGAGCTCGAGGGCCGCGTCGAGGCCGAGCCGTCCGATCGCGCGCGCGACGCGCAAGACGCCCGCGGCTCCGACGCCCGGCCGTCGCGCGAGATGGACCACGATCGCGTAGGCGACGGAGCGCACCGAGCGATCGGTGGAGGTCACGTCGTACTTCCGAATGGCGCCTTCCGCGTTCACGCCGAGCGCGAAGTTCTCGTGCGCGAGGGCTCGCAACGTCGCCGCCTCGGCGCCGTCGTGCGTGGAGTCGATCGACACCAGCTCGACGAGACCGACCGAGAAGACGCTCGGCGTCACCCCTTGGAGGCATCGTTCGGCGATGGCGACGGCGCTCTCCCGGCGATCTGCAGGAAGCACGACGAAGCGCATCGTCGCCGGACAGGCAGCGCCGAGTGCGTCGTCGATGGCGCGAGCGAGATCGGTGGCGCTGGCGTCCAGGTGAGGGGGATGCGCGTCCCCCGCGTCGCCCACCTGCACGCTCGGAGGCACGTGACGTCGCGCACTTCTTCCTCGCGATCGGCAGCTCGGCGCGACGAGCACGCCGAAAAGGAAGAGGAGCAGCACGAGCAGAGCCGAAGGTCGCACAGCGCATGCTTCCCCCCCGATGGCCCGGTCGACAAGGCCGCCAGTGCGCACGGTCGATTTTCGGCCGGCCGAAGGTTGCCCTCCGGTTCGACCCCTGGAATAGGATGCGCCTCCCAGGTCGTTCCCCGACGACTGCGCCTTCCATCCATGCCGAAAAGCCTCTCCTTCGCCGCGACCTTGTGCTCGTTCCTCGCGCTCCCCGCGCTCGCGGGTGCGACCGCGCTCGTCCTCGGGTGCTCGCACCAATACATCGCGAACAGCGATCTCGAAGACAACGACGACAACTGGAAGGTCGTCCACTTCTGCGAGAAATACCGGCGCGCCATCGAAGAGCGCGACGTCGAGACGCTCGTCTCGTTGGCGTCTGCGCGCTACTTCGAGACCGGGGGCAACGCCAAGTCGGGCGACGACATGGACTACAACGGGCTGCGCTCGTACCTCGCCACCAAGTTCAAGCAGACCAAGGCGATTCGCTACGAAATTCGCTATCACCGCATCTCCGAGGTGCGGCTCGAGAAGGTCGGCGACAAGACCGAGCACGTACTCAACGTCGACTACACCTACACCGCGTCCTTCCAGATCCCGACCAGCAAGGGCGATGTCTGGAACCGCGCGGTGCGCGACAATCGCCTGCAAATCGTGACCGACGGCGAGTCGTTCAAGATCCTCGCCGGGATGTAGTAAGAGGCGCGGAGCCATGAGCTCCTTGCGCGTCCTCGTCGTCGGCGGCGGTGCTCGTGAGCACGCATTGGCCGCGAAAATTGCTACGTCTCCTCGCTGCGGCGCCCTCTTCGCGCTCCCCGGCAACGCCGGCATCGCCGAGATCGCGACGTGCTTGCCTGGCAGGGCCGACGACGTCGCATCGATCGTCGCCGCCGCGCTCCGCGAGCAGATCGACTTCGTGGTCGTCGGGCCCGATGCTGCGGTCGTCGCCGGCGCCGTCGACGCGCTCGAGAAGGCGAACGTCGCTGCCTTCGGTCCTTCGAAGGCGGCCGCAGAAATCGAAGGTTCGAAGGCCTTCTGCAAGCGCTTCATGAAGCGTCACGGCATCGCCACCGCCGACTTCGAAGTCTTCGGCGACGCCGACGAGGCCGAGCGCTGGGTGCGAGCGCGCGGGAGACCGATGGTGGTCAAGGCCGACGGGCTCGCCGCGGGAAAGGGCGTCATCGTCGCCAGCACCGTCGACGAGACGGTCGCCGCCATCGACACCATCATGCGGCAGCGCGCGTTCGGTGATGCCGGTGCAGAGGTGGTGATCGAAGAGCGCGTGCAGGGCCAAGAGGTCTCGTTTCATGCCCTTTGCGATGGTCAGACCTTCATTCCGCTGGCCCCAGCGCAAGATCATAAGCGCGCTTACGACGACGATCGCGGTCCCAACACCGGAGGAATGGGCGCCTACTCGCCGCCGAAGGTCGTCACCCCCGAGCTGCACGCGCGCATCGTCGACGAAGTGATCGCGCCGGCCGTGCGCGGGCTCGCGGCGGAAGGACGACCCTTTCGCGGCGCGCTCTTCGCGGGCCTGATGATCGAAGAGGGAACACCGGCGAAGCTGCATGTCCTCGAGTTCAACGCCCGCTTCGGCGATCCCGAGACCGCGGTGCTGCTCGCGCGCTTCGACGGAGACTTGCTCCCGTACCTCGAGGCCTCGGCGCGGGGTGAGCTCGGCCAACTCTCGGGGCCCGCTCCCCTCAGCACCGAGCCGGCGGTGTGCGTGGTCCTCGCCGCGCAGGGGTATCCAGGAAACGTGCGCACGGGCGACGCGATCGAAGGCGTGATCCTCGCGGTCGCGCACGAAGGGGTGCAAGTGTTCCACGCCGGAACTGCGCGTCGCGACGGCGCATTGGTCACCGCCGGTGGACGCGTGCTCTGCGTCACTGCGCGCGGCGCTTCGGTCGATGACGCAGCCCAGCGTGCTTATGCCGCGATTGACCACGTTCGCCTGAGGGGTGGCCACTTTCGCCGCGACATCGCGCGTTCGGGCCGCTGACCCGCCTGCGTCGGCGTTTCGTCGAAACGAGCGCCGAAAACCAGCGGCTTTCCTCGCCGGGAGGGTATAGTTACCCGGTCTCGGCTGCCGTCTGCAGCTTGGGGCGAGTCGGTTCCCTTGCAGGCGCCCGGAGCAGCGGATGCGTTGGTTTGTCGAGGTCGCGACCCTTTCTTCCGGCGGTGCGGCGACCAAGGTCACCGTCGATGCACCGGGCTGGCAGGCAGCTCTCTCGCAGGTGCGGACGTCGCGCGCGGACACGGCGCCGCTCTCCAGCTTCACGATCGAGGTGCTCTCCGAAGGGTACCGAGCCACCAACGCTGCGGCTCGCGTTCGCTATCAAGTCACGCGTGCGCCCGACGATGCTGCTGTCACTGCCGATGCGCCGCCTCCTTCGGTGCCGCCGCCTTCGAGCGCGCCGATATCGACACCTGCGAGCATTGCGGCTTCGGCGATGCGTCGCTCGGCGAAGACCGTTCCCATTGGTGCGCGGACGACGGCTGCGGTCGTTGCTGCCGCGGCCGATGCCGTGTCTCCGCCGCCACCTCCAGGCGCGGTGAATGCACCCGCTGTATCTGCTGCGCCTGCTGCACCTGCATCATCTGCTGCCAAGGCGCCGTCGGTGCCTCCGGCTGCGGCGCCTCGACCGACCGCGCCGCCGCGTCCGAAACCGACCATCGGCAAAGAGCACGGCGAGGTCTTCTTCCGTCGCGGCGAAGATCCGAACAGCAAAGCGCCGCTCACCTATCGCGAGCTCGCGGTCGTCGTGCCGGTAGGGACCACGACCACCATCGCCGGCGCGGCTGCGCACGTGCATCTCGATTTGGTGCGCTGGGAGCTCGATCAAGCGCATGCGCCCGCAGGGCGACTGGTGCAGCTCGCGATCTTCGATCACCGTTGGGAAAAGCGCCCTGAGCGTCCGCCGATCGTGACGCTGAAGTGGAAGGACTGGTCGCCCGAGCCGATCGTCACCTTCCCGTCGGCTTCGCATTCCGGCGCTGCGCCGCCCAATCCGACCGCCGAGCTGACGCCCGCGACGCGTGCGCCTTCGCGTCCGCGGATGGATGCCGTCGGTGTCTCGGCCGAGATCGCAGCCGCAGCCCTGGTCGAAGCACCGTTGCCGAAGTCGATACCTCCGGCCGCCGCGGCGCCGTCGGTTCCCATCGCGCCTGTCGTACCTTCCGCGCCGGTAGCACCACCAGTGGCAACGGCTTCGTCCGCTCCGCCCATCGCCGCACCCGTGGCCGCACCCATCGCCGCGCCTACAGCCTCTGCAGCACCGGTCGCGCCGGCGCTCGCCGCGAAGATCCCGACCGCATCACGCGCCAAGCGCCCCGAAGATCTGATGGCCGATCTCTTCGAGGCCATGCACGATCTCCACTTCCTCCGCGACGCGCTCGAGGGCGCCGATTTCATCCTCGATCTCCTCCGCGACAAGCTGCCCTCGAAGGTCGCGATCATCCACTTCTACGACATCAACCAGAAGACTTTCGTCATCGTGAAGGCGCGCGCGCCGGTGTCGAGCATCCTCGGGATGCGTGAGCGGGAAGGTGATGGCCTCCTCACTACCGCGGTGAAAAAAGGCAACGGCTTGCTCCTCGACGCCATCAACGATGCGCGCTGGGCACGCGATCGGTACGTCGCTGCGGGGCACGAGCCGCAATCGATCGTGCTGGTCCCGGTGAAGCAAGGCCAGCGTTACCTCGGCGCCATCGAGGTGGCCGATCACGTCGACGGTCAGCCGTTCTCCGAGGCGGAGCTGCACGGCATCACGTACATCGGTGAGCAGTTCGGCGAGTTCGTCGCCGAGCGCGGCGTCAAGTTGACCGCGGCCGACACCGGCGGCTTCGCGGCGCTCGACGCTGGCGGGCGCCGTCCATGACCGCATGAGGCGTTGGGATCCCGAAGCGTCTTCCCGGCGGCGCACGTGGATCCTCCTGCCGGCGATCATCGTCGCCGCGATCATCCTCGCGGTCGTCACCTACCGCACGACGTTCAAGATCGAGGCGCTGCGCACGCAGTCGCTCTCGGAGGTGACCTTCGGGCTCGCCGACGAGAAGATCGATCGCGTCGATCGCGCCATCGTCGAGGCCGACGACGCGGTGATCTCGCTCGGTGAAGGCGGAAGGCCGGACGACGTGCCCAAGCGCTGGCGCGCGATCATGCGTCAGACGCCGACCATCGCCCATGTCGTGGTCCTCGACGCGACCAAAGAACGCGAGATCGTCGGCTTCGCGTCGCGCGCACCCGGGCCGGCCGACGATGCCTTTCGGGTGCTCTTTCTGCGCACGATCCTCGCCGATTTCGATCTCTCGACGCTGCCCCTCGGCGAGCTCAAGCACCTGCACAAAGCCTACGACGGTCAGTTCTACCTCCTCGCCTATTGGCGCGTGCCCTTCCGGACCGAGAGCGGCGCGAGTGGGGAGCGGTTGCTCGTCGTCCATCACGATCTCGACGCCGTCCTTCGCGAGCTTCTCCCGCAAATCGTGCCTGATCCGGGCACCTCGACGCCGGCGCGCGTGAACGTCGTCGACGATCAAGGCAACATCATCTTCGGCAAGCCGCTGATCACGAGTGACATCGTCGTCGCCAAGCGCTTCCCGACCACGCTCTACGCTTGGCGCCTGCAGGTCGCGCCGCTCAAGGCCGACGAGCTCGCCGCGCAGATGCGTCGTCGTCGACTCACCGAGATGGCGCTGCTCGGTCTCTCGTGCGTGGTCGTCGTCGCCGGGCTCATCGTCGTCCTCATCGCGACCGCGCAAGAGAGGCGGCTCGCGCGGGCGCGTGGTGAGTTCGTCGCCAACGTCTCGCACGAGCTGAAGACGCCGCTCTCGCTCGTCCGCATGTTCGGCGAGCTCTTGATGACCGGACGCGTGGCGAGCGAGGAGAAGCGCGCGCAGTACCTCTCGATCATCGTCCGCGAGAGCGAGCGGCTCACCGCGCTGATCGAGAACGTGCTCGACTTCGCCCGGGTCGAACGAGGAAAAGCGGCCTATTCGTACCGCGACGCCGATCTCGAGCCGACCGTCGTCCGCGCCGTCGAGGCCTGTCGCTATCGCGCCGAGACCGAGGGCATGCGCCTCGAGCTCGAGGTCGCGCCCGAGCTGCCCCCGGTGGTCGTCGACGAGCGGGCGTTGCAGCTCGCGGTCATCAACCTGGTGGAGAACGCCATCAAGTACGCCACTGGCACCGAGGTGGTGCGGGTGATCGTGGCGCGAGATGGAACGGTCGGCGGTGAGGACGCCTACTCGGTCAAGGTCGTCGACCTCGGACCGGGCATCGCGCCCGAGGAGAGGCCGCGCATCTTCGAGCGATTCTACCGCGGAAAATCAGCCCGATCGGGGCAAGTCCGAGGAAGCGGAATCGGCCTCGCGCTGGTCTGGCACATCGCCGAAGCGCACGGCGGCGAGGTCACGGTCGAGGCTGGAGACGACGGCGTCGGCAGCGTCTTCGCTTTGCGCTTGCCGGTTCGCGGCCCAGGTGGAAAAGGCGCACCTCCGCCCTCTTCGCGTTCGTAAGACGCGCTCGTAACTCAAGCCGCGTACGCCATCCGCGGTGGGACCCATCCTCCGAAGGCGCGCTCGAGCTCGAGGGCGACGGCGATGGTGACGTGATCGTTCTCGTGCAGCGAGGCGACCTGGATGCCGAGCGGTAGACCGCGCGTGCCGAGACCGAGCGGCACCTGCGTCGAAGGCACTTCGAGCGCGTTGAGGATCGACGGGTAGCTGAATTGAAATGGATTGAGCAGCGGCCTATTGTGACGCGGCGCCGGTTGGGTGAACGAGGGATAGAGAAGCACGCCATCCTTGCCGATGAGCTGCGCGAGCTTCTCCTTCAGCGATTCGAAGGCCTCGAGCGCCACGTGCATGCGTGCCTCGGCGAGGTGGGGGAAGCGCTCGACGATGGCGAGCACGAGCGCGGGCAGCGTGTGCGCCGAGCGACCGAGGGTCCACTTGAGGAGCTCACGGAAGGCGTTGACGTCGGGGCCGTTGCCGAGCATCGCGGCGAACGTCGGTCCCCCCGCGGTCGACATGCGTGCGCTCCAGATCTCGAGGGAGCTCGCGAGCTCGGGGAGCACTTCCTTCGAGCGTGCGCGCGTCACCTCGACGCCGCCTGTACGGAGATGGGCCTCGACGCGACGTTGCGCCGCCACGAGCTCCTCATCGACGCGCGAAAAGCCATTTTCCTCGATGCTGACGGCGCGCAGCCGGCTCAGCTCGACGGCGGCCGGGTCGCCGAGGGGGAAGTCGCGACAGAGAGGATCGCCCGGATCGCTGCCGGCGAGCACGCGCAAGATCGGCATCAGGTCTTCGGCGCGACGCGCGATCGGGCCCGAGGTCATCATGCGCAGCGCGTGGCCGTGAGGAATCGGAAATTGGCCCGTCGCCGGCACGAGACCGCCGGTCGACTTGTGACCGAAGACGCCGTTGAAGAACGCGGGGATGCGGATCGAGCCGCCGATGTCGGAGCCGAGACCGAACGGAGACGCGCCCGCGCCGACGATGGCACCTTCGCCGCCGCTGCTCCCGCCGACGCAGCGCGAGGGATCGTACGGGTTGCTCGTGCGACCGTAGACGCGGTTGCTGCTCTCCCACCACATGCACAGCTCGGAGACGTTGGTGATGCCGAGCGGGATCGCTCCAGCAGCGCGGACGCGGGCGACGGCGACCGAGTCGTGCTCGGCGAGCCTTCCTTGCCTGGCGACGAGACCACCGGTGTTGGGCATGCCGCTGAGCGCGAAGCTCTCTTTGATGGTGCAAGGCACGCCGTGGAGCGGGCCGAGATCGTCGCGACCCTCGGCGACGGCGCGATCGGCGGCGTCGGCTTCACGACGCGCAGCGAAAAAGCGCTCACGGACGACGGCGTTGAGGATTGGATTGACCTCCTCGATGCGGCGAACGTGCGCCTCGACGACGGCGCGCGAGCTCAGCGTCTGCGCCCTGATTTTTTCGGCCAATTCGCGCGCGGAGAGGGTGAGCGTCGGATCCATCGCGGCACAGTCTCTCATTTCGCCGACGTCTTCGCGTCGACTAGCGAAGCCGCGCGCGTACTTCGTCGGCAGCGCGATCGCCTGCTTGAAGCGCGCCCTCGAGGTAGCCCGTCCACTCGGTGGCGGTCTCGGTGCCGGCGAAGTGGAGTCGCCCGATCGGCGCACGCAGCGCAGGTGCGCACGCCGACAGCGTCCCGGGAGTGGCGCTCCCGACTGGACAGCCGCCCGTCCACTCTTCGGTCGACCAGTCTTGTTCGAGGTAGTCGAGCGGCGTCTTCGCGGCGTCGCCGAAATAGCGCGCGAAGGTGTCGAGGACGATCGCCTTGTTGGCGGCCTGGGTACGCGTCGACCACGCACGCCCTGGTTGTCCGACGACGAACGCGAGGAGCATCGCCACTGCGCCCGTACCGTCGTCGGCGCTGGTGTTGTCGAAGACGACGGAGACGGGTCCGACGTCGCAGACCGCTTCGCCGGAGAAGCCCTGCTCACGCCAGAATGGCCGGTCGTAAACCGCGATGCACTTGACGGTCGCACCCATCGGAAAGCGCTGCGTCAGCTGATCGCGCGCGACCGGGAGCCCTGGCTGGTAACGAATGCGACCCGCGAGGTGCGGCGGGATCGCCATCACTACGCGCGCGACCGAGTACTCGTTGTGCGAGGTGACGACGCGCACGCTGTTCTCGTCTTGTTCGATCGCCGCTACCGGCGTCTGCAAAAGCAGCCTTCCACCCTTGGCGACGAAGCGATCGGCGAGGCGCTGGGAGATCGACTGCGCGCCCGTGACGAAGCGCCGCTCCTGCGCACCCTTCTCGATCTCGACGAGCTTCATGAAGCCGCCGCCGGCGCGCAGATATGCGAGAAACCAGAGCAGCGAGAGATCGCGTGGCTCGGTGCCGAAGACGGTGCGCACGGCCGCATCGACGCAACCGCGGACGGCGCGGCTGTGGATGCGTTGCTTCCAGTCTTCGACCGTCGCCCCGTCGAGCTCCTCGGCGCGCGGCGCCTTCCGCGGATCGAGCACCGGCACCGACTGCACCAGCTTGTCGACGCGGCGGAGCGTCAGCTCCATCTCGAGCAAACTCAGCGGGCCGAGGGAAGGGATGCTGCTCTTGTAGGTCGAGATCTTTCCCTTCGAATCGAGCACCTTTTTTCCTGCATGAAACGTCGGAAACGTGTCGACGCCGAGGTCTCTGCAGAGCGCCTCGAGGCGATGTTGCCCTGGTCCGATCCATTGCCCGCCGAGGTCGACGGTGACGTGCGGATGCGTCGGCAAGGTGCGACTGAGCGTGCGACCGCCGACGCGATCGCGCGCCTCGACGAGGACGACCGAGTGACCTGCTTCTTGGAGGCGTGCGGCGCAGCGGAGACCGGAGAGACCGGCGCCGATGACGAGGACGTCGTGCATGGGGACGGGATACTAGCCGTCTACTCGATCGACTAGCCGTGGATCCGCACCCATGTACCAGGGCTCATGCTCGCGACGTCGGCGCGGACGCCGTGCCAGCCTTCGGGCAAACCGGGATCGGTCCAGAAAAACAGCCAATGCGCGTCGATCGGCGCCAGGTTGATGCAGCCGTGGCTGCGCGGCTTGCCGAAGTCGTCGTGCCAGTACGTCGCGTGCAGCGCATAGCCGCGCTCGAAGTACTGCACCCAAGGCACGTCGCGCAGCTCGAATTTGCTCTCTGGATCGTCGGCGTCCATCGTCGTCGTCACGTGCTTGGCGTCGATGCGAAAGGCGCCGCGGATGGTCGATTTCGTCTTCTTCGGATCGCCCATCCCGTCGATGCCGGTCGAGATCAACGTCACGTAGACCGGCTTCTGGCCTTCGTAGGCGACGAGCGTCTGCTGCCAAATGCTGACGTCGACCCACTTCGTGCTCGTGGAGTCGAACTCCTTCGGCCAGTCTTCCTTCGCCGGCACGTCGACGTAGGCGACGTCGTCGACGTCGAGCCATCGTCCGTCCTTCGCCTCGAGGTAGCGCACCTTCTTGTAGCGGCGCTCCTTGCCGGTGAGCGGGACGATCGATCGATAGGCGAGCTCGCCCGCCTTCGGCCAGTAGTGACCGAGGTCGCTGGCGGTGTACACGTGCGCGTCCTTCTTGCGCACGAAGGCGAAGGGCATCGTCGGCGCGCCCTCGCCAGTCAGCGAAATGCCATGAAATGCCGAGGCGACGTGCGGTTTCAACTTGTCGGTGGGGAGCAGCCTCCCGTCGATGGTGACGGCGAAGCGACGCGTCTCGGCGATCTTGACGGGGTCTTTCTTCTTCGCCACCGCATCGACCGAGACGAAGGTGCCGATGATCGCGACGCCAGCATGCCGAGCGATGCGCGCGCCGAAGATGGCATAGTCGGGCGCGGCGAAGGTCGAGACGTTGGGAATGTCGCGATCGAAGCGTGGAGCGAGCAGGTTGTCCTTCGGCGCATGCGAGACGTGCAGCCACCAGGGCAGACCATCGTCGGGCACGTCGCCCGCGCCGACGTTCGGAAGATTGCCGCCGAAGAGCGTGTGCTCGTCTTTCTCGGTGGGCGCCGCCGGATACGCTGCTTCGGGAGCGCCGAGCGCGACGCCGTCCTTGCCGAGCATCACCGCGTTGGCGCCACCGTGCTCGACCGCGTTGTAGGCGTCGGTGTGGCGCTTGTACGAGGTGAGGTGCTGCGTCAGCTTGAACTCGGCCTTCATCTGCTCTTGCGCCGTCGGCACCTGGAAATAGAGCGGCGCCACCGCGCGAACGAAGGCATATGGATACGGCATCGGCTTGTCGAGATCAGGCAGTCGTCGCAGCGCACGCACCAGCGGATGGGCGAGGTCGAGCGTCGCCTCGTGCTCCCAGCGCGCCTTCTCGTGACTCGGCGATTTCGACGCGGCCTTCGGTGCGTTGGTCGTGCAGACGTAGCCGGCATGATCGATGGCGTACCAAGCGGCGCCCGGTCCGACGCACCCTCTGCCGGCGACGCTCTTCTCCGAGCGCGGCACGATCGCGCCGAGCCGCAGGTAGCCGAGCTTCTTCGACTCGCGATCGGGACGCGCGAAGATCGGCGTCTGCAGCGCGACGCTCGCCAATTGATGCGACTTCGAAACGGGCGGTGCCGGGTCGCTCGCGAGCGGTGACTGCGCCGGTGCTTCGGCGTTGCCGACCTGCTTCGACTTGCCGCCGCAACCGGCGATCGCGCCGCCCGTGAGCAGCGCGATGACGATGCTCTTATCGAAGTGCCTGTTCTTCACGCCCGAGCAGTGACGCAACGGCGCACGATCGGGCCAGTTTTCGGCGCTCGCGAAGGCTCGCTCGAGGAAGATTCATTCGACGAGGACTCACTCGAAGATCGCCTTGCACTTGGCGAGCTTGTCTTCGGCGATCGGCACCGTCGGCACTGCCGGCGTGTCGGTGCGGGCGGCGCCGAAATCGAAGAGGTCCCACGGCGCCTCGGCATTGGCGTCGCGATTGGTCATCGCCGGGAGGACGAAGCGCGCCTGGATGAAGCGCACGATCGAGGTGTGGTCGTAGGTGTGGTGACCGACGTAGCGCTTCTTCGCCCAAGGCGAGATGACCACCAGCGGCACGCGAACTCCATAACGATCGAATGCACCTGGCGGATCGCCCGCGGGGAGCTGCGGCGGCGTGTCGTCAGGCGGGCAAGCGGCAGGCGGCGCCACGTGATCCCAGAGGCCGCCATGCTCGTCGTAGGTGAGGAAGAGCGCCGAGCGCTTCCACTGCGGGCTCGCCATCAACGTCTTGGTCACGTCGGCGACGAACGCCTGACCGCCTTGCATCATCGCCGGCGGGTGCTCGTCGTTCTGGTTGTAGGCCTCGGAGCCGAGGTTCGGATCGACGAAGGCGACGTTCGGCAACGTGCCGGCAGCGGCGTCGGCCTTGTAGTCCTCGAGCGTGAAGACGTGCTCTTCGCGGTACTTGATGAACTGCGCAGCGAGGATGCCGAAGCCGATGGTGCCGTTGCCGTAGACCTTCCAGGGGATGCCGCGCCTCTCGAGCTCGTCGAAGAGGATCATCGACTTGCCGGCGTCGGGCACCTTGTTCTCGGTCTTGCCGAACGACGTCGCCGCGTAGAGGTACATGCGATTCGGCCAGGTCGGGCCGAGGAGCGAGCAATGATAGTGATCGGCGATCGAATAGTTCTCGGCCGCCCAATACATGAACGGCAAGTCGGCTTGCTCGTAGTAGGTCATCGCTCGCAGACCGCGCGCCATCTCGGGAGTGCCGTGTTTCGGTGCCGGATCGCTGTTCTCGTTGGCCGCGAGGAAGCCATCCATCTTCCCACCGTTCCAGCTTTGATGGGACGCCGCCCAGCCGTGCGCGGTGTCGACGAAGCAGAGCTGCGTGTCGTGGAAAGGCTTCACCGGCGTGTGCGCGGCGTCGACGTCGGGGTTGGTGTACGTGTCGGGCGCGACCTCGAGGTCGGTGCGTCCGGTGGCAGTCGGCAACTTCTGGAAATAGTGATCGAAGGAGCGGTTCTCCATCATCACCACCACCACGGTGTCGATCGGGATCTTGGCGCCGCTCGGAGACGACTTGCCCTGCGTCTCGGCCGGGAGCGCGCCGGCTTTGTAGACGCAGCCGAGGCGGTTCTTCGCGGCCTCGTCGTCGCTCGGCGGCGTGACCGCTCGATCCCACTCGGGAGGCGCGGTCGAGGCATCGACGGCGACGAGCGTGTCGGGTCCCGCGTCGATGCCGACGTCGGTCGGCGTCGCGTCAGTCGATTTCGAGGAACACCCGACCAACGCGATCGTGGACGAAAGAATGGACGCAGCGGCGAAGGGCAAGGCAAAGCGAAGCGAACGCATCGCTTCACTTTGCCACACCCTCGGGCCTCTCGCGTGAATGGCGTGAAGGATGCGTGAACGCGCGTGAATTCAGAAGCAGCTGTCGGCGATCAGCTTGTAGGCGTCGCCGACGCAGAACGTGCCGCTGGCGCCGCCCGCGCTGAAGGTGCAGCAGTTCTTGTTGCTCGCGTCCGACGCGCAATCGGCGGCGGCATGGCAGAGGCGAGCCGAGCCCTTGTCCGGGCAGCTGGTGGGAATCTTCGTGTCGCAAGTGCTCGCGCAGGCTGCCGAGCCGGTGCTGATCGGGCAGGTCGGCGGAGTGCCGGCGCCGACGTTGATGGTGCCGCAGCAGACCTTGCCACCGCCCGTGCAATCTTCGGGACCGTCGCAGTTGATTGCGACGCCGCCGTCGGAGCACGACGCGGCGCAGGTGAAGGTCGGGCCGGAGGGATCGACGCAGCAGATTTGGCTGCCGGTGCAGGTGCTCGAGCCGCAGGTGACGCCCGCCGCGTCGAACGGCGCGGTGTCGGTGCCGCTGCCGGTGTCGCTCTTGGCGCTGTCGGTGCCCGTCGTATCGGTCGGCGTCGTCGAATCGCTCCCCGACGAATCAGCCTTGCCGGTGTCGGTGACGCTGGAGTCGGTCGGGCTCGCGGAGGCGGTCGGGGTCGCCCCGCCGTCGCTCGAGCTGGAGCACGCGACCATCGAGAAGGAAGCGAGAATCACCGAGAAATAAAGACGATTCGACATGGTGGCCTCCAAGAAGACGCGCAGTATCGCATTTTTTCGCATGACCATCCGCAACCTCGTCGCGGTGCGGCAACTGCCCGAGGCTCTCTCGTAGACGACGGACTCTTCTCGCCGATGCCATCCTGCTAGGGTCCGCGCCGCCATGAGCACCTCTCCCGTCTTCGTCGGTCGGTCCATTTCCCTCGATGATTTGGCCGCTGTCGCCCTCCGTGGTCGCAAGGTCGCGCTCGACGACGGCGCGCGCGAGCGGGTGCGGGCGGCACGCGCAGCCATCGACGCGCTCGCGGCTGGTGGTGATGCGGCGCCCAACGTCTACGGCGTCAACACCGGCTTCGGCGCGCTCTCGGAGACGCGCATCGGCGCCGCCGACATCCGCCGTCTCCAGCGCAACCTCATTCGCAGTCATGCGTGCGGCATCGGCGTCGATCTCCCGATCCCGGTGGTCCGCGCGATGCTCGTCCTGCGCGCGCAAGTGCTCGCCGCCGGTCACTCCGGCGTGCGCGATTTGGTGATCGATCGCCTCTGCGCGATGCTCGACAAGGGCGTTCATCCGCGCGTGCCTTCGCAGGGCTCGGTCGGCGCGTCGGGCGATCTCTCGCCGCTCGCGCACCTCGCATTGACGCTCATCGGCGAGGGCGAGGCCTACTACGAAGGTCAGCTGCGTCCCTCCGCCGAAGCGATGAAACTGGCGGGAATCGAGCCGATCGAGCTCGAAGCGAAGGAAGGGCTCGCGCTCATCAACGGCACGCAGATGATGACTGCGATCGGCGCGCTGGCGCTCCTCACGTCCGAGCGCCTCGCCAGCGCCGCCGACGTCGCCGGTGCGATGAGCCTCGAAGCCCTCCTCGGATCACGAAGGCCCTTCGATCCGCGCCTCATGCGCGTGCGTCGTCATCCAGGCCAAGAGGTCACCGCGGACAATCTCCGGCGCATCCTCGGCCCCTCCGAAGGTTCGGAGATCGGCGAGAGCCACATCCACTGCAGCAAGGTGCAAGACGCCTATTCGCTCCGCTGCATGCCGCAGGTGCACGGCGCCACGCGCGACGCGCTCGTCTGGGTGCGGAAGATCCTCGAGGTCGAGGTCGACGCCGTCACCGACAACCCGCTCGTCTTCCTCGAAGACGCCGCGGGCAAGAGCCTGCCTCGCGCCGAGCTCATTTCCGGCGGCAATTTCCACGGCCAATACCTCGCGTTGGCGCTCGATCTCGCGGCCATCGGCATCGCCGAGCTCGCCAACGTCAGCGAGCGTCGCGTCGAGCAGCTGGTGAACCCGGCGCTCTCGGGCGGCCTCACTCCTTTCCTGGCGCCGCACAGCGGTCTGCACTCCGGCTTCATGATCGCGCAGGTCGCCGCCGCTTCGCTCGTCAGCGAGAACAAGGTGCTGTGCCATCCCGCCAGCGTCGATTCGATTCCCTCGTCGGCAGGCAAGGAAGACCACGTCTCGATGGGCTCGGTTGGCGCGCTCAAGCTGATGAAGGTGGTCGAGAACGTCACCCACGGCATCGCCATCGAGATCCTCGTCGCCGCCGCCGGCCTCGATCAACGCTTGCCGCTCAAGCCGTCGACCGGCGTCCAGGCCGCGCACGCCTTCGTCCGTCGCACCATCCCACCGCTCACCGACGATCGGCCGCTCTACAAAGAAATCGCCTCCGTTGCCGAGTCCCTCCGCGATGGCTCGCTCCTCGAAGCCGTCGAAGCCGCGATCGGTGGCCTCTCGTGAGCGCCGGTGGCGGCCAGCCGCCGGGGTATCCGCCGGGCGGGTATCCCCCTGGGCAGCAGCCGCAGCAGGGCTATCCGCAACAACCGCAGCAAGGGTATCCGCAGCAACCCCAGCAGGGATATCCCCAGCAACCGCAACAGGGCTATCCGCAACAACCGCAGCCTGGGTACCCGCAACAACCGCAACAGGGCTATCCGCAACAACCGCAGCAAGGGTACCCGCAACAACCGCAGCAGGGTTATCCGCAACAACCCCCGCAGGGTTATCCGCAGCAGCAGCCTGTCGCCGAGGCGGGGCCGATTCTCCCCATTCCTTGGGAGCAACGCGCCCAGCTCGGGACGATGACGGCTTTCCTCAAGACCGTCGAGATGATGACCAAGCCGCAGCAGTTCTTCGCCTCCGTCGCGGCCAGCGAAGATCCGAAGGACGCGGTCAAATTCGGCATGCTCTGTTGGGTCGTCGGGGCGAGCGCGCGCGCGGCCTTCGGCTTTCTCTTCGGCGGCATCCTCGACATCGGCCTCTTCGGCGGCTCGTATGGCTCGTTCGTCGGCAACCTCCTGTGGCTCGGTTGGAACCTCGGCGTCGCTGCCGCGATGGGGTTCATCGCCGTCAACGTCTTCGCCAAGGTCTCGCACTCCATGCTCGAGTCGCAGAAGGCGGCGACGCGCTCGGCCAACGCCACCTTGCGCGTGGCCGGCTATTCCGGCGTCGCTGGCCTGCTCTTCTTCGTGCCGGGACACCTCGGCAACTTCGTCTTCCTCGCCACCGTGCTCCTCAACATGCTCGGGCTCGAAAAGATGCACCGCGCCGAACAGGGCAAGGCTTTGGTCAGCGCGGTGGTGGCTTCGTTCGTGATCGGTGCCATCTACGTCGTCGTCCTCTCGGTGATCGCGGCCATCGTCTTTGCCACGGTGATCGCCGCGATCCTCTGAAAGAAACGCCGTGAAGGGCGCGGCGAAGCGCTCGGCTGTCCGCCGGCCGCGGCGCCGGTGTGCTATCTGAAGGAGTGATGAGCGAAGACGACCTCCCGCCGCCGAACGCGCCGGGCGCCGACGATCTCGATCCGCGCGTGCGCCGCACGCTCGAGCTCGTCTATCAGGTCGAAGGTGTGGTCGCGGCGAAGGTGTGGGCGCTCCCCGATCGCGTCGCCGTCGGCGTGCGCCTCGGCAACGGGCACGGCGCCGGCGAGGTCATCGCGAAAATCCAAGCGGCCACCGTCGGCCTCCGCGAGCCCGGCGAATCGTGGGATTTCGGCTTGCTCGACGGCGATAGCTGAGCCTCTACCGAAGCACCGAGCGCGCGATCACCGTGCGCTGAATCTCGCTCGTACCTTCGTAAATCGTGGTGACACGGACGTCGCGGAGATGGCGTTCGGCGGCGAACTCGCGCGTGTACCCGTAGCCGCCGTGGATCTGCACCGAGCGGTTGCAGATGCGCACCGCCGCTTCCGTCGAATAGACCTTCGACATCGACGCTTCTTTGGCGTGCGGCTTTCCAGCTTCCTTCAAGGCGGCTGCGCGAAAGCAGAGGAGGCGGGCGGCGTCGAGCTCGGTGCGACAGTCGGCGATTTGCCACTGCATCGCTTGGAATTCGGCGATCGGCTTGCCGAATTGCTTGCGGTCCTTCGCGTAGGCGACCGCCTCGTCGAGTGCCGCCGAGGCGATGCCGATTGCTTGCGAGCTGATGCCGATGCGTCCGCCGTCGAGCGCCATCATCGCGATCTTGAAGCCGCCGCCGAGCTCGCCGAGGAGCGCGCTCTCGGGCACCGCGCAGCCGTCGAAGGCGAGGCCGACGGTGTTGGAGCCGCGGAGGCCCATCTTGTCTTCGTGCTTGCCGATGATCAGGCCCTTGGTGCCTTTTTCGACGAGGAAACAAGAGATGCCGCCGGTGCCGGGGCCTCCGGTGCGCGCCCAGACGACCATCACGCCGGCGTGGGCGCCGCTGGTGATCCACTGCTTCTGGCCGTCGAGGATCCACTGATCGCCGACCTTGCGCGCGCTCGTGCGCATGGAGCCGGGATCGCTGCCGGCCTCGGGCTCGCTGAGGGCGAAGGCGCCGGCGACGAGTGAACCGTCGGCGAGTCCGCGGCAGTATTTTTCGGCCTGCGCCGGGGTCCCGAAGCGGGCGATGACCTCGCCGACCATGTTGGTCACCGCCATCGTCACCGCACACGACGCACAGGTACGGGCCACTTCCATCATCGCGAGCGCATACGACACCGTGCCTGCTTCGGCGCCACCGAGCCGCTCGGGCACGTTCACCGCCAGGAGCCCCAGCTCGGCGAGCCCGCGCATCACGTCGGCAGGGAAACGCTCTTCCTTGTCGATGGCTGCAGCCACCGGGAGGATTGTCTTCTGCGCGAAGTCGCGCGCCGTCTGCTGTACCAGTCGCTGCGTGTCGTTGAGCTCGAAATCCATGGCGTTTCGGCGTGTATCCGCGCGCTACTTCGGCGTCCACACGCAGCGGAAGCCGACGGTGGTGCCTCGCGTGTCGGACACCTCGTGCACGAAGTACGTCGCCTCGAGGTTGCCGGCGACGGTCTCGTTCCACGAGGTGTTGCCGATGATGACCTCGGGCGGCGCGGGATCGTAGTCGGTGCTCGTCCACTCGGCGACACCGCCAGCGAGATCGTGGATGCCTTGCGGGCTGTCACCCGTGGGGAAGGCCCCCGTCGAGCACGTCGTCGTCACGTTCCAACAGGCGTGCGTCGCGTCCGGACCGGGCGTGTTCCCCCAGGGAAAACGGCTCCCTTTGCTGCCGGCGCGGGTTGCCCATTGGAGCTCGCCGAAGGTCGGCAATCGGCCGCCGCGATGGGCGCAGTACGCTTTCGCCTGCGCTTGGGTCACGCAGTTGATCGGGTGATCGAGCGACCCCGCGTCGAGCTCGGGCCACGTCGCGTCGATGCCGCACGAGAGACCATCCGACGTACAGGCGCCGTCGTCGTTGCACTGGCGATACTCGAGCATCGTCGTCTCGGCCTTCGCCATGCACAGCGGTCCGATGGTGATGGTGGTTCCGGCGAGCGATTCGAAGTAGCTCCCCGTCGGGAGGAGCGCCGCGCCGAGCAAGCAGCCATCGGGCCCGACCTCGGCCCCGGCTTCGCGCGTGTCGGTGACGTCGGCCGGCCCGTTCGCGTCGAGCGTGTCCACGTTGCTCGCGTCACTCGTATCGCGCGTGTCACCATCCGAGCTGCCATCCGCGTCGATTCCCGAGTCGACCGAGGGCGGTCCATCACCGACCGGCTCGCCCTTGCATGCCGCGAAGGCGAACACGACGGCCGCGGCGAGCGCGACGACGAAGGGCGCGAAACTCGAGCGCACCGCTTACGCGTAGCACGGCCAAGTAGGTTGGGTGTGTCGATGCACGCTCACGGTAGATCGACCGTAACCTTGGTCGTGTAGCTCGACTTGTTGACGTAGGTGAGCTTCGAGAGAACCCCCACGATGCAGTCGATGGCGCCATCGCCCGTCGGATCGCTGACCGCGATACCGATCGATTTCGGCTTTCCCTTCGGCGCGACGTAAATGGTGGCCTCGAAGGTGCCCTGCGCACCGGCCTTCGACTGGCACTCCTTCAATCGGCCACGCGCCTTCTCGATCGCCGGACGCACCGCCGACTCGATGCCCATGTCGGCCGGCCGGCCGTCGTCGCCGTCGATCTCCCAGCCGTACGTCTTTTCCTTGATTTCGCCCTCTTTGGCGTCCATCGGCGGGCCGAAGTTGGTGGCCTTCACCGAATCGATGACGCAACGCTCGACGGTGCGATCGCCGAGGTCGGTGTGGGTGACGAAGGCCCACTTCACCGAGCCGTCCTTGTGCGTGCGGATGGTGAACGTGATCTTCCCCGAGAGGGCCTCGTTCTTCTGTTGCGCCTCCATGTAGCAGGCGTTCCAGCCGTCTTTCAGCCGATCGAAGCGCTCTTTGGCGACGTTCGGATCGATGCTCCCGAGATCGTATTCGACGGTCGGCCCATCGCTCTTCTCGTGCATCACCATCTTCTCCTCCTTCGGCGGCTCCGGCGGGGGAGGGGGCGCGCTGCTGCATCCGTTTCCATAGAACGGCGTGAGCACGACGGTGAGCGTCATGGCGAGACGCGCGAGACGTGAGCAAGACATGATGGGCAAGCCCCGAGGATGAGTCGTAACGCGCCGCATGCAAAGCGAATCACCGCGCAATCCGCGTCGACTGAGAACTTCCGGCAGAGGCGGAAGTTACTTCAGCGTGTTGGCGGCGATGACGATTCGTTGAATTTCGCTCGTGCCTTCGTAGATCTCGGTGATGCGTGCGTCGCGGTAGTGACGCTCGACCGCGAACTCTTGCGAGTACCCGTACCCGCCGTGGATCTGGATGGCCTTGTGCGCGACTCGCGTGGCCATCTCGGAGGCGAAGAGCTTGGCGATCGCCGACTCGGTGGTGTGACGCACGCCCTTGTCCTTCATCGCGGCGGCGCGCCAGATGAGCAGACGCGCGGCGTCGATCTCGGTGGCCATGTCGGCGAGCATGAAGGCGATCGCCTGGTGGTTGGCGATGACGGTGCCGAACGACTTGCGCTCTTTCGCGTAGGCGGTAGCCTTTTCGAAGGCAGCGCGCGCGATGCCGAGCGCTTGGCTGGCGATGCCGATGCGTCCCCCATCGAGGGTGCTCATCGCCACCTTGAAGCCGTCACCCACGGGGCCGAGCCGGTGCTCGTCGCTGACCTCGACGTTCTCGAAGAAGACGGTGCACGAGTGCGCAGCGTGGATGCCGAGCTTCTCGTCATGCTTCGCCTGCGTGTACCCCTTGGTGCCGCGATCGACGAGGAAAGCCGTGTGTTTCACCTTCCCGCCGGGGTTCTCGGCGGTGCCACCGGCGGGGCGTTCGGTGATGCAGAAGACGAGGATGGTGTCGGCGTGCGGGCCGTTGGTGATCCAGTTCTTCGAACCGTTGATCACCCACTTGTCGCCCTTGCGCTCGGCGAACGTGGCCATCGTCTGCGCGTCGCTCCCGCTCATCGGCTCGGTGAGGCCGAAGCAGCCGAGCTTCTTGCCGCTCGCATACGGCGCCAGCCAACGCTCTTTCTGCGCCGGGGTGCCGTACTTGTTGATGGGGTCGCAGTAGAGCGAATTGTTGACGCTCATGATGACGCCAGACGAGGCGCAGGCCGCGCACATCTCTTCCATCGCGAGGGCGTAGGAGATGGCGTCCATGCCGGCGCCGCCGTGCTCGGCGGGGATGGCGACCCCCATGAGGCCCATCTCACCCATGCGCGCGACGATCTCGCTCGGCCAACGGCCGGTCTTGTCGAGCTCGGCAGCCTTCGGCGCGACCTCCTTCTGAGCGAAGTCACGGGCGGTGTCGCGCATCATCTGCTGCTCTTCGGTGAGCTCGAGGTCCATCGCCCCGCTCTACCGAAGGCCCGTCGCGGCGCAAAGACCGACGCCGAAGAATGCTCGCGAAGGCCTGTATTTGCGGGCCCGCGTCGCTCGTCAAATCGCTTCGTCGCTCGATTTCGGCAGCTCTGGTTTGGGCTCGTCCGGCAGCACCCTCTGGGACGACGAGAGCGGCGGCTCCATGTCCGCTTCGTCCTCCTCGTCTTGCGGCGTCTTCTTTCGTTTGGGCCACAGCGTCTTGTGCCTGCCGTAGCTGACGCCGTAAACGATCGCCGAGAGCGCGTTGGTGGTGGCGATGGCACCCCAGAGCGACGTTCGCTGATGGGAGAAGAGGGTGACGGCGCCGAGGGAAAGCGGGATTTGCACGCCGAGGACGATCAGCAAATCGAGTCGCAAGGTGAGCCGCGTCGCGCCGATGCCGCTGAGCGCGTTGCCGAGGACGATCGCCGCGCCGTAGGTGACGTAGCTCGGACCGACGGCGCTCAAGTACTCTTGACCGACCGCGACCACGCGCGACTCGTTGTCGAAGAAGCTGAGCACCGAGACGCTCCAGACCGACATCGCGGCGGCGAGGAGCGCCATCGTGCACGCGTCGTAACCGGCAGCCCACCAACCGGCGTAGCCCGCGCGCCGTGGTTTTCCCGCGCCGATGCAGGTTCCGGTGAACGTCTGCGCGGCCGAGCCCCAACCCATCGAGATGAAGAGCGCCATCGACTCGACGCGGAAGACGAGGCCGTACGCGGTGGTCGCCGTCTGATCGGTCTCGGTGGTGAAGCCGTGAGCGATGATGGCGGTGGTGGCGACGAAGGCGCCGACGCGGACGACGAACTGCGCCGACGACGGCCAGCCGATCGCCCAGATACGCGCGAGCTCGTCACGGATGGGCTTCACCCACTCCTTCTTCGGCGCGAGGATGCGATCGCCTCGCTGCGTGCGGAGGAACCAAAATGCCGGAATGAGCGCGATTCCTCGGGCGGCGATGGTGGCCCATGCGGCGCCCTCGAGCTCCATCCGCGGCGCGTGCACCAGCTTGGCGATCGGGAGCGACCAGTCGAAGACGTGTGGCCTCTCGCCTTGCCCATAGACGAGCAAGATCGCGAAGAGGAGGTTGAGCACGTTGCCGCCGATGAGAATGACGACGGGCGTCTTCGCCGACCCGAGCGCGCGCATGATCGACGTCAGCTGAAGGAGGAAGAAGATGCTGAAGCTGCCGGCGATGATGACGCGCAAGTACCCGACGGCGAGGCGCGCGACCTCGCCTTTGGCGCCGACGACGTGGTGGATGATCGGCTTGGCGAAGACGATGCCGATGATCGCGAAGAGGACCGAGAGCGCTGCCGTGAGAAGGAGCGACTGCCACCCGGTGCGGCGCACGCCATCGACGTCGCCGGCGCCTTTTTTCTGCGAGATGATCGCTGCGGTGGCGGTCGAGAGGCCGTAGCTGACGATGGTGCCGAGGGCGGCGATTTGATCGCAGATGCCGACCGCGCCGATCGACGGGCCGGCGACGCCTTCGGGGAGGCGCGCGATGAGATAGGCGTCGACCAGGTTGAAGGTGACCTGGAAGAACATGCCGACTGCGAGCGGCGCGCCGAAGCGGAGCACCTCCCACGAGAGCGGTCCCTTGAGGATGCGCCGCGTCTGTGGGGCCAAAGCTTCGGCGCGCTCGGAAGCCACTCGGCACCTTCGTAGCAAGCCCGCCTTCGGAGCGCGAGGGTGGCCTGCCTTCGGATAGACTGCCAGCTGGATGCCGACGCCGTACGACGCCGAAGACTATTTTCAGCAGATCTTGATGAAGGCCGTGGCGGCCAACGCCAGCGACGTGCATCTCAAGGTCGGGCAGCCGCCGGGGGCGCGCATTCGCGGCGACATGGTCTACTTCAAGACCGACAAGCTGAAGCCCGACGACACCGAGGCGATGGCCAAGCACGTCATCCGCGACGCCAAGGTGCGCTCCGAGCTCCCGGGGTTGAAGCAGTACGACACCAGCTATTCGCTGCGAGGCGGCGGGCGTTTTCGCGTCAACGTCTATCGTCAGCGCGGCACGTTGGCGGTGGTGATGCGCGCCATTCCGCAGACCATCCCGACGTTCGATCAGCTCGGATGTCCGGTGGCGTGCAAGCAGTTCGCCGAGAAAGATCGCGGGCTCGTGCTCTGCGTGGGCGCTGCCGGCAACGGCAAGTCGTCGACCCTGGCGGCGATGATCGGCGAAATGAACCGGACGCGCGCGCTCCACATCGTCACCATCGAAGATCCCATCGAGTTCCTCCACGCCGACGAGCTCTCGAGCGTCTCGCAGCGTGAGGTCGGCCTCGACACCGACAACTTCGCCTCGGCCCTTCGCGCCGCGCTCCGCCAAGATCCCGACGTCATTCAGGTCGGCGAGATCCGCGACGAAGAGACGATGGACATCGCCCTCAAGTCGGCGGAGACGGGCCACCTCGTCCTCTCGACGCTGCACACGCCCGATGTCACGCGCACCGTCGGCCGCATGCTCGCGCTCTCGCCCAACTCCAACGTCCAAGAGCTGCGTGAGCGCATCGGCGACAACCTTCAAGGCATCATCGCCCAGCGTCTCTTGCCGAAAAAAGACGGCGCCGGGCTCGTCCTCGCCGCGGAGATTCTCGTCGTCACCGGCACGGTGCGCGAAGCGATCAAGCGGCCAGAGAACAACCCGACGTTGAAGGAGTGCATGGAGAAGGGCGTCCATCCCTACGGGATGCAGACGTTCGAAATGCACTTGAAGCAACTCGTCGCCGCCGGTGTGATGGACAAGGACATCGCGCGCGCGGCGATGACGTTCTGAGGCTTTGGAAACCGCTGCGCGAGGGCGGCTTCCGAGCGCGCGGCGTTGCAGATTGCAACTGCGCTGAATGGTTGACGTGGCCGCGGGTGCTGCTAGCCCTATTTGGTCCATAAATTGGAGGAGCTGCCTGTGAACATGCGTCGCTTGGCTTGGATGGCAGTGGGCTCATCGTGCGGGTGCGTGCTGGTCGCGCTCCTCGGTTCTCCGGCGGCGTGCTCGTTCCACAACGACGACGCCAAGCCCGACACCAACCCGGTCATCATCGAGGACACCGCCAAGGTCGACAGCACGCCGACCCAGCCGCCGCTCACCGTCTTCGTCGATTCGACCGGCGCGCCGTGTCTTCTCGGCGACGACAGCTCGAAGTGTTCGAACCAGCCGGCGGACTTCTCCTGCATCGGCAAGCCGCGCGACGCCGGCCCGATCAACGACGCCGACTTCGACGCCACCGACGACGCCAACGCGCCCTCCGGTCAGCTCATCGACGTCACGCTCGACCTGGTTGCCTTCGGCGGCACCGGCAAGGCCGACGTCATCGGCGGCGGCGAATACGACGTCTTCTATTCGAACTCCTTCAAGAACGACACGGCCGTGCCCGACCTCCACGTCATCACCGACGACAAGGGCATGGCGACGTTCAAGCTCCCCGCCGGCGAGCGCGTCGCATACCGCGTGAAGATGGTCGACGATCCCGATCCGAAGAAGACGATTCGTCGCTTCTACACCACCGATCTCCTCGCCCCGACCAAGGTGGGCGCGCCGCCGATCGTCATCAACGCATTGCGCCAGTCCGAGTACGGCACCCTCGCGCTCGCGGTCACCGGCAAGGCCGATTACATCATGCCCGCGGGCACCGGCATCTTCGCCAGCCGCATCGTCGACTGCCAGAATCGCTACGTCGGCAACGCCTCGGTCGAGGTCGTCGACGTCGAAGCGAGCAGCAACCTCAAGTTCGGCAAGTGCGATGGTTCGGCCATCTGTCGACTCTTCCTCAGCGACCTCGAGCTCCCTGCGCCGAGCGCCACGTGGACCTCGCGCGCCGGCCTCGTCGTCATCGTCAACGTCCCCATCACCGGGCCGAGCAAGCACTTGCAAGCAGTCACCCGCGGTGTTCTCACCGCTGGCTCCGAGCCCGTCGAAATCGGCCGCCGCGACCTCGAGGTCTTCGAGAACGCGATCAACGTCGCCTTCGTCAACCCTTAGGCGGAGCTGTTGGTAGTTGCATCCCCGGCCGTCGCCGGGGGCCTGCCGACTGTTGCAGTGGGCCTAGTTCCCGATCACGATCCAGGTGCCCTCGCGGTAGCAGTAGCCGTCCCCGCAGGTGGTGTAGCTGCCCTCGACGTAGCGGTAGCCCGGGCGATAGACGCAGCGCTGAGAGATCCACACGTATTGGTAGCCGTTCCACTGCCAGTGGCCGGGCACGCGCGCGTAGCCGGGATCACACGCGACGGGTGACTCGTAGGCAGGTGCCGGCGGCGGCGCGCTGATCTCGGCGCGCGGTCCGCGACTGGCGACGACGACGCATGCGCTCGACGCCAGCATCGCCGCGGCGCTCGTCAACTGCATAGAAAGTTTATGTAAGCGTCCCATCCACCCCACCACGCGTCATCGTACCGAAGATGCAACGTCGCGCACGTTCCGTCCCTTGTAGTCCGGCGACCGAGCGAACCTGTCCGGTGACCGAGCGATGCGAGATCGACCGGCGCTCGATTTGCGCGCGGGGCGTCGCGCCTTCTTGTACGCTCACTCGGAGGGGCCAAAGGGGAGATGCGGTCGATCGCGAAGGTCTTGGAGTCGCTGCCGATAGAGGCGCGCGAACAGCTCGAACGCTGCGGCTTCGAGAAATCTCGCTTGGAAGAGTGGGCGGCGCGCATCGGCAAGGGTGACAACCGGGTCGGCGGGCTCGTCGAGGCGCCACGTCCCGAAGACGTCGTCCCGGCGCCGGCAGCTGCCACTGCCGAAGGTGCGCTGGCGCTCGAACGCGGTCGGGCGGCGATCGCGCGCGGTGAGGTCGCCTTCGTGGTGCTCGCCGGGGGAATGGCCACGCGGATGGGCGGCGTCGTCAAGGCGCTCGTCGAGGCGCTCCCGGGCATCAGCTTCCTCGGCTACCGCGTCCGCGAAATCGACGTGCTCTTGCAGAAGTTCGGCGGGAAGGTTCCGCTCTGGCTGATGACCTCGTTCGCCACCAGCAAGGCGATCGAGAACGCCCTCGCGCCGCACCGCGAAGGTGGCCGTGAGATCGCCACCTTCGAGCAAGACATCTCGCTTCGTCTCACTCCCGAAGGTCAAATTTTCAAGGGCGAAGGCGGCGTTCCGAGCCTCCACGCCACCGGCCACGGCGATCTCCCGGACGCGCTCAAGCGCTCGGGGCTGCTCGACGAGTTCGTGGCGCGCGGCGGCAAGACTTTGTGGATCGCCAACATCGACAACCTCGGCGCGACGGTCGATCCGTCGATCCTCGGCTGGCACCTCGGTCACGGCGCGCCACTGTCGGTCGAGCTGGTCGACAAGGTCGGCACCGATCGCGGCGGAATTCCCGCGCGCTGGGACGGACGTCCGGTGGTGCTCGAAGAGTTCCGCCTCCCCAAGGGCTTCGACGCCAACAAAGTGCGCACCTTCAACACCAACACGTTCCTCGTCGACGCCCGCGCGGTCCGCGATTTGCGGCCGAATTGGACGTATTTCGAGGTTCGCAAGAAGGTCGAAGAGCGTGACGCCGTACAGTTCGAGCGCCTCCTCGGCGAGCTCACGAGCTGGCTCGACACTCGCTTCGTCAAGGTGCCGCGCGACGGCCTCGCCACCCGCTTTCTCCCGGTGAAAGACGGCCCCGAGCTCGACGCCCGTCGCTCGGAAATTCAGGCGATTGCGCGCGATCGGGGCGTCGCGCCCTGAGCTTCTCGTTTTCGCCAAAGATTGCTCCGCCACTTTGGCCGCTTCGATCAATCTCGCTCCGCTCGGTTGCCTGAGCCTCTGCTAGCCTGGAACTTCCGCGCTCCTGGCGCGTCTACAACCACATGGCGAAGCACGCTCGCTCCCGTCCTCGCTTGGCCGCCCTCCGCTGGCCACTCTTGGCCGTCGCGCTCGGCGTCGCGGTGCCGGCCTTGGCGCAGACCAGCGGGCCGCTGCTTCACGAGTACGTGCCGTACGA
Organism: Deltaproteobacteria bacterium; assembly: GCA_025363655.1. GTDB lineage: Bacteria > Myxococcota_A > Polyangia > Polyangiales > JADJMO01 > JANYDK01. Next base: position 57,483 of record JANYDK010000011.1, on the reverse strand, counting down.
TCCGACCACCGACGGCGATCTCGGCGCGGTCACCATCGAGGGTGGGTTCGCCGCCGAGTTGCAGACGCGGAGCGGCAAGGTCACCGCTCCCGACGTCGGTCGGCCGATCGTCCCCGGCAAGACGCCGACCTATTCGACGAAGAGCGCCGTCCCCGACGACTCCTTCACCGCTGATCGTGACGCGCGCCGTGTCGACTCGCTCCCCTACGACGATCCGTTTCGACCTTCGCTCGCGCCCTTCAAGCGTCTGGCGGCCTTCGACAGTGTCGATCCCGACTACAAGCTGCGCGTGCGCGGCACCTATCGCAGCCCCGTCGACCTCACCAAAGAGGTCTCGCCGAAGGAGCCGATCGATCCGTTCTTCGCCGACATCGCGCTCGAGCTGAAGGCGGGCGAGCCGATTCGCATCCCGACGCCGGTCGCCGGGTCGATCGTCAAGAAGGCGTATCTCTCGCCGATGAGCGGCGGCAAGCACATGGGCTTCCGCCTCGAGCGCGACAGCGCCGACAACCTCTTCATCATCGCCGAGGGCGGTGGGCCGGCGCGCCTCGTCCTCGAGTTCGCTTCGCCGCGCGACGCCTTCGCCGGTGAGTCGTCGGCCTTCGACTGGAGCGACATCCCGGCGTCGATGGTCGCGGTGCTCCCTTCGTCGGTGCAGAAGAACGCCGAGATCATCGCCAAGGAGATCGGCGTCGACAAGACGACGATGCGTCCGGCAGAGGCCATTCGAACGATGGTCGCCTACTTCCGCGCTTTCAAGGACAGCGAAGATCCCCCGCCGATGACCGGCGACATCTACATGGATCTCGCGCGAGGAAAGAAGGGTGTTTGTCGTCACCGCGCCTTCGCCATGATGATCACCGCGCTCGGCCAGGGCATCCCTTCGCGCTTCGTCTTCAACGAGGCGCATGCGTGGGTCGAGGTCTTCGACGGCTATCTCTGGCGTCGCGTCGATCTCGGTGGGGCTGGTCGAATCCTCGACGACAAGACCGAGAAGCCAGAGAAGCCGCAGCCTGCGTTCGAGCCGCCGCCCGATCCGTTCCCGTGGCCGACAGGGGCGACGAAGGGAAGCGACCTCGTCCCGCCGACGACGAAGACGCCGACGCCGTCGCCGACCACCCCGCCGCCGGCGCCGACGGCGACCGGATCGACGCCGCCACCCGCACCTGCCGCGCCACCTTCGAAGGTGACGATGACGCTCAATGGCGTCGCCGACGATCCCCACGAGGTGCTGCGGAGCAAATCGTTGGCGGTGAAGGGCCGACTCGTCGCCAGCGATGGCACCGGATGCAAAGCGGTGCGCGTCGAAATCGTCCTCAAACAGACGGGGGCCGGCCTCGAGCGCATCGCTGGGCAGTTGCTCACCGACGCCGACGGCAACTTCGACGGCAAGGTCTCGATCCCCAGCGACATGCCGCTCGGTGACTACACCGTGATCGCCCACACGCCCGGTGCCGGCACGTGCGGACCTGGCTCGAGTGAGTAGCCGGCGTGACGCGTGAGGTGAGTGACGCGCTGAGCGCGCCTGGGCCTGCCGAGCTGCGTGGCGAGCTCGAGAGGTTGCACGAGAAGTATCTGACGATGATGCGGCTCCGGCTCGCCAGCGACGCCGACGTCGCCCGTGGCGTGCCTCACGAGCCCTCGCGGGACGAGCTGCGGGCGCTCTCGCGTGCGTTTCCCGGCGTCCTCGCCGAGCTCGATCGGGTCGCCTTCAAGCTCCTCGAAGAACGACGCGACTCCCTCGCGGCGCTGCTGGAGAAGACCGACCCCATCGACGTCGTCACCTTGCCGACGTGGGTGCGCGGGCTCTTCGGGTATCACCGCGGGTTGCGGGGTGCGCTCGCGATCAAGCTCTGGATCGCGATGGAGACGCGTCGCTCGGCCTTCGCGCAGGCGGTGCCCACCGAGGACGAGCTCGCGGCGGCGATCCCCACGCTCGCCGAGGCCGAGCTCGCCCGCGCGTGGATCGGCTGGTTTCCTCGACTCCTTTCGCCGCCCAACCGACGCGTCGTCGACCTCGTGTTGGCGCGTGTCGGTGACGAGCTCGGCATCGCGCCCGAGGCGTTGCGCGCGCTCCTCATGCCCCGTCCGCGGGACATGGTGCCGCATCCCGTGATGTAGATAGCTTTGCTATCCATTGCGTGCGCAGCGCGTCATTACAGCCCTGCGACGACACCTTCCGTCCCGCGTCGGTTGCGCGTAGATCGCGCCGAGATGTCCGCTCCCGCGCACGCCGACCCCACCCCCGATGACTCCGCCGACGTCGTGAAGGAGGCCCCGCCGATCACCGGCGACGCGGCGCTCGCGATCGAGACCAAGTGGCTGCGCGAGGTCTACCAAGGCGATCACGTCAAGCAGGCGACCTTCCGCGCGATCTTGATGGGCGCCATCCTCGGCGGCGCGCTCTCGCTGCAGAACCTCTACGTCGGTCTGAAGACGGGCTGGGGCCTCGGCGTCGCCATCACCGCGTGCGTGCTCTCGTACACCATCTACTCGACGCTGGTGCGCATCGCGCCCTCCATCTTCGGTCCGAAGATGACCATCCTCGAGAACAACTGCATGCAGTCGACGGCGTCGTCGGCGGGCTACTCGACGGGCGGCGTGATGACGTCGGCGATGGCCGCGTACCTCATCGTCAACAAGCAGCACATCCACTGGATCCCGCTGACGCTCTGGACCTACTTCCTGGCGGTCCTCGGCACCGTCATGGCCATCCCCATGAAGCGGCAGATGGTCAACATCGAACAGCTCAAATTCCCGAGTGGAATCGCTGCCGCCGAGACGCTCCGGAGTCTTCACGCCGAGGGCATCGAGGCGCAGAAGAAGTCGAAGGCGCTCGGCTACTCGGGCCTCGTCGGCGCGCTCGTCGCCTGGTTCCGTGACGCACATGCGCCCGAGGGCGGCGGCATCGTCACGCGCATCCTCACGTACCCGGGCACGCTCCTCACCAAGCTCGGCAAGGCGATGGGCCAAGAGGGCTTCCCCGGCTTCCTCGAGATCCCCAAGCTCACCATCGCGGGTTCGCCGCTCGCCGCGTACACCATCGGCTTCGAAGGCTCCCTCATCATGATCGCGGCCGGCGCGCTCATGGGTCTCCGCACCACCATCTCGATGGTCGTCGCCGGTCTCATCAACTACGCGTTCCTCGCGCCGTGGATCATGGCCAAGGGTGGCATCGCCAGCCTCGGCTATCGCGGCATCGTCTCGTGGAGCTTGTGGACCGGCGCCTCGTTGATGGTCAGCAGTGGCCTCCTCACGTTCGCCCTGCAGTGGCGCACCGTGGTCCGCGCGTTCAAGGGACTCGGCGCGATTTTCGGCAGCAAAAAGAACACGGGCGCGGTGCTGACGAAAGAACAACAGGTCATCGCCGACGCCGAGGCCGCGCTCGAGCGCGTCGAGGTGCCGCCGAGCTGGTTCATCCTCGGAATGGTCTTCGCCACCACCGGCATCGTCATCGTCGGCAAGGTCTACTTCGGCATCTCGGCCTTCTTCGGCGTCCTCGCGGTGGCGCTGTCGTTCATCCTCTGCATCGTCGCCGCGCGTGCGACCGGAGAGACCGACACCACGCCGATCGGCGCGATGGGCAAGATCACCCAGCTCACGTACGGGCTCCTCGCGCCGGGGAACATCACCACCAACCTCATGACCGCGAGCATCACCGCCGGCGCCGCGGGCAGCTCGGCCGACCTCCTCACCGACTTGAAGAGCGGCTACTTGCTCGGTGCCAACCCGCGCAAACAGTTCCTCGCGCAGCTCGCCGGCACCTTCGTCGGGACCGCCGTCGTGGTGCCGATGTTCTACGTCTTGGTGAAGACGCCGGCCGATCTCGGATCGGCCAAATTCCCTGCTCCTTCAGCGCAAGTCTGGGCGGGCGTCGCCAACCTGCTCTCGAAGGGCTTCCATCAACTGCACTACACCGCGCGCTGGGGCCTCGTCATCGGTGGCCTCATCGGCATCGCGCTGCCACTCCTCGAGCTCGCCTTCCCCAAGAAGAAGCAGTTCATCCCGTCGTCGATGGGCATCGGCCTCGCGTTCGTCATCCCTTGCTTCAACTCGATCTCGATGTTCATCGGTGCGCTGCTCGCGTGGATGTACATGAAGTGGAAGAAGGACTCGGCCGAGAAGTACACCGTCGCCATGAGCAGCGGCATCATCGCCGGCGAGAGCTTGATGGGCGTCGTCATCGTCCTCCTCGGCCAGGTGCTGCACTTGCTCGAGTAGGCCGAATGCACGGCAAATTCACGGGTTCGCGGCCTTCTTCACGTCCGTCGAGATGAGCTCTTCCTTCGCGCAGTTCTTCCCGCAGCTGACGATGTTGGTGGTCTGCGCCGTGGTCGTGGGGGCCCCCGGGGCGTCGATGCAACGCACGTAGTAGTGGTAGCTGCCATCGAGGAATCGATAGACGGTGCACCCGTCGTGATCGAAGAGGCGATCGACGTGCACGTTCGCGTTGTTGGTCGCCGTCTGGCTGATCGCGGGGGCGACGCACGCGGAGGTCGCCATGAGGACCCCGAGCACGCCGATCATTTCTGGTCGCATACGCGGTGAGCAGGCTGCCATCGCGCCCTATTCCGCGAGATCATTTCAGCGCAATCGACCACGCCTTCGCTTCGTCGGCGGCTGCCGCGCAGGTGGTGCCCGGCGATTTGGCGTAGAGCTCGGCGAGCCGCAAAAGCGGGCGGATTCGCTCTTGTTTCGGCATCGTCCCGCCGGCGAGGATCTTCGCCATCGCGCGCGCGGGGAGACCGAGGGCGGCGAAGACGCGGTCGAGCACGTCGCGCGACGACGCTGCGGCCGAGACACACTCGGCGCGCGGTGAGCAGACGTTGCCAGCGTCGATGGCGTCGACGAGCGCGTCACGTGCGGCGGAGAGATCGCCGAGCGCGAGCCTTGCTTCGGCGAGACGCGCGGAGGCGGCGGCGAGGTAGGCGTGATCGTCGACGTCTTTCTTGCCGCTCGCGATCGCGCGGACGTCGAGCTCGAGGAGGGCCACCGTCTTCCAGTCCTTGTCGCGCGCAGCCTGCTCGGCGAGCGCGAAGCCAGCGTCACGCGCGGCCACCGAGGCCTTGGCCGTCTCGCGGGTCTTCGTCAGCTGCGCGCGCGCTTCGCTGCGATCGACGACGACCGAGGTGGCGACCCCGGCATAGGCCGCGCGCCGGAGGAGCGCCCGCGCGAGGGCCACGCGTTGCTCGCCGATCCGCGAATCGGCTGGAAAACGAGCTGCCAGCGCCTTACGCACGTCGATCACGCGGGTGACCGAGGCGTCACGTTTCGCGAGGAGCCCGGCCACCTTGGACTTCTGCGCGGTGGTCGCGCCGTACGCTGCCTCGCCCTCGAGCGCTTCGTGCGCCATCGCCAACTTCACCAGCTCGTCGGCCGTCGCCGTCGGCAGCTTGCCATCGAGGTTCGAGACGGTGAGATCGGCGCCGACGAACGCCGTCTGCGGTAGCCTCGGTACCTCGAGCGTACCGAGCTCCAAGGTCGCGCCGAGGGTCGCCGCGATCGTCGCGTCGGGTACCACACACGCGGGCGGATACTTCTCGCTGGTCACGGTGCACGAAGACGTCGGCGCCGACGCGCTCGCACCGGGTGGGCAGGCGCAGGTGACGAGCCCGCCGGACTTGTCGCACATGCGGACGTGGCCGATTGGACAGACACCTTTGCCTTCACCTTCGACGCACAAGTGATCGACCGTGCTCGTGGGGGCCGAGAGCGCCCAGGGCAGACCGACGAAGAGCGCCGTCAGTGCCGCCAGCACGCGGAGGGACGAGGGCGAGACGAAGCGGGCTTTCACACTCGAAATATAGCTCGAAACCGCGCACGTGCCCGAACGCCCCGCGCGGCGTACGCTCGCCACCGGGGGTCTTCATGCGCCACCGCTTGCTTCCTCACGTCGTGCTCGCGCTCTTCGTGCCGCTCGCCATTCAGTCCGCCGCCTGTGCCGAAGGCGAGGGGGCGCCGGCATTGGCGGGGAAGGACGGTGGCGCCGACGTGCGCATCGACACGTCTCCCGTCGTCGACACCGGAACGCCGCCGCCGGACACCACGGTGGAAGACACCGGCTCGCCGGACGACACCGCGGTCGCCGACACCAAAGCCGACGTCGCGTGCACGGTGCCGACCGGCAAGACCTGCACGACGTTCCCCCAATGCGGTTGCCCCACGCGCAACTGCGACGTCATCAAGGCCGACGGCACCACCGGTTGCATCACCGCCGGCACGCTCGGGCTCCACGACAAGTGCTCGTCCTTCGATCGCTGCAAGGCCGGTTTTGCCTGTGCGTACGGCATCTGTCAGACGTTCTGCGGCAGCGACTCCGACTGCACCGGCGCGCTCTGCAAGACGCTGCAGACGATCCCCAGCGGCAGCACCACGCCCGTCGACATCCCTGGCGACGACGTCTGCTTCGAGAAGTGCGACCCGAGGTCTCCGTCGGCGGTCTGCGGTGGCGGCGGTTGTCTCTTCGTCGACGGCAGCAACACCATCTGCCACGCGGCGGGCACTGCCACCGGCCTCGGCGTGTGCAAGAGCGCGCCCTTCGTCTGCACGCCCGGCTTCATCTGCGTCAACACCGGCGACTGCAAGCAGTGGTGCCGCATCGGCTTCCCCGGCGATTGTCCCGGCGGCGCGACGTGTGGCCCGCTGACCTCGAGCCCGCATTTGTCGGGCGTCGAATACGGCGTCTGTCCCTGACGCGATGCTCGCGCTTGCAGCCGCGTGAGCGCGCGCATCCCATCGGCTGCATGAGCATTCCCCACACGTCGCGCAACACCCGCGTCGTCCTCGCCTCGCGCCCCGTCGGATGGGTTTCACCCGAGAATTTCCGCATCGAAGAGGTCGCGCCGATCGCTCTCGGTGACGGTCAGATCCTCGTTCGCAATCGTTTCCTCTCCCTCGACCCGTACATGCGTGGGCGGATGGGAGACCAGAAGTCCTATGCCGCCAAGGTCGAGATCGGCGAGGTCATGATCGGCGGCGGGGTCGGTGAGATCGTCGAGTCGAAGCACGCGAAGCTGAGCGTCGGCGATCACGTCACCGGCATGTTCGGTTGGCAGGAGCTCGCGACGGTGAACGGCGATGCCGTGCGCAAGGTCGACCCCACGCGCGGGCCGCTCTCGGCCCATCTCGGCGTCCTCGGGATGCCCGGCGTGACGGCGCACCTCGGGCTCTTCAAATTCGGAGAACCGAAGGCGGGCGAGACCGTCGTCGTCTCGGCAGCGGCAGGTGCCGTCGGGAGCCTCGTCGGGCAGCTCGCGAAGCAACATGGTTGCCGTGCAGTCGGCATCGCCGGCGGCGCGCGCAAGTGCGAGCACGTCGTCCGCGAGCTCGGCTTCGATGCCTGCATCGACTACAAAACGGGCAATTTCGCCGCTGATTTGGCGAGCGCGACGCCGAATGGCATCGATGTGCTCTTCGAGAACGTCGGCGGACCGGTGATGGACGGGTGCCTCCGCCGGCTCAATGCGTTCGCGCGCATGCCGCTCTGCGGTCAGGTGTCGCAGTACAACGAGACCGAGCCGTACGGGGTGCAGTCGTTCACCTCGCTCCTCGTCAACCGCGTGCGCGTGCAAGGGTTCATCGTCTCCGAGCACCTCGACCATTGGCCGGTCGCGCTCGGACAACTCGCGCGTCTCCTCGGCGAGAAGAAGCTCGTCGTCCACGAGTCGATCGCGCATGGCCTCCGCAACGCACCGGCGGCGTTCATCGGCATGCTCAAGGGAGAGAACGTCGGCAAACAACTGGTCGCGCTCGACTGATGCAGGCCTGACGACAAAAACGAAACCGCCGAACGAGAGTGCTCGCTCGGCGGTTCGTGGAGAGAATCGAGGCTAGTTCGCCGGGGCGACCTCTTCCTCGTCCTCGTCGTCGTCGTCCTCCAGATCGGAGTCGTCCTTCGGCATCTCGGGCTCGGGGGCGAGCTCGCGGCCTTCCTTGGCGGCCTGGGCGCGGAGCTTCTCCTGCTGCGCACGCATCTGCGAGGCCTTCTGCATGACCTGCGGGCGCGGGGCGACCTGGAGGATCATCGTGCGACCATCGAGGCGCGGGGCGAGCTCGACGACGGCGAGATCGTCGACGGCCTTGAGGATTTCGGCGAGCTGCATCGAGGCGCGCTCGGGGTGCGTGATTTCACGGCCACGAAAGCGCACCGTGAACTTCACCTTGTCGCCCGTCTCGAGGAAGCGGCGAGCGTGGTTCACCTTCACGCCGAGATCGTGCTCGTCGGTCTTGGGACGGAGCTTGAGCTCCTTGATCTCGATGACCGTTTGCTTGCGACGCGCCTCGGCGGCCTTCTTCTTGTCCTCGTACTTCATCTTGCCGAAGTCGAGGATTTTGCAGACGGGCGGGTCGCTCTTCGCGTTCACCTCGACCAAATCGAGGCCCGCTTCCTGCGCCATCTTCAGGGCATCGTGCGTCGGCACGACCCCGAGGAGCGCGCCGTCGGCGCCGATCAGGCGAACCTCCGGTACACGGATACGGTGGTTCACGCGCGTAGTCATCGGGCGCTTGTCGCGCGGGTCCATCGGACGACGGCCAAATCCCATGTGGTGCTGATGCCTCCAGAGTCAATTGATAATGCAGTTATGCATGTCGACCACAGGCCGACGGGAAAGCGTATACAGCGTTTCGAGCGGCCCTGGTATGGGGGCCGCCGTTCCGGCGATGGAGAGGCCCGAGATCGACCGGACGGCTGAAAGTTCGGGTCAGGGCCGCGGGAAGGCCCCCTCGGCGAGGATCTTCTTGGCGACCTCCTCCAGCGGCATCGGCCCCAGGTCGTCGCCGCCCTTGCGGAGGGCGAGGGCGCGGGATTCGGCCTCTTTTCCGCCCACAACCGCGAGGTAGGGGTAGCGCATCCCGCGCCCGTTGCGGATCTTGGCGCCGAGCTTGTCGGGGCCGAGGTCGCTGGCGACGCGGATGCCTTGCTGGCGGAGGTACTCGAGCGCCTCCCGGGCGTAGGCGTCGACCTTCTCGCTGACGGTGACGAGGCAGATCTGCTCGGGCGCGAGCCAGACGGGGAAGTGCCCGGCGACGTGCTCGAGATAGACGGCGAAGAATCGCTCGAGCGAGCCGAGGACGGCGCGGTGGAGCATCACCGGGGTCTGATCGGCGCCCTTGTCGTCGACGTATTTGAGCTCGAAGCGCGTCGGCATCGAGAAGTCGACCTGCATCGTGCCGAGCTGCCAGCTGCGACCGATGGCGTCCTTGATGTGGAACTCGAGCTTCGGTCCGTAGAACGCGCCCTCGCCCGGAGAGAGCTCGAACTCGCGGTTCTCGGCCTCGAGCGCGTCTTTCAGCGCTTTCTCTGCGGCGTCCCAGACCTCGTCGCTGCCGACGCGCTTCTCTGGACGGGTCGCCAATCGGATGACGACGTCGGTGAAGCCGAACGCGCGATAGACCTCGTCGAGGAGCTTGTTGAAGCGGACGATCTCCTCCTGCATCTGCGCCGGCGTGCAGAAGATGTGCGCGTCGTCTTGGCAGAAGGTGCGCACGCGCGCGAGGCCGTGGACGACGCCGCCGCGCTCGAAGCGATGCAAGCGACCGAAGTCGGCACAGCGGAACGGCAGCTCGCGGTAGCTGCGCTTGCGATGCGAGAAGAGCTGCGCGTGTCCCGGGCAGTTCATCGGCTTCACGCCCTTGGTGTCCCTTCCGAGCTGCGCGAGCTGCTCGTCGGAGAGCGCGCCTTGCTGGGTCACCGCGGCGCGAATTTGCGCCAACTTCTTCTCGTCTTCGAAGTCCTCGCCGGTGAGGGCGATGTACATATTTTCGCGGTAGTTCTGCAGGTGACCGCTCTTGACGTAGAGCTCGTTGCTGTAGATCTGCGGCGTGATCACCTCGTCGTAGCCGTGACGCGCGTAGAGATCGCGGACGAAGTCGACGAGCCGGTTGTAGACCTTGGCGCCGCGCGGAAGAAAGAACGGCGAGGCAGGCGCGCGATCGTCGAAGGCGAAGAGCTCGAGCTCTTTGCCGAGCTTGCGATGGTCACGCGCCTTCGCCTCTTCGAGCTGCTTCAAGTGGGCGTCGAGATCGGCCTGCGACGCGAACGCGGTGCCGTAGATGCGCTGGAGCATCGGGTTGCGCTCGTCGCCGCGCCAATACGCGCCGGCCACGCTGGTGAGCTTGATCGCCGCGAGATCGCCGGTGCTCGGCACGTGCGGCCCCTTGCAGAAGTCGACCCACTCTTCGCCCGCCGCGCCGTGCTTGTAGATGGTGAACTCGGTCCCCTCGGGGAGCGTCTGCATCCACTCGACCTTGTACGTCTCACCCTTCTTCGAGAAGAGCTCGACGGCCGCCTGCCTTTCGATCTTCTCGCGCAAAAAGGGCGCCTTCTTGGCGATGATCTCGCGCATCGACTTCTCGATTTTGGCGAGGTCGTCGTCGCTGAACGTCCCCTCGGGGCGGTCGAAGTCGTAATAGAACCCGTTCTCCGTCGCCGGCCCGAACGTGACCTTGGTCCCCGGAAAGAGCCGCTGCACCGCGTCGGCCATCACGTGCGCCGTCGAGTGACGGATGAGCTCGAGCGCCAGCTTCTCGCCGCGCTTCACGACCTTGTAGCGCGTGTCGTCGGCGATCTCGCTGTGCAGATCGACGAGCGTCTCGTCGACGTGCGCCGTCTTCGGGGCGTCGAGGAGTTGGATCCCGAGGACGTCGGCATCGAGCTGTCCGCGCGCGGAGAGGAGGTCTTTGACCGGGGTTTTGTGGGCCATGTGGGGCGCGGTGCATAGCACGGGCGTGAGCGCGGGCGCGGGCGCCTGGGCGCTACCTTGACAGTCGAACTGCGCCTGTTATCAATGTGACATCGTTTGGTGTCACAGTCTTCGTGTCAGGAGGTCCGCATGGCAGCCCACGCCGCTTCTCCCCTCGTTTTCGCATCTCCCATCTCCGACGAGGCTCGGTTCAAGGCCTTCGGGGAGGAGATCGATGCCATTCGCACGAGGATAGAGGGAGAGGTTGGGGAGGACGATCTGCGCTACGTGCGGCGGCTCGATGGGTTTTCGCGGGCGATGGAGGTGGTGGGGCGTGTGCTCCTCCACTTCAGCTTCGAGCCGATTGGCTTCACCGCCGGGGTCGCGGCGCTGTGGGTGCACAAGCAACTGCAGGCGACGGAGGTCGGGCACACCGCGCTGCACGGCGCGTACGACAAGCTCGAGGGGGCAGGGCGGTTCCACTCGAAGAAGTTTTCGTGGGACGTGCCGATCGACGAGGAGAGCTGGCGCGCGGGGCACAATGTGCGGCATCACCAGTATACGAACGTCGCCGGCAAGGACCCCGACATCCACTTCGGGCCGGTGCGCCTGACGCATCAGACGCCGCACGCGTTCCACAACTATTGGCAATTGCCCTTCACGCTCTTCTTCTTGTTTCCCAACTTCGGGCTGCTGATGAATCTCCACTTCACCGGCGTCAACGACGTCTGGTTCGGCAATGGTCGGCCGGAGAAGTTCGATTTCGTGGAGGACGATTCGCGCGCCTCGCGCTGGGCGGCTTACAAAAAAGCCCTCCGCAAGTACGTGCCGTACTACCTGAAGAACTACCTCTTCTTTCCGCTGCTGGCGGGGCCGGGGTTTCTCAAGGTGCTGCTGGGCAATTGGCTGGCCGAGACGATGCGCGATTTCTACTCGGCGGCGACCATCTATTGCGGTCACGTCGGACCGGAGACGAAGGCCTACGAGGCTGGTTCGCGTGCGCACGGTCGGGGCCAGTGGTACGCGATGCAGGTCGAAGCGACCAACAACTACCAAGTCTCGCGGCCTATCTCCGTGCTCTGTGGCGGGCTCGATTTGCAGATCGAACATCACCTCTTTCCGCGCTTGCCGCCGCCGCGTTTGCGACAAATCGCCCCCGAAGTCCGGGCCGTTTGCGAGAAGTACGGCGTCACCTATCGCTCGGCGAGCTGGCCGAAGACCTTGTGGCTGGCGCTGAAACACATCGCCGCCCTCAGCCGCAAGAGCGCCTCGCCGATGTCCGCCGCCAACGCGGTGGCGCGAGAGATGGCGTGACAAACGTGCTCGCCTGGGGTGATTCTGAGCGCGTGAGCGGGACGCACGAAGTGAAGCAGGATGACCACGCGGCGCACGCCGAGCCGGGACAGCCGGCCGTGGAGTCCGAGCCGGAGTACACCATCGACGAGCTCGCAGCGGCGTCCCGCGTTCCGAGCCGGACGATTCGCTTCTACCAATCGAAGGGCGCGCTGCCAGGCCCGCAGATTCGCGGGCGCGTCGCCTATTACGGTAAGGCGCACGTCGAGCGTCTCGAGCTCATCGCCTCGCTGCAAGATCGAGGGCTGTCGATCCGCGCCATTCGCGATTTGCTCGCGCAGGTCGACAAGGGTGAGCTCTCGCTCGGTGAGTGGCTCGGCCTCGAAGATCGTTTGAAGGAGCCGTGGGCCGACGATAGGCCGCGCATCGTCACCGAGACCGAGCTCCACCAGATGATCGGCGATCGTCGCCCCGGGCTCGTCTCCGATTTGTCACGTCTCGGCCTCGTCGAGCGGCAGGGGCACGGCTTCATGGTGCGCAGTCCGGCGCTCTTGCATGTGGCGTTGCAGCTCGAAAAATCCGGCATCGACGTCGAGACCGGCGCCATCGCGCAGAAGATCCTCCGCAAGCATTTGAGCCGCGCCGCCGAAGAGCTGACCAAGTTCTTCTTCGAGAAAATCGGCGACGGTTTCGGTCGAAAAATCGCGGCCGAAGACATCTCGGCGGCCTTCGCGGCGATTCGCCCGCAGGGGCTGGAGGCGGTCCGCGTCGTCTTCTCCCAAGAGATGGAGAAGTCGCTCGGCGACCTGGTGGCGTCGGGGAAAACCAGCGAGATCCCCGCCAAGGCGAAGCGTCGTCGTTGACGCGTGCGTGGTCTCGCCGCCCCGCGTGGGTCGTGCGAACGTCGCGGGCATGAGCTTGGTGATTGGCCATCGGCGTATGGGCGTGGCTTCGACGTTGGCGCTGCTCGCCTTCGGCGCCGGTTTGGCGCCTTTGGTGTCGGGTTGCGGAGGCGATTCGAAGGACGCGCCCCCGCAGAACGACGTCGGCGTCGACGCAGGCAAGGACACCGGCAACCTCCCCGATCCGACCGACTTCGTCATTCCACCGACGTCGTGTGGATACGACTGTCCGCAGAAGGATTGCCCGGAAATCGCAGGCAATTATGCGTGTCCCGCGCTCGGGGCGTGGGACGGGATTCCCCACGCCGACACCTGCGGCACGTGGGATGGAAAACCTCCGGCGGCGATCACCGGCAAGTGCACGGTCAGCGCGTCGAGCGGCGACGCGATCAAGTACGCGGGAAAAGATCCCGCCGATGCGGCGACGACGGTGCTCCCCGAGGGGAGGCGCGTGAAGCCGATGGGCAAGGAGTGGATGTTTCGTGACGCCGTGCTCCCCGGTGGCCTGACGACCTTCCTCGGCGCAATCGGCCTCACCAGCAAGCGTTGGGTGGTCACCGTCGACACCGGGCAAGGGCCGCACGTCGTTCGCTTGCTCGACGTCGACAAGCTCCTCGCGGGCGACGATCCGCTGCGCGGCCTGGTGAAGTTCGATGCGCCGGAGACCTTGAATTCCAGCGCCGTTTTCGTCGCGCCTGATTTGCTCTACGTCGCCACCAGCGACAAAGTCGTGCAGGCGATCAAGGTCGACACTGCCACCGGCGTTCTCACTCGCGACGACGCGCGCTCGCTCAAATTGCCGTCGTCGGTGAGCAGCACGGGCAAAGACATTCCCTGGCACGTGGCCGCGATCGCCGCCTCGCCGGATGGAAAGCGCCTCGTCGCCGCGGGCGTGATCGAGAAGAGTCTCCTCGTCTTCGACGTCGGCGCCGGCTCACCGACCTTCGGCACGCTCACCGGGCAGACCGATTTGGGAAACAAGGAGGCGTTCGCCGCGGCCTTCGATCCCAACGATCCGACGGGGCGCTTCGTCTACGTCTCGCACTGGGGCGCGCGCACCCTCGACGAAGTCGACATCACCGATCCGAAGGCGCCGAAGACGACGCGACACTTCGCGACCGATCAAGATCCGGAGGGCTTCACCTTCCTCGACGCGCGCTGGTTGGTGTCCGCGAATGCCTTCGGCGACACCCTCACGCTCGTCGATCGCGTCGCCGGTACCAGCACCAGCATTCCCGCCGACAGCGCGACCAAGTTGCACGGCAGCGATCCGAGCACGCTGGCCTACGATCCTCTACAAAAGAGGCTCTACGCGACGCTCGCGGGGATGAACGCGCTGGCGACGTGGACCGTCGACACGACGACGACGCCGCCGACGCTGACGCCCTCGGGGCGCGTGCCGACCGGTTGGTGGCCGAGTGGGGTGGTCGTTCTTCCCGCCGGTATCGTGGTGATCGCCAACATGCGCGGCGGCAACGTCGACTCTGATCCGACGTACTATGCGATCGCCGACGCCAACGTCTCCGATCACATGTCGGGCACCGTGCAAGCCTTGAATCGGCCGACTGCCAGCGAGCTCGTCGCTGGTGAAGCGGCGGTGAAGAAGAACGACGACGTCGCCGCGCTCGAAGGCGCGCCGAAGGTCACCTGTCCCGAGGGCGCCGACGACTTCCCGATCCCGACGACCAACACCAAAGGTCCGTCGAAGCAGATTCAGCACATCATCTTCGTCGTGCGTGAAAACAAGTCTTTCGACGGCGTCTTCGGCGATTTTCCCGGCGTCGAAGGGAAGGCCGATCTGACCATCTTGAAGACGAAGGAGAAGATGGACGAGCTGTGGAAGAATTTCCGCCAGCTCGGTCGCGACTTCTCGCTTTCGGACAATTACTACACGGCCGCCGAGCTCTCCGAGCAGGGGCACTTCTGGACGGTCTACGGCCGCAGTGCAGACGTCAACGAGCGCACGTGGCCGACCGATCAATACAACCGCGACATCCGCGGAAACGTTTTGCCGCTGGGCGGCGTCTTGCCGCTCGGACAACCCGATTATGGTGGCGGCTTCGATTGGCTATTGGCGAACAAAGTGCCCATCACCATTCTCGGAGAAGCGCTCGGCCTCCCCAAGCCGGTCGCCGGGCAGACTCCGGTCGACAGTCAGTATCCGGGCGGCTTCTCCCAAGCCAATTTCGGATATCCCGACGTCGAGCGCGCCTGCTACCTCGGCGGTCGCATCCGCGTCACCTGCGATCTCCCGGCGTTCACCTACGCGTGCCTGATGAACGATCACACGCACGGCTTCGGCGCGGGAATTTCGCCGGGATCGATGATCGCGGTGAACGACGAAGGGACGGGGATGCTCATCGACGCGCTCTCGCACAGCCCGACCTGGGCCTCGACGCTGGTCGTCATCACCGAGGACGATCCGTCGGGTGGTGGCGAGCACATCGACGTCCATCGCACGCCGATCGTGCTCGTCTCCCCGTGGGTGAAGAAGGGATACGTGAGTCATACGCACATGGACGTGGCCGGGCTCCACAAGATGTTCGCGCACATCCTCGGAGTGCCTTATTCCAATGCCATCTCCGAGCACGCGGCGATTCCCTACGACATGTTCACCTCGACACCCGATTTCACCCCTTGGAACTACCAGAAGCGACAATGGCCTCTCGAGTGCGGCGCCAAGGCGGCGACGAAGCCGGAGCTGCTCCTCACCGAGTCGTGGGAGCTGCAAGAGGTCGACGAGAACCCAGCGCTCGATCGCCAAGTGGTGCGCGCGCTGCGAAATGAGCCTTTGCAGTCGTTGCCCCCGGCGGTGGAGGCAGCGGCGCGCGCGCGCATCGAACGGAAGAAGCTGGGACTCGAGGTCGACGACGACTAGCGATCGGCCAGTCGCTCGACGACCTTCTGCACGCCACTCACGACCAAGGCAAAACGATCGTAATCGAGCGTCTCGGGCGTATCCCCTTGGGTGTGGTAATTGGGATTCCGAAACGGAGCGGTGTCGGTGACCATCACGCCGGGATAGCCCACCTCCCAGAACGACCATTGGTCGCTCCAGCCGATGCCCGGAATGAGGTTCGGCGCGGCCACGCCCTCCGAGGGAAAGCGCGTCGCTTCGCGGAAAATACGGACCACGTCGCGGGTGAGGCCGCGCGAGCCGAGGTTGCCGACGAAGGCGATGAAGTCGCCGTGATCGGGATAGAAGAGGCCCATCGGAAAGGGGTAATGCTGCGTCTTCGGTCCGACGCGGTAGTAGCCAATCGTCTCCAGCGAGAGCATGGCGACGATGTCGTCGCCGTTCTTCTTGCAGGCGCGCGCGTAGACGAGGCTGCCCATCGCGTCGTTCCAGAAATAGGGCGGCTCCTCGTCGGCGAAGGCGACGAAGCGGAGGGTGCGTGCGCGCGGCTTGCCGGCGAACGCACGGGCGAGCGCGAGGAGACCGGCGACGCCACTGGCATTGTCGTCGGCGCCCATCGAACCTTCGACGGAGTCGTAGTGCGCGCCCACGAGGACGATTTCGTTCGGGAGCCGTGTGCCTTTGAGCTCGACCTCGAGGTTGGTGGCGAGCCCGCTGCCGAGGACGACGTAGTCGAGGGCATGGACTTGGTATCCAGCCTGCGTGAACGCTCCTGAGACGTACTCACGTGCACGGACGAGCGCATCTGGATGCGGGTGGTTGCGCTCGCCGATGGTCTTGGCGAGCGCGGTCACGTCTTCGCGCAGCGAGCCGACGAGCGCGCGTTCTTTTTCGTCGAGCACCGGCGCCTCGCCTTGGTAGCTCTCACCGGGCATGCACATCATGAAAAACAGCGGCAAAATGAGCAAAAATGCCAGCGACGGATAGAAGACGAGGCGCCGCTTGGTGTTGCGACTGCGCCTCGACCAGAACCCGGCGAGGCCGCGCGCGGGTGCGGGCGGGGGTACGGATGTCGGCTCGTCGCTCATCGCTCGGCGTCCAGCAGCTCACGCGCGCGATCGGCGACGGCAGCGAGGGTCTCGGCGCACGGCTCGCATCCGCCGCCGCAGCAGCGCGGATATCCCACAGGACCGCTGCGCAAGAGTGGTTTCACGCAATCGCGGTAGTAGGAAGGGAGGCCGAGCTCGTCTCCGGCTTTGGCGATGGCGGCGTCGACGTCGAGCGACACGAGCGGACACTAGCACCGGTATGCCTTCTCGCGCTCACCGGCTCGCGCTACTCGGCAGCGATGCGCCGCCATGAGCCCACTTTCGCGATTCTCACCCTCGCGGGCGTGCTCGCCTGTGGTCCTGGTGGGAAAACACCCACGCCCACCATGCCGCCCTCGCCGAAGCCGGAGACGAACATGAAAGACGCGCACGCCGACGCGGCCAACCTCTTCGCCGACTACCTCGCCGACGCGTTTCGACGAAGCCCGACCGCCGCCACCGGCGCGGGAGACCACTCGCAGGACGAGCGTTGGCCCGACATGTCGAAGGAAGGCGACGCCAAAGATCGCGCGGCCACCCAAGGATGGATCGAGAAGCTCGCCGCCCTTCCCGAGGCCGATCTCGACGCGGCGATGCGCGTCGATCGCGAGGTGGTGCTGAACCAACTTCGCTATGCCCTCTTCGGCATCGACGAGCTGAAGGACGCCGATTGGGATCCGGTCCTTTACACCTCACTCATCGGCAGCGGCCTCGATCCGATGATCACGCGCGAGTTCGCGAGCCTCGACGTGCGCGCGACGAGCCTGGAAAAGAGGCTCGATGGTGTGGCGGTGGTGGTGGCGGCGGCGAAGAGTCGGCTCGCCCATTCGCCCCACGTGTCGACCGAGACGGCGATCGATCAGAACCGCGGGCTCATCGGTCTCTGCGA
This sequence comes from Deltaproteobacteria bacterium, assembly GCA_025363655.1. Taxonomy (GTDB): domain Bacteria; phylum Myxococcota_A; class Polyangia; order Polyangiales; family JADJMO01; genus JANYDK01. The sequence continues at coordinate 39,772 of JANYDK010000011.1, read as the reverse complement.
GCAAGAGGTGCCGGCGTTCGCCGCGAAGGTGCCGGCGAAGAAGGCGAGCCTCGTCGCCGCGGCGGGGCGATGTGCGACGGCGCTCCACGACTTCCAGACCTTCCTCGAGAAAGACTTGCTCCCGCGCAGCGACGGAGACTTTCGCCTCGGGCGCGCCAAGTTCGAGAAGAAGCTCCGCTTCGAGCTCGGCGACGCCATCGACATCGACGCCCTCGCGGCCGAGGCGCGCGTGCTCCTCGAGACGACCAAGAAAGAAATGGTTTCGACGAGCAAGGAGCTTTGGCCGGTGCTCTTTCCGAGCGCCAAACTGCCGGCGCTGGCCAACGCGGAAGACGAGCGGGTCTTTCTTCGCAAGGTGCTCGACGAAGTCGCGAAAGATCGTTCGACCAACGCCACCATCGTCGGCGACGCCGAGAAGCTGCTGACCGCGGCGACCGCGTTCGTGAAAAAAAACGACCTCGTGACGGTGCCGACCGAGCCCTGTCGGGTCATCGAAATGCCCGAATGGCGCCGCGGTGTGGCCATCGCCTATTGCGATTCGTCGGGTCCGCTGGAGGCGAATCAAGAGACGTTCTTCGCCATTTCGCCGACCCCCAAGGGGTGGCCAGAGAAGCGCGTCGAGTCGTTCTATCGCGAATACAACGCCGGGATGCTCACCGACCTGGTGGTGCACGAGGCGATGCCTGGGCACTTCCTCCAACTGATGCACAACAACCGTTTTCCTTCGAAGGTGCGCGCGGTCTATGCCAGTGGCGCCTTTGTCGAAGGGTGGGCGGTCTATTCGGAGTGGCTGATGTCGAAATACGGCTTCGGCGGGCCGAAGGTGCGGCTGCAACGGCAGAAGATGGTCTTGCGGATGTGCGTCAACGCACTCCTCGATCACGACGTGCACGCCGGGTCGATGGACGAGAAGGCCGCCCTTTCGCTGATGATGAACGAGGCCTTCCAAGAAGAGGGCGAGGCGGTGGGCAAGTGGAAGCGGGCGCGGCTCTCGAGCGCGCAGCTGACGACGTACTTCTACGGCTTCACCGAGATGATGAAGATTCGCCACGCGCTCGAGGGAAAGCCTGGTTTCTCCGAGCGCGCGTTTCACGACGAGCTGCTTTCGGCGGGCTCGCCGACCATGAAGTTGGCGCGCAAAGCGATGCACGCCGAGTGATCCGAGGAACGCCCGATGGAATTGTCGACGAAGCGATTGCGCCTCCGTGAGCTGACTATGGACGACGTCGAGGCGTGCAACGTCTACGAGTCCGATGTCGAGGTCGTCCGCTACCAGAGTCACGGCGTGCGCACGCTCGACGAGAGCCGCGCCTACATCGCACGGGTGCGCTCCGAGTCGGACGTCGAGAAGCGGACGCTCTACGACTTGGCGATCGTCGAGTGTGACGAGTGTGACGAAGGGGGCAAAGGCGAGGTCGTCGGGCGAGTGGGCGTGCACGTGCGCGATGTCGAGCAGCGAGAGGCGGCCCTCTGGTACGTCGTTCGTCGCGATCGATGGGGGAGGGGCTATGTGCCCGAGGCCACCCGTGCGCTCGCCGACTTCGCGTTCCGCGAGCTCGACGTGCATCGCCTCTACGTCGACGTCGACCCGCGCAACGTCGCTTCCATCCGCATCGCCGAGAAGCTCGGGATGCGGAAAGAGGCGCATTTCATCGAAAATTTGTGGTGGAAAGGCGAATGGACCGACACCGCGATCTACGCGCTCCTGCAGCGCGAGTGGCGGTAAACCGCGTACCCGTCCGTGAGCCGCTCAGTGCGCCGTCGTCAGTGAGCCCGTGGCCGCCGGGGAGACGTCGACCATCAGATAGGCCCGCATCGTGCTCGGGAGCGTCTTGCCGGTGACGGGTACGTGCACCTTGGCGACGTTGCCGCCGGCGTCGACGTCACGGGTCGTCTTCAAGCCATAATCGAGGCTCACGGGAGCACCGGTGGTGGCGTCGACGAGGAGGAGCGAGACGACGTGCTCGCTCGCCTTCACGTTCTTGCCCGGCGAGCTGGTGCTGGTGGTGACCGTCGCGCTGACCTCCGCGGCATCGAGCGCGAACGTCGCTTCGAGCTGCGCCGGCGTCGCCTTCCACGGCGTGAGCTTGGCGCCGCCGAGCACCGAGAGGACGTCCGTCTGCGGATTGCAGAGGCCGAGATTTTGGAGAAACGGCCCATAAAAAGGCACTTGCGCGCAAACGGTGCTGCCGGTCAGCTGCGCGTCGTCGAGGGCCGAGAGCTCGGCTCCCAGCGTCGCGGCGATGCGGAAGCTGCGGAAGGGAATCGTCGCGTTCATCACCTCGACGACCAACCCGTCGCTGTTGAGCAGCGTCAGACGCCCACCCTCGAAGGTGTACGAGAGTGGCATCAGCGCCTTGGTGGCGGGGTCGAGGGTGGTGACGTCGGAGCCCTCTTTCCGCGCGCCACCGGCCATGAAGGCGACGCCCTTCTTCGCGTCCCCTTCGACGAGGCCGATCACGTAGTGCAGCGAATCGAAGCCGATTTGGTTGTAGCTCGGGAGAATGGTGGGAAGCGGGAGCGCGAGGCGCGAGAGCTCGAAGGCGGTCGCTGCGGCGCCATCGTGGGGCAACGCGAGCGTGCCCGCGGCGACGGCGTCCTTCACTTTCAAGCTCAGCTTCGTCTGCACCGTGCCGCCGACGACACCCTTGGAGAGACGCAGCCCATCGCGATCGAGATCGACGAGATAATTGCCTTTCACTTCGAGCGTGAGCAGCCCCGCGGGATAGGCACCCTTGGGGGTGACGACGACGAACTTGCCGTCGCCCGAGACCGCGACGTCGAGGTCGACTGCCGGCGTCGCGCTCGCCGTGATCGATTTCGCGTCCAGCACCGCGAGCCGAGGATTTCCGCCTTCCCGCACGACGAGGCTGAGCGCGATGGGAGCATTGGCCTCGATGCTTTCGGGCGCGCTCTCGAGCACGGCGCCGAGCGCGGTGGTGTAGCGAAGCTTCGCTCCATCGGTCGAGGCCGGCGGCGGTGCGCACGCAGGCGTCCCCTTTTGATCGTCGCGTAGACACCAATCGTACGGGACCGAGAAGATGTCGCCGCTCTCGCCCGCGAGGTAGACGGCGTCGAGCCCGAGGGCAGGCGAAGCGTTCAGATCGTTGCGCGCTTCGGTGATCAGCTTCACGCAGAATTTGAGCGTGCCGTCGCTCTTCAACACCCACAGACGTCCGTCACCGCCGCCGAGGTAGATGTTGCCGTCGCCGTCGATCGCAGGCGAGCTCCGCACCGGCTCGTGGACGTCGAAGGTCCAACGGAGCTTGCCGTCCTTCGGCTCGAGCACGTAGACGGTGCCATCGGTCGACGCTTGCACGATGCCGCCGTCGGGGAGCCGTGCCGGGCTGGCGTAGACGTGATCGCGCGTCGCGAACGACCACCTTTCTTCGCCCGTCGCCCCGTCCCACGCGTGCACGTAGCCATCGAAGCCGCCGACCACCGCGAGGCCTTCGGGGGTGAGCATGAAGCTCGCGGCGATGGTGCCGAGCGTCGAGGAGTCCCACGACTGCGAGCCGTCTTCCTCCCACGCGAAGACGTTCTGACCGAGGGCCGCGAGGAGGTTGTTGTTGCCGACGATCATGCGGCCGCTCTTGGCGTCGAAGGCGGGGAGCGACCACGTCTGATCGGGCATCTTCCGACGCTCGACGATGGTGCCGTCGTCGCGATCGACGCCGTAGAGGAAGAAGTCGTCGTTGGGGACCCAGAGGCGTCCTTTGCGATCGATCGAGACGTTGCCCTCGAACCAATTGATGAAGGCCTTGTTGACCTTCGGATCGTCGGCCGTCGTGGTCCAGACGACGCTCCCGGTGGCGGCGTCGAGCGCGCGCAGCTTGCCGTCGCCGGAGCCGAAGTAGACGCGGCCCTTGTCGTCGAGGAGCGCCGAGCTGTCGATGATCTCGCCGGTCGGGACCTGGAAGCGGACCTTGCCGTCCTTGCCGAGCGCATAGAACGAGCGATCGGCGGAGCCGAGGTAGATGGTCCCGTCGGCGCCGATCACCGGCGAGCTGAAGATGCCCTTCGCGGTCTTGAACGACCAGAAGACGCCGCTTCGGGGCGCGAGGCTGCTCGGCTTCTGATCGCTGTGGCCGTCTTGTTGCGCATTGGCGCGGAACTTCGGCCACGGGCTCTTCGGTTGGAGCGCGAAGACAGGCGCCTCGTCGTTCGGCGGTTTCGCTGCATCGTTCTTGCTGCCGCAGGCGACGCCGAAGAGCGGCGGGAGAGCTACGAACGCGAGGAGAGGAAGCGCGGTGCGCAGGTGCGACATGTGGCGGGAGATAACCACGCGGCGGAGGTCGGCGGTACTCGATTGCCAAAAGACGATTCACTCGAAAAATCACGACCGATTCGCGATCGCTTCCCCGGTGTGCTCGATTCTCCGATTCCCGCGATAGGCTCACTCCTCGATCGATGCCGCGAAAAGTCCGCACCGCGCCGCGACGCGTGCCGAGCCAGCAGCGGGCGCAGGACACGGTCGGCGTGCTCCTCGATGCCACCGAGCGCGTCGTCTCGCGCGAGGGCTGGGCGGCGACGACGACGAACAAGATCGCCGAAGCGGCGGGCGTCTCGATCGGCACGCTCTATCACTATTTTCCTACCAAAGAGGCGCTCGTCGAGGCCGTCGTCCACCGCATGTGGCAGGACGAGCTGACGGCACTCCGAGCGAAGGCGAGCGTGCTCGCGGAGAAGCCGCTCGAAGACGCGATCGAGGTCCTCGTCGGTGTGCTCGCAGAGGTCGCGGGCAAGAAGCTCGAGCTCTATCGACGTTGGTACGGCGAGGCTTCGAACCTCGGTCAGCTCGGGCTCGGCCTCGTGATGACCGACGAGGCGGTGACGATGGTCCGCGTCGCGCTCGAGCACCACCGCGCGCGCGTGGTCCCCGAAGATCTCGACTTCGCCGCCGACCTCGTCGTCAAGACGGTGATGGCGGTCGTCCGCACCGCCACCCGTGACTACCGCGCCCAACTCGAGAGCGGCCTCTTGCAACGTGAGCTGTCGGCGATGATTCGGCGCTATCTGTTGCGCTGACACAAGACCGCAGCAGAAGCGTCTTCAAAGATTTGTTCTGTACACCCGATGCGGATTTTTCGGCCCCACACGTCGACCGCCGCCGGGTCGCAGTGCTAAGCAGGGCCGATGCAGTGTCAACAACGTCGGGCAGCGGTGATCGGCCTCTCAGTGGCCCTCGCCAGCTTTGGAATCATCGGTTGCGCGGTCGGTGACGGCTCTGGGGACACCAACCCAATCACCCACGACACCGGGTCGGGCGTCGACAGCCGCGTCGATGACTCGAGCGGCGGGCACGACACCAACGTCGACGACAGCGGGACCAAACCCGACACGTCGACGGGGGACACGGGCAGCCCCGACACGACCGCCGTCGACACCGGCGTGGCCGACACCAAGGACGCGGGCAGCGACACTGCCGACACTGCCGACACGACGATCGTCGACTCGGGCAAAGACGTCGGACCCGATACGGCCGATACCGCCGACAGCGCGATCGCCGACACCGCCGACGCCATCACCCCGTCCGACGCGCTCTCCACCTGCGTCAACAAGGGCTTCGACGGCCCGCTCGTGACCTTCGACTTCGGCGCGCTCGCCGGCGGCGAAGCGAGCGCCACCGCGAAGACGGTGGTCAGCGGCATCACCAGCGGCACGCTCACGCGCTCGACGGGTACCAGCGGGCTCACCGCCACGGCCGGCTCAGGCTCGTTCAACTCCAGCAGCTGGGGTGTCGGTTCCAGCGCCGACAAAGGCAAGTACCTGACGTTCACCGTCACGCCGGCGTCGGGATGCCTCGTGAGCCTCGAGACGCTCTTCGTCGACGTGAAATCGTCGGGCACCGGTCCGACCAACGGATCGGTCGGCACCAGCGTCGACACCTTCACCGCGCTCGGCACTCCCTTCGCCAAAGACACGACCACCACCGTCACGATCGGCGGCGTTTCCGGCAAATCCGGGGCGATCGAGATTCGCATCTACGGCTACGGCGCCACCGGCAGCGGCGGCACCATGCGCGTGCAGAACACGATGACGCTCAACGGGCGCCTCGACTAGTCACCCGATGCTCGGTCTCGAAATCCTCGCGACCGATTCTTCGACGCGTGCGCGCCGCGGTCGGCTGACCACCGCGCACGGCGTCGCCGATACGCCTGCGTTCATGACCGTCGGTACGCGCGCGACGGTCACCGGGCTCACCCCCGACGATTTGCGCACCGTCGGCGCGCAAGTGCTCCTCGCCAACACGTACCACTTGATGCTTCGTCCAGGCATCGAGCTCTTCCGTCGCGTCGGCGGCGTGCATGCCTTCATGGGCTGGGACGGCCCGGTGCTCACCGACAGCGGCGGCTTCCAGATCTTCTCGCTCGCCGCCGATCGCACCATCTCCGAGCGCGGCGCGCGGTTTCGCAGCTACGTCGATCAGCGCATGCACATGCTCTCGCCCGAGCGCTCGATCGAGCTGCAAACGGCGATCGGCGCCGACATCATGATGGTGCTCGACGTCTGCATCGACTCCACCTCCGACGAAAAGGCCACGCGCGCGGCGATGGAGCGGACGCATCGTTGGGCGCTCCGTAGCCTGGCAGCGAAGACCGAGCCGCGTCAGGCGCTCTTCGCCATCGTCCAAGGTGGTCTCGTGCCCTCGCTCCGCGGCGAGTCGGCGGCCTTCCTCACGCAGCATCCCTTCGACGGGTTCGCCATCGGCGGTCTCGCAGTCGGAGATACGCGCACGCAACGTGAAGACGTCATCGGCCTCTCCGCCGAGCTGCTTCCAGCAAAGAAGCCGCGTTATCTGATGGGCGTCGGCACCCCCCCTGATTTGCTCCACGCCATCGCCGCCGGCGTCGACATGTTCGACTGCATCTTGCCGACCCACCTCGGCTGGCAAGGGACCGCGTTCACCTCGAGTGGGCGCGTCAAGATCACCCGCGCTCCCTACGCGATTGCCGACGTCGCCCTCGACGCAGCCTGCGATTGTGTCACCTGCACCAAGTTCAGCCGCGCCTACCTCCACCACCTCTTCAAGTGCGGCGAGCCGCTCGGACCGCGGCTCCTCTCGATGCACAACCTCCACCACTACCAAGCGCTCATGCGCGGCGCGCGGCAGGCCATCGAAGCGGGCGTCTACGCGAGTTGGTCGGCGGCGCAGCTCGAGGCGATCGATCGCCACGAGCACGGCGCCGTCCGGCCGGGTCGACGCTTGCCGGAAGAAGCATGACGCATGCCCCGCTCACACTCCCGCTCACACGCGGCGTCGGTCTCGATTGCGAGGTGGTGACCACTCGTGCTGGGGCGCGGGCGGTGCGCGATCGCCTCACCGGAGAGCTGATGCATCCGGTGACCGGCCCCATCGAAGAAGCAGAACGTATTTATATAGTACCCGCGCGAGTGCGAGAAAGACTGGGTGAAAGTACTCCCGGTCGTCCGCTCGTCTTGCTCGATATCGGACTCGGCGCCGGGAGCAACGCCCTCGCGGCGTGGAAGGCATCGCACTCTTCGCACTCCTCGCACTCCTCGCATGCACGGGACGATGCGAAGCGCACGCTCGAGATCGTCAGCTTCGATCGCAGCCTCGCCGCATTCTCGCTCGCGCTCGCCGAGGAGAACGCCGAAGCATTCGGCTTCGTCGGTGAATCGCTCGCGGCGGCCAGCGCGGTACTCGAGTCCGGCGAGCATTCCTGCCGTCATACGCGTTGGCGCTACGTCGATGGCGAGCTCCCTCTCACGCTCGAAACGCAGGCCGCGGGCATGGCCGACATCGTCTTCTGGGATCCCTTCTCGCCCCGCGCCAATCCCCAAATGTGGACGGTCGCCGCCTTCGCTGCGCTCCGTCGGGTCTGTCGTGCCGGCGTCGCGGTGCACACCTTCAGCGGCGCGACGGCGATTCGTTCGGCGATGCTCCTTGCGGGATTCGCCGTCGGCTTCGGTCCGGTGACGGGTGACAACAAGCGCGCGACCGTCGGGGCGTTCGACGCACGCGAGCTCGCCGAACCGCTCGATCGCCGCTGGTTCGAACGCCTCGGGCGATCGTCGGCCGCATTCCCCGTCGACGCGCCGCCCGACGCGCTCGAACGCATCGGGCAGCTCCCGCAGTTCGCGGTGACGTGACGCTCGTCAGGTCGACGACAAACTGACGTGAAACGCGGGAATCGTCGTCTTCTCGTCGAGCTTGCGGGTGGTCGCGTCGATGGCGTCGATCACCGTCATCATCGTCTGCAAGGGCACCTTCGCCTCGGCGTGGACGTAGGCTTCGTTCACGTTCGTGACGTCGAAGTCGGCGGCGAGGTGACGTCCCGCGAGGCCCCCCGCATAGGCAGCGCGCACAGCGTCGCGGAGCGCGTCTTCCTTCCCGCCGTCGAGGGGCACGGTGGCGATGTCGTCGTAGCGCGTGCCGTCCTGCCATTGCAGCGTGACGGTGCCCTTCTCGGTCGAGATGCGTGCGTGCAGCGAGGCTGGCCCGGGCGGCCCGTGCACCTTCGTCGAGCCATGCGTGTCGGTCGGCGACACCGACACCCGCGCGAGAGAGGTCCACACCGCCGTGATGAGCAGAAACGACACCGTCACGAGCAAGAGGTCGATGAACGGCACCATGTTGATCGCCGTATCGACGTTGCGCCTACTCCGCCCACCTCCACCTCCGACATCCTCGACACCTGCCATGGTCACCTCCTTGTCGAGCGACCGGGCGCCGCGCGAGAAGTTCCCATTTCTCGTAAATTCCAGCTTGAATCGTATCGTGCACTCTCAGAAGAAACCGCTGACGCCGACGGTCGTCGCCGAAGTCGGATCTTCCTTCCGCGCCAAGGTCATCGTCGGCGCGATGCCGAACTCGGGCGTCTTCTCCGGCTTCCAACCGAGGAGAAACCCGTCGAGGAGCGGCGCGACGAGGCTGCCGAGCATGGCGCCGTAAATCATTCCGCTGATGTGACCGAGATCGCACTCTTCGTCGTGCGGCGAACACGGACGGTCGGTGGTGTGGCCGAGGGCGCCGAAGACGACCGGCGTGAGGGCGTTGATCATCAAAGCGCCGTACGCCTTGCCGCCGCTGTCGCCGTTGGCGATGTGGACGATGGGGCTGCCGAGCGCATAGATGGCGGCGCCGAGAATCGCCTTCTCCGGCCCAGACGAGAAGCCTCCGCCGTAGAAGAGAGCGAGACCGCTGTAGCTGACGACCATGTTCTCCCAGCCGTAGAAGACCTTCCTCTCGCGCCGCGGACCTTCGCTTGCGCTTCCGTCGTTGAACGAGGGCGCGACGTTCGGAGATGCCGTAGGTGCGGCGGCGAAGGTCGGTGCGAGCGCAGGAACGAAGCTCGGTGAAGGCGCCGGAGCAGGCGCCGGCGCCGCGGGCTTGTCGTCGCTGAAGTCGGGCGGCGGCCCGTCGTCGTAGGCATGAGCGCGGCTGACGAGGCTGACGAGGCTGACGCTGCTGACGAGGATGGCCGTCAGCGCGAAGGTGGCGAGTGATTTCGAGGTCATGTCGAGCGGTAGTGCAACGGGCAGGCCAGCGCGCGTTGCGCTTGCTTTCCTACGTATTCGTCGCCGATGCCGATCTCGCATCGAGTCGCCTGTCTGCTCCGCTCCCCATCGGTGGCGAGTCTCGTCGCCGTGTGCGCGATCGGCACGGGTGAGCGTTTTCTGCGTCGAGCTCGCGCCGGCTGGCCCTCGGCCTTCCGCCCCGCCGAAGACGCGACCACGCTCCGGCGCAGCTGAGGGCGGATGGGAAAGAAGCTCGATTTCACGCTCGGCGTCCTCAACGGCGTGATCGGTGACTACCTCGCGCGCACCGGCAACGGGCTCGCCACCGAGATGCGCTTCGTTCGCGACCCGCACGGCGGTGAGCTGCTCGACTTGGAGCGCGAAGCCCTCGCGCGTGCACATCCGGAAGCGAGCTCACGCGTCACGTTGCTCCTGCATGGCGTGAGCTGCACCGAGGGCGTCTTCGCGTTTCCCGACGGTAGCGACTACGGCTCGATGCACGCGCGCGACTTCGGCACCACGCCCCTCTACCTCCGTTACAACTCCGGCCTCGCCATCGCCGACAACGGCGCGACGCTGGCGGGGCTCCTCCGCACGTTGGTCGACGTCTGGCCGACGCCGCTCGAAGAGATCATTCCCTTCGGATACAGCATGGGAGGGCTCGTCCTCCGCAGCGCTTGCCACCTCGCGAGCCTCGAACAGCTGGACGCGCCGGCCGCGCGAGTCGCGCGAGACGCACGAGACGCATCATGGCTGCGGCTGGTGCGCCGTGCGTTCTACGTCGGGACGCCGCATCTGGGAGCGCCGCTCGAACGCGTCGGTCGCGTCTTCACACGCGTGATGCGCTCGATCCCCGATCCGTACACACGCCTCATCGCCGACATCGGCGAGCTACGCAGCGACGGAGTGAAAGATCTCGGGGACGCCGATCTCCGTCATGACGATCGCGCGCGTCGCACCCATCAGTTCTCGCTTCGCGATCCGCGTCATCCGGTGCCGCTCCTGCCTTCCATTCGTCATTACCTCATCGCGGGTGCGCTCTGGGACGACGTGCGTTTCGCGCGGCTCTTCGGCGACATGATGGTGCCGGTGCCGAGCGCGACCGATGGTCACGTCGTCGACGCCGAAGGCTTGGCGCTGCCGCCGGGCCACGTAAAAATTCTGCCGGGCGTGGCGCACCTTCCGCTCGCCCATCATCCTGACGTCTATACGCACATCCGTGATTGGTATCGCGACGATCGCGACGATCGCGACGATCGCGACGACCGAGGGGACGCATGAGCGAAAACTGGAAGCGGTGGCGAGGCCTGAAATCGTTGTTGATCGACGCCGTCGAGCACGGCTCGCGTGCGGTCGAGCGCGTGCAGAAGGAGACCGCGGCGCGTCCCTTCGCCATCCTCGAGGATCTGCCCGACGTCGGCGCTCCCGCCAAGATCGTCCACGCCGTGCACGACGTCGCCGTGACGGGCGTGCATGGCGCCATTCGCGTGGTGAACAAGTTGGTCGGTGCGACGGCCGACGTCGCCTTCGACGTGCTCGAGAAGAGTGAGAACAGTGAGAAGACTCAGAAGACTCAGAAGACTCAGAAGACTGAAAAGCACGAGCGCGAGAAGTGACGCTCTCGCGTAGGACTGTCGCGGTCGGACTCGCCTTTTCTCTCATGTGTCTCGCGTGTCTCGCGTGTCTGGCGTGTTCGAAGCGCGACGACTCGACGGTGACCGCCCCGCGTGATCCGGTGAAGCCGATCACGCAGCCGAACTTGGCGGTGGTCGAGGCACCGATGGTTCTCACGCCGCCCGAGGCCGGCACGATTCCGGCGCCGCCGACGGTCGTGAAGCCGCCGAGCGATGCGTTCGTCACCTCGAGTGGCCTCGCCTCGAAGCGACTCTCCGTCGGCACCGGCACCGTGCATCCCGGTCCCCACGCGAAGGTGACGGTGCACTACTCGGGCTGGACGACCGACGGCAAGATGTTCGACAGCTCGGTGATGCGTCTTTCAACCGTGAATTTTCCGCTCGACGCGGTGATCCCGGGCTGGACCGAGGGCGTGCAGTTGATGGTCGAAGGCGAAACGCGCCGCCTCTGGATCCCGGAAAAGCTCGCCTACAAAGGCAGCACCTCCACTGGCGCACCGAAGGGAATGCTGGTGTTCGACGTGCAGCTGATCCGAATCGAGCTCTAGCTCATGCTGTATGAATCCAGCCCCCACACCCTCGAAGAGCAGAAAAAGGGCGCATCCTTCGAATGCTTCGCCTCGCCCGACCGGGCCAGCTTTGTCGATATGGCTGAGGGTCAACATATGGAAATAACTGTTCTTTTCATCGGGCTCGAAGTCCCGGAGGAAGGGGGCAAACTGCGCCCGTGCCCGCGCCTGCACCCGCGCTCATGAAGAAACGTCACAACCATTGCTAGCCGTCCCGCTCATGTCCATCGTTCCTTCATGCCCCGCCCCACCCTCGGCGCTTGGATGCGCCCCCTTCTGCTCGGCACCTTCGCCGGTGGTTGGGCCTTCGCGGCAGCAAGTGCCTCGCTCCACCGCATTCCCCAGTGGCTGGCGTGGCTCCCCTATCTCACGATCGGCAAGTGGGTCCTATGGTTCCTCGCGCTGACTGGGCTCGCGATTGCGCAGCTGCTGGTGTTCGCGGCCATCGATGTGGCGCTTCTCAAGCTCAAGGTGCGCACGTTGCCGACTGGGTTGCGGGCGTTCGCGGTGGCGTTCGTGGCGACGCCGCTGGTCGGGCTCTCGTTGCGACTCTGGCCGGCGTTGGGGTGGAATGTAGGTGCTTGGTTTCTCACGGCCATGGCGCTGCTCGCGGGGGTGGGGCTCGCGCTGCGGGTCGTTTTCGGGAAGCAGATCGACGCCTCGTAGGTGACATCGCGCCGGCGTGTGGTGTGGCATGATGCACGTCGGGTCATGACGTCGACGCTGCTGGTGGAAGACGCCTGGTCGCGGGTCACGGTCGATGCGGCCGTTGGTCTCGTGCGCTACGAGCGCAACGAGCTCGCCTATCCCGACGCCGACACGGTCGAGCGGTCGTACTTGCTCCTCCGCGATGCGATCGTGAAGGTGCCGCCCGGCATGAAGCTACTCATCGACATTCGGCGCGCGCCGCCGCGGAACGATGAAGCATTCGAGGCCAAGGCCAACGTCGCCATCGCTGCGCTCACGCGTCGGTTCACCAAGGTCGCGACCTTGGTACGCACCGCGGTGGGGAAGCTGCAGTCGACGCGGCTCGCCAAGAATCGCGGCGCGCAGGCGCACGTCTTCGACGACGAAAAGGCAGCGGTGGCGTATCTGACTCAATCGATGACTTCGTAATGGATGCTTCCGCTTCCCTCGGCGACGTAGCCAGGGACGGCGGAGAGCGCGCTGCGGAACGAGGCACTTTGGGCCAGCTCGCAGAGCTGCACGACGCGCGGATCGCCCAAATCTTCGGCGAAGAGCGTGAGGCCGTAGGGCTCGTCGACCATCGGCGTGAAGGCGAGATCGAGGCGAGCGGCCCAGGCGGCGGAGGCGATGCCGAGGTCGGCGGCGCCGGCGGCGATGGAGCAGACGACGTCGCGGTGTGAGGCGTACAAGACGGCGCGCTCGTGGACGAGCTGGGGATCGAGGCCCTCCGCGCGCAATGCGGCGTCGAGGTGCAGGCGCACCCCCGCGGTCGCCGGTCGGCTCGCGAGGCGTGTTTTTCCGAGCTTGGCGAGCGTGCGTGGTTTGTCGCCCTTGCGCGTGACGAGCCCGATGGCGCGACGCACGAGATGAATCTGCACCAATCGATCGCCCGCCAGATCGCGCGGTGGCACTAGGCCGTGCGTGCCGGCCGCGAGGACCTTGCGACGCGCCAGGAGCTCGAGCCCGGTATCGCGATCGGCGGAGACGAAGCCGAGCGGCGTGCTCGTGCGCTCGCACAGACGCTGCAAGAGGAGCTCGACCGCGACGTCGCCGTTGGCTGCGAGCAGCGGGGGCGCGACGATGCGTCGTTCGTCGTTTCGCCGGATCGATCCCGGTCCATCGGCAGCCTCGCTCGCGCCGGACACTGCACTTGCGTCGCTCGAAGCGCTCGCGCCAGTCTTCGACCACTCGAGAACGTCGGCGCGGACGAAGCGCCACTCGCCGCCGACGCGTCGAGCCGGGAGACCGTCGCGCAGCAGCCGATACACGTGCTTCGGATGCACGCGGAGTAAGGTCGCGACCTCGGCACTCGTGAGCAACGTCGGAGGCTCAGCCCGCACTTCGCTGGAGATCGGACGCTTTCGAGGCATGGGAGGGGGCATCTTCGCACCCCGTGAGCCGATCGGGGAGGGAGGTGGCCTCTGTAGTGCGATGGCACCTCGACCTACTTCCCCGCCCAGTCACGCGTCCTCCATTTCTCGCGCATCGATCACGTCGATCACATCGATCGCCGCTCTCCTGACATGCACCGCGTGCATGATCGGTTGCAGCAGCGGTGACGGGGGCGCCGACGGAACGGATTCGGGCGATCTCACCGATACGACGCCGGGGCTCGAAGCGGGGAGCGATGCCTCGGGAGACACGGGCTCCCCGCCGACCGATACCGGCAGCGGCGGTGCTGACGCGCACGCCGACTCTCTCTCCGATACGCCCACGGATACGCCCACTGATACGCGTACCGATACGCCCACCGATGCATCCACCGACAGCGGCGGTACGGTCGTGCGGCCGAGCACCAACACCGGCAAGGGCTTCTTCGTTCGCGACGGGAAGCTCTACGATCCGAGCGGGCACGAGTTCCGAATTCGCGGTCTCAACAAATTGCATTGGGACGCTTCGTCGCCAGGCATTCCGAAGACGCACGCCAACACCGAGCGATGGGTGATCGATTTCGCGCAGCCCACGGCCACCAACCTCGGGCTGATGAAGACGAGCATCGACAACCACATCGTGCCGATGCCGGGAAATTGGGACGGCACGTGCAAAGAAGACGCGGCGACGGTCTCGGCGATCGTCGACAAGTGGGTGGCGCAGGCGAGCGCTTGGAAGACGCTCGACGACAAGATGATCCTCAACATCGCCAACGAGTGGGGCCCCTCGGGGACCGGTTGGCGCGATGCCTATGTTTCGGCGGTGAAGAAGCTGCGCGCGGCCGGGTACCTCTCGACGATTTCGGTCACCTCCGGAGGCTGCGGGCAGGACAACGACGACCTCGTCAAATACGCGGCCGACGTCTTCGCCGCCGATCCACAGAAGAACGTCATCTTCGATCAGCACATCTACGGCAACTGGGCGAACGGTGGCGGCGCCTCGTGGCAGATCGATTTGAAGACCGCCCTCGACAAGCTGGCGGCGCTCGGATTTCCCGTGATCGTCGGTGAGTTCGGGCCGGGTCGTGACATCGGTCCGTCGCCGACCAAGATCACGCCGACCGACGTCATGAAAGAGTGCGAGGCGCGGGGGCTCGGGTGGCTCGCTTGGGCGTGGGACGATCCGGCGAGCGCGGCCGACGACGGTTGGTTCGCGCTCTCGCACAACGGGAAATACGACTCCAGCGCCGACCTCACGATCTTCGGAAAGGCGGTGGTCGAAGATCCGACCTACGGCCTCCTCGTGCGGGCCAAGCCAGCAACGGGGTTCTGAGCCGCAGGCCGCTTCTCCGGCGCGTTCCCGAGTAATCTCCGGCCGAACGCATCATGAAGGTGATCATTCCCGGCGGCACAGGGCAGGTTGGCGCGCTCCTCGCCCGTGAGTTCCTCTCACGTGGAGACGAGGTGGTGATTCTCTCGCGCGGTGGCGGCGGCTCGCTCGGGCGCGGCGTGCGGTGGGATGGTGAGCACCTCGGCGATTGGGCGCGTGAGCTCGATGGCGCCGACGTGGTCATCAACCTCGCCGGTCGCACCGTCAATTGCCGGTACACCGAGGAGAACCTGCGGCAGATGATGGACTCGCGCGTCCTCTCGACGCGCGTCGTCGGAGAGGCGATCGCGGCGGCGAAGAAGCCTCCGCCCCTGTGGCTGCAGATGAGCACGGCGACGATCTATGCCCACCGCTTCGACGCAGCGAACGACGAGAAGACCGGCATCCTCGGCGGCGACGAACGGGACGTGCCGGCGTATTGGGCGCGCAGCGTCGCCATCGCAATCGCCTGGGAAAAAGCGCTCGCCGACGCGAAGACGGACGGCACGCGGAAGGTCGCGCTGCGCACGTCGATGGTGATGAGCGCCGATCGCGACGGCGTCTTCGACGTCCTGCTCGGTCTCGTTCGTCGTCGGCTCGGCGGCGCTTCGGGGAGCGGCAAGCAATGGGTGTCGTGGATCCACGGCGCCGACTTGGTGCGCGCGATTCGTTTCCTCATCGATCACGAAGAGCTCGACGGCCCCGTCATCCTCGCGGCGCCGACCCCGCTTCCCAACGCGGAATTCATGCACGCGATTCGGCTGGCGGCGGGCGTTCGCATCGGGTTGCCGGCGACGAAGTGGATGCTCGAGATCGGCGCCTTCGCCCTTCGCACCGACACCGAGCTGCTCCTCAAGAGTCGACGCGTGGTGCCGACGCGACTCCTCGAGGCGGGGTTTCGCTTCCAGCTCCCGACGTGGCCCGAGGCGGCCAAGGCGCTCCTCGCGGAGCTGCAGGGCGGCGATGCCGGGGCGAGCGCTCGACCTCGAGGGGCGTGAAGTTCGCGTCTCTGCGATATCCTCGCGCAGGTGTCCGTCGTTCAGAGCCATCCATCGATCGAGCGCGTGCGCGCGCATTGCTTCGATCGCGCCTCCTTCGCTCACGGGTATCTGGCCGAGAATCGGCCCGTCGTCCTCTCGTTCGAGACCGCGCACGCCATCGAGTGGTGCGCGCGCTGGTCGCCGACGGCGATCGCTTCGCGCTACGCCGATGCGACGATCGAGGTCGAGGAGACGCGCGAGGTCTACGTCGGAGAGCGCACGTTGCGGAGGCGGCCTCTCGGCGCGTGGATCTCCGGCGCGCTGGCGGGGGATACGCGTGAACGATGGAAGGGGCTCGAGTTCCTCGCCCGCGTGCCGGCGATGCGCGACGACCTCGCGAAGCGGCCACCGCCCTTCGACGCGCTGATGCCCGACGGTGCCCACGATCCACGGAGCACGCTCTGGATCGCGCCGGCGCGGACGATGTCGTCGCTCCACCACGATGGCAACTTCGACAACCTCAACCTCCAGGTGAGCGGTCGCAAGACGTTCCTCTTGGTGCCGCCACCGCAGCATCGGCAGCTCTATCGGTACGGCAGCGCGGAGTCGCCGATCAACCCGTTTGCGCCTGATTTGAAGCGTTTTCCTCGCTTTGCCGAGGCGGCGCCGCAGGTGGCGACCCTGACGGCCGGCGAGGCGTTGCTCATCCCCAAGTATTGGTGGCACTGCGTCTTTGCGCATGAGCCGTCCGTCAACTTGGCGACGTGCTTCAGTTGGAAGGGCGAGCGTTCGGCGTGGAGCGTGCTCGCCGGCGCGCCGCTTCATCATCGCGCGCTGACGGTGGTCGCGGCCGAGCTGAAGAAACGTGGATTCGTCGCCACCGCCGACGCGACGAGACGGCTCTGGCTCGCCGCCTACGAACGCCTCGTCCCTCGCGTCACGCCGCAGCCACGCGCGCTGCTCGAAGAATGAATCATGCCCATGCCCATCCCCACCCTCGTCACCATTTCGTTCAGCCACTTCTGCGAGAAGGCGCGTTGGGCGCTCGATCGCGCGAGCATCGAGTACCGTGAATCGGCGCACCTTCCGCTCTTTCATGTGCCGGCGGTGCGTCGCGCGGGCGGTAAACACGGCACGCCACTGCTCGTCACTGGCGAGGGCGTGCTCCGGGACTCCAGCGACATTCTCGCGTGGATCGATCGCCGTCGTCCCGAGCTCGGGCTCTTCGGCAAGACGCCGGAAGAGCGCGCGGAGGTGCTTCGGCTCGAAGAGCTGTTCGACGTCCAGCTCGGGCCGCACACACGAAGGTGGGCGTATTTTCAGCTCCTCGCCGATCGTCGGCTGTTGCGCCAGCTCTTCGCCGCGCAGACGAGCGCGCCGCGCTACCAGCGATCGACGATGACGGTGCTCCTCCCGCTCGTGCGCGTCGCCATTCGTCGCTCGATGAAGATCGACGCCGCTGGCGCCGCGCGATCGTTCGCCAAGATCGAGCAGGTGTTCGCCCAGGTCGGCGCGCTCCTCTCCGACGGGCGAAAATTTCTCGTCGGAGACTCTCTCACCGCGGCCGATCTGACCTTCGCCGCGCTCGCTGCGCCAGCCGTCTTCCCCGACGATTCGGGCGGGCGACTTCCGAGGCTCGAAGAGTTGCCTCCCGCGGCCGCGGCGCAGGTGCGTGCTTGGAGAGCCCATCCAGCGGGCGAGCACGCCGAGCGGCTCGTCCGCGAGCATCGGGGGGGCCTGTGAGCGTCGAGGAGCCATGGTTCGAAGGCGAACGTCTCGCCGCATTCCGTGACTATTGGACGCTCCACACGGCGAGCTACGATCTCATCGTCGAGCGGAGCATCGGTGCGCATGAGGCGCTCGTCCCCGCGATCGCCGATCCCGCCTTCCGTGCGCGCGCGCTCGAGATGGGTCGCGAGGACTTGGCGGTCGTCCGAGCAGCTCACGAGAGGGGCGATTGGCGGGCACTTCGAGCCTATTTTCTCCGCCGCGCGGAGTCCTTCGCTCAGCTCGGCATCGACTTCGACGAGATCACCGACCTCGTCGCCGTCGTCCAACAGCACAGCATTCCGCTGATCCTCGAGGCGCACGGCGGAGCCCTCGGGCACGTCGCCTTGGTACTCGCGGCGATGAACGAGTTCTGGCGCCGAGCGTGCTCGCTCGTGCGTCATCGATACAAGAGCGAGCTCGAGCGTCTCGCCGCCGAACAGGCAGCCGCTCTTCGTCGCAGCGAGGCGCGCTTCGCCCGGCTCGTCGACGCTGGAATCTTCGGCGTGATGATCACCGATCTCTCGGGCCGCATCCTCGAGGCCAACGACGAGGTGCTCCGCATGCTCGGATACACGCGCGCGGATCTCGACGAAGGGCGGCTGCGATGGGACGAGCTGACGCCGCCAGAGTGGAAGGACCTCACCGCCGAGCTGGTCGCCACGCTTCGTCGAGCCGGCGTCGTCGCGGCGATCGAGAAGGAGTACTTCCGTAAGGATGGCACGCGCGTCGCGGTTCTCGTCGGCTCGGCCTCGCTCGAAGGCGATCAGCAGATCACGTTCGTCCTCGACATCTCGCGGCAGCGTCGGACGGCCGAGGCGCTGGCGCGAACCGAGCGCGTTTTCCGAGCGATCGTCCAGACCAGTCCCGACGCGCTCAGCTTGCTCACGCGCGAGGGGGTCTTCCTCTACGCGAGCCCGGCCGCTGCCGCGGTCGGTGGTCGTCCGGGCGAGAGCCTGATCGGTCGCGACGTCCACGAGCTCATCCAGCCCGAAGATCTCCCCGTCTATCGGCAGCGCTGGCAGGAGTGCATCGATCATCCGGGCGTCCGCTTCCGACACGAGTTCCGCATGCGATTGCCCGGCGGCGGGTCGCGATACGCCGAGTCCCTGCGCACCAACTATCTCGACGATCCGGACATCGGTGCCATCGTCACGGTCGTTCGTGACATCAGCGATCGACACGCGCTCGAGGTCCAACTCGGCGAGCTCGACGCCTTCAACCGGGCCGTCTTCGACGTCGTTGGCGCGCTCGTGGTGGTGCTCGATCGCAACGCGCGCGTCGTCCTCTTCAATCCGGCCTGCGAATCGGTGACGGGCTGGCCCTCGTCGGAGGTCGTGGGCAGGCCCTTCTTCGACGTCTTCGTCCCCGAAGAGCAGCAGGGCGAGACGCGCGCGGCCTTCGCCAACCTTGCAGCGGGCCAATTTCCCAGCTGGTTGGAGAACGACTGGCTGACGCGCGATGGGCGACGACGTTGGATCGCGTGGGCCAACTCCTGCATTCTCGACGCCGACGGCGAGGTGAAATTCGTCGTCGGAACGGGCATCGATCGCACGCCCGAGCGCGAGGCCGAGGTGGCGATGCGCGAGATGAACACCACCCTCGAGCGCCGCGTGAGCGAACGCACGCGCGATCTCGAAGCGGCCAACGCCGATCTCGAGTCGTTCGCCTATTCGGTGTCGCACGATTTGCGCGCGCCGCTCCGCGCCATCGACGGGTACTCGAAGATCATCCTCGACGAGCACGGCGCCGCCTTCGACGAGCACGCGCGAAAGCACTTCGCGCGTATCCGGCAGGCGACGGCGCGCATGAGCAACCTCATCGACGGTCTCCTCGTGCTCGCGCGCGCCTCCCGTCGTGAGTTGGTGCGCGTCGACGTCGATCTCTCGGCGCTCGCCCGCGACATCCACGAGACCCTCGCGCGGGCAGAGCCGAATCGCCGCGTCGACGTCACGATCGCACCCGAACTGCGCTGTCACGCCGACGCCACGCTGGCGCGCGCGGTGCTCGAGAACCTCCTCGGCAACGCCTGGAAGTACACGAGTGAGCGCGCCCATGCGCACATCACGGTCGGCAAGGTCGAGGGCGCTGCGTCGCCGACGTTCTTCGTCGAGGACGACGGCATCGGCTTCGATCCCGCGCACGCAGGGCAGCTATTCCAGCCCTTTCAACGGCTCCACAGTCGAACCGACTTCGCCGGTGATGGCATCGGCCTCGCCACCGTGCAGCGCATCGTCCGGCGGCACCAGGGCACGGTCGAAGGCGTAGGGCGCGTCGGCAAGGGTGCGACCTTCCGTTTTTCGCTTGGTTGAGCAGACCCGCGGCGTGCTCACGTCGGTCCGCGCGACGCGGATGGCCGGAACCGGTCAGCGGCGCTTCGTGGCCGCGTTGGTGACGAGATCGAGCAGCTCTTGCTGCGAACGGACCTCGAGCTTCGAAAAGATTTTCTTCAGGTGATTGCGCACCGTGTGCTGGCTGATGAAGAGCGCCTTGGCGATGGCCGGTGCTCGCTTGTGCGCGACGAGCTGCTCGAGCACCTCGCGTTCACGTCGCGAGAGCGGTGCCAGTTCGGGGACGTCGGCGAGCGCGCTTGCGCCATCGGGGCTCGAACGACGCCCGGCCAACGCCATCTCGACCGCGGCCGCGAGCTGCGCGCGCTCGAACGGCTTGACGACGAAACCGGCGGGACGCCGCTCGCCGGCGAGCCCGAGCGTGCGATCGTCGGCGTGGGCAGAGAGGAAGACGAAGGGCACGTGCAGTGGCACCCGTCCCGCGAGCTCGATGCCCGTGGCTTCACCTCCGAGGTCGATGTCGAGGAGGACGAGATCGGGATGGACACGATCGAGGGCTGCGTCGAAGGCGCCAGCGCTCGTCACCACCTCGGGCACGCGATACCCGAGCGTGCGCAGGGTCGCTTGCACGGCCTTTGCCACCGGTTCCTCGTCGTCGATGAGGAGAATCGTCACCGACTTTCCGTCACGCTCCATCGAGGTGCCGAGCATAGCGGACTCGCGCGGGGCTCACAGCCCGAGGTAGAAGGTCGCGCCCTTGCCGAGCACGCTCTCGCCCCAGACCTCGCCGCCGTGCCTCGCGGCGATGCGTTGCACGAGCGCGAGCCCGATGCCCGAGCCTTCGTACTCCTTGGCGCCGTGGAGCCGTTGGAAGGGACCGAAGAGCTTGCCCGCATAGGCCATGTCGAAGCCGGCGCCATCGTCACGGACGAAGAGCGAGCGGCGACCACGCGCCTCGGTCGCTCCGATCTCGATGTGCGCCTCGGCCCTCTTGGAGCTGAATTTCCAGGCATTTTCGATGAGATTGCCGAGGGCGACGCGGAGCAGGTTGGCGTCGGCGTCGAAGCGAAGTCCCTCGGCGATCGTGGCCGAGACGACCCGATTCGGGTCGGCGCGACGGAGGTCCGCGATCACGTCGCCCGCGAGCGCCGTGACGTCGACGTCGCTCCGGCGAAGCTCGAGCCGCGAGATGCGCGCGAGCCCGAGGAGGTCGTCGATGAGCTGACTCATGCGCGCGCTCGCCCCGAGGATGCGCGAGAGGTGCTCCTTGGCGACGGCGTCGAGGCCGTCTCCGGCGTCCTCCACGAGGGCAGCCGCGAAGCCGTTGATCGAGCGGAGCGGCGCGCGGAGATCGTGCGACACCGAGTAGGAGAAGCTCTCGAGCTCGGCGTTGGCGGTGGTGAGCTGCGCGGTGCGCTCGGCGACCCGCTGTTCGAGGCTGGCATTGAGCGCGCGCATCTCGTCTTCGGCGCAGAGACGCTCGAGCTCGGCGCTCGCTCGCGAGGCATAGATGGCGAGGAGCGCGCGCGTCGCTTCGGTCTCGACCAGCGGCTTGTCGTCGAGCACCGCGAGCACGCCGCGTGGAGCACCAGTGCCGGAGAAGAGAGGCGCGCCGATGTAGCTCTCGGCGCCCATCTGCGCCAGGAGCTCGTCCTCGGGGAAGAGCCCGCGGATGCCGCATTCGTAGACGCACATGCTCTGGGAGACGACGTTCTCGCAAGGTGTCCCGGCGAGCGAGTATTCGATGTCGTCGGCGAGAGCGCCGTCGGCGAAGAGCGCCACCGTGCGGACGCGTTCCCGTTCGGTGCCCTGGAGCCGGCCGATCATCACCCAGCGCGCGTCGAGCACCCGCGCGAGCCCCTGCGCGAGGAGCTTGAAAAATGCATGTCCGGTGACTTCGGCGGTGACGCGCTGCACGGCCAAGGTCGCGTGCGCGAGGAGCTTCCGCGAGGTGATGTCGAAGATGCTCCCGCGTACGAGCGCGCGCGAGACGTCGGGGAGACGAGCGAGCCTCACCTCGGTCTGGATGCGACGCCCGGATGGACCGACGTGCGTCCATTCGAAGACCGGCGTCTTGCCGGCGAGCGCTTCGGCGATGGCCTCTCGGGCTGCCTCGGCGGAGGAGCGGCCGTCGGGTTGCATCTCGGGGCTGGTGTCGACGGGGCCGCGGGTGAGCAGCTCTGCGCGGGTGAGACCGAAGAGTCGCTCGGCCGGTGGGTTGGCGTCGACGAAGAGGCCGCTCTCGACGTCGATGACGACGATGGCGTCGGGAGCGTGCTCGATGAGCGCCTGCGAGTGCTGCTCGGACACCCGCAACGTGCGCTCGGCGCTCGCACGTAGCTGCTGGTTCTCTCGACGCAACGCCGCGTTCTCCGCCGTCAGCGCGGCGACGCTTTTCTGGGCCGATTCGGGCGGGG
The DNA here is from genome assembly GCA_025363655.1 of Deltaproteobacteria bacterium. Taxonomy (GTDB): domain Bacteria; phylum Myxococcota_A; class Polyangia; order Polyangiales; family JADJMO01; genus JANYDK01. Next base: position 17,205 of record JANYDK010000011.1, on the reverse strand, counting down.
GAACGGGAGAGGGACCTTCGCTCGACACCTTGCGTAGGATATCGATATTCTCCAGTCGCCACTACCGCTCGGAACGCCTGGCGAAGCCGGCCACCGGACGAGAAGGACGCGAAATCACGTGCGGCCCCCTCATATCCTCCTGGTCGAGGACACGCCCGACGATGCGGAGCTGACGCTGCGCGCGCTCCGCAAGCAAAAGCTGGTGAACGACATCGTCCACGTCGAGGATGGCGAACACGCGCTCGTCAGCCTCTTCGGCGCCGATCCCGGACGCCCCGACGACGCGCTCCAGCTCCCCTGCGTCGTCCTCCTCGATCTCAAGCTCCCGAAGGTCGACGGATTCGAGGTCCTCCGCACCATTCGCAAGCACGAACGCACGCGGCACGTGCCGGTGGTGGTGCTCACGTCGTCCTCGGAAGATCGCGATCTCGTGGAGAGCTACCAGCTCGGCGCCAACAGCTACGTGCAGAAGCCGGTCGCCTTCGACGAGTTCGTCGAGGCGGTGGGCAAGCTCGGTCTCTATTGGTCACTCCTCAACCGCTGGCCGCACGAATGACGTCGGCGCCTGCGAGCTCGCGCCTGGTGCTCGTCGAGGACGCCGACGACGACGAGCGCCTCCTCGTACGCACCTTGGACAAGGCCGGCCTCGCCGTCACGGTCACGCGCGTCGAGACCGAAGCCGCCTTTCGCGAGGTCCTCGCCGGCGGTCACTTCGACGCCATCGTCTCCGACTACAACCTGCCTACGTTCGGCGCCCCGCGCGCGCTCGAAATCTACGCCGAGCTCGGGCTCGACGTCCCCTTCGTGGTCGTCTCGGGCGCGGTCGGTGACGAGGCCGCGGTGGCGCTCATGCGCGCCGGCGCCCACGATTTCGTCTCGAAATCGCATCTCACGCGGCTCCCGGAGGTCCTCCGCCGGGAGATGCGCGAGGCTCGACAGCGCGAAGGTCTGCGCGTCGCCGAAGCCGCGCTCGCTCGTGAACGAGAAGCGGCAGCGCGCTACCTCGCGATCATCCCCAACCTCGTCCTCGCCGTCGATCGGGACGCGCGCATCACTCTCTGCAACGACGCCGGCGCGCGCCTCCTCGAAGGCGCGCCGTCGCAAATCGTCGGTCGCGACGTCTTCGAGAGCTTCGCCCGTCCCGGCGACCGCGGCGTCGCGCGCGAGCTCTTCGCCGAGGTGATCCGCGGCGCACGGCCGGCGTTTCCGCAAGGCGAGGTCACCATCTCGACGCTCGCCGGACGTGAACGAACGGTGCGTTTTCATACCGTCCTCGTGCGCGACGATGCTGGCATCGCCACCGGCGCACTCTGCTCGGCCGAAGACATCACCGAGCGCGTCGCCCTCGAAGAGCACCTCCGCCGCGCGCAGAAAATGGACGCCATCGGTCGCCTCGCCGCTGCCGCCGCGCACGACTTCAACAACGTGCTCACCGTCATCCTCGCCACCGCCGAGCTCGTCGCCGAGCCGCGCGATGCCGCCGACCTCACGGAGATGGCCGGAACCATCGTCCAAGCGGCGGTACGCGGCGCCGACCTCACGCGTCAGCTCCTCGCCTTCGCGCGGCAATCACCGAACGAGCGCAAGTCGGTCGAGCTCGCGGCCTGCGTCGACTCGACGCTGCGTATGGTGCGACGACTCCTCGGCGATCGCGTGCGGGTCGAGAGCGAGCTCGTGCCCGGTCACCGCGTCATCGCCGACGCCGGACACCTCGATCAGGTGGTGATGAACCTGGTCGTCAACGCGCGCGACGCCATGCCCGACGGAGGTCGCTTGCGCGTGGTCGTCGCGCCCGTGACGCTCGACGCAGCAGCCGTCGCCGGCCGACCGTTGCGCACCGAAGGCCAATTTCTCGCGCTCCGCGTCTCCGACACCGGCGTCGGCATCTCGCCCGAGCACTTGAAGAAAATCTTCGATCCCTTCTTCACCACCAAGCAACCGGGCAGCGGCACTGGCCTCGGGCTCGCTACCGTCTGGGGCATCGTCGAGAAGCACGGCGGCTTCGTCGAGGTCGAGAGCGAGCTCGGCCTCGGCACCACCTTCTCCATTTTCCTACCCGAGACCGACGCGCCGATCGCCGCCAGCATGCGACGCGAGCCCGAGAAGCCGAAGGCTGGCGCGACCGTGCTCCTCATCGACGATCTGGACGCGGTGAGGCGCGCCGTTCGACGTCTCCTCGAGCGTCATGGTCATCGCATCCTCGAAGCGACGACCGCCGTCACCGCACGCGAGCTCTGGTCGGCGCACGGCTCCGAGGTGAGCTTGGTCATCACCGACGTCTGGCTCGGCGGCAACGAGAACGGTCACGATCTGGTGCGGCTCTTTCGCGAGCAAAGGCAGAATCTTCCCGTCGTGCTCATGAGCGGCGATGGGGGCGCCTTCGGCAACTCTCCCGATTCGCTCTCGACCCATCTGCGCAAGCCATTCCGTCAGGAAGACCTGCTCGCCGCCGTTCGTCGCTCGCTCACGGCCGAGTGAGCCGAGCGATCACTCGTCGAGGGAAGGACGTACCCAGCGCGGAGGCGGCGGAGTCGCCGAAATGGGCTCCGTCGCGAGCGCGTCGTCGACCGAGAGATAGATGTGACGTGGCTCGGGCACGGCGCCGAGCGAGTCGTGCCACACGCGCGCGGGCGCCTTCTCCAAAGCATCGAGACGAATGACGTCGTCGGCGCCGCCGTCGAAGCCGAGCCGAAGCCAGCGCGCGCCGGTGACGAAGGCGACGTCGAAATCGAGACCGAAGCGGATGTGACGCGGCGGGCTCGCGAAGTTCGGCGCGACGGGCCCGTCGGGATCGACGCGCACCCACGGCGCTTGGGTGGCTCCCTCGCCGCCGACGTCGTGCGCAGCACCGAGGAGGGTCGCACCGACGAACGGGATGAGGATGAAGATCAGCATGTCGTCTCAACGTAGCAGGCCACGCCGCCTCGGGCACACACGCAGGCGTTACTTCTCGCCGCTCGACTTGCTGAGCGCGATCAAGATGCTGGGCAGATCGTTCATTCCCCAGTGCTCGACGTAACGACCTTCGACGACGCGCACCACGTCCATCACTTGGAGGGTCACCGCCCTTTGCGTCGGCGCAATGCCGAACAGGTTGCCGCGATGGGTCCCGTGGATCGCCTTCCGCGTGGTCACCAGGTCACCCTCGGCCACTTGCGCGTGGATCTCGACGCGAAGGTCGGGAAACGCAGGACGAAGCGCCTTGCGGTCTCCCATCGACGCAGTCGCCTGAGGGAGACCCGCGGGCGTTAATCGTTCCGTTAATGCTCACTCGGCCGCTTCCGCCGTGACGCGCGGGTCATACAACAGCCCGCATGAACCGACGACGAACCCACTTCTCTTCACCGAACCCCTCCGCGGTCAGTGTCGCTGCCCTTGTCCTCTCGGTCCTCGCCGTCGGCTGCAACAGCGTCGACGACACCGCGAGCGCGGACGCCGGCAGCCACGACGACACGGGCACGACCGATACGAGTGCGACGGATACGAGTGCGATCGACACGGGCACTCCTACCGACGGCGGCGCTCTCGATTCGGGCTCCGTCGATGCCGGGGACAGCGGGGACAGCGGAGCCTCCGACACGACCGCGCCGGCCTCATCATCGGATCTCTTCCTCCAGAAGTTCGAAATCACCAACGCATCGACCGGCAAAGGTGGCGCGACGGTGTCCGACTACTCGACCAAGATCATCGCCGGCGCCGTTCACTCGGTGACCAGCGAGGACGCGAGCTGCATCGATCTGCGTTCGACGGGCTTCTCTGGCAGCGGCAGCTTGATCGTCTCCGAGACGGTCATCGCGCTTCTCCACGCGCCGCTCTCGGACGCCTCCAACAAAGCCATTTCCGTGTCGATTTGCGCGCTCGGACCCTCGAGCTGCAAGGTCGTGATTTCGGTCGCGCACCCGAGCCTCGCCGAGTCGCTCATCGAAGAGCCGCTCTTCGGCTCCGATGGATTCGAAACTGGACGCCTGCACTTCGTGCTCGATGGCCACGGCGTCATGCCGCGCATGTCCAACGCCTGCGTCAGCGGTCTCTACGTCGATTCGTGGAACCACTTCGCGCACACCAAGGAAGCGAAGACCTACCTGACCAGCCTCGGCATCGACCTCACGACGAGCGCCAGCCCGCAACTCGCGCTCGTGCAGTCGAAGGGGACGACCTACGAGCACCTGTTCTCGTTCGGCTTCATCGATTGATCGGCGTCACGCTCATGTGAGACCCGTAGCTTGGCCCAGCGTGGACGCGACTGGCAGGTTCGAGGCGATGCCTCGTCACTCCGTCGTCGCGCTCGTGGCTATGACTGGTCTTTCGCTCGTGTCGTTCGCGTCATTCGCGTCAGTCGTGTCATTGGCGAACGCCGGCCAGAAAGTCGCCTCTCACTCCAAAGAGCTCGCGCGAATTCGCAACGTCGTCGCGCGCGAGTTCGGCTGTCGCGACCTCTCACGCACCGACGCGAAGGCCATCCTCGGCCTGCGCATGCCCGACGCGTTCGAGAGCGCAGGCGCTTGCATCCACGCCGGAGGTCACGCCATCTCGGTGTGGGTGCAGATCTCCTGCGGTGGGGACAGTTGTCGCGCCGAGGGGTGGCTCTTCAGCGACGTGCGGCCGGTGTGGGCGCTCCCGGTCGAGAACGACTACGCGATCAGCGCCGACGGACGGCATCTCTTCTACACGCGGCTGAGACCGACGAAGTCTCTCGGCACGTACGTCGTCGACGTAGCAAGGCGCGACCTCGCGACCGGCGTCGAGAAGTCCTTTGCCTCCTGCGCGTCACCCGCGATTTCTCCCGGCGGCGCGTGGCTCCTCTGTCGCAACGAAGCGAACGACGTCTTGCGCATCCCCATCGACGGCGGCAAACCGCGCCTCGTCGCGAAAGGCACCGGCGAGCGCACCTGGACGCCATACGCGAACTATTTCCCGAGCGCCGTCGCGTTCCCCGCTGCCTCGACGATGGAGGTCGGGATGGGAGGAAGCGTTCGCTATCTCACGTGGCGGGAGTGACGGTGCGCGCGAGCCAGGTCCGCAAGAACGCGAGCTCCTTGGTCATCGCCGAACGAAACTCCTTCTCGGCGCTCGACTCGATGAGCCCACCGACGCCGAAGACCTTGCCCTCGATGATGATCTCGTCGGTGCGTCGAAGCTCGGCCTTCGAGATCGTCTCGACGCGCACCGAGCCGCGGGTGGCGACCACTTCTTTGCGCGCCTTCTGCCCCGACGGCGGCATCATCCGCCACGTCCACTCGTTCTTCGCGCGATCGAGCGTGCCGTGATCTTCGTAGGCGAAGCTGTCGCCAATCAACTTTTCGATCGGGCCCGGGAGGTTCATCTTCGGGCTGACGGCGAGCTTACGCGTCGAATCGGTGAGCTCGAGGATCGCGAAGCTCTTGAACTGAAGCTGCTCGACATAGAGCTTCTTCAGGTACTCGGCGTCGAGAAAGACGCTCCAAAACGCTTCGGGCGTGCAGGGAAGGGTGGTGGTCTCGACGGCTCGCTTCACCCCTCAGCGCTTAGCGTCGAGGCAGAGGACGAGCAAGCCAGCTCGCGATCATCACCAGGTCGATTCGAACCGGCCTTGTTTTCTCGGACTCTTCTGTAGGCGCGACTGGGCTTGAACCTGCGACAAAGCGCTGGACGCCGAGGCCGTCGCGAATCGAGAGGGAAAGGGGGCGCGCACGCAACTCGCGGCGGCCTCGTGCCGAACAGGGAAGGTAGGCGACGAACCACGCCCCCCCGCAGGACCCATGAACGCCAAACCCACCCCGCTCGGCCTCTCCCTCCGCGCCACCGACACGCGCAACGGTCACGTGCTCGATCGCACGTTCGATCGGTTCCCTCTGCGCATCGGTCGCAGCGTGCTCAATGCGCTGCAGCTCGACTTGCCGTTCGTCTCCAACTTCCACGCGGTCGTCGAGCGGCGGGGCGAACAGTTCTTCCTCCGCGACCTGGGAAGCAAGAACCCGGTGATGGTGAACGGGCAACCGCTGACGCCGCACCAGGCCGTCGACCTCGCTGCCATCGGTCACTCCTTCGACATCGGCCCCATCCAATTTCGCTTTACGCCGGTGCCGGTCGTGCGCGTGCTCATCGACAATCACACCAACGTGATGATGGCGTCGAGCGACTCGGCGGGCGGGCAGGCGTGGCAGACGATGATCGCCGAGCCGACTCTCCCGTCGGGGACGGGCCGGCCGCCGCGCGATCCGGCGCAGGTGGCCTTGCAGGGGTTGCGGCAGCTCGCGCTGCTCTACCAGGCGGGAACCCTCGACGATGCGGAGAAGGTCCTCCGCTTCCTCAACAAGATCAAGCAGACGCTCGACCTCTTCTTCGCCGTGGTCATTCCGCTGCGCGAGGGGACGCGTATGTTCCAGAAGCAGCTCAACGTGCGACAGCCTCTCAGCGTGTCGGCCATCACCGAAGCGAAGTCGCCCATCCAAATCGCCACCGCGGTCCTGCACGTCATCGATCCAGGCGTCGAAACGCTACGCGTGCTCGAGGACGTCTTCGCCGACTTCGTCGTCCACCAATTGGCGATGGTCGATGCCACGCTTCGCGGCGTGCGAGCGCTGCTCGACGACATGGCACCTCCGGCGATCGAGCGCGAGGTCGAACGACGTGGTGGCGGTGGCCTCTTCGGCAAGACCAAGGCGCTCTGGAAGGTGTTTGCCGAGAAGCACCGGCACCTCGCCGATCAAGACGGCGACGCCTTCAGCGTCACCTTCGGCGACGAGTTCGCGGACGCCTACAAGACGTTCACCAAGTCGACTCCTCGGCCGTCGATCGTTCCCCAGAAGAAGACGAACAGCGCTGCGTGAGTGAAGTCGTCGAGCCATAGCCCGAGGGGTTACGGTGCAACCTCAGGGCCCGCCGATCGCGCTGAGCCCCCGCGTCATCAGCCCACGCAAATCACCTGGAGGGCCGGTGGGGACTCGAACCCCACCCAACTTCCCTTTCGGCCCTGGCCACGCACGCAGCGCGGCAGTCTCGTTTAATGCGGCGACACCCCATTCACCGCCGGCGCCGACGCGCCGTTGGACTTCGTCGTCATCGGTTCGACTGGCTCGGCGACTACCGCCGCCGCGATCACCCCCTTGATCTTCAGCCGTTCCACCGTACCCATGGTGTGACGAGCCTTGCGCGTGGCCAGAGCCTTTTCGACGGCCTTCATCTTCTCTTCAGCCGTGCGACTCGCTGCCCGCGACGGCGGGAAGCCGAAGTCGTGCGCCGCTTTGCTCTGCTCACCGAACGTGTTGATCACCCACGGCTTCAACGCGCGGTCGGCTGCGCGACGCTTCTTCTCGGCGCTCGCGCGCTCGACCATGGCCGCCTTCACCTCGGCGCGTTTGGTCGCGAGCAGTGCCCGGGTCTCGAGACTACGCTGGTAGAGCGCGAGGAGCTCGGTGAGCTTGTGCGGCTCGCCGTCGATGGGAATCAGCGCCTTGTTGTCGACGTAGGCCTTCAGCGCGTGCAGGCGGCGCGTCGTGTCGTTCACCACGGCGGCATTGTTCGGTTGTGCTTTGCTCATGACTACGGTCCTTCCCCGAGCGGCGTGCTTGCCCCTCTCTAGGAAGAGGTGGACAGGAGGACGGTTCGACCGTCGGTCGAGGACGATTTTCGAAGACGTGAGGGGGCACCGCGAGGGCACGGAAAACGAGGCGGTCGATGCCGCGATGGGCCGGTTGCTGCCGACGAGATGCGGGGTGACGACCAGCGTCTCGCGGCCAGCGCCATGACTCGCGGCGACGACGAACAGGATGCTGCGGCCAATGGCAGTGACACCCAGGAACGACGACCATCGATCCCGGGTGGCGTGATCCTGACCCGCGGTGGTGACGAGCCTCATGCCGGAGGGAATGGTCCTCTTTTCCCGAGGTGACCATCATGATCCGAGATCTGGCGAGCATGGTCGGTGGGAGTGGCGGTCGTAGTGGCCGAGTCGTACACGCTGCATGTCGGCGAGAGGGAGGGCAAGACGCTCTATCTGGAGACACGTCGTCCGAGAGGTACGGGGGTAGGTACGCGACGGGAGACGCGTCACCCGCGCGGTACGGGGGTGCGTACGCGACGGGAGATCCGTCACCCGCGAGGTGGGGCGCTTCCCGTCGCATTGCAGACGATGGCCGTGATCTGTTTGCAGCCGGATAGATGGCATCGCACCGCGAGACAGCCGGCAATCTGCTCCACGGCGACCACCGGTGGTGGGAGCCCATCACTTCCGGTGAAGCATCATGCCGTGCGCGCCGACGGCCCAGACGTCCTTCGAACCGGCGCCGCCGAGGCTCCACTCGCCCGCGAGCTCACGTCGCCATGGGAGTTTGCCAGGGCGCGTCCAAACGCCGCCGGCCTCGACCCATGCCCAGCCGGAGCCACCGGAGACGACCTGCGAGGCCATCGGCCCGTCGGGGAGGCCGGTCCCCACGGTTTCGTCCGTCGCGTTCGCGCCGTCGCTCGTGCTCTTCGACACGAACCGGAGGAGAGTTGCGCGGCGAGCAACGTAGCGCGCGGTCGGCGATTCCATCACCGAGTTGAGGCGGAACGGATGACGGCTGTTCCGGATTAAGCTTGGGAGACAAGAAGCGGACGCGGCAGGATCCAACGAGAGGTACGAGGCGTGAGCGAGGCGGGACGCCTGGACAATTCGATGGGCGGCGACAGGAACGAGGATGCGGACGAACTCGTGGACGGTGAGGAGCAGCACGAAGCTGACGGCGCGTCTGCGCCGAACGTCGGAGCCGGGCGGCGCACCGCAGAGGAGAAGAAGGGCACGAAGATGGGGCGGCCATCGAAGCTGACCCTGGAGCTACGCGAACAGATCTGTCTCGCGATCTAAGAAGGATCGGGTCTTGAGGACGCGGCGGAGTCAGCCGGTATGTATCCGCTGCACGACCCCGTCTCGTCTGACGGTTCGCGCCGACGCACTCTACGTGCGTGGCCCCGCACCGCCTTTTCGGCCTGAGCCTCTCGCGGCGGCACGGCGAGCGGCCCGAGCGGCATGTCGAGCTGCGCGAGATCGAGTCTCGCCCGGGTATCGATTCTTCGGCCAGACCGGCATGACGCGGGCGAGGTCGCGCAAGTAGCGCTCCGGCTCGAGCTTGTGGAGCTTCGCGGAGGCGACGAGCGAGACGACCGGGGGAGTATCGGCTTCTTCGCCACCAGGCCGATTCGAACCGGCCTTGTTTTCTCGGACTCTTCTGTAGGCGCGACTGGGCTTGAACCAGCGACCCCTACCGTGTCAAGGTAGTGCTCTACCACTGAGCTACGCGCCTGGGGTCTCCACGCCGCCGTCCGAAGACGACGCCGCAAGAGGGTGCGTTAGGTAGTCGCCGTAGCCGGCGGTGTCAACCTCGATCGCGATTTGCGGGATTGCCGCGAGGGGCGGCGAGCCGTTCGTCGACGAAGCGAAGAGCTCGCTGTCGCCACTCCTCGTGCAAGTGTTGGTGTCCGCCGCGGGCGAGGAGCTCGAGGGTGCTGGCCGGCGCGAGGGCCTGGGTGAACCGCGCCCGCACCTCGGGGCCGAGCCAGAGATCGCGCGGCGCGAAGAGAAAGAGCGTCGGGCAGAGGAGATGCGGCACCCGATCAAGCGGACGAACCGCGTGCGTCTCGGGAAATCGTGCATGATCGCGCAGACGTCGGCGCCCTTCGAGCACTCGACGCGGCACGCGGAAGAGATCGAGGCGGGCGTGGATGGCCGCTTCGAGCGTGTCGTACGGCGAGTCGAGGAGCGCAGCGTCGGCCTCTTCGCGTGAGAGCAGGTAGGCCGCGGCGCCCATCTAGAAGCCGATGTAGAGGACGAGGCCGGACAGCGTCCGCGCGTGGGCGAGCGCGGCCTCGACGTCGAGCGCTTCGTCGTGACCGACGGTGATGAAGTCTCCCTCGCTCGCGCCGTGGGCCCGAAAATCGAGAGCGATCGTGCGTACGCCGCGCGAGGCGAGGGCAGGGGCGAGGGGGAGGTAGAGCTGCCGCCGATCGTCGCGGTAGCCGTGACCGAGGATCACCGTCGCGCAGGGTTCGCCCATTGCGTCGCGTGACCTGCCCATCGGTTCGCGGACCCATGCGCTGATGCGTGTGCCGTCGCCCGACGAGAGCGACAGCTCGCGCGCCTCGGCCGGCATCGGGAAGCGACGCGGCACCCGCGCGGTGGCGACCCGCGCGAGCAGCGACACGACCCGATCGCGAACGCCCACCGGAAGGTCAGCCCTTGGCGAACGTGAAGTCGTCGTCCTTGACGTCGACCTTGATCGTCGTGCCCGGCGCGTAGCCGCCCCGGAGGATCTCCTCGGCGAGCGGATCCTGGATTTCTCGGAGGATCGCGCGACGGAGCGGACGCGCACCGAAGCCGGGCTCGTAGCCGAGATCGACGAGCCGATCGCGCGCGGCGTCGGTGAGCGTGACCTTGAGCTCGCGGTCGGCGAGGAGCTTGTCGAGCTTGCGCAGCTGGATGGTGGCGATGCCCTTGAGGTCTTCCTTGCCGAGCGCGCGAAAGACGATGACGTCGTCGATGCGGTTGAGGAACTCGGGCCGGAAGAACTTGCGCAGCTCGTCGCGGAGCACGTCTTTCAGCGCGTCGCGGCCCTCTTCGCTCTCGAAGATCTTCGGATCGGTCTCGAGGATTTTCTGCGAGCCGATGTTGCTCGTCATGATGACGACGCAGTTGGAGAAGTCGGCCTGACGACCGCGACCGTCGGTGAGGCGCCCGTCGTCGAGCACCTGCAGGAGCAAGTTGAAGACGTCGGCGTGAGCCTTCTCGACCTCGTCGAAGAGGAGCACCGAGTACGGGCGACGACGCACCGCTTCGGTCAAAAACCCGCCTTCTTCGCTGTCGACGTAGCCTGGCGGCGCACCGATGAGGCGCTGCGCCATGTGCTTCTCCATGAACTCCGACATGTCGAGGCGGGTCATCGCCTGCTCGTCGTCGAAGAGGAACTCGGCGAGCGCCTTCGCCAGCTCGGTCTTGCCGACACCCGAGGGGCCGAGGAAGAGGAAGGAGCCGATCGGCTTGCCCGGATCACGCAATCCGAGCCGACCACGACGCACCGCCTTCGACACCGCCTTCGTCGCCTCGGTCTGTCCGACGACGCGCGCCGAGAGTCGCTCTTCCATCTTCAAGAGCTTCTCGGCGTCCCCCTCGAGCATCTTTTGCGCGGGAATTCCCGTCCAATCGGCGAGGATCTTGGCGATGTCGTTCTCGTCGACGACGTTCGAGCCCATGCCCCCTTCGCGGCCGACCGCCTCTTCGGCGGCGGCGAGGCGACGCTTCAAGTCGGGGATGGCGACGTGCTCGAGCTCACCGAGCTTGGCGTAGTTGCCGCCTGCGGTGGCCGCCGCGAGCTCTTTTTCCTTCCCCGTGAGCTCGTCTCGCAGCGCGCCGGCGGCGGCAATCGCGCCCTTGCGAGACGTCATCTTGTGGCGTGTCTCCTTCACCTCGGGCTCGAGGGTGGCGATCTCTTTCTCGAGCTTGCCGCGCATCTGTTTGCTCTGGCGATCGTCGTCGTCGATGACCGCGGCGAGCTGGGCCTTGAGCGAGTCGAGCCGGCGGATTTTGTCGTCGACCTCGGCGGGCACGCTCTCGAGCTCGACACGTTTGCGGGCCGAGGCCTCGTCGAGGAGATCGAGCGCGCTGTCGGGGAGCGCACGATCTTGCACGTAGCGCTTGGCGAGGAGGACCGCAGCGACGATCGCGCCTTCGCCGATGCGCACCGCGTGGTGACGTTCGTAGCGGGTGGCGACGCCGCGGAGAATCGCGTTGGCCTTCTCGACGTCGGGCGCGTCGATCTCGACGACCGTGAGCCGGCGGAGGAGCCCGGCGTCCTTCTCGTTGATCTTGCGGAGGCCTTCGGTCGAGACCGCGGCCATGATGCGGACGTCGCCGCGCACCAGCGTCGGCTTCAAGAGCTCACCGACGCCTGCGCCGCCGCTGGCACCGCCGAAGAGCGCCGCGAGGTCCTCGATGAAGAGGATGGTCTCGGTCTTCTGCCCTTCCTGCGGGCGACAAGCGAGCAAGACGACGCGCAGTCGTTCTTCGATTTCCCCGCGCAATTTGGCTCCAGCGATGACTCCGCCGAGATCGAGCTGGAGGATGCGCGCGTCGACCAAGTTGCGCGGCACGTCGCCGGCGGCGATGCGCATCGCCAGCGCGCGCACGATCGCCGTCTTGCCGACACCCGCCTCACCGACGAGGAGCGGATGGTTCTTCGCCCGTCGCTCGAGGATCTGGAGCACGCGTCGCACCTCGGTGTCGCGACCGATGACCGGATCGAACTCGCCCTTCTTCGCCTGCTCGACGATGTCGACGGTGGAGCGCGCGAGGAGATCGTTGGGCGTGGCGCCGCCGGTCGACACCGAGCTCATGCCGGCGATGCCGGTGAGCGTATTTTCCCGCGGCGTCGTCTTCAGCGCCGCCATGTGCGGACGAAGCGAGCCTGGCCCGATGTGACAAGCCTGGAGGACCGCGCCCGCGGCTCCGCGGATCTCTTGCGTGAGCGCGTTGAGCACGTGCTCGACGCCGACCTCTTTCACCTTCTCGCGTTCGGCGTCGCGCTCGGCGCGCCCGAGGAGCTCGATGAACGCTTGCGCCAGGTACGCCTCGCCGGTGCCCTTGGGCAAACGACGAAGCGCGCCATCGGCCTCGGCGAGCAGATCGCTCGGCTCGGCGCCGGCGCGCTTGAAGACCTCGGCGATACCGCGATCGCGATCGACCGCGCGGTGCAGGAGGTGAATCGGCTCGACGTCGGTGTGCTGTCGCTCGTCGGCGAGCTGCTGCGCGCCAGCGACGAGGGCCCGCGCGTCGGAGGTGTAGCGATCGAGGTGGAGCGTTTGGGTCGGAGGCATCGGGGGAGGGAGAGTAGATCAAATCTGCCCCCGCGCGCCCCATCACGTCGTGACGACCCAAGGGTGAAACGGATCACGTCGGCGTGAACGTCAGCGTGTAGGTCCCGCAACCGCCACCGGTCTTCTGAACGAGCCAAAATTGCGTGGTTCCAGGGCTCAGCCCGGTCGAGTATCCGGCGCCGACGCGGGCGGCTGCGTGTCGTTCGATTCGGGACGCGTGGCGAGGACGTCGTCGCCGCTCACGCAGCCGGCGAGGAGGCAGACCGTTGTCTCGTTGTCCGCGTGGGCGCGCGTGGGCGCGTTCCGTATTACGATCCCGACGCCATGCCGCGCCGTCGCCTCGCACTCGTCCTCGGCGCGTTCTTCGCGCTGTGCACGCTCGGCGCAGCTCCGAAAAAGCCGACGCCGCCGACGCCGCCGCTGCCGAAGGAACAATCGGTCGACACCTCCTCGGGAGCCGCGCTGCTCATCGCTCCGCCGACGGGAATGGCCTTTTTTCCTGCAAGCGAAACCTTCCTCGGCTCCGACGCGTCCGATCAGAAATTCGCCATCGAGCTCTGTCGCAAGGACGTGCTCGGCAAGTTCTGTGACGCCAAGCAGTTCGCCGGGGAAGGGGTCGTTCGCACCCTCGGCGCCGGTGGACCGATGGGGTCGAGCGAGCTGCTCTATCCGGCCACGCGCAAGGTGAAGCTCGCCGCGTTCTCGATCGATCGCACCGAGGTCTCGGTCGCCGACTATCGTCGTTGCGTGGAGGCCGGCGATTGCCTGGCGTCGGGCATCGTCCATGGTGATCCGAAGCACGATCGCGACGAGCTCCCGGTCACGCTCGTCGCCTGGGACGACGCCGTTCGCTATTGTGCGTTTCGCAAGGCGCGCCTCCCGACCGAGGCCGAGTGGGAACGGGCCGCGCGCGGCCTCGCCGGTCGGAGGTTTCCTTGGGGCAACTTGCCGAACCCCAAGCTCGGCAACCATGGCACGCTCGACGGTGGCTCGATCATCATCCCGAAGACGGCGACCAACGGCGCGGGGCTGCCTTCGTCGGTCGCCGGCCTCATCCTCGCCGGCATCGCCGACGACGACGACGGCTTCTTCGGTCTCGCGCCGATCGGCAGCTTCCCCGAAGGTCGCACGCCCGAAGGCATCGTCGATCTCTCCGGCAACGTCGCCGAATGGGTGAACGACATCTGGGACGACGGCTACGACGAAGACGCTCTCGATCAGCCGACCGGCCCCGCGAACGGCATCTTTCGCGTCATCCGCGGAGGCTCGTACTTGCAGCCACTCGCCATGACGCGCGGCGCCTCACGCCTCCAACGCCTTCCTTCTTCGCGCCAACCCGACCTCGGGTTCCGCTGCGCAAAGAGCGCCATCCCCTGAGACGCGCCGAGAGACGCGCAGCTCCCTCCGCTCGCTCCGCGTGTATTCGGCTTGACCCGCCGATACGTGAATGGGACCCTCGTCGATCAGCACCGCACGTTTTCCGCGGAAATCGAGAGAGATCCTCCTCCCATGGCCTCCGACCAGAGATACCGCGTCATCGATCGCCTCGAATCGGGCGGCATGGCGGAAGTGTTCCGCGCCGAGTCGATCGGCCTGCAGGGCTTCCGCAAGCAGGTCGCCATCAAGCGCGTCCTCGCGCACCTCGCGGCGAAGGAAACCTTCATCAAGATGTTCCTCGACGAGGCGCGCCTCTCCGCGCGTCTCTCGCACAGCAACTGCGTGCAGGTGTTCGACATCGGCGTCGGCGACGGCACCTACTTCATTGTCATGGAGTTCGTCGACGGCGCCAACTTGCGCGGCATCATCGACACGCTGAAGAACAGCAACCGCCCCTTCCCCTGCGAAGAAGCCGTCTACATCGCCATCGAGCTCGCCAAGGGCCTCCAGTACGCGCACCACCTCGTCGACGAGACGGGCACCCCGCTGCACATCGTGCACCGCGACATGTCGCCGCCCAACGTGCTCATCACCAAGCACGGCGAAGTCAAAATCGTGGACTTCGGCCTCGCCAAGGCGAACACGCAGCTCGAAAAGAGCGAGCCCGGCATCATCAAGGGCAAGTTCAGCTACCTCGCGCCCGAGGCCGCCAAGGGCAACGAGGTCGACGCGCGCGCCGACATCTTCGCCATCGGCATCATGCTCTGGGAGCTCCTCGCCGGTCGTCGCCTCTTCCTCGGCAAGACCGATCTCGAGACCGTGCAAATGGTCCAGCGCGCGATCGTCCCGCCGATCACCCGCATCCGCCCCGACGTGCCGCCCGAGCTCGAGCCGATCCTCGCGCGCGCGCTCGCCGGCGATCCCAACCAGCGCTACTCGTCAGCCCGCGATTTCGGCGTCGATCTCAACGCCTTTCTCTATCGCTTCGGCCAGCACCCGGTCACCGACTTCGAAATCAGCGATCTCGTGCACAGCGCGATGGAGCAGCGTCGTCGCGAGCGTGAAGCCGCGCGTGGCTCGGGCGTCGAACAGTTCCTCCAGTGGGCCGAGCAAGCGGTCTTCCAATTCCAGTCCATCGAAGGCGAGGGCGGCGGCGCCAAGGCACTCGACGCCGGCACCTTCGGCATCGCGCCCAAGGGGCAAATTTCGACGCCGCTCCCGATCGACGCCGGTGCATGGCAGAAAGAGCTGCGCAACAAGACCGGCGCGCGCACCACGCTCACCAACATCGCCGCCGGCGATCTCTCCTCGTTGGAAGACGAAGAACCCCCAGCTGCCGCTTCGGGGCCGCCGGTCCCGCAACTGCACACTCCGCCGCCTGCTCGCGCGATCGCCGCGCCGCCGAGCGCCGGAATCGAGCTCGACGTCCCCCGCAACGCGCCGCTCGTCAAACAGCCGACGCGCAACACTTCGACGACTGCGTACGAGCCCGAGCCCAACATGCGGCCTGGCGCCGGCATCGCGACCAAGATCGCCGTGGCGCTGATCATCCTCGGCGGCGTGCTCGGTGGGTTGTACGCCGCCGGCGTCTTCAAGCACTGAGAGCCAGCCGCGAGAGACGGAGAGTTTTTCGCAACCGTCTCCGCGGAGCGGTCGACCTCCGATCATGAGCGAGCGTCCGCCCCTGGTCTTCGACGGCAAATCGAAGGCCGCAACGAAATCCACCGCCAAACCAGCCATTCCATCGCAGCCACCGGCCAAGGCCGCGTCGCCGCCGGAGAAGAGCTTCACCACCGTGCTCGCGGGTGCGCTGAGCGAGGTGCAGCAAGGTGAACGCCTGATGAAGCGGGTCACCGCCGGCGTCGGCAAGGACGTCTCTGCCGGCGATCTCCTCGCCCTCCAAGCCGGCGTGTATCGCTACGTCGAGGTCGTCGACCTCACCTCCAAGCTCGTCGACCGCGTCGCCCAAGGCGCGAAGCAGCTCGTACAGGGCGGGGGGCAGTAGGCAGTCGCGCCTAACTCGCTTCTCGACGCCGCGGCTGGTAGTAACTTCGTTTGGTGAGCACTCCCGAAAAAGAACCAGGCTCGCTCGGCCGCGTGCTCGGCCCGGTCCTCGTCGCCCTCACGACGGGCCTCTTTCTCTACGCGCTCTACCAAATCTTCGGCATCGCCCCGCAAGAAGCGAAGATGGGCATCGTCCAGAAGATCTTCTACTTCCACGTCCCCTCCGCCTACGTCATGTACATCGGTGCCGGAGCTTGTTTTGCCGGCAGCGCGTGGTACCTCAGCACCGGCAACGTCAAGGGAGACGCCCTCGCCCAAGCCGGTGGAGAGCTCGCCGTCACCTTCGGCGCCTTCGTCCTCGTCAGCGGCCCGCTCTGGGCGCGCAAGGCCTGGGGAACGTATTGGACGTGGGATCCGCGCCTGACGACGACGCTCCTCGCGCTCCTCATCTACGTCGCGTACCTCGTGCTCCGCGGCTTCGGCGGCGAGGGCGAGGCCGAGAAGAAATTCGCCTCCGCGCTCGGCGTCCTCGGCGCTGGCGTCGTCCCCATCATCCACTACGCGGTTCAACGTTGGAGCGGCCAACACCCGCGCGTCATCGGCCAAGGCGGCGGCGGCCTCGACCCGCGCATGGTCCCCGCGCTCCTCTGGTCGTTCGCGGCATTCACGTCGCTCGCGGTGCTGTTCCTCTGGACCCGCATCCGCACCGAGCTCCTCGCCCGCCGCCTCCGCGTCCTCGAAGAAGAAGCGTACGAGCTCCTCGGCGAAGAAGAAGGCTTCGGCAACCGAGCGGAGTGAGATTGACCGAAGCGGCCAAAGTTGCGAAGCAATCTTTGGCGAAACGAGAAGGATCACTCTGATCATGGACGTCGTCATTCCGCAGCTCAACGTCAAACCGGCCCCGGCCCCGAAGCCCGCTCCGCCGCCCGCGCCATCACCGTCGCCCGCGCCATCACCGTCGCCCGCGCTATCCCTCGCGCCCGCGCCCGCGCCCGCGCCCGC
>JANYDK010000079.1 GCA_025363655.1 Deltaproteobacteria bacterium | reverse complement strand
GCGACAAGGTCTACGCGATGCGCGCGCGATACCTGAAGAACGAAGTCGATTTGGCGACGGACAAGCCGATGGGCGGAGCGGAGCCGACGCCTGCGCCCGCACCTGCGCCCGCACCTGCACCTGCACCCGCACCCGCACCTGCACCTGCACCTGCACCCGCACCTGCGCCAACCAAATAACTCAACGCATCTCGGGGAGAGACTCCGCGAGCAGTCCGCGAATCGTGGCGAACAGCGGCTCTCGCTCCAGCCTTGCGAGCGCGCCGCGCACGCGCGCGAGGCTCGGCGCGATGTACGGCAGGAACGACGGGTCCCCCTTCTTGCGCTCGATGAAGACGAAGCGTCCGGCGTCTTTGAGCTTTCGTTGGACGGTGAGGCGATCGAACTCGTGGCGTAGATCAGCGTGCGCAGCGTCGTCGAGGCCAGCGGCGTGCGCGTAGGCGGCGATCATCTCGGCGACGAAATCCTCGTCGAGGTTCTGGTAGCTGTCGCCGAGGAGCGCCACGAGATCGTAGCTCTTCGGACCGAGCAACGCGTCCTGAAAGTCGATGACCACGAGCGCGTCTCGATCGGCCCCAGGCGTCGGATCGAGCATCAAATTGCGGGATTGGTAGTCGCGGTGCACGAAGCCGCGTGGCCTCGCCGCGAGCTCGCGTGCGAGCTGATCGAAGGCCGCGTCGAGCCCGCTCTTCTGCGCTTCGCTCCTCTGCAGGCCTCGCGCGTCGAGGCCCCATTCGACGAAGTGGGCGAGCTCCCAACGGAGGAGCGTCTCGTCGAAGGCGCGGCTGCCGACGACCGAGCTCTCCGGCAAGGTCGCGAGCGCGCGGTGCATCGCCGCCAGATCGCGCACGGCGCGGAGGTAGAGCTCGCGACGCCGATCGGGCGCCGCCCGCAGCGCCTCGGCGAGGGTGACGTCCCCGAGATCTTCGAGGAGAAGCACGCCGACGGAGCAACGTTCACCGAGCAGCCGCGGCACCCGTACGCCGCGTGACTCGAGGAGATCGCGCACCTCGAGGAACGGCCAACGGCGCGCCTCGACGTCGCTCGAGACCTCCTCGGGCTTCGCCCCTTCGGGCGCGTACATCGCGATCCCCTGCCCCTTCGGCCCTCGCACGCGCAGATACCGACGCGTCGAGGCGCCGCCCGGGAGCAGCTCGAGCTCGAGGTCTCCCGTGTCACCGAAGTCACGGAAGGGCGCGGCCAGCTCGCAGATGGCGCGGAGGGAAGCGTCGGGAACGGCAGCGACGACCGAAGCGGCGACGACCATTGGCGCACGCTAGGTGTTTGTCGCCGCGCGAACCAACATCCCCACGATCGTGATGTCTCTCGGGTCGCCCTTGGCTGCCACCCAAGTAAGCACCCCGCCATCCGAGTTGGCAGCCAAGGCCGGGGGATTGGGTACAACCCCTTGAAATCGCACGGTTCGATTCGCGGCCCAGCATGTGCTTTGCTAGTCCGTGGTGACCTACGCCTCCCCTCCAGCGCCGTCGTCGCGGTCCCGTTGGGCGGGGCTGATCGTCGCGGTCCTCGCCTTCGGAGCGTGCATCGCGCCGACCTTGCCGATCCCGCCGCCAAGCGTGCCGGAGGTGACGGCGCCCGACGCGCGGGGCCAGACGACCGTGTCTGGTGGAAAGTACGCGGCCACTGCCAACGCGGAAATCACCGTCTGGAATGAGTCGTACGCGCATTCGGCGGCGTGCAAAGCGGACAAGGCGTGCGCGCCCGGAATCGTCCGCCTGGTCGACGGCGACGGCTCGTACACCGTGGTGATTCGCGCCCAATCGAAGGATCTCCTCTTCATCTGGCAGACCGTCGGCAACCAGACCAGCGGCCAGATCGAGACCCGCGTCCCCTGAGAGACGAGGGAACGGGTATGCGTCCGTGGCCGGTATTTCCGGTCCAGCCTGTTTTTCCACTACCGCTTCGCACCGGTACGCCGTAGGTACGATCCGAGTCCTCGCATGACCGGGCCTTCCGCTGCCGAAAAGGTCGACCCGCTGACTGGCATGCAGGCGATCGTGTGTGCGCAGCATGCCGACGAGGCCGGGCGAGCGCTCGCTGCTGCGCTCGTCGCGTGTGGCGCACAGGCTTCGATGGTCGCGCTCGACGTCGGTCCTGGCGCGCTCGTCATCGCCACCGCCGGTGACGTCAGCCTCCTGCCGGCCGTGGGAACGCATCTCGACGCGTCGTGGGCGCGCTTGCGCCAGCCGCGCGAGGCGACGTGGATCGACGGAAAAATCGCGGCACCGATCGGCACCAGCGGGGTCGTCATCGCGATCGCAGCCGAACCGCCGCTGCCAGAAGCGATGCGCGTCGTCACCGCCCTCGCCGCTGCCGGACGGGTCGCCCTCGAGCACCTCGATGCCATCGAAGAGGCGCGCGGCCTGGCGACGAGGCAGCAAGCGCTTCTCTCGCTGCAACGGTCGCTCGCAGGCGGCCTCCTCGAAGACGTCTTCGGATCGTTCGCCGCGCGTCTCGCACAAGAGGTTCGCTTCGAGCAAGCGTGGGTCGGAGCGCTCGATTCTACGCTCGGCGATCGCCGCGTCGGTCAGGTGCCAGAGGTCGTCGAAGTGCTCGCCGCGTGGAGCGTCTCCGAGCCGGCGCCAAAGGTCGGAGCGCGCCTGCCGCTCGGCGATACGCCTGTCGCCGAGCTCCTTCGAACCGGCAAGGCACGTCGCGCGGGGCCCTCGCTGGTCGCCACGCCCGAAGGTGCTGCGCAGCTCGCGAGTTGGGCGACCTCGGCCGTCATCGTCCCGCTCGTGGTCCATGACGCGCTCGTCGGCGTCCTCGTCCTCCTCGGTCGCGAACAAGCCGGCGCCCCTCGCGGCAGCGGGCGCGGCACGAGCCCCGACGAGAGCTCGCCACAAGGCCGGCTCGATCGTCGGCTCGATCGTCCGCTCGATGCCCGCTGGCTCCTCGGCGCCATCGCCGAACCGCTGGCGATGGCCGCCCAAAACGCCGTGCTCTTCGAGGGGCTCCGGCTGACGACGCGCGAGTGGGAGCGCACCTTCGACGCGATGGACGCGCTCGTCTTCACCGCCGACGCCAGTGGCAACCTTCGTCGCGCCAACTGGGCGCTCGGGCGTCGCCTCAACGTCAGCCCCTCGGCGCTGGTCGGAAGGCCGATGAATTCGCTCTTTCCCGGCCAAGAATTGCCTGCACTCCGCCCGATGACCGGCGCCACCTCGCCTGGCCCGCTCCTCCGCGCCAACATAGTCGGCCCGCGTGGAGAGTCGCTCCGTGCGTCCGCGTCCGCGCTCCCCGATGGCGGCCTGGTGATGGTGCTCACCGACGTGCAGATCGCCGGCGCGCAGCCGAACCCGTCATATTCCGCGCTTCGCCGCGTGAGCACGCCACAGCCGGTTTTGGCGCGCGGAAAGGTCCTCGTCGTCGACGACGAGCCGAGCATCCTTCGCGCGGTCTCGCGCACCATCGGTCGTACGCACGACGTGGCGATCGCGGGCGACGGTGACGAAGCGCTCGAGCTCCTCCGGCAGAACGCCTACGCCTTCGACGCCATCCTCACCGACGTGCAGATGGCGCGCGTCGGCGGCATCGACCTCTACCACGCGGTCGAACGCGAGAAACCGACGCTCGCCGAGCGATTCGTCTTCATGACCGGCGGCGTCTTCCCCAACGAGGTCGAGCATTTCCTTCGGGGCCTGGGCGCGCGCGTCCTCCGCAAGCCCTTCGATCCCGAAGTGCTCCGTCGCGCCATCGAGTCCCGCATCGCCCTCTCGCGCGTCGCCTGAACCATGGCGGCCAAGGAAGAATCGGGCGCGGAAGAAGTCAGCCCCGGCTTCATCGATCGGATCCTCCAAGTCCCGCTCGACCTGCTCGACGGCATCGGCTCGACGATCTTGCTGGGGATGCGCTCGCTCCTCTGGCTGGTGCGCCCGCCCTATCGCCTCTCCCAATTGATCGCCGCGATGGACTTCATCGGCGTCCAATCGCTCTTCATCATCTCGCTCACCGGCGCCTTCAGCGGGATGGTCTTCGCGCTCCAGACCGTCTACGGCTTCCGTCGCTTTTCCGCCGAAGGCATGGTCGGCGGCGTCGTCGCGCTCTCGCTGACGCGCGAAATTTCCCCGGTGTTCGCCGGCTTGATGGTGACCAGCCGCGCCGGCAGCGCGATGGCGGCCGAGCTCGGCAACATGCGCGTCACCGAGCAAATCGACGCCATCGCGACGATGGGTGTGAGCCCGGTGCAGTACCTGGTGGTCCCCCGCATCGCCGCCAGCGTCTTGATGCTCCCCTGCCTCTGCATGCTCTTCACGATGGTCGGCATGGCCGGCGCGTACGGCGTCGCGGTCGGCTGGCTCGACGTCGACCCCGGCATCTTCTGGGACCGCGTGCGCAACTTCGTCGAGCCGCGCGATCTGCTGATGGGCATCATCAAGTCGGCCTGCAATGGCTTCCTCATCTCGCTCATCAGCTGCAAGCAGGGCTTCTTCGCCTCGGGCGGGGCCAAAGGCGTCGGTCTCGCGACGACGCGCGCCGTGGTGACGTCGGCCGTCTCCATCCTGGTGATGAACTACATCATCACGATGGCCATGACGGACATTTGACCGCTCGACTCAGGCGGCGCGCGGAGGATCCTGGCGCACCGTGACGGGCTCGATGTCCTCGAGCTCGTCGCCGAGCGCTTCGTAATCTTCCATCAGCTCCTTCAGCCCCGACACGTCGCAGTGACGCAGCCGACGGAGCGATTGCTCGTCGTAGGCAAGGGACTCCACGGTCCCCTGCTTGTCGCGCGTCGTGCTTCGCATGTCCCTGATACGAGCAACGCACGGGCCAGATCTATTCTTACGGGCTGCCCTGGAAAAAACAGCGAAAAGGTGGCGCTGGAGCACGGGCGCGCTGGGACAGATTGGCGCGAACGTGGCTGCGCAGCGTGACGATGCGCACGCATGTCGCAAGGAGTAGCCAGTGCGTACAGTCGCGACGCATTCGACGCGCAGTCGCGCTCATGCGCACCTACATCGCGCCCTGCAAGAAGGTCACGCCCGCTCAGGCAAAGAGATCGCGGAGCCTGATCGTCGCGTCGCGCTGTGGACCGACGGACACGAGCGAGAGCGGAACGTCCACCTCGCGCGCGATGCGTTCGACGTAACGTTGCGCGTTCAGCGGAAGCTCGGCGAGCGAGCGTGCACCGTCGAGCTTCTCGGTCCAACCGGGGAGCGTCTCGTAGACCGGCTTGGCGGTGTCGAGCTCGCCGACCGGAAGATCGCGGACGCGCCCGTTCGGCGTGTCGTAGGCGACGCAGAGGTCGAGCGTGTCGAGCCCGGTGAGAACGTCGAGCTTGGTGAGCACGAGATCGGTGAGGCCGTTCACGCGGCGGGCGTAGCGAAGGCCGGGGAGATCGAGCCAACCGCAGCGACGCGGACGACCCGTGACCGCGCCGAACTCGCCGCCTGCCGTGCGCAGACGCTCACCGAGTTGATCGTGGAGCTCGGTGGGGAACGGTCCGCCGCCGACCCGCGTGGTGTACGCCTTGCTGATGCCGATGACGCGACCGATCGCCGTGGGACCGACCCCGCTGCCCGCGCATGCACCTCCAGCGACCGCCGTCGAAGACGTGACGTACGGATAGGTGCCGTGATCGAGATCGAGGAGCGTGCCCTGTGCGCCCTCGAAGATGACTCGCTGACCGCCGCGCACCGCATCGTCGACCGCCGCGCCGCCGTCGCCGAGGAGCGGGAGGATGCGCGCACGCACCTTCTCGACGTGGGCGACGATTTGCTCGGGCGTCGGCACCTCGGCGCCGAGCGCGCGGATGGTCGGTGCCCAAGCATCGAGCGCACGGGCGACGTGACGAGCCATGCGATCGAGATCGCGGAGCGCGCCGACGTGGACGCCGCTGCGTCGCGCCTTGTCTTCGTACGCGGGACCGATGCCGCGCTTGGTGGTGCCGACCGCGAACGCACCCTTCTCGCGCAGCCCGTCGACGAGCGTGTGGTAGGGCAAAATCATGTGCGCGCGCTCGCTGACGAGGAGCCGCGACGTCGTCGGATCGTCCTGGAAGACGCCGCGCGCGCGCAGCTCGTCGATTTCGCCGAGGAGCGCTTGGGGATCGACGACCATGCCCGGACCGAGGACGCAGCGCGTGGCCGGCCGGAGGATGCCGCTCGGAATGAGTCGAACGACGATCTTGTCGTGACCGCCCTTGTCGTTGGGGATGACCAACGTGTGCCCTGCGTTCGGGCCTCCCGCGTAGCGGACGACGACGTCGGCCTTCTCGGTCAGGAGATCGACGATCTTCCCTTTGCCTTCGTCTCCCCACTGCGCACCGACCACGACGATGCCGGACATCGATTTGTTCTCCACCTTGGGGCGAATGGGCGGAGAGAGGCTCCGCCGGCCGCTGGGACACGACGCGTTCGCGCGTTCGCGCGTTTGCGCGTTTTGCTGTGCGTCAGACGGGGTGTCCTACGCCGACGAGCCCCCGGCAAGTCTCCGCAGCGCTTCCTTTCGCGGAAACGACGCCGACACGGCAGAGACGGCGTTTCCCGGCACGGCATCGACGTGGATGCCCTCGCCGTGGACCCGAACCACCGCGCTGTAGCCCCAGGCCCCGGCGTAAGCGGTGGCTTCCGCTTCCGGTAGCACGATTGCAGGAATTCGTGTCATGCGCAGATCGGTGGCGAAGGTCTCGGCTCCCTCGCCAGCGACGATCACGTAGCGAGCGTTTCCGCGCACCAAGGTCGAGCCGCTCGCGCGCAGCGCCCAACCGAGGGCATCGACATCGAAGGCGAGCCCCGTGGCCGGGAGCGGGCGCCCGAAGCGCGCGAGGAGACCGTCGTAGCGACCACCGCCGCCGATCGGTACGCCCGGTCCTTCGGCGAAGAGCTGGAAGAACGGCCCGGTGTAATAGGCGTGACCGCGCACTTCGCCGAGATCGACCGAGAGCGTCGCGCCCCGCACGCCATGCGCAGTGAGCGAGGACTGGAGCGCGACGACCAGCTCGCGAAGGGAGGCGATGGCCGCGCGCGCCGGACCTTCGGCGAGGGCCGCAGGCAACTGCTCGAGGATCGAAGGAGCGCCGTGGAGCTCGGGGAGCGCGAGCAGCGCCTCGCGGATCGTCGGCGAAAGCGAAAGAGGGAGCAGCTGCGCGAGGCGAGCGCCGTCTTTCGCCGCCAAGGTCTCGACGACGCCGTCGCGGAGCTCGCTCGGGACGTCGACGAGGAGGGCGCGCACGACGTCGGCGTGTCCGAGGTCGAGCGTGAAGGCGTCGAGCCCCATTTCGCCGAGCGCAGTGGCCGCGAGCACGAGCAACTCGAGATCGCCCGTCGGACCTTCGGCGCCCACCAGCTCGGCGCCGACCTGAGCGATTTGCCGATGCGTGCGCGCGCGCGAGCCCGAGCGACGACGAAGGACGCTGGCATCGTAGGCGACGCGATATGGACCAGGACGCGAAGCGAGCCGCGTCGCCAAGAGACGCGCGATTTGCGGCGTGACGTCGGGACGAAGCGCGACCACTTCGCCCGTCTCCGGTTCGACGAAACGCACGATTTCTCGGGGATCGAGCGTGCCGAGCCCGCGCTCGATGGTCTCGGCGTATTCGAACACGGGCGGTATGACGTGCTCGTAGCCGCAGAGCTCGGCGCGCTCGAGGAAGACGCGGCCGATGGCGCGACGGACGAAGGTCTCCTCCGGGAGGAGATCGCGCATGCCTGCCGGCAGAGGGTGATCGAGCGCGGTCTTGGTCATCGGAGGTCGATCTCGACCAACCACGGCGGCGCGTAAATCCCGAGATGCGCTAGGCCCGCATACTCTTGTTTCGCCAAAGACTATTCCCAGCGAACGCGCGTCGTACAGGCGTCGTGGCCCCAAGCGACGCACTTCTCGCGACGGGCTTCGACGTGACGTTTGCCGGTGCGCTGGATGAGGCGGCGACGAACCTCCATCACCACCTTGCAGACGGTGACGTCGTGGTTCGGCCACTGATCGACCTGGCTCATGTACTCGTGCTCGGTCACCGAGAGGATGGTGATGCGGCCGCTGTCGTGGAAGAGGTTCCACGCTTCCTGGCCACGCGCGGCCAGCGATTCGGGGCTCTGCGCGATGCGGAGGAGGACGCGCATGGCCGTGTTCACCGCCGCGTCGATGCCGGCAATCGAGAGCTCTCGGATGAACGCGTCTTCGTCGGCGACGCGCACGACCGTGGCCATGGTGCGGACGAGCTCGCCGAGGAACGGGTAGGGATAGCGTCGAGAGCCGACGAGCCCGAGCATCGGCGCGTGCGGCAAGAGGAGGCCCTTGAACTTGGGGGAGACCCTGGCGACGACCTCGTGCCCCGCGGCCCGCCCGTACTTGGTGAGGTAATGATCGACCGCGCCGATCATCGGCGTGCCGAGCATCGTCCCGATGGTCGGAAGCGACGCGCTCCCGGGCCCTGCCCCCTCACCCATCCCCGAAGTGTACCGTCAGCGAGCCCGCTGGGCGACCGATTCCCGAGCGTGAAAGTCAGATCTTGATGCCGCCGGCGTCGTCCGGTGACGCCGAGGTCGCCGGCGGAGGTGGGTGATTTCCGGGGCCGACCCCGCCCTCTTCTTCACCGAGCATCTCGCCGAAGCATGCGCCTGCACCGCCGTTGTCACCGCACTGCGACGACGCCATGCAGCTCGCGAAGCGCTCCACGAGCTCCGGCTTGATGGCGCCGAAGATGCCGAGGCCTTTGGGGATCTTCGGCGCATCGGTGATCTTGGCGACGCAGCGATTGGCTTCGGCGAGCGAGGCGTTGTTGCACCGAGCCCCGCGTTCGCAGATCGCGCGCGCGGCGAGCACCAGTGGCTCGCGATCGACCAAGAGTGACGCCTTGCCTGCTTCGTCGATGCAACCGACGAGCGCAGAAGCTGCCGCACGCTCGCTGCACCCGACGCGCCACGCCTCGTCGATGCGAGGCACGGCGCACTTCGCGGTGGCGGTGGCGATGCCGGGACGTGAGCGATTGACGAGCCAGTCGCGGCACTTCGGCTCGCAGGCCTCGACCGCTTCGCCGCACGCCGCGCTCGCTGCGCAGATGTGCGTGCAAGCGTTGGTGTCGATGGGCTCACCGGGCGGCCGCGCCACCGCTTTCCCACGCGACGATGCGCACGCGAGGGACGCGAAGAAGGCGCCGAAGGTGATCAGAGTCGCCGCAGACAGCACCTTTCGGCGGAGATTGCGCACACTCCGAGTGTGACAGCTAAGGCGCATGCTGGCCAAGCAACCGCGCGGTCGGAGCTGGGACGGCCGAACCCGACGCGCCCTCAGCCTTGGCTGCGGGCCACGACTTGTCCGACGAAGAAGGGGCCCATCTTGGCGATGAACTCCGACGTCTGGCGTGTCTTGCGCATCGTCTGCACGAGGTGCGAGAGCGGATGGAGCTGGCGACCGACGAGGCCGATGACGAACTCGTTGTCGGCCGCGTCGAGACCGTGACACGCGAGCCGCACGTCGTGCGCGAGATCGGCCTGCCCATAGGCCATTCCGATTTGCGCGTGCTCGCGAAGGATGGCGCCGTGCTCCTCGGCCGGGAGCTGCGCGAAGGCACCGTTGCGACGGAGCGGATACCAGACGTGGAACGGCAGGCTCTCGTCGAGGACGTTCTTCACCGGGCGATGGAGCAGCACGTGCTCGAGGTCGGGCTCGTAGCCGATGCTGTAGGTGCGACCAATCATGGTGAAATCGGAGCGAATGACGACGTGCTTGAGCGAGTCGGTGCTGAAGAGCGGGCGCACATGGCGGACGAAGTGCGCCGCGTCGTCGCTCCAGGTGAGCAGCCCGAGACCTCGCGGATGGTTGACGTCGGCGTAGACGACGCCGGCGATTTTACGCTGGGAAAGTAGGGCTCCGAGCTCGCGCGGGAGCTCACCCTCGGCGTGGCCGACGGGGAGATCGAAGACCAAGAGCTGCATGAAGAGGCGCCGATTCATCGCCTGGCGCTCTCCCTCGCGCTTGCCGCCGTATTCATTGACGTCGATCTGCGGGAGGCCGGGCTGCTTCGCTTCGGGCTGCGTCATGCGTGCAGTTAGACCTCGCGTCCGCGCGGTGTCGAGTCGAGACCTTTTTCTCACGCGTTTGCGGTACCTTGGCCGGAGGGAGATGGGGGAACGTCAGGTCTTTGCGGTCCACCAGCGTCGCGTCGATGCGCCGCCCGCGCTCGTCTGGGCCCTCGTCGCCGACACCAATCGCTTCGATCGAGCGAGCGGCCTCGTGCCTGGTCGCTACGAATTCCAGCTCCTCGATCCGAACGACCCACGCTCACGCACGCGGGTCGCGCAGGCGAAGCAGATGGGCTTCGACATCCGCTGGATCGAGCCCCCGTACGAGTGGGTCGAGGGACGCTTCGTCCATGGTGAGCGCACGTTCCTCTCCGGTCCTGTGCGTCGCGGTGGCTTCCGCGTCGAGCTGACGCCCGATGGAAACGGCACGAAAATCGAGGCCAAGGCGTGGGTGACCGGCAGCGGCGCGCTCTTCTCGATGGTCGGCGTGGTGATGAAGGGCCGCTTCCATCGCGCGCTCGCCGCCTACCTCGGAGCGATCGAATCGGTGCTGACGCGCACGCACGCGCAGCTCGGCTACGACTGGAACGCCGAACCCCCAGCGGCCGCGGCCAGGCGGGCGCTGATGGGCGAGCACACCGATCCGATCACGTCGGGCGCCAGCTCGCCGACCAACGAGACCGACCTCGCCTTTCGCGCCGAGCGTTTTTCCCGCACCAACGTGCCCGCCCCGCTGCGCGACAAACTCTTGGCGATGGTGCGCACGCGTCCCGACGAAGAGCTGGCGACCATTCGTCCCTTCGAAGTCGCCCGCGCCTGGGGCGACGATCGACGTCAGGTGCTGCGAGCCTTCCTCCACGCGGCGCGCGCGGGGCTCTTCGAGCTGCAGTGGCAGCTCAATTGTCCCACCTGCCGCGTCGGCTCGGGCGTTCGCGACACCCTCGGTGAGGTCGGCCAAGAGGCGCACTGCGACTCCTGCAACATCGACTACCAGCTCGATTTCGCCGAGCACGTCGAGGCCACCTTCAAGGTCAACGCCTCGGTGCGCAAGGTCGAGACCGCCGTCTATTGCGTGAGCTCGCCGTGGTTTCGGCCTCACGTTTTTTCCCAGCTCGCGCTCTCTCCGATGGCCACGCGCGTCGTCCAGTGCCCGCTCCCGGCCGGTACGCTGCTCTTCCGCACGCTCTTCGGCGCGCGAAGCACTTCGCTGCCCCACGTCGAGGGCGCGCCCCTTCCCGAGAAGGTGTGCGTACGCGTCACCGATACCGCCGTCGAGGTCTCGTCCGAAGGAACTGCCGCGGCGGGCGCATCGTCGACGCTCGAGCTCGTCTCCGAGAGCAACCGCGACGAGGTGCTCCTCATCGAGCGTACGGGTTGGCACGCCGACGTCGTCCTCGGCAGCGCCATCGCCTCGCTCCCCGATTTTCTAGACCTCTTCGCCACCGAAGCACCTGCGGCCGGCGTCGAGCTCAGCGTCGGCGGGCTCACGCTCCTCTTCAGCGATCTCACCGGCTCGACCGCGCTCTACGAACGCGTCGGCGACGCGCGCGCCTTCGCCATCGTCGAAGAGCACTTCCGCCAGATGACCGGCGCCGTCGCCAAGCACGGCGGCGCGCTCGTGAAGACCATGGGCGACGCGGTGATGGCATCGTTCACCTCTCCCGGCGATGCCGCGCGCGCCGCGCTCGAGATGATCGACGAGTGCGAGGGCGCGCACGGCGAGCTCGGTTTGGGCGTGAAAATAGGCTTCCACGAGGGCCCGTGCCTCGCCGTCCGGGCCAACGACAGGCTCGATTACTTCGGCACCACGGTCAACGTCGCAGCGCGCTTGCAAGCGCAGGCGAGCGGCAGCGAAATCGTCATCGCGCGCGAGCTGCTCGGCCACGGCGACGTCGCCGCCGTCTTCGCCGCGCGCCCACAACGCGGCTTCGAAGCGCACTTGAAGGGCATCAAAGAGATGCAGCAGCTCGTCGCCATCTCTGGCGGCCAGCACTCCGGCAAGGCGCGCGAACCGCAGTGAAGTCACGACTCGTCGTCGCGCTCGGCGCCACCGTGCTCGCCATCACCCCCAAGGTGCTGGGCGGCGCCTGCGCGGCGTGAAGCAATCCAGTCCCGCCGGTCGGCGGTTCCTCGAGCTTCGACGCGGCGCAGAGCGCTTCGGCAGTCCGTCCCGTCTACGAGGTCGCTGCGTCGGTCGCGCCGTTGCCGCCGGGGCTCTTGCTCCTCGCCGTCTCGACCGACTTCACGCCGATGAAGTCGTCGCACGAAGAAGACTGCCCCGACCTCGG
Source organism: Deltaproteobacteria bacterium (assembly GCA_025363655.1). GTDB lineage: Bacteria > Myxococcota_A > Polyangia > Polyangiales > JADJMO01 > JANYDK01. The sequence continues at coordinate 11,443 of JANYDK010000079.1, read as the reverse complement.
ACCTGGCTGCGGCGGTCCGAATCCGCCGAAACCTTACAATCATAATCTCGTTAACTATGCCTACGGACTGACGCTCGACGCGCTCTACGGCGTCGCGCCTTGGCTCACGGTCACCGCGTCGCTCCCCTATCGCGCCGTCACCACTCGCGTGCGCTACTCCGATCTCGCCGGCAACGACTACGACCCGGTGCCGCCGGACACGCACCATCGCAACCGGACGATCAGCGGCCTCGGCGATCCGACGATCGCGCTCACGATCGGTCGCGCGCTCGGTCGTGTCGGCTTCTCTCTGCGCCTCGGCGCGCTCTTGCCGCTCGGTCGCACGCTCGACTCCGACCCGTTCTTGCTCGGCGATGAGGGGCTCCCGCACGAGCACGTGCAGTTCGGCGTCGGCACCGTGCGTCCGTTCGCCGGGACCACGTTCGGCTACGATTTCGGCGTCGTCGGCGTCGACGCGTTCTTCACTGCCACCCTCGCGCTCGCGAGCGACGCTGCCGGCTACAGGCCAGGGCAGCGCGTGAACCTCGGCGCCCGAATCTCGAGCGCGCTCGGCGCCACGAAGGCGCGATTCGGCATCGGCATCGAGGCCGCGCACGAGACCACCGAGACCTGGAACGGACACCAGACCGGCGAAGGCAACCTCGGCCGCACCGATCTGCTCGCCGTCCTCAGCGCGCGATGGTCACCGTTCGCACGCTGGGGATTCTTCGGCGCGGTCAAGGTGCCGTTCTACGTCGACACCGTCGGCGCCCAGCTGACCTATCCGATGACGGTGCAGCTGGGCGTCGCGTTCGCGCTCACTTCGCAGGCGAGCTCGCGCCCGCTAGCTCACTGACAAGTGATGCCGACGTCGCTGCTGGCGCACTTGAGGCCGGCGCCGTAGCTCTCGCAGGCGAGCGCGAAGAGAGTTCCACCCTTGCAAACGTAGACGTCGGCTGCGTCCGTGCTGCAGAGCCCGCGTCCCTCTTGCGTCGTCGGTGAACGACAGCTGCCCACGGCCTCGCCCGAAGACGTGTCGTCGGTGATGTCGGGGTCGACCGCCGAGAGGGTGAGCGCGTAGCAACCGGCGGAGGTGTCGTCCAAGCAGCTGGTGAGCGTGTTGGCGTCGTCATACGAGCCGCAGTCGAGTGCCTTCACCTTGGTGCCGACACATCCGATGACGTAGTCGCTGCCCGCGAGACAGTAGCCCTGACCATCGGTGAGGCCGAAGTCGGTGCAGTCGCCGACCTCGTTGCCATCGGCGAAGGCCGACGAGTCCGCGAGCGGGTCGGTCTTCGGCGGCGCGGCCGGCGGCTTGCTCGGCGGCGCGGTGCTCGGAGCCTTCGGCTTGGCCGCCGGCTTGGCGGTCGGCTTCGCCGAAGCAGCCCCGGTGGTCGTCTTCGTCGGTGTCTTCTTCGCAGCCGCCGAACCGCTGGACTTGCTGCTGCAACCGGCGCCGACGAGGGCGGCGACGACGAATCCGGACGCGATGAGGCCATAAGGCGAAAGACGCATGGACGACTCCTAGTTGTGAGTGAAGCGGACAAGCGACGTTCGCAGCGGGAAACGCTCAATTTCCAGCCCAACTTCTGCTCTCAATTTGCTCACTCGAACTTCGAATGCGTGCTTGGATGAGGCGTCCGCACGCGGATCGGGAGGGTGGAGATGGGGTCAGTCGAGCCGCGAAGCCTCGCGCAAGCGGAGAGTGACGAATTGGCGGCGACCTTCGTCGGCCGAGCCGCCGAGCGCGAGCGCGTCGCCGCGATGATGCGCGCGGCGAAGACCGGAACGCTCGGCGAAGAGGAGCCGCAGCTCCTCTATCTCCACGGACCTGGCGGCATCGGCAAGACGACGCTCCTGACGATGCTCTCGGACATGGCGAAGGCCGCGGGTGCGCGCGTGTCGCGGCTCAATTGCCGAGATGTCGAGCCTTCCCTCGCAGCCATCGACGCCATCGCCGGTGCGCTGGAGGACGAGCCGACGTTGGTGCTCGTCGACACCTTCGAGCTCCTTCGCCCGGTCGAAGATCGAGTGCGCGAAGAGCTGGTGAGCCGGCTCGGACCGAACACTGCGTGCATCGTCGCGACACGCACGCCGCCGTCGATTGGCTGGCGCACGCTCGCCACTTGGGGATCACGCGTCCGGGGTCAGCTGCTCGAGAGGCTCTCCCTCGACGATGCGCGCCAATACCTCGAGCAACGTCGGCTGCCGCCGCGAAACCTCGCCGACGTGCTGCGCGTGGCCAAGGGGAATCCGCTCGCCCTCGCGCTCGCGGCCGACGCCGATCGCTCGGGCGGCGCCAGCGTGCTCCCCGAGCGCAGTCCCGAGGTCGTCGCGGCGCTCTGCGAACGACTGCTACGTGACGAGGCCGATCCTGCCCATCAGTCGACCCTCGAAATCGCCGGGCTCCTTCGGACCGTCACCGAAGAGGCGATCGCTGCGTTGAACCCAGAATGCGATTCGGCACGAGAATTCAAGTGGTTGCGGGGCAAGACGTTCATGCGAGCGACGCCTGCGGGTCTCGTCCCCCACGACCTCGCGCAAGAGGCGATCGGTGAAGACCTCCGATGGCGAAACCCCGATCGCTTCGACGCGCTCCAACGTCGTGCCCTCGGTTGGCTCGTCGAGCGCGCCGCGCGTCCGGATGCGACCTTCAACGAGATGCTCCTCCAAGTGACGCACCTCGTCCGGCGCATTCCTGCCCTCACGCCGATGTTCGATCTGCCCCTCGAGAGCAACCTGGTGCTCGACCTCGCGCGCCCGGACGAGCGCGACGCCATTCGCGCGATGGTCGCCAAGCACGAAGGCTCGACCCAAGCGGCGCTCGTCGATTACTGGTTCGATCGGCAACCGAAGGGCTTCCAGGTGGTGCGCGACGCGACGGGTCGCATCGCCGCAATCAGCACTCTTCTCGAGCTCACGCAGACCACCGCCGAAGACCGAGCACGTGACGTCGCGGTGCGAACCGTCTGGGAGCACGCTGCAGGATGCCTGAAGCCGGACGATCGCGGCGCGGTCGTCCTCTGTCGCTTCACGATGGGATGCGACGACTACCAAGCCCCGACCGAGCAGATGATCTGGGCCTCGTTCCTCGCCGTGCAGCCCATTCGTTGGCCGCACCTCGACCTCGCTTACGCCTACATTCGTGCCGATCACGCCTTTTGGACCGAGGCCTGGAAGGTGTTCGGCGCGAAGCTCGTGGCCTGGCCGACGTATCGCGTCGACGATCAAGATTACTGCGTGGCGACGTTCGATCGTCGTGGCACCACCGCCGGCCGCTGGCTCGGCGACATCGCGCAACGCGCGCTCGCGTCGATGTCGATCCCCTCGGTGGAACGCGCGCCGAATGGCTCGAACGGACCGACCGTGCAGACCGTGCCGACCGAATTCGCAGGTGCGGTTCGCCTCGTCCTCCGCGCATTCCACGACACCAAGCGCCTCGCGCAGAGCACGCTGATCGACCTTCTCGTACGACGCGACGTCGTCGATGGCGATCCGGTGACCCTCCTGCGCGCCAAGGTCCAACGCGCGATCGAGTCGCTCGGCGAATCGCAGAGACAGGCGCGACTCGCGCAAGTCCTGATGGTGACATACGTGAAGGGCGCCGAGACCCAAGAGCAGGCCGCCGACGCCCTCGGTCTCAGCTTCGGGACGTACCGTCGCTACCTTCAACAAGCGCTCGACGAGCTCGCCGAGCGCTTGTGGAGGGAGTCAGGCGGCTATGATCCTCAGCCCGCGCACTTACCTGCGGAGCAGACCACGCCGTCCGAGTAGCGGCAGCAGGTCGTTCCGACCGCGCACGTCACGCAGGGACACGTGGTGCAGCCGGGAGCTGGCGTGTAGGTGGTGCAGACGCCGCCGGTGCAGAACTGGCCCGGTGAGCAGACCTTTCCGCAGGCGCCGCAGTTGCTGATGTCGACCGAGGTGAAGGTGCACGAGCCGCTGCAGTTGGTCATGCCGGCAGCGCAGGTCGAGCCGTCGACACACTTCGCGCCACCCGCGCCGGGGCCGCTCGTCGTCGGCACGCACACCTGCGATGCGGTGCATTTCACGCCGCAAGCGCCGCAGTTGTTCGGATCGGTCGGGCTCACGCAGCCGAGACAACCGGTGCCGGCCCCACAGGCGCGGAAGCGCGGAGCACACGCCGGCTTGCCGCCGTTGCAGACCTCGTCGTGACACACGGCGGTCCCGCACGTGCCGCAGTTCTTCGCGTCGGTGCGTGTGTCGGTGCAGATGCCGCTGCAGACCGTGCCCGGACACGACGCCGTGTCGGTCGGAGGCGGCGTGGAATCGGTCGGAGGTGGCGTCGTGTCGGTCGGTGGCGTGGTCGTGTCGGTGCCGATCGTGTCGGTGCCGCCGTTCGTATCGCCGCCGCCGCCGCTGGTGTCGCCGCCGCTGGTCTCGTCGACCGAGCCGTCGGTGGGACTGTCGTCGAACGTGTTCGTCGACGAGCCGCAGCCAGTGATCAACGCGACCCCGAACAAGGAAAGCGAGACGAGGTTGAGCTTAAGCATGCTCACAGCGTACGTGGAAAAGTGAAGCGGTAAAGGATCCGGGCGCCCTTCATGTGGGCGCACTTCATTCATCGTAGGTGGTCTCATCCCCAGCAGTCGCGGGGGACAGCCCTGCGAGTGCGCTAGAGATTGCCGCGCAAAGCTTGGAGCTTCGCGGCCAGTTTCTCGATGCCGCGCGCGTGCAGACGTGAGCCCCACGATTTCGAGAGCCCGACGTGGGCGGCGGCGTCCTGCAGGTCTTCGTCGAGGAAGTAGTGTCGACGGAGGATGGTGCCCTCGGGCTCGCCGAGTGAGTCGAGCGCCTTTTCGATGAGCGCGCGCGTTTGGCTGCGGCTCGCTTGATCTTCCGGTCCCTCGGGGGCGTTGCTCGGGTCGCCTTCGGGATCGTCGTCCCCTCCGTCGCGAGCGACGAGGCCGGTGGCGTAGGCTGTGGCGAGGCCGCGTAGGAAGTTGTGGAGCCGCGCGTCGGCGAGCTCGGCGGTGAGCGAGGCGCGCGTCTGGGGGCCGTTTTCTTCGGCCTTGGCCTCGACGTACAGGTCGGCTGCTTCGAGGGCGCGGAGACGAGCCGCGACGCCGCGCGGCAGTCCGCTTTCGCGACGGAGTCCGTCGATGATGGCGCCGCGGAGGCGCAGGCGAGCGTAGGCGGCGAAGGTGACGCCGCGAGATGGGTCGAACTTTCCGAGGATGTCGGCGAGGGCTTCGTGAGCGTGGCCCTTCAAATCGTCGAGCTCGAAGCGTCCGCCGAGCTGCCGGCCGAGCCCCCGGGCGATGACGTCGAGGAGCTCGAGCCCCTCGCCCAGGCGCGGATCGTCAGAACGAGTGCTTTTGTCGCGCGGTCTCGGGTCGGACATGAGAGCGTCGTAGGCGATCGCGTCGGCGCGGAGACGGGGCGTCAAGACAGAAACGAAAACGACGACGATTGCCGCGGACGGGAGCGTGCGATACCGGCTCGGGAGGGGCGATGAACGGGGAAGACGACGGCACGACGAAGCCTGCTGGGTCGGCGATCAAGACGCCCGACGCTGCGCCGCCGTCGACTGGCTCGTCCGACGATGCACGCTACGCCCGCGCCTGGCGCGTCTGGCTGGCTGCGTTGGCGCACGATCCGGAGGCGGCGTGGGCGGCAGCGCTCACCTATCGGTCACTCGACGCGGCCGGTCGCGACGCCTGGATCGCTGCCCTCGACCTCGATGCACCGAGCGTCGGTGCGCCGGCGATCGCGCTCTACGCGCCGCTCTTGGCCGTCGAAGACGATCCGATGCGACGCGCTCGGCTCGAGTCGACGCTGCTCCTTCACGGCGCGCCCGCGCCTTCCAACGAGCTGCGCGGCCTCCGCGGCGCCACCAAATCGCGTCGCATCGTCGTCCTCGTGCACCCGCTCTATCTCAACTTCGTCGAGGTGCTCAGCTGCGAGCTGGAGGGCGATCGAGGCTTCGCCGACGTGCGACACGATCCGCTGCGCCTCGCCGATCAAGCGCCGAAAGATGGCGACGTGGTCGACGGCGTCGAGCTCGAGGCGGTGCCCGTCGAGCCGCTCATCGAAGAGCTGAGCTACGCGGTCGTCGCCCATCGGCGCAGCCACGCCGCGCTGCCCCCTGCTCTCTCGCGCTTCGTCGACCTCTTCGCGCCGAGGCCCGAATCGGTCGACCGACTGAAGCTCAAATGAGCTTTATCCGCTGAATCAGGCCTTCGCGACCGGGGCTTGCGGCTCGGTCTCGCCGGGCGAGAGCGCCGTCTTGGCGATGGCGCCGAGCTGATCGCGCGCGAGGTCACGGACGTAGCGTCGGGCTGCGATGGCCCCGAGCGCGAAGAGAATGCGCGGGGTCAAACCTCCACCGAGGACGAAGCCCGCGCCGAGCGCGATGCCGACCGCGAGCCGTGGATTCTCTTGTGCGAACGACTCGACGACGCCGCGCGCCTCGCGCAGCCCTTCCGTCGCTTTCGCCTGCACCTCGTCGAGATCGAGCTGCTTGGTTTCGTTGGCCGTCCCCTCCATCGTGTCCTCCTGCTCGTTGGTTTACCACGATGCGTCTGCTTCGCGCACGCACGACAAAGGTGTCGCGGCCCGACGTGAATCCACCCACGACTCTACACCCGCTCGCAAAGCCATCTTTGGCGAAACGAGAAGCTTGGCTCGCATCTTGGAAGGGAATCTCTTCACGACGTCACGCATCTCAGTGATCGCGACCCTGGGGCATGTCACGCTCCATTCACGAAACGACGTCCGAGGTGCAGTCTTGGCCAAGGAACGCAGCGGAGCACGGAAATGGGCGTGGATGACGGCGATGCTCGCCATCGGTCTCTTGCCGGGCACCTTCGTCGCGCTGACGCTCCGTCATTCGCTGCCCGTCACGCACGCCGTCGGTCTGCAAGAACGCGCCAATGCGAGGCAACATGGCGCGCGCAGCCTCGACCACCTGCAGCTCGATCGCTGCGAGCCGGCGCCGAAGCCGGTCTCCTGTGACGGCAGCGAGCTGACGCGCGATCGGGCGTTTTTTCGGCCTTACCCGCGGAAACCTTGAGCTACAGCCGGAAGCCGCGGGCGCAGCCGACGTGAAGCGTGAGCTCGAAGCCGCCTTCGGACCAATAGCGATCGACCGCTTCGCGCACGTAGTTGAACGCCGCGCTGAAGGTGGTCTCGTCGAGGGCGAGGTTCATGCGCCACTCGGGGAGGAGAAGGAGGCGCGTCGTTGGATCTTCCAGGAGATCGCGGCCGCTCTGGAAGGGGATGGCGACGGCGCGGAAGTCGACGTCGACGTCTCCGAAGCCGAGGGCCTCGAGCTCTTCGCCGAGTTGTTCGGGAGAGGGACGGAGCGCGGTGGCAGCATCGACGGCGTCGGCGACGGCGCGTGCGTCGTACTTGGTGGCGTATTCGCGAAGGAGATCGGCGATTTCGCCGAACGAGTTGCGGAGCGGGAGCGCGAGCACGACCTCGCCTCCAGGGGTCAGGACGCGATGCGCTTCTTTCACCCAGAGGACGCGCGTCGCCGAGCGCCCGGGCGGATGGAGCACGATCGCGTGCGTGAACTGACCTTCCGGCAACGGTGACGGGAAGCCTTCGAAGACGCGGTAATCGGCGCTCAAATCAGGGATTGCGGCGGCCTTGGCGCGGGCCAGCTCGAGGGCGGCGAGGGAAGGATCGGTGCCGACGAGGCGCGAGGGGCCGAGCTGCTCGACGAGCAGTCGCTCGGGAAAACCCGTGCGGCAGCCGAGGTGGGCGACGACGGCGTCACCCGGATTCGCCGGCGCGACGACCATCTCGAGCACCAGCTCGCCGAAGTGGCGAAGGTAGCGCGGGATGACGAAGGTCTCGAAGATGGCAGCGTCGGCGGGCGCGAGCGGCGTGACGACCGAATGCTCGACTCGGTCGCCGAACGTGGCGACGCCGGCCGGCATGGCGATCAGCGACGACGAAGACTCTTTGCCGACGCGCGCGCTCACCGACGACGACCCCCACCCCCACGTGGCGGCGGCGGGGGCGGCGGCGGCTCGTCGTCGCCCTCGAGGATGGCGAGCGCTTCTTGCGCCAGCGTTCCGAGCGTGACTTGCTCGGCCTCCGGGTCGTCGATTTGGACGACGCGCGGATCGCGCTCGAGCTTGCGGAGCTCGGGAATTGCAGCCGGATCACCGCCGGCGGCGAGCGCTTCGATGGCTGCGGCAACGACCTCGGGCTCGCGGTGGGCGAGGAATCCACGAAGGATGCGCGGGCCGCCGGGCTCGCCGACCTCGCCGATGACGAAGGGCAGCTCACGGAGCGCGAGGTGATCGCCAGCGAGGCGCGTGATCGCTCGCTCGGTCGCTTCGGCGACCTCTTTGTAGCGCTCGAAGGCGAGATCTTGGAGAGCGCGACCGGCGGCGAGCCGCACTTCGGGCTCTTCGGAGCCGAGCACGTCGACGAGGAGATCGCACACCTCGGGACCTTCGAGCTCACCGAGCACTTCGGCGACCGGGACCAGCTTGATCGCCGCTTCGACGCCCTCGCCTTCGCCGATGCCCTCGACGATCGCCTCGCGCAGCGCCGCGAGCGTTTTTTTTCGCGAGAATGCGGCGGCGTCGATGAGCTCGTCCTGCAGCCGGCGCACGTCTTCTTCCGCGCGCTGCAGCTCTTCGATTTTCGCGACCACGTCGATTTCGGGCTCGTCGTTCACGCGCGGTCCGTACGCTCAGCTCCGGCGGGCATCAACCCCTCCTACGCTGGAGGAACCGAGCGGAGCGTGATTCGCCTAGTTGCCTGCGTCGGAGTCGGAGCCGCTGCTGGCGTCGAAGAGGACGACTTTCCCGTCGTGCACGCAGGCGAGGCGAGTGCCCTCGTTGTTGATCGCGCACTCGCGGAGCGTGCCGTAGAGGCCTTCGAGCTCTTTGTTGCGGATGAGGATGGCAGCGCGCGTGGTGTCGTCGCGGCGGACGATGCCGAAGCGCGTGGGTACGACCAGCCATTGTCCGTTCGGTGAGCGCGGCGCACCGAGCGTGAAGGCACCATCGATGGCGGCGGCCGGCGCAGGCAGGGTTCCCGTCGCTTTGCCGCTGGCGGTCACCAGCTCGAGCGGGACGATCACCGGCTCGTCGTCGACGAGGGCGAAGAGTCCGCTCGGTCCCCAGGCGACGGGGGTCGTCTGCGCGCTCGCGCCTGCTTTTCCGTCGCCGCAACGGCTGGTGAAGAGCGGGGGCAAGAGCGGCAGCGGCACGAGCGTGGCGCCGGTCGGGACGTCGTGACCGGAGACGCGCGCCACCATGTAGGGGGCTTCGCAGGCGTCGAGCACCGAGGCGAGTCGAGCGTCTTTCGACGGGTAACCGACCTCCCAGCTCCACGCACCGACGTCGGAGGCATCGCCATCGTCGAGCGTGATCGGATCGATGCGCTGCACCGAGGTCGCCGTACGGACGAGGAGCGTGCCCGATTTTTCGAAGGCGAGCGCGCCCCACGCGGGAGCACCCTTCGCAGGCGTGTTGGGGATCGCGCGGAGCTCGCGTTGCGTCGCCCAAATCGCGGGCGCAGCCGCGAGGATGAGCTTGTCGATGGTCTCGCGCGTCTTCGAAGTCTTCGTCACTGGGGCGCCCGCGAGCCGCTCGCGCGCGACGATCGCCGAGAGCACATCGCCGAGGACGAGGTGCGCTTTCACCTCGGCAGCGCCCGCGTCCTCCATGCCGCGCGAGGCTCCACAGCCGACGCCGTGATCACCGCCGACGTCGATCCACGGGCCGCCCGCTTCGCTGCAGAGCGACGAGTGGAGGAGGCGAAGTCGACGCACGAGCGCAGGGACCGCCGCTGCGGTGGCCTTCTTCGCGGCACGCGCGGTCGCTTGTTGGGCGATTTGCTGGAAGCTCGCCTCCGGTTCGGTGCGATCGCGCGAGAGGCCGGCCGGACGATCCCAATAGCGAAGACGCGCGACGATGCGTTCGCCCGGCTCATACGGAGGACCGCCGCCCTCGAGGCCAAAGGCGAAGGTCGGATCGTCGACGCCGTCACCGTCGCGATCGGGCGCGTCGACGTCGACGGTGAAGGTCCAACCGGCTGGCGCCTCGGAGATTCGTGCGCTGAAACGCAACGAAGGCGTGGGCGCGAAGGCGACGAGGACGAACCGGCGAGGCGCGGGCGCCGCATCACCGCAGCTAGGGCGGAGATCGAGGGTGATGGTGTGGGGCCCGACGAGCGTCATCGTCGGCTTCGCCTGACACGGGCTGGGAACGGACAAATCGTTGCCCTGGCCGCCGCCGACGACCTTCGAGGGAGCGAGCCCGCCCGCTTCGTCGCCGTGGAAATAGCGCAGCTCGCCACCGCCCCCGGCCGCCGGCTGCATGTACGCGGCGACGTCACGACGTCCGTCGCCGTCGAGATCGCGCGCGACGCCGGCGATGATCAGCTGACCGGGCGGAGCCTCGAACGAGATGCCTTCGAGTGCCCACTTCGTGGTGTTGGGCGGCGCGAGCGACGCACGAACGGCTTGGAAAGTAGGCGCTTTTCCGCCATCGACGCTGGAGTCGACGACGAGGGCGACGCCGCCGTCGACCTTCGGTGTGGCCGAGGAATCTGCCAGGAAGGGCACGTACGGGTGCTCGTTGCGACAGCCGCTGCATCCCGTCGCCGAGGACGCGACCGTCGCCATCGCCGCCAGCACGGTCACCGGGGCGACGAGGGTCACCACGCGGAGAAATCGGAGGCGAGACACGGCGCCGCACGTACTCCTCCCGGCCCGGCGCGAAAACCCCGACCGGCACACGCGGTCCATCTGAGGTGTTAACGACCGGAGGGCCCTGCCGATTCAGCCCCCGACGTCGATCGCGCCATTTCGCCCCGCGAGGCTCAATTCAGGCCCGACGGCGCGGAGCGAAGGGCAACCACGACGGCTCACAGCTTTGTCGGCTCGACCGCGAGTGCAAGATGCCGATACGATGACGAGCCGATGTCCGCCCACCGGGCCCGCCAAGAGCGAGGCGAAACCCTTGGAGCGGCCCTCGCGAACGCGCTCACGGGTGCGGCGCTGGGCGACCGCTGGCTCATCGAGGGGCTCCTCGGCGTGGGTGGAATGGGCGTCGTGCTCGGTGCCACCGATGGGCCCGACGGCGCTCCCGTCGTCGCCAAGGTGATCGCGCCGCAGCTCGCGCCTGCCCAGTGGGCGGCGTTCGTCAAAGCCTCGCGACGAGAAGCGCTGGCGCTGCGTCGCCTCTCCGATCGCCGCCCGCCGAGCCCGTACATCGTCCGCTTCTTCGACGAAGGCGAGGTCGAGGTCAACGTGCGCAAGAAGCCGCGCACGAACGAGTTCGAAGACGTCGAGGTGATTCCGGTCCGATATCTCATCCTCGAGTACGTCGATGGTGGGGTGCACGGAACGACGCTGCACGATCGCATCCATCGTTGCCTCAAGGAGACGGGCCACGGTTTCACGCCGGCTCGTGCACGGCGGCTCTTGCGACACATCGCGCGCGCGCTCATCGACATCCACGCCGAACGG
>JANYDK010000040.1 GCA_025363655.1 Deltaproteobacteria bacterium | reverse complement strand
TTCTCGCCGAGGACGATGTCGATCTTGGCGAGCCGTGCCCGAGCGACCAATCGGCCGCTGCGGCGATCGAGGCGAAGCAGTGCCTCACGCGCGAGCTTCACCGCTGTCGCGTCGAGCTCGGCGGTGAGCGCGAGACCTTGGAAGTAGAGCGACTGCGCCTTCGCCTGATCGGCGGCGACGAGGCCGGGCAAGCCTTGACCGCCCTTCGCGGAGTCGTCGCCCGGCGCAGCGGCAGTGACGTCGAGCGCCGCTGCCTTGGTCGACAGCGCTTCCAGCTCGGTCTCGAGGGCGGCGAGCTGGGCAGCGTTTCCGCCTTGTTTTTTCAGGGATTCGATCTCGGCGCGGACCGAAGCGATGGCGGCGCGGAGATCGGCCGAGCGCCTTTCGATCGAGGGCTCGAGATCGTTGACGTCGATCGCCGCGCTGGTGCTCTTCCCGCCCAGCGTGTCGGCGAGGCCTTGCAGCTGCGCGCCTGCGCCCTTGAGCCCGCCGAGCTCGACCGCGAGACGGCGACGCGCGCGGAGGATGAAGAGCAGCGCCGGATCGGCCTCGAGGCGACGCCAGATGCGCGCGTCTTGATCGAGCACCGTACCCTTCTCGGGAGACGCCTCGATGGCCGCGCCGCGATCGAGAAAGGCGCGGATGCCGAGATCGGGGCCGGTGGCGAGGACGTGCACGCGATCGCGCAGGGGCGCATACGTGGCGAGGAAGGCGTCGAGCTTCTTGTTGGCAGACGCGAAATCGCAGACCGCGACGTCGACGTAGACGTCGAGCACGCGCGCTTCGTCGTCGTAGGGGTGACCTTCGCCGAGCGTCGAGAGCTCGTCGAGGAGATCGCGGGCGTCGTCGTAGTCGCCCTTCTCGTAGCGCGAGGTGGCCGACTCGTAGAGCGCTTCGGCGAGGCGCCTGGAGTCTTGCGGCACCAGGTAGTAGTAGTAGCGCGAGTCGTCGAAACGCTTATTTTCATGGGCCAAACGCCCGAGCGCGAGGCGCGCGAGATCGCGCACGGCGAAGAAGCGTTCATCGGCGAAGACCGGCGCGGACGAATCTTGTCGCTTCGGATCGGCGACTTGGCAGAAGAGCGCTTCGGCCTCGTTGAAACGTTGGCGATTGGTCTCGAGGAGCCCTCGCCGATACGTCGCCGCCGACCAGAAGCGCGAGAGCGGGACGATCTTCGCGTAGGCCTTGAGCGCGGTGTCGTCGTCGCCGGTGCTCTCTGCGAGGCGGCCCACGAGGTAGTCGAGCTCGCCGCGCAATTCGGCGCTGGTCGGCGCTTTCTCGAGGATGGGCTGGAGGTCGTTGATGCCCTCTTCGTAGGCCTCGTCGTCGAGCGCGATTTCGGTGAGCTTGCGGGCCGCCGAGCGCGCCGTTCCTTCGGCGACCGGACCTTCGGCGGCCTTGCGCAGATAGTGACGTGCGAGCGCATGCACGCCCGACTGACCGAGCGCGTCGCCGAGGAGGAGCCACGCCGCGCGACCTTCGGGTTCACGGGAGACCAGGGAAAAACGAGGGGATTCGACGACTCCGGTGAGGACGCTGACGACGTCGGCGAGGCGACCGGCGATGAACGCGCCCTGCTGATCGGCGACGATTTGGGCGACCTCTTCCGGGGTGTAGGGCGCGCCGGTGCCGCTCGCATACGCCGGACCCGCGAGCTTGGCGGCGGCGAGCGAGGCTTCGTAGGCCTTCATCGGCTTGCCCGGATCGGCGAGGATTCCCGAGGCCGAGGTCGAAGGTGCGGCCGCGAGCGTGGCGGCGATGCCCGTGACGGGGACCTCGACGCTCGATGTCGAGGTGGCACTCGAGGCCGAAGCTGCCGCCGCCGGTGCCGCAGCGACGCGTCCCTGCCGGAGCATGACGAAGGGCGCACCGGCGAGAAGGATCGCCAGGACGAGGCCCCTTCCCCGACGGCCCGGCGACCGAGCGCAGCGAGATCGACCGGGCGGCCAAGGTTGCGAAGCAACCTTTGGCGAATCGAGACTGCCCGGCGACCGAGCGCTCATTGCACGTTCACTGCCTTGGCCTTGAGGCGCAGGCGCATGTCGTAGGTGCCCTCGCCGTCGTCGGGGAAGTCGTCACCCATGTCGCTGTCGTCGTCGAGACGAGCATTGACCTCGAGGCGCTTGCCTTGCGGGACCATCAACGTCGCGGTCGCGCGATCGACCGTTCGGTAGGTCTCGTCGCGATCGTCACGGCGCTCGATTTCAAGGGTGATCGCGTGAAGGCCAGGGGCGACGCCGCCGTCGAAAATTTGCACGGGATCGTCGGCGGTGAAGCTCTTCGGGCCCGTCCAGACGAGCGCGTTGTCGACGAAGAGCTTCGCCGAGGCGACGCGCGCGTGCGAGCCATTGAGGCGCACGCTGACGGTGATGCGACTCTTCCAGACCGCGTTGGCGATGACCCCGACGCGAGCCCGGAGCGCGGCGACCTCGGCCATCAGCGCGTCGTACGAAGCGGCGGGTTTCGCCGAAGCGGAGGCCTTCACCGGCGGCGCCTCATCGGGACGTGGCGTCAGCGGCGAGACGGCCGTCGACGAGATGGGCGCGACGATGCTGCTGGTGGTGACCGGAGCGACCACCGCCGAAGCACTGGCGCTCACCGACGCCGAGCTCGCCGACGCCGAAGCCTTGCCCTTCGGTCCCCCCGGCGCGGCTTTGCCTCCGGCGGCGATGAGCCAGGGGAGCGCGGCGACGATCACGGCGAGCGGACCGAGCGGTAGGCGAGATCCAGCGAGCGGCCGAAGTTGCGAAGCAATCTTCGGCTCTGTGATCTCGGCGGCGACGAAGCTCTTGCGGCGCATCGAGGGCTCCTAGCCGCTGAAGGGGAAGAAGATGGAGAAGCCCGCGAGCACCAGCACGTTGTTCACGATGCGGCGTTCGTCGAGGACCTTCTGCGAGAGGAGCTGATCGCGCACGTCCATGCGGAGCGCGAACCAGCTGGCGATGTAGAGCTTCGAGCCGACGCCGAAGCTCCCGGTGAGGCCGCGCGACTCTTCGTCGTCGGTGACGCCGCCGCCGAGGGCGATGTGGAAGTCGAAGCGATTGATGGCGCCGCCCATCCAGCGGAGCTTGCCGTACCCGATCGACCAGAGCAGGTGGCCCATGTACTGGCGCACCTTGCGGTCGTTGCGGAAGACGTCGATCGGCGACGGGTTGCGCTGCTGGAGGATGTCGGCGATGCGCGATTTCGCCTTCGAGAAGCCGACCGAGAGCTCGAGGCCGAGCTCTTCGCTGAAGTGGAAGGTGTAGGCGCCGCCGTACCAAGGTGCGGAGTCGATGGCGTCGTTCGCCGCCCAGCCGCCGAGCGGCGAGAGCTCGTGACGAAAGGCCTTGGTGAAGAGGCGAGGCTGCACGCCGCGATAGTGGCGACCACCGATCAGCTCTTTTTTCAGCTCGTCGTCGACGCACGACGAGCCAGGGGCCACCGGCTCGTCGGCAGCGAGCGCGCGCGAGGGAGCGAGCGTGACGACTGTGGTGGAGGCGGCCGCGAGACCGAGGGCGGCAGCACCTGCAAGGCGCGCCGACAGTGAACGCTTCGCACCCGTCGATCCCGTCGAAACAGTGGAGCGCACGCTCATGATCGGTATGCTGCCCGCGCGCTTTGGTCAACGGCTTAAATCTCCGCGCCCCTGCGCCTACCCCGACGACAGCGCGTGACAATTCGCCTTCGCTGCGGAGACAATGCGCCGATGTCGCCGCAGCCAATTCGCACGAGAGACGAGCTCGTGGCGCGGGCGGCCGACCCCGAAGGTCTGGTGGGCGCCGATATCGCCGGTTTCGACGCCACCGGCATCGACCTCCACGGGGCCGATCTCACGGAGGCCGTCTTCCACGACGTCACTCTCGCGTCGGCCAATCTGGAGAAGGCGCGCCTGCGCGGTGCCAAGCTCGAAGGGGCGTCGCTCGAGGGCGCACGGCTCGTCGATGCCGATCTCGGCGAAGCCAACCTCAGCTCCGCCAACCTCCGCGGCGCCGACTTGCGTCACGCCGATCTCTCGGATGCGCAGCTCGACTTCGCCGCGCTCGGCGGCGCGAAGCTCGCGGGGGCGATGTTCCTCGGCGTCATGATGGCCAACGTCGACGCCAAGGACGTCGATTTCTCGAAGACGCGCGTGCACGCGAAATCGATCTCCGGCGCCGATTTGCGAGGCGCCCGCCTCATGCTCGCGATCTTCACGGACCTCGATTTCGCGGCCTGCAAGCTGAAGGGCGTCTCGCTTCTCCAGTGTCTCCTCGACGGCGCCAAGCTGACGAAGGCCGATTTCAGCGAGGCCGTGCTCTCGCGCTCGACGTTCGACGGAGCGATCCTCGACGGCGCAGTGCTCGCGGGCGTCCGTGCCGAGCAGCTCAGCCTCCGCGGCGCGTCGCTGAAAAAGGCGACCCTCGCCCGCGCCCGCGTCAACCTCTCGGACGCACGTAACGCCGTGTTCGATGGAGCCGACTTAAGCGAAGTAGACATGCGGAAGGCGCTGCTCGAGGGCGCCAGCTTCAAGAACGCCAGCCTCAAGGGGGGTCTCTTCACGCAGGCGCAAATGCCGGGGGCCGATTTGCAGGGTGCGCTGCTGACCCGCGCCGATTTTCAGCACGCCGATCTCTCGAACGCCGATCTGCGCGGCGCCGTGCTCCTCGACGCGTGCTTCATCGAGGCCGACTTGCACAAGGCGCGGCTCGCCAACGCCGAGACGTCCGGCGCCAAAATGCGCGGCGCCCGCAAGACCGACGCGACGCGCTCGCAAGCAGAAGAGTTCGGGAAGGAGTGACCGTGGCCAAGACCAGCACCGCCAAGCGACGCAACGAACGCAACGAGAAGTCGAAGGAGCCGAAGGCGCGCCCGGCCGAGAGCAACGTGGTCGCGCTGCCGCGTCGCCAGGGGACCTCCTCGCCCAAGTCGAAGCCCCGCGCGCTCGTCACCGAATCGGGCGTCAGCGCCGAGCTCGAGGGAGAGACCATCGTTCTACGCGAGAAAACAGGAACGATTCTCCTTCGCTACGACGCCAGCACGGGCGCGCTCGAGCTCCACGCCGAGGGTGACTTGCAGCTCTCGTCCGGTCGCGCGGTGCGCGTGAAGGCCGGCACCGACGTCCACTTCGAGGCCGCCGGCAGCGTGCTCACGACCTCGACCGGCGTGAGCGTCCACGCCAAGACGGCCGACGTGAACATCGATGAAGGCAAGTTGGTCGCGCGCGCGCTCACCTCGCTCGTCGGCCGGCTCGAGGTGCGCGCGCAGCGTCTCTTCGAGAAGGCGGGCGACGCCTATCGCGAAGTCGACAACCTCCTCGAGACGCGCGCGGGTCGCATGCGCACGCTCGTCAAAGGCGCCTTCCGCGTCCTCTCCGAGCGCAACGAGCTCATCGCGCAAGGAGACAGCATCGTCGATGGCAAGCGCGTTCTACTCGGTTAGGAGAGCCTGAAATGCCTTTTCCCGCTTCGTGCAAGATGGGTGGCATGTGTCAGGGCGTGCCCGACGTCTGCAAGGTGCCGGCGCCCCCTGCCCCGCCGATTCCGACGCCCTTCCCCAACATCGCGCAGGTGCCGATGGCGGTGCAGACGTCGGTGAAGGTGAAGTTCATGAACATGGACGCGGTGGTGCTCAACTCGCAAATCCCCATGAGCAACGGGGATGAAGCGGGCGTCGCGGGCGGCGTCGTCTCCGGCATGAACATGGGGCCGGCCACCTTCAAGATGGGAAGCATGAAGGTCAAAGCCGAGGGCAAGCCGGTCTGCCACCTCACGTCGATGGTCGGGCACAACGGTACGAACGCGAATTTCCCCGCCGGAATGCAGATCGCGCCCTCGCAGGCGAAGGTGATGGTGGAGTAACGGGCGGGTGGCCCTGCTGCGCTCCGCTTCGTAGAGAAGGTATCGACGAGCAATCGTACTGTCGGTTACGTTCCGCGAAAGTCACCTGTCGTCACTCTGGAGGATGCCTCATGTCGTTGCTCAAGCTCGTCGCTCCGATGTCCATCGCCATGCTCGCCGCGGTCTCCGTCTCCATCGGCGGATGCGCAGTCTCCGAGACTCGCTACCCTCTCCCGGTCACGCCCGCCGAAGCGCCGGCGACGTTCGGACCGATCGGTCAGTGCGCCACCAGCCAGGGCTACAAGTCGGAGGTCAATGCGACCAAAGACGGCATCCAGGTCTTCCAGAATGGCGGGGCGACGATCGTCTTCCGCATCGAGGACGGGAAGTTCTTCGAGGAGATCTCGATCCTCTCGACGAACGACTTCAGCGAGGCCGACCGTCAGCAGAAGATCAAAGACGCGAAGCCCATCGCCGATCAGATCTGGGCCTGTGCCGACGCGATTCGCAAAGGTGGAGCACCGCCTGCCGCGGCCACGACTGCAGCGCCACCGGCCGCCACGACCGCACCGCCCGTCGGCGGGACGAGCGCCGCGCCGACTCCGTGAGCTCGCGAGCCTGCTGAGAAACAGACGATCGGCGGGGCTCACCGCGAGGTGGGCCCTTTCGTTTTGTCTTCCGCCACATTTGCCGCGCGTGCGTCCGCGACACTTCTGGCGCGCGCACCCTTGCGCAGGCGCGCGGGGATGCCCGTACGATGATTCGAAGCAGTCTTTGGCGGAGCTGTCCGGAGGTCACCGATGTCGTCGCGCGCATGGGCCAGGGTGTGGATGTTCGCTGCCGCGGTGCTGACGCTCGCGTGCTCGGCCAGCAAAGACTCGAGCGGCGGCGGTGGTACGCCCGATCTCGACGCCTCGTCCGATGGCACCACGCTCGACATCGGGCCTGGCTTCGACGGTGATTTCAACCCCGACACCGTCGTCGACCTGCCGGCGAAGCTGCACGGCAAGGTGTTCGCGCCGGAGGGGACGATCCCGATCTCGGGCGCGCTCGTCTACACGACGGGGACGCCGCCGCCGGAGATTCCCGATCACGTCTTCTGCGATGCGTGCGTCAAACTCGCGGCAGGAACGCCCTTCACCACCACCGCGCCCGATGGCAGCTTCACCTTGCCGACGACCCTCGGTGAGCAGCTCCTCGTCGTTCAAAAAGGCGCATTTCGCCGCGTGCGGAAGATCACCGCGACGCCGGGCGACACCACCGTCGACAAGGCGCTGACGACGATGCCGCGAAAGATCGACAAGGCCGCCGGCGACGACATCCCCAAGATCGCGATCATGCTCGGCGCTTGGGATCCGATCGAGCTCGTCCTCGCGCGCATGGGTCTCGAGGCGAAGATCACCACCGGCGGACTTCTTCCGAAGGCGCGCGTGCTCTCGAAGGACGCGACCGCGTTCGCCATCTACGGTACGCAGGACCTCGGCGAGACGAGCCCCTATCCGGCGCCGATCAAGCTGATCACCGATCCGACCGAGATCTCGAAGTATCACATCGTCTTCATTCCCTGCAGCGGCTCGAGCAGCGACGGCGGCGGTGGAGGAAGCGGTCCGCAGTGCAATGGCGTCTACGCGTACGGCTCGGCGACGACGACGACGCTCGACGGGTTCGTCAAGGCGGGCGGCAAGCTCTACGTCTCCGATTGGTCGTACGAGTACGTGCGCCAGGTCTTCCCTGGTTACGTCTCGTGGCAAGGCGAAGACACCGCCATCGGCAGCGCTTGCCAGAACGGCGGCGGCGATCAACCTGCCAAGGTCGACGACAAAGGGCTCGCCGATTGGCTCGCCGCGCAGGGTAAATCGCTCTCGACGGTGAAAGACGCGTGGACGTTCTTGACCGGCGTGCACGCCCACGCCGACGTCGATCCCTCGGGCAAACCGATCAGCGAGACGCCGCAGGTGTGGGTCGAAGCGAACGGCAAACCGGCGACGACGACCTTCGAGCACTCGTGCGGTCGCGTGCTCTTCACGACCTACCATACGCAACCGACCAACGAGACGAGCTCCCCGCTCGAGCCACAGGCGCTGGCACTTCTCTATTTGGTTCTCGAGGTCGACGTCTGCGTCGGTCCTTCGGTCATCAAGTAGTCGTCAGGTCGCCATCTTGGTGCCGGCGACGATCGCCAGCTCCCAGCGAGCGCCCTTGGTCTTCGCGCGCCAGGTCTCGGCTTGGTAGAGATTGGCGCCGCGAAAATCGGCGCCTTCGAGATCGGCGCCTTCGAAGCTCGAACGCATGAAGTTTGCCTTCAGCGCATTGGCCCCGCGCAGCGATGCCTTGCGGAACGTCGCGCCGGTGACCTCGGCTTTGCGGAAGACCGCTCCGTCGAGCATCGCGCGGACGAAGAGCGTGCCTTTGGCCTTGGCGCCTTCGAAGAGAGCGCCTTCGAGGACCGCGCGCTCCCAAATCGAGCCTTCGAGGCTGGCGTCTTTGAAGGAGACGCGCGGCAGCGAGGCACCGTCGGCGCGCGCCTTGTCGAGCTTGGCGCGCTCGAAGACGACGTCGAGGCCTTTGACGTCGTAGAGCCGGAGGTTGGGGAGCTCGGCATCGCGAAAGCTGACGCCTTCGATCTCTGCCTTGGTGAGCTCGAGCGCGCCGAGCTTCGCCCCGTCGAAGATGGCGCCGAGCAAGATGGCGGCGACGAAGCTGGCGTGCTCGCCGGTGACGTCGGCGAAGCGGGTCCCGGTCGCCTTCACGCCGTCGAAGGCGGCGCGATCGAGCTTGGCCCGCGTGAAAGCTGCACGGTCGAGCGTCGCGCCGGTGAGATCGGCTTCGGTGAGGTCGGCGTCGAGGAGGATGGCGTCGCTGAGATCGGCGCCGACGAGCTGGGCACCGACGAGCTTCGTGTCGCTGAGGTTGGTCCCGACGAGCTTGGCGCCGACGAGGAGCGTGCGCGTGAGATCGTGACCCGTCAGATCGGCGCCGGAGAGGTCGATGCTGCCGAGATCTCGCCCCGCGAGGGGACCTTCCGCCAGTATGCGCTCGAGGACGGTCGCCTCGGGCGCCGCGGGCACCTCGCCGGGGGTGAGCATCACCGGAGCCACTACCGCGTCGGTACGCTTCCAACGGGCAATCATCTCCGGCTGAGTCACCCCTCGGGGTGCGGATGCCGGAGTTACCCTTTGGGGTACTACGGGGTTTACCCCTTGGGGTATTTGCGGAGCGGGGAGCGAGGCCGACGTCTTGGGAGACGGCGCGGGAGCCTCGCGGCGCGCTGCCTCGGCCGCGGACAACTTCTGACCGAGGCGGGCGTAGACGTCGGCGAGCGACATTTCGGGCTCGCTCGCCTGATTGGCCGATTCGAGAACGACGGGAGCATCGGGCGCGACGAGACCACGCGCGACCAAGGTGGCGTGGAGCTTTCGACGCGCCTCGGCCGCGGTCATCGGTTTGTGTTCGGGGAGATCGCGGGTGACGAAGGCGAGCGTGAGATCGGACGCGTCGTCGTCGCGGGTCTCGAGGAGGCCACGATAGACGAGCGTGACCTGACCGGCCTTGCCGGCGCTGGAATCGAAGCTGACGGTGTCGAGCCTCAGCATCACCTCGACGAGCTCACCACCTGCCTCCTTCGTTCGGAGCACGAACGCGCGAGGACGGAGCGCGGGGAGCGTTCCGCTGCGTGGCTTCTCGAAGACGCCGCTCAGCTCCCAACGCTCGTCGCCCTCGAGGTACCCCGTCTGCAGGAGAGGCGGCGCTGCGTTGAAGTGCGACCAGTCGAAATCTTCGGGGAAAAATGGCCAGGACGAGCGCAGCCATTCGGCGTCGTAGGTGCCGAGCTTGCTGCTCCGCGGACGCCACTCGGCACGCATCGGCGCGGTGCAGGCGGGAAACGCGACCGCCGAGGGACCGTCGAGGATGTCGTCGGGATGCTCGAGGTGCGGCGGACGGAGCCCCGTCTTGAAGCCCATGCCGACGGGATTGTCCGGCGAGAGCGGCCCCCCGAGCGCGTTCTCCCAGCGAAGGGCGATCTTGTCGAAGGAGCCGGCGTTGCTCGCACCGAAGCGTTCCCACTTTCGAGCTCCGAATACGGCGAGACGATGGCGCAAGTCGCCGACCCGGAGGGCGACGAAACCGACGTTGCGCTCGGCCCCAGAGCGAACCTCACCGACCAGCGTGACGTCTGCGCGTGGCTTGTAGGGGACGAAGTCGCTGGCGTAGCGAAGGCTCGCCTGATCGTCGTCGTCCCAATGCAAATCACCGCAGGGAAAGGCCTGTTCGTCGGCGAGCTTGGCCGCGGCGCCATCGATCAGATCGCAGGTGGCCTTGACGATGACGACGCGCGCGTCGTGCGGCGGACGAATCTGGAAGGGGAGCGTCAACCCGATCAGCGTGGTGTCGTTGACGATCGGAAGCGGGCCCTCCTCGCGCGGCGGCGGCGTGAGCACACCGAGCTGCGCGCCACTCTCGACCGACGTCGCGGCCTCGTCGATCTTCGGCGCGAGGAACGAGAGCGGCACGAAGGCCGTGAGACCCGGCGCGGAGCGACGCAACGCTTCGATTGGTCTCTCGGCAGCGACGTCGACCGGCGCGTCCGGCGCGAGATCGGCCGATTGCCACGGCGAGAGCATCGCGGGCGCGATGGGGGTCGGCCCAGCGATCGGCGCCATCGCCGCGCCGTCGGTGCGTGGCGATGGCATCGCCTGCGCAGGCGAGATGAACTGCACCGGCGAGGTCGGCGAGGGGCTCGCCCACGCTCGTTCGACGCGCGCGGGAACGAGCGGGAGCTCTGGAAACGAAGACTCCGAGAGCTGCAACGTGACCTTGCCGAAGCCGAGCTTGGGCCCTGTCGGCGCCGGAGCCAGATCGGGTTGCGCCGGCGTGATCGTCGGCGGAATCTCCATCCCTGGCATCGCGCGTTGCGTGCTCTTGAGCGAGGCCGGAACGGTGGCGACGAGCGGCGCAGCTGGCACCGAGGATCCGCGCTGCGTCGACTTGAGGAAATTCGCCTCGACGCGCGGCAAGACGGCGTTCGCCAAGGCGATGGTCGGACGCGGCGCGTGAGCGACGCTGGGGAAGCTGTCGACGCGCCGAATCTCGCTCGGCACGTCGGCCGGAACGAGCGAGACGTGGAGCTTGCAGTCGGCGAGGCCGGCGGCGATCTCTTCGGTGACCTCGAGATCGCCGCGATAGGTGACGGCCACACGCAAGGTGTCGCCGACGATCACCAGCGTGTCGGCGACGAGCGGGACGTCGCGCTTTTCGGTGGCGATTTCCAGCTTCACCTTGGCGGTGAGACCTGGGAGCCGCGCACGCACCTCGGGCAACGTGAGGTTGAGCCCGACCAGCACCAGCTCTTCGTGACCGCTGAGCACGTCGACCTGTTGATCGCGTGGCGCTGCGTTGTAGAAGCCGAAATCGAAGAGAGCGGGGATGACCGCGCCCTCGCCTACGACGAGTTGCGCATCGAGCCCGCGAAGGCGCTCGGCGCGCGTCTCCCATCCTCGCGCGACCGGTCCGAGACCTGCCGGCCTACGCACGTCGTCGAGATAGGTGACGGAAGCGAGGCGGGGATCGGAGGCATCGGCGCCGACCCCGACCGGGTTCTCGGCGGAGCTCGTGCCGCCGACCGTCAGCTCCCAACGAAGGGGCAGACGTGAGAACGGTTGTGGCTCGGAGACGCCTCCGCCGGCAGCGCGACGTCGCTCACCGGTGACGCGGAGATGCTTCTCGACGAGCGTCACCAGCCGTTCGTTCTTGCCGCTGCGAAGCGGCGTACGAACGACGAGACTCACGTCGCGCGTGGCCACGTGCTCTCCATAAGGAGCGTATGCATTGCCGACGAAGAGCACCTCGGGCCGAGCTTTGCGGGGCACGAAATCGGACGCGGTGGCGAGGCTGCACCCCGGTAGATCGTCGTAGTGGACGTCGCGGAAGAGCGGATATGGATCGACCATCACCGCGATGTCGTGCGGCCGGAGCTCGAACGTCGCCTTCGCGACGATGGTCAGGCGGTGCACGACGCGTCCGTTTTCTTCGGTGCGCCAGGGGATGGTGGCGGCGACGACCGGATGACGAGTTACGACCTCGAAGGGCACGCACTTAGGATATCGTACGACGCCACCTCCGCGGTGGAGGTTCCTCGTGGAGGGAGCGTGAAATTGAGCGACGACGCGCCGGAGAGCGCCGGTCCACTCGCGCCCGGTGCGGTGGTCGGCGGACGCTTCGAAATCGTGCGCATGCTCGGCCGCGGCGGCGTCGGCGCCGTCTACGAGGCGCGCGACCGCGAAGACGAAGCACGCCCTCGCGTCGCCCTCAAGGTCTTCCTCGAGAACGGTTTCGCCAAAGACGACGAGCTCCTCGAGCGATTCCTCCGCGAGGCGAAATCGGCGGCTTCAGTGGTGAGCAAGCACACCGTGCACGTCGACGCGCTCACCGTCGACGAAGTGACCGGCCTGCCCTTCATCCGCATGGAGCTCCTCGACGGAGAAGATCTCGAGCACGTCCTCGCGCGCGAAGGTGCGCTCGCCCCCGAGGTGGTCGCGCGCATCGCCATCCAGGCCGCCGAAGGCCTCGCTGCCGCGCACGCGGTCGGCGTCATCCACCGCGACGTCAAGCCCGCCAACCTCTTCCTCGCCACCGAGGAAGGCAGCGACGAAGTCACCGTGAAAGTGCTCGATTTCGGCGTCGCCAAAGCCGTCGCATCGACCAAGCTGACGCAAACCGGCTCCATGCTCGGCACGCCGCTCTACGTCTCTCCTGAACAAGCGACCGGCGCCAAGAACGTCGACGTCCGCGCCGACGTCTGGTCCTTGATGATGTGCGTGCACCAAGCACTCACCGGCGAGCGCCCCTACGCCGGCGTCAAGGGCTTCGCCGAGCTCATCACCCGCATCTGCACCGGCAGCATGCCTCCAGTCCGCACCCTCGCCCCGTGGGTCGCCCAAGAGCTCGAAGCCGTCGTCGCCCAAGGCCTCGCCCGCGATCGCAACGCCCGCATCCCGACCATGCGCGCCCTCGCCGACAGCCTGAGCAGGGCGAGCCGGGGCACCGTCACCATCTGCAAGAGCGATCTCATCGGTCGTCCCAAAGACGCCCCGACGTCACAAGAACCCGATCTGGGATTCGAACCGACGATTCCAGCGCAGGTGATGATCGATGCGCCACCCTCGACGCGTGCGCCCGCCCCTACACCTGCACCTGCACCTGCACCTGCGCCTGCGCCTGCGCCTGCGCCTGCGCCTGAACCTGCACCTGCACCTGAACCTGCACCTGCACCTGCACCCGCGAGCGACTCCTCTCGTCTTCCCATCCTCCTCGTCGCCCTCCTCCTCCTCGCCGCCCTCGCCTGGTTCCTCCTCCGCGCCCACTGACCCCGTCACACTCTCCCGCTCTCCCGCCATGTGCCGAACAGCCCATGGCAATCTCCCCGCTTCACGTCTCGCTCCTCACCACCCTCCTCTTCGGTTGCGCATCGCGCTCGACGCCCGAAGCCGACCCCGCACGCACGGCATCTCCTTCCGTCGTGAACGCGCCATCGCCGACGCCGACCACAACGACGGTCGCGACGACGCCAACGGCACCGCCCACGCCCGAAGCGACGAGCGAGCCAAAAATACCGACCGATCCGTTCACGTTGCTCGATGAACAAGGTCGGCCGATCGAGATTTACCCGCCACTCACGGTCGCCAAGCACGCGCCGATCGTCGTCGCGCTCCATGCGACCTGCATGCAGCCGTCCTCGGTGTGTGATGCGTTCGGGAGTGCGGGTCGCGATGGCAGTTGGCTGGTCTGTCCTTCAGGAAACTCGACCTGCGCCGGTGAGCCCGATTGGAATGGTCCTGGAGGAACGAAGGCAGCGTTCCTCGCGCACGCGCTCTCGACGGTCGACGCGCAGCTCGGAGCGCTCGCCGAAAAACACGACGGCGTGCTCCTCGGGTGGTCGAGAGGAGCGTACGCGGCGCGCGACATGCTCTACGCGCAGGTCATCGACAACACGGTCACGCCCGGACCGTTGCCGCCACTTCACGCACGTTTTCGCGGGCTCGTTCTCATCGCCGCGGCGGTCACCCCGAGCGCGAGCAAGTTGCGCGCGGTCGGCATCGAGCGGGTGGTGATGGCCGCGGGTGACTACGATGGTTCCAGCGAGACGATGAAGAACGCGGTCAAGGTGCTGCGCGTCGGGGGCATGGAGGCAAAGTACGTGTCGCTCGGAAAGATCGCCCACGTGTGGCCGAGCGACTTCGAAGCGCGCATGCGCGTGCCGATCGCCTGGGCCGCTGGGCAAGGCGACTGAACGCGGCTCGATCGCCACGAACTACTGCGTAGCGCCTGTACCCGTGCCCGTGCCCGTACCGAGGGTCGGCCTCGGCGCCATCGGGGTCGTCATCGTGGTTCCCGCGGTGGTGGGCCGCGGCGCGATCGTGTGTGCAGTCGACGGCGCGATCGTCGGCGCAATCGTCGGCGCGCTCGACGGCATGACGGACGGCTGCGGCTTCGGAGCATCGATCGCCGGCAACGACTTCGGCGCGTCGGGGAACGCGTTCGGCATGATCACCGAGGGGACCGGCGGCAGCGCGAAGCGACGCTCGGCCGGCTCGACGTGTCGCGAAAAAAGCCACCACGCGACGATCGCGCAGAGCACCGAGGCGACGGCGAGCTCGAGCGCCCAACGTTCCTTCATGAAGCGACGGAGACGAGATACACGCTGCCTCACTGCCGTCGCCGGCACGTGCGCCTCCTCGGCGATGTGCTCGAGCTTCTCGCCGTCACCCTCGCGCGCCATCCATTCGAGGGTCTCGTCGGCGTGGGCGAAGGAGCTCGTCGCGGCTTGTCTTTCCGCCCAACGAAGGAGCGACGCCTCGTCGATCGGCGCCGCATGGGCTTCGATCTCGAGCTCGCCCTCGAGGTGCTCACGCGCGCTCGCTCGGTAGTAGTTGGCGACCTTGCGCCTCGCCACGACCGTGAGAAAGCGGCGCAGCTCCTCGTCTTGCACGGGCAAGCGCGGCGCCTCGAGCGCGGCACAGAGCACAGACTGCAACGCATCTTCCGCTTCGGCCGCGGGGAGACGGCGACGGAGATAGCGCTGGAGATACCGGCGCAGCTCGACGTCGTCGAGCACGGCGCGTGGAGAGCTCGTCGGGTCGATCGAACGGGAGGTCTGGCTCATCGATCGCTCATCACCGGAACCCCGAAGAGTGTGACGAGCCAGCTCGAAGATTCTTTGCACCGAAAAACCCGATGAAATCGCGTCAGACGCGATGTGGAACGTGTACGCCCTTCTCGTTCGCGCAGGCGATGGCCTCTTCGTAGCCGGCGTCGGCGTGGCGAATGACGCCCATGCCCGGATCGCTCGTGAGGACGCGCTCGAGACGACGGGCAGCGTCGTCGGTGCCGTCGGCGACGACCACCATGCCGGCGTGCAACGAGTAACCGATGCCGACGCCGCCGCCGTGATGGAAGCTGACCCACGACGCGCCACTGGCGGTGTTGACGAGGGCGTTGAGGATGGCCCAGTCGGCGATGGCGTCGGAGCCGTCCTTCATCGCCTCGGTCTCGCGGTTGGGCGAGGCGACGCTGCCGCAATCGAGGTGATCACGCCCGATGACGAGCGGTCCCTTGACCTTGCCGGTGCGCACCAGCTCGTTGAACGCGAGGCCGACGCGCGCGCGATCGCCGTAGCCGACCCAGCAGATGCGCGACGGGAGGCCTTGGAATTTGACGTATTCGCGCGCGGCGTCGATCCAGCGACGGAGCCCGACGTCTTCGGAGAGCACGCGGCAGATGGTCTCGTCGGTGACCGCGATGTCGGCTGGATCGCCCGAGAGCGCCACCCAACGGAAGGGCCCGCGACCGACGCAGAACTGCGGCCGGATGTAGGCAGGTACGAAGCCGGGGTAGTCGAAGGCGCGCGCGCAGCCTGCTTCTTGTGCGTAGGCGCGGAGGTTGTTGCCGTAGTCGAAGACCTCGGCGCCGGCGTCCTTCATCGCCAACATCGCCTCGACCTCGGCACGCATGCCCTGCTTGGCGCGCGCGACGTAGCCGATGGGATCGGCGAGGCGAAGCGCGGCCGCATCGCGGAGGGGCAAATCGGAGGGTACATAACCTTGCAATGGATCGTGCGCCGACGTCTGTTCGGTGACCAAATCGGCGATGAGGCCGCGACGCACGAGCTCGGGATAGGCCTGCGCGGCGTTGGCGAGGACGGCGATGGTGATCGGCTTCCCCTTCTCGGCAGCGGCGATCGCCTCCTTCACCGCGAGATCGAGATCGTCGATGCGCACGTCGACATAGCGAGTGTCGAGCCGCTTCTGGATGCGCGTCTCGTCGACTTCGATGGCGACGCAGGAGAGGCCGGCGATCTTCGCCGCGAGGGGTTGTGCGCCGCCCATTCCGCCGAGGCCGGCGGTGAGGACCCAGCGCGCGGTCTTCTTCGCGCGTGCTTCGTAGACGGCGCGCGCAGCGAGGAAGGTCTCGTAGGTGCCTTGGAGGATGCCTTGCGTGCCGATGTAGATCCACGAGCCAGCCGTCATTTGGCCGTACATCGTGAGGCCGAGCTGCTCGAGGCGACGGAACTCGTCCCACGTTGCCCACTTGGGAACGAGGTTGGAGTTGGCGATGAGCACGCGCGGCGCGTCCTTGTGCGTGCGGAAGCGACCGACCGCCTTGCCCGACTGGACGAGGAGCGTCTCGTCGTCTTCGAGCGTCTGCAGCTCGCGGACGATGACGTCGAAGGCGTCCCACGATCGGGCTGCTTTTCCAGTGCCGCCGTAGACGACGAGATCTTGCGGGCGCTCGGCGACCTCTTCGTCGAGGTTGTTCATCAGCATGCGGAGGGCGGCCTCTTGCACCCACCCCTTGCACGACAGCTCGCTGCCTCGCGCCGCACGCACCGCGCGCGGGCCACTCTCGGATTTGGCCATGGGCGTCGAGTAGATGCTCTCGCCGCGGAGGACAATGACCACGCCGCCCCTGCTAAAGAAGCATGGCGAAGACGTGGTCGTCGACGAACGTGCCGTCGTCGAGCCGGACGAACTTCGTACGCGTGCCCTCGCAGACGAAACCCATGCCGCGGTAGAGCGCGAGCGCGGCGGCGTTGTCGGCGCGGACGTAGAGCTCGAGCCGAAGGAGCCCGTTTGCACGCCCGTGGTCGACGAGCGCGGTCATCAGCGCGCGCCCGAGTCCCGCCCGGTGCATCGTCGGGTGGATGCCGAGGGAGATGAGACCGACGTGCCGCACACGCGCCGGGCCGAGCTCGCGCAGCTCTGCCTCGGCGACGATCGCCTGATCCGGTCCATCCGCGGGATGAAGCGCGACGAGCCCGAGCGCTGCAGGCGACGCGGTGCGGGCGTGCTCGACCAGTCGCGCGCGCTCTTGGTCGACGGTGCGCACCTGCTCCGGCGTGACGACCATTCCGTCGCCGCGCACGGCGAGGACCATCTCGAGGGCCACGAGACCGGCCGCGTCGTCGGGGCAGCTCGGGCGCAAGCGAACTTCGAGCCCATTTTTCAGGCAAATTGTCTCGTTCACGCGCTCTCCGATCGATCCATCGAGGGAGGCCTCTCCGACGTCGGCGAGGTGAAGACGTTGGGGAGCACCACCGTGAACGTGCTCCCTTCACCGGCGCGGCTCGTGACCTCGATGCGACCGCCGTGATGCTCGACGATCTCACGCGCGATCGCCAGTCCGAGTCCGTGCCTGTCGCCGCGCTTGGTCTTGGAATCGCCGCCGCGGTAGTGTCGATCGAAGACGTGTCCGAGCTGATCGCCGGTGATCCCTTCGCCGGTGTCCTTCACCGTCAGCGAGACCTCGGAAGCGTCGTTGGTACCGCGCACCGAGAGCTCGACCCGCCCGCCAGCCGGCGTGTGACGGATGGCGTTGGCGACGAGGTTGGAGAGCACGACCGACAGCTTCTCGGCGTCGACCTCGAGCTGGCGTGCCGGGTCGAGCGGGGCGACGCCGAGCGCCACCCCCTTGTTGGCGGCGATGGCGCGATGCCCGTCGACGACGTCTTCGAAGAGCGTGGCGATGGCGATGCGTGAGCGTCGGAGCGCGCCGGCTTCGCGCTCGATTCGCACGAGATCGAGGAGCTCGTCGACGATGGCCCGGAGACGCTCGACGTCGCCACGCGCGGTGGTCGCCAGCTCCCGCTGCTGCTCGGTGAGCGGACCAGCGCCCTCGAGGAGCATGTACGTCGCGAGGCGGAGCGAGGTGAGCGGCGTCTTCAGCTCGTGGCTGACGGTGGCGACGACGTCGCTCTTCAGCTCGTCGATGCGACGAAGACGCGTGACGTCCTGCGCGACGACGATGGCGTTGGCCGAGGTCTCACCCGGCTCTCTTCGCAGGGGAGCGGCCCGCACGAGAAAATGACGCTCCCCGCCGCCACCGCCGTCGTAGCGCATCGATTCGGCGAAGCTCTGTGGCAACACCGGCGCGCCACTGGCGAAGACGAGATCGCGGGCGCGGACGAGACCATCGGGGATCTCCTTGTCGCGAAGCTCATCGGCGCTCGCGGCCTTGAGGTCGAAGATGCGCCAGGCTGGCTCGTTGGCGAGGACCACGCCACCGTCGGCGCCGAAGACCACGACCGGATCGAGCAGACATTCGACGGTGGCGCGAGAGAGATCGCGCGCGGCGAGGAGCTCACCGAGCGAGCTCTCGCGATAGGCGCGGAGCTGATCCTGCATTCGCGAGAAGGCCGCGGCGAGCTGCGAGAGCTCTTCGGCCACCGGACGCTGCACGCTCCCCGAGAGATCGCCTTCGCCGATCGCCTTCGCGCGACGGACGAAATCCGAGAGAGGCTCGGTGATGCTTCGGCGCAGCCAGAGCGAGAGCCAGAGCGCGACCGCGAGCGCGATCACGCTCACCGAGACCACCGCCACGAGCGTCACCGTCGAGAGCCGGCGCGCGTGACGATCGACCTCGAGGAGATGCGATTGGTTGAGGGCGAGTACCTGCTTCAAACGTTCGGAGAGGTGGCGGAAGCGCGGGAGCATGTCCTCGAAGTAGACGCGGCCACGACCGGCGAGATCGGCGGCGAAGAGGCGATCGGAGTCGGCCTCGTAGGCGAACCAATTATCCCTGATTTCCCGCACCAGAACGCCCTCGCCCGGCTCGGAGACGTGCCCTTCCTCGGCGCGGAGGGCGGCGCGAAACGTCTCCTGTTCACGGGCGAAAATCGGCCTCGCCAGATCGTCGTGACCGGTGACGTAGAGGAGCGCCGCGCCGTCCTGCCGACCGAGCGCGTGCGACATGTCCTCGCAGGCGATGACCGACGAGTAGTTGTCCTCGAGCACCCGACCGATGGCGTCGGTGACGCCGGTGAGCGCGACGACCGAGGACGCGGTCACCACGACGAGGATGACCGCGATCGCCGAGAGGCCGAGGACGAGGCGCCGCCTCAGCGAGTAGCGGCCAGACATCCGCTCAGCGTAGCCCGTAGCGCTCGCGTTTGCGGTAGAGCGTCGATGGGTCGATGCCGAGCGCGCGCGCGGCCGAGTCGAGGGTCGCGTGTCTCGTCAAGACCGCCGCGATGTGGCGTTTTTCAGCGGCTTCGAGCGATTCGTCGCCGTCGTCCTGCATGTTGCGCAGCCGGGAGGCGACGCTGCCGCGCACTTCTTCCGGGAGCAAGTCGGGGGTGATGGTGCGACCGCCGGCGAGGATGACCGCGCGCTCGAGGACGTTGCCGAGCTCGCGCACGTTGCCTGGCCAGTTGTACGCGCCGAGCGCGGCGAGCGCCGGCTCCCCCAGCGTCATCGGCGCACGACGGTGCTGTTCGGCGAGCGAGATCAGCATCGACTCGGCGAGCTTGCCGACGTCCTCGCGACGTTCACGCAGCGGCGGGACGCGCAGCGAGACGACGTTGAGCCGATAGTAGAGATCTTCACGGAGCTCGCCGGCGCCGACTGCGGCCTTCAAATCGCGGTGCGTCGCGGTGATGATGCGCGCCTCGCTCTTGCGCGGCTCGCTCTCGCCGACGCGGACGAACTCGCGCTCTTCGAGGAGACGGAGGAGCTTGCCTTGGAGCTCCTTCGGGAAGTCGCCGACCTCGTCGATGAAGAGGGTGCCATTCTTCGCCGCCTCGACGAGACCGACGCGCGGCGTGCCTTCGACCCCACGCGCGCCGAAGAGCTCGGCTTCGACGAGCGGCGCGGCGACCGCGGCACAGTTCAACGTGACGAAGGGCCGGCTCGCGCGCGGTGAACGCGCGTGGATGTGACGTGCGAGGACGCCCTTTCCGGTGCCGGTCTCGCCGAAGACGAGGACCGTCGCGTCGGTGACCGCGGCGCGCTCGGCGGCGGTGAGCGTGTCGCGGAAAGCCACGCTCTGACTGACGAGCTCGGGCACGCCCCGCCGATCGCGCTCGAGCTCGGCGAGCGTCTGCTCGACACGCGCTTGCTTCACCAATTTGCCGACGGCGTGGAGCACCTGCGCCGGCGTGAACGGCTTCGCGAGATAGTCGGACGCACCGGCGCGCATCGAATCGACGGCGTTGTCGATGGTCGCGTACGCCGTCATCAAGACGATCGCCGCCGTCGGCGCCTCGCCCACCAGCGTCCGCGTGACTTGAAGCCCGTCGATGCCGCCGAGGCGGAGATCGACCAGCACCACGTCGGGCGGCTGTTTGCGTGCGGCCGCGACGCCGGCCTCGCCGCTCGACGCCAAGGTCACCGCATAGCCAGCCCCTTCGAGGCACATGCGGAGCGTCTTCCGAATGTTCTCCTCGTCGTCGATGACGAGGACGCGAATCTTGGCGTTGTTGGCGACGGACGGA
Organism: Deltaproteobacteria bacterium; assembly: GCA_025363655.1. Lineage (GTDB taxonomy): Bacteria > Myxococcota_A > Polyangia > Polyangiales > JADJMO01 > JANYDK01. Next base: position 135,805 of record JANYDK010000040.1, on the reverse strand, counting down.
TGATGAGAAGGCGGGTGCGACATGCTTGCAGTACCTATTGTCCCCGGGTGAGCATTTTGTCGCACAATCTTTAGCAGCAACCTGCCCTCGCGGATTGCGAAGGATCGTTGCGGCGCCAAACATGCGCTTTTGCATGACCTGGTGAGGTTGCGCGGCGATCTCCTCCGTGGACAACTGCACCGCGTATGCGTCCGGAGCTCTTCCATCAGTTCGGCATCGCCTTCCCCAGCTACTTCGTCCTCCTCCTCACTGGCTTCATCTTCGCCGGCATCGCCGCGGCGATCACGGTGCGGCGCGAGGGGCTCGATCCCGACGTGATGATCGACACCAACTTGGCGATGCTCCTCGCGGGCGTCGTCGGGGCGCGCCTCCTCCACGTCATCGCCGACGGATATTTCTGGGACTACGTCCACCTCTGCACGCGACCCGAGGCGGTCGACTGGAAGATCAGCCAAGCCGCCTGCGTCGACCCCAAAGCCGGCTACAACGGCAACTGGGATCCGGTGAAGCTCGTCTGTCATCCGGCGGCGCGCGACTGCTTCGCCTGGGCACGCTTCTGGGCTGGTGGACTCACCTATTACGGTGGCTTCATCGGCGCGACGGCGATCGCGGTGCCGCTCTTGAAACGCGACAAATTCCCCTTCTGGAAGGCCGCCGACTACGCAGCGATTGGCATTCCGCTGGGGCTCGCGTTCGGTCGCATGGGGTGCCTCCTCGCGGGTTGCTGCTTCGGCTCGCGATGCGACCTTCCGTGGGCGATGTCGTTCCCCGGCAACAGCCCGGCGAGCGAGGCACAGCACGATCTGCATCTCCTCACCGCTACGCGCTTCGCCTCGCTCCCGGTGCACCCGACGCAGGTCTACGAGTCGGCCGCGTCGCTCACGATCGCTGCCTTCTGCTGGTTCTACGTCAACCCGCGCAAGCGCTACGACGGCGAGGTCTTCGTCTGGTTCCTCGGCCTCTATGCCCTCGCTCGCTTCCTCATCGAGATCCTCCGACGCGATGCGCGCGGCGGGCTCCTCGGGATGTCGACGTCGCAGCTGATCGGCGTCGGGCTCGTCGTGGCAGCGTTCGCGCTTCATCGGCGTCGGCTGGCGACGGGGTTCGTGCCCGCACGCACGGCTCCCACGACCTGACGGGAATTCCCGCGTTTTTCGCCTGTTCATGAGCTGGCTGCTACGCTCTCACCAAGGCGGAATCATGCGATCGGCTTCCTTTTCCACGCACGTCTCGTTCGCACTTCTCGAGCTCGCGCCTCTCGCGCTTCTCGCGCTTCTCGCGGGAGGCTGTTCGCAGAAGAACGATCATCCGGCGAACGCCGGTGGATGCGGCGCCGATGCCAACTGCCTCGGAACCGGACCGGTCACGGGTGGCGGTGGCGGCGGTGGTGGCTCCGACAGTGGCACGAGCGGCGACATCGGTGGCGATGCCGGACAAATCTCGATCGGCGTCGGACACGTCGCGGTCGTGACGAGCTATGCGCTGACCCCGGAGAGTGGCGCGGCGACCTCCTCGGCGACGATGACCGTACGCGGCCTTCGCAGCAGCACCTTCAGCAGCGCGCCCGTGAGCGGCGGCACGTTCACGCTCGGCGGCCTCGACGACACCGCGCCGATCAACTGGCTGTATCTCGACGAGCTGGTCGGTACGACGACGCAAACACACACCATTTACGGCTTCGTCAGCGCTGCCAGCGGTGGCTCGTACGACCTGACGATTCCCGTCTTCCCCGACACGTTGCCGACCAACACCGCGGCGTCCGTGGGCTTCGTCCCCGACACCGGGAGCCTCTCGGGCAGCGCCGCCGTGGTCGTGCAAATCGTCGACGCCGCCGGCCTGCCGGTCAAAGGCGCGACCGCCGACGTGGTGCCCGGACGCTTCTACGACGACGGCGCCGACGGCTTCGTCGCCAGCGGCGCAGGCACCGGAGCGCGAGGCACCATTCTCTGGCTCGGCGTCGGCCCGAGCGCCGGCTTCACCATCGTCTTCACGGTCGGCGCCGCGCGCATCTCGATCGTGCCGCAGCTGAAGGCCGATGCCGTGACGTACGTGAAGTATCACCCTTGAGCGCGAGCCGCGCGACGACGAGACCCCTGGCTCCCCCGCGCTTCCCGTCCTACTTGCGGCGGCCATGACCGCGTTGCTCCTCGACGGTAAGAAGCTCGCCGAAAAAGTCCGCTCCGAAGTGACCCTCGAGGTCGCCGCGTTTCGCGAGAAGCACGGGCGGGCGCCTGGGCTCCACGTCGTCCTCGCTGGCGAAGATCCGGCGTCGACGGTGTACGTGCGCAACAAGGAAAAAGCGGCACTCGAGGTCGGCATCGCCGGCGCAGTGCATCGCTTGCCGGCGACGGTGACGAAGGCCGAGCTGGTCGAGCTCATCGCGCGTCTCAACGCCGACGCCGACGTCGACGGCATCCTCGTGCAGCTGCCGCTTCCCAAGGCGCTCTCGGCGAAGGACACGGAAGAGATCCTCGACCTCGTCGATCCGCGAAAAGACGTCGACGGCTTTCATCCGATCAACGCCGGGCTCCTCGCGTCGGGACGTCCGGGTCTCGTGCCGTGCACGCCGGCTGGCTCGCTCCGTCTCGTCGACGAGGCCTGCGTGCTCCTCGGTGGACGCTCGCTCCGCGGTGCGCACGCGGTCGTCGTCGGTCGTAGCAACATCGTCGGCAAGCCGGTCGCGCAGCTCCTCCTCCAACGCGACTGCACGGTCACCCTCGCGCACTCGCGGACGAAAGATCTCGCCGCCGTCTGCGCCACCGCCGACGTTTTGGTCGTCGCCGTCGGCCGCGCCGAAATGATCGGCGGCGATGCCGTGAAAGAAGGGGCCATCGTCATCGACGTCGGCATCAATCGCGTGGAGCCGAAGGAACCGGGCGGCAAAGCGAAGTTGGTCGGCGACGTCGCCTTCGCCTCGGCGAGCGAACGCGCGGGCGCGATCACTCCAGTGCCCGGCGGCGTCGGACCGATGACCATCGCCTACCTCTTGCGCAACACCGTCTTCGCCGCACGTCGTCGCCTCGGCGGTTGATTCTCGCCAAAGGCGAAACGGCAAAAAGGGAAAAGCGAAAGAGCCGCGACGCACTGGGCGCCACGGCTCTCTCTCACTTCGACTCGCGACCAGCCTGAATCACCAGTCGATCGTCGCTCCCGAGATGTAGAGCATCTTGCCGCTCTTGAGCCAGATCACCGCGCCGTTGGTCGACCAGTGGTGGGCGTAGGTCTTGTACCAGAAGGGCACTTCGAAGCCGTTCTTGGGGTTGTCGACCGACCAGTACTGGTAGGCGCCGAAGCTCTCGTCGACGTCGTACATGACCTCGCTGATCTCGTTGAGATACTCGGGGTGCGCCGAGGCGTTGAGCCTCACCTTGAAGCGACCAGGCGAAGCCGGATCGTATTCGGCGGTGCACTGGAAATCGCGCGCCATCGGGCCGTCGGGACCCGGTGTCGGAGCAGGACCCGAGTCGCTCGGAGGAATCGGTCCCGTGTCGGTGCTCGGCGTCGGTCCCGGATCGGGCGCACCACCGTCGTCGTCGGGCGGCGGCGGCGCCGGAGGTCCGGCGTCACCACCTGGAGGCGGCGGCGCAGGTCCGGCATCGCCCGGAGCCGGCGGGGCGGGCGGTCCCGCATCGGGCGTCGGCCCCGGAGCCGGCGGCTTCGGCGAGTGCCCCTTGTAATCGGACGTCTGCATCTCGAGGAAGTAGCAGTCGTCCCACGTGCAGTAGTTGTACGGCAGGTAGAGGTAGCCGCGATCACCCCACTTGCTGCCCCACGAGTTCTTGATCGTGAAGTAGCCACCGCCGCCGTACGCAGCGTCGTCCTTGTAGGCGACGACGAGGACCGCGTGACCGCCGAGCGTGCTTCCACCCGGCGTGACTCGACCATCCGAACCGATCGACTCCCACGAGTCGTTGACGTCGAGGCCGATGACCACCGGATGGCCGCCGTTGATGGCAGCGAGGACGTCGTCGCGCTTCGGGAGGTTGCGATACGTCGTCATCTTCGCGACCGCAGTCGACTCGTAGCCCGAGATCGGCGAGCCGTTGTACGGCCAGCTCGTCTCCGGCGTGATGTACTTCGCCTTCGCCGCGTTCGCCGACGCGTCGATGTCGTACTCCTCGTAGTGGTACCAGTGGTCGATCTCCGAGAGATCGAGCACTTCGCCGTACTGGTGATTGACCAGGTTCTCGACCGCGCCGACCTGCGCGAAGGCCGTGCACCAGCCGCGGGAGCCCTGGTTCTTCACCGGCGAGTCCCACTCCTTCACCGATCCCGCGCCGGCGCCGGTGGTCTTGACGCCGGTGAAGTCTGCGGGCTTGAGGCCGTTCACCAGCTTCTTCTTGTCGTTGAGGAACGACGTGTGTTTGTAGGTGAGCGGCGCGTCGCTTGGATCGCTCGTCGGCGCGGGCGCGTTCTTGTGTTTGGCAGGTCCGTCGTACGCAGGCTCGGGGCTGTAGTCGCCGCGTTCGGCGAGTGAGCACGCGGCGAGCCCTTGAGTGGTGACGACCAGCCCGATGGCGGTGAGACGCAGGAGTTGGGTTTTGGTCATGGCGAGGGGATGCCCTCGCAACGAACGGACCAACGTCGATACGCGCAGCGCAGCTGGATTTATGGTGTTTTCACGCGCTTGGTTGCGCGCGTCGTTGCGCAATCAGGCGAGTTGCGCAACGCGCGGACCGAAGGTCGCGCGAGCGATGACACAACACGTGCGCCCCGAGATTGCGCCGATTGCGATCATCGAGGACCGCACCGCTCACTGCCACCACACCTTGCCGGACGGCGGCTTGCTCGTCGGTTTGGTCGTTGGCTTGGTCGTCGGTTTGGTCGTCGGCTTGGTGGTCGGATTCGACGTCGCGCTCGGCTTCGAAGTCGGGTTCGTCGCGCTCGGCTTCGGCTTGGGCGCGTCGACCGAGGCTTTGGTGGCCGTCGATGCCGCGGCGATCGGTGTGGAACTCGCTTCTATCGCGACGTCGGCGCTGTCGCCGTCCGGCGAGGTGTCGTCGACGTCACTCACGGCATCGGTCGTCGCGTCCTCGGGCTCGAGCGGCTCGAGGAGCTCGGGCGCATCTTCGGCGATGGGCGCCTCCGAAGCGCTCGGCGCCACGCTCGGCCCAGCGCTCGGGACGCCGGTGTTCTGCGAAACGCTCGGCGAGGCGTCGGTGCCGGAAGGCGCAGTCGAGCTCGTTCCCCGCGTCGCGAGGTAGACGATGAGCACGACGACGACGATGCCGAGCGCAGCGGCGAGCATCGCCAGCTTCTGCGTCTGCTTTCGCTGCGGCAGGGGCGGTGGATACGAAGCCGGCTTGGGCGAGGTCGCGCGACGCGGTGGGATCGCCACCGCCGTCGGCCCGTTGAGCACCATCGACTTCTCGGACGCGACGGGCGGGGCCTTCGACTGGGTGAGGGTCTTGCGCACGGCCCGCACGTCGGCGCGCATCGCCGCGGCATCGACGTAGCGATCGGTCTTGTCGAACTCGAGCGCGCGGTCGATGATCGCCGCCAACTTGGGGGACGCGTTCGGCGCCACGGTGTGCAGCTTCGGTGCCGGCAACGTCGCCATCTTGCCGGCGATGTCCGCGCCGTTCGCCCCTTCGTGGATGCGCAGGTTGGTGAGGAGCCGGAACATCGTCGCGCCGAGCGCGAACAAATCGGTGCGGCCATCGATCTCGTCGCTGCGCCCCGCGGCCTGCTCGGGTGCCATGAACGCGGGCGTGCCGAGGGCGACGCCCATCCGTGTGTTCATCCCGCTCGATAGGCGCGCGAGCCCGAAATCGAGCACTTTGACGCGCAATCCATCGGCGCCCGGCTCACGCATGGAGAACAGATTGTCGGGCTTGATGTCGCGGTGGACGATACCCTTCGCGTGCGCCGCCTCGAGGACGCCGAGGACGTCGTCGGCGATCTCGAGCACCGCCTCTTCGTCGAGGGTCTTGCCCGTTCGACGCAGCGGCTCGTCGACGGGCTCGCCATCGAGGAGCTCCATCACGATGTAGGCAGTACCTTCGTCCGGTCCCGAAGCGACGACGTCGTCGTCGAGGACCTGGACGGCGCCGCGATGATCGACCTGGTTGGCGACGTACCCCTCGCGGAGGAATCGATCGCACATGTCCGAGTCTCGGGCGAGGTCAGGGTGGAGCACCTTGATCGCCGCGCGCGCGCCGTTGCGGTGCTTTCCCGCGTAGACCGCGGCCATTCCACCCATGCCGAGCAGGCGCTCGAGGGTCCACTTGTCGTCGAGCACCGTCCCCACTCGGGCTGCGGCGCGCGCGTTGTCCCCCTCGCTCACGGGCGCGAGTGTAACTCGCGGAGCGTCAGAAGGAGAGACCTGTCATTCCGGTGGCGACTTGCCCCCGCAGGGAGAGTCGCCCGAGGGATCAACGAGGTGCATACGCGTCGGGTCCGCCCTGCTACGCTATTTTCCCGATGAGCGACGCGCTCAAACCCGAGGTGCCGCCCCTCTCCGAAGGCGACGTGGTCGATGGAAAATACGTCGTCGGGCGAGTGCTCGGCGAAGGCGGCATGGCCTACGTCATGGAAGCGCACCATCGGGTGCTCCAAGAAAAGGTCGCGCTCAAGGTCCTCCGCGAGCACGTCGCGCAGGAACCCGATTCGGTGAAGCGCTTCCTCCGCGAAGCCCGCGCGGCCGCGAAAATCCGCAGCGAGCATGTCGCGCGCGTCACCGACGTCGGCAGCCTCCCTTCGGGCGTTCCCTACTTGGTGATGGAGCACCTCCAAGGCGAAGACCTCGACGCGTACTCCACTCGCGTCGGACGCATGCACGCCGACGAGGCCATCGGCTACGTGCTGCAAGCGTGCGAGGCCATCGCCGAAGCGCACTCGATCGGCCTCGTGCACCGCGATCTCAAGCCCGGCAACCTGTTTCGCGCCACGCGCGCCGATGGCTCGCCGTGCGTCAAAGTCCTCGACTTCGGCATCTCGAAATTCACCGGCTCGAATGCCACCGTCGGCAACAACACGCACGGCATGCTCGGCTCGCCCATTTACATGTCGCCCGAACAAATTCGGTCGGCGAAGGACGTCGACGCGCGCACCGACATCTGGGCGATCGGCGTCATCCTCTTCGAACTGCTCGCCGCGTCCCCGCCCTTCGTCGCCAAGAACCTCGCCCAGCTGGTGATGAAGATCACCTACGAGCCGCCGGCGCCCATGAAGACGTTTCGTGCTGACATCGACCCGGGGCTCGAGGCCGTCCTCGGAAAGTGCCTGGCGAAGAACCCGGAACAGCGCTTTCAAGACGTCGCCGGCCTTGCCTTCGCGCTCGTTCCCTATGCTCCCGCCGCTGCCGCCTCTGCCTCGCGCATCGAACGCACGCTGACGCGCAAGGCCTGAAGCCGCCGGTTCGAGGTTCGCGCTGGCACAACTCGCGACACGCTCGCCGATCAAAGCATCGACGAAATGCCTATATTTTTGCGACGCCACGCGAGTCCGAGCGCCGACGTGGATGGCCGGGGTCTTGCTCGACTGACCCGCATGGCCCGTCTCTTCCGTGCCCTCTCGGTCCTCTCGGTCCCCTTCGCCATCGTCGCATGCGGCGGCAAGTCGAGTCCCAGCGAACCCGGCGACGCTGGCGGAGAGACCAGCGGCAGCTGCACCCCAGCCGAGTGTGGACCGAACGGCCTCGGCGCACCGGCCCCCTGCCCCGACGGCACCATCCCCGGAGACATCTGCGCCCGCAACGGCAGCGGCGCGTGCAGCTGGTCGAGCGGTTCGTGCGCGCCGCAGAAACCCTGTCACTCGAGCGCCGAGTGTGGCGCGAGCGCGTACTGCAACTCGCCGAGCAGCAGCTGTCTAGGGAGCGGCGTCTGTGCACCGAAGCCGAACGGCTGCGGCCTCGACTTCTCGCCCGTCTGCGGTTGCGACGGCAAGACGTACGGCAACGCATGCGCGGCGGCGATGGCCGGGATGGTCGTCGCCACCGTCGGCGAATGCGCGGGAACCAAGTGTACGTCGCTCGGAACCTTCGCCTGCGGCAGCGGATCGTATTGCCAGTTCTCCGAAGGCACGTGTCCGACCGAGCTGCCGCCCGCGGTCGACGGCGTCTGCGCGCCCCTGACGACCGGCTGCGGAAAGAACCTCGAACCCGTCTGCGGCTGCAACGGCGTCACCTACTCGAACCCATGCCTCGCGGCAGCGGGCGGGACCAACCTCCTCCACCACGGCTCGTGCGAGACGCCCGATCCCCCGACCAGCGGTTCGTGCGGCGGCATCGCCGGCATCAAGTGCTCTTCGAAAGAGTGGTGCGACTTCGGCACATCGGCTTCGTGCGGACGCGACGACTCGATGGGCACGTGCAAGCCGCGTCCTTCGGCGTGCGATCCGATCCGAGCCACCGTCTGCGGATGCGACGGCAAGATCTACGACAACGCGTGTTACGCCGAGATGGCCGGTTTCGGCGTCGGAAGCGGCTGCAAGTGACCCCCGCTTGCGTTGCACTCACCCAGCCGGGCCGACCTTCGTCGGCGGATCGCTCTTGGTGCATCCGAGAATCGCGATGAGCACGAACCCGAGAGCGAAGTTCGGCGCGCGCATCTCGCCTCTGCCGTTCTATTCGCGCGTCGCGGTGACGAGCGCGTCCATCGACTTCTTCGCGTCGCCGAAGAGCATCCGGCAGTTGTCGTGGAAGAAGAGCGGGTTCTCCACGCCGGCATAGCCCGCCGCCATGCCGCGCTTGAAGACCACCACCAGCTTGCTCTTCCAGACCTCCAAAACAGGCATTCCGTAGATGGGGCTCCCCGGATCGTCGAGCGCGCCGGGGTTGACGACGTCGTTGGCGCCGATGACGAGGACGACGTCGGTCGTGCTGAACTCGTGGTTGATTTCGTCCATCTCGTGGACGATGTCGTAAGGAACGCCCGCCTCCGCGAGAAGCACGTTCATGTGACCAGGGAGGCGCCCCGCGACGGGGTGAATGGCGAACTGCACCTTCACGCCCTTGTCGCGGAGGATGCGGGTCAGCTCGTTGACCGCCTGCTGCGCGCGCGCGACCGCCATGCCGTAGCCGGGGACGATGATCACGGATTTGGCAGCCGTGAGCCGCTCGGCGACCTCGCCTGCCTTCAGCTCGTGCACCTCGCCAGTGGCCGGCGCCGCGCTCGATTTCGAATCGCCGGTGCCGAAACCCCCGAAGACGACGCTGAGGATCGAGCGGTTCATCGCGCGACACATGATGATCGAGAGGATGGTGCCGCTGGCACCGACGAGCGCGCCGGTGACGATGAGGAGATCGTTGGCGAGGACGAAGCCCGCCGACGCTGCCGCCCAGCCCGAATAGCTGTTGAGGAGCGAGACGACGACGGGCATGTCGGCGCCGCCGATGGCCATCACGAGGTGAATTCCGAGCCCGCCAGCGATGGCCGTCATGAGCAAGACGAAGAGCGTGCCCGAGGGCGCGGACGCTCGCACGAACGGCACTGCGAGGCCGACGATGGCGATGGCGATGACGGCGTTGAGCAGATGCCGACCAGGAAGAAGCAGCGGCTTGCCCGAGATCGAGCCCTTGAGCTTCGCCCAGGCGATGATGCTGCCGGTGAAGGTGAGCGCGCCGACGGCGATGCCGACCCAAATCTCGACCAGGTGCACCTCGCGTTCGGCCGGCAGGAGCGCCCCTTCGTGCATCGAGAGATACGACGAGAGCCCAACGAGCACCGCCGCGAGACCGACGAAGCTGTGGAGCACCGCGACGAGCTCGGGCATGCCGGTCATCTCGACGCGACGCGCGAGGCCGGAGCCGATGAGCGTGCCGATGAGCACCGCGCCGCCGAGGAGCGCGAGTCCGGAGCGCGAACCCGCGCCCGCACCCGACGACCACATGATGGCGGTGACGACGACGGCGAGCGCCATCCCGACCATGCCGTAGAGGTTGCCGTCCTTCGCCGTCTCTTGCTTGGAGAGGCCGCCGAGGCTGCGGATGAAGAGCACGCCCGCGATCAGATAAGCGACGGAGATGACACCCGGGTTCATCGCGCGCCACCCTTCGCGTGACCCTTCGCGTGACTCACGTGACCGCTGCTCTTGGGAGCTGCGTCGGGGTCACGTCGAAACATCCGCAGCATGCGTTGGGTGACGAGAAAGCCGCCCGAGATGTTGATGGTGGCGAGGAGCACCGCGAACGCGCCGAGGAGCGACGCGACGCCCGCATCGGCGCCGATTTGCAACATGCCGCCGACGACGATGATGCCGCTGATCGCGTTGGTGACGCTCATCAGCGGCGTGTGCAACGACGGACTGACGCTCCAGATGACCTGCCAACCGACGAAGCACGCGAGGACGAAGACGGTGAAGTGCTGCGTGAACTCCTGCGGCGCGAAGCGACCCATGACGAAGACGCCGGCGATGACGACGAGCCCGACGCCGGTCGTGCCCCACGCGCGACGCGCCGGAGACATGATTTTCTGTTGCGTCGCCTTCGCTTCGGGCGGCGGTGGCTTGATGCTCTTGACCGGCGGCTTCTTCGGCGGTGTCGGCTCTTTGCGCGGAGGCGGCGGGAGCTTTTCGCCTTCGAAGACGAGGACGGCGGGACGCACCACCTCGTCGTCGAGATCGACCTTGAACGCCGCCGCGCCCGCCTTGCCCGTCATGTCGGTGATGAGGTGCACGAGGTTGGTCGCGAAGAGGCGGCTGGCGACGTTGGCCATTCGGCTCGTCAAATCGGTGAAGCCGAGAATTTTCACGCCGCGATGATCGACGACCTCGCCCGGCACGGTGAGCTCGCAGTTGCCGCCTTGCTCGGCCGCGAGATCGACCACCACCGAGCCGCGACGAAGGGCCTCGACGACGTCACGCGGCACGAGCGTCGGGGCCTTCGCGCCGGGGACCAGCGCGGTCGTGATGATGACGTCGACCTCCGCCGCCTGCGCACGGAAAAGGGCCATTTCGGCGGCGATGAACTCGGGGCTCATCAGCTTCGCGTAGCCGCCGCCGCCCTCGCCGCTCTCGGTCATTTCGACTTCGAGGAACTTGGCGCCGAGGCTCTCGACTTGCTCGCGGGCAGCCGCACGCGTGTCGAATGCACGGACGTCGGCGCCGAGCGCGCGCGCGGCGGCGATGGACGCGAGACCGGCGACACCCGCGCCGATGATCAGCACCTTGGCCGGCGGCGATGAACCCGCTGCGGTCACCTGCGGACCGAAAAAACCAGGCAAGTGTGCCGCGGCCTCGATGACCGCGCGATAACCGGCGAGGTTCGCCATCGAGCTCAGCACGTCCATTTTTTGTGCGCGCGTGACCCGCGGGATGCGCTCGAGCGCGATCGCCGTGACCTTGCGCGCGACGAGGTGACCCTCGAGCTCGGGATCGCGCTCGGGTTGCATGAGCGAGACGACGATCGACCGTTCGTGCAGGCGCGCGATCTCGATCGGTGTCGGCGGCCGAACCTTGAGCACGACGTCGGCGGCGAACGCGGCGTCTTCGCCTTCGCCTGTCACGAGCTCGGCACCCGCTGCGACGTACGCGTCGTCGAGATAGCCCGAGGCTTCCCCTGCACCGCGCTCGATCGCGACTTCGAACCCGAGGTCACGAAGCTTCTTCGTCGACTCCGGCGTGGCCGCGACCCGGCGCTCGCCCGCCAGGGTCTCCTTCGGGATCCCGATGCGCATCGAGGCCGGAGGATACGCCGGGAAGGGCTGGACAACGCGCATTTTGAAGTGGAGCAACGGGAGCAACCGGGCACGGGCTTGCGCATGAATCGAATCACCACGCGCAAATTCCCGCGTCGGCGCGTCACTCGGCGCCGCCGGAGACGGATGCTTTCCAATGGGTACGTTCGTTAGCGTGCTCGAGGTTGCCCATGTCCATCGTGAATGCCCCAATGGACGCATGCGCATGTTCGACGAGTCTCGGAGGCGCGCGCTCCTCGCCTCTTCGATCCTGCCCGCTCTCGTGGCCCTCGCCGCGTGCGCGACTGGCACCGGTGATGTCGAGCCAGGCACCAACTTCGATTCCGGACATGGCGGCTTGGACAGCTCGATCTTCGCCGAAGACACCGGAAGGCCCGACACGCACACCATCAACCACGACGCTGGGGCACCCGACACGACGCCCGCGAGCAGCGACTCGACGGTCGCGAGCGACACCTCGGTCGGCGTCGACGGCTCGCCCGCGGACACCGCCACGCTCGACACTGCGCTCGTCGACACCAAACCGCCCACCGACACGACGCCTCCCACGGATGCCACGCCACCTCCCGACACCACGCCACCTCCCGACACCACGCCACCCCCGGACACGGCGCCGCCTCCAGACACCGGCGTGACGTTCAGCGCGATCGTCTTCGTCGACACCGGAAGCACGGTCGCGACCTCGGCGGTCACTGCGCTCGGCGGCGCCGTGAAATACGGCGGAGAAGACGAGACCGCCTTCGACAGCGCGTTCGATGCCAGCGGCTACGACTTGATCGTCGTCGACTCGGGATACAACTATCTCCCGACCACCGTCGCCACTCGCGTCGCAACCTGGGCCGTCACCGGTCGCCTCGTCTTCGCGTATTGGGATCTGAACAACGGCAGCGGCACCACCGCCAGCCTCGCCCCCGCGCTCGGCGTGACGACGGCGACGTATGGCTCGTGGCGCAACGTCTACAAGGACGTGGCGACGGTCGATCTCTTCTCGCTCAAAGAGACCCTCCCCTCTCCCATGACGGGCATCACCGATCTCTCCGACAATGGTGACGCGCTCACCCTCACGGGTGCCGGCTTCTTCGCGGCGCGCCTCGACAGCGCCAGCGGATCGGGTGGCATTGCGGTCACCCACTCCGGTCGGGTCATCGTCAATGGCTTCGCTCCCTACGATGCCGAAGCCGTCGACGCCGACAGCGACGGCATCAAGGACATGCGCGAGCTGTGGGAGAACGAGATCGTGTACGTGCGCTCGAAGTGACGTGCTAGCGAGCGACGGTGCGGCTGCCGCGACTGCCTCGCTCATGGAACGACGCCCTCGCCGGAGAGCTCGCAGCGCCCTATTTTTCCGAGCTCTCGGCGTTCGTCGACGAAGAGCGTCGGCTCGCCACCGTCTTCCCGCCCGAAGATCTGGTCTTCTCCGCGCTTCTCGAGACGCCGCTCGAGGAAGTACGGCTCGTGCTCCTCGGACAGGATCCGTACATCGCTCCTGGCCAAGCGCACGGCCTCTGCCTCAGCGTGCCGCCGGGCATCGCGCATCCGCCATCGCTGGCCAATTTGCTCCGCGAGAGGGAGACCGATCTCGGCCTGCCCTTCCCCGACAACGGAGATCTCACTCCGTGGGCGCGACGAGGCGTCCTCCTCCTCAACAGCGTGCTCACCGTCCGCGAGGGCGAGTCGGCGTCGCATCAAGGACACGGTTGGGAGACCTTCACCGATGCGATCCTCCGCGTGATCTCCGCGCGCGAGCAGCCGGCGGTGTTCCTCCTCTTCGGCAACGAGGCGAAGAAGAAGGCGAAGCTGCTCGACGCCGCGAAGCACCGCGTCCTCGAAGGCGTGCACCCTTCGCCGCTCTCGGCCTATCGCGGCTTTTTCGGGAGCAAGCCGTTCTCACGCGTGCAGGCGTCGCTCACCGAGCTGGGCCTTCCACCGCTCGATTTTTCGCTCCCCGCGCTCGGTCTTCCCCTCGAGCGGCCGAGGCGATCGAGCCTCCCACCGCCGCCGAAATCGGTGCGGGGGCGCTGAGGCTCTTCATTTCGCCTCACGGCGCTTCCAGCACCGCCTTGACCTTCCCGAAGCGCTCGTTCGGCACCGTGACGGAGAGCACGTATTGAGCGATGCGCAACGTCCCCGCAGCGTCTCGTACGAGCACCCCGCTGCCGCGCGCAGGCCCGAGGTTCTTGGTCTCGAGCGCTTCGTCGAACCACGCGGTCACGCCATCACGCGAGACCGTGACGTGACGTGAGATGGCGTGCATCGCCCAACCCTTGCCCTCGGCGAACCTCGGGTGCGCGTAGGCGCGGAAGGCGGCGACGTCCCAGTGCTCGGTCGCGTCGGTGCCGAGGAAGACGCCACCGTCGGCGAAGTGCCTGAAATAGCGCTCTTCGTCGGAGCGCGCGGCAGCGTCGTGCCAGTCGTCGAGGACCTTGGCGACGTCGCCCTCGGTGATCGGCGGAGTCACGCTCGGCGCCGCGCTCGGCTTGTCTTTGCTGGTGGCGCACGCCAAGAGCGACGTCGCGACCGAGGTCACGAGGAAGGCGGCGAAGGTCGCGTGGAGGCAGCCGGTGTCGATCATCGCGACTCTCTCAGGTCTCGGGCGGCACACGCTCGAAGGCGCGAATCGCGTCCTTCACGAGCTCGGAGAGGGGCGCTGATTTGCGGGTTGCGATGTCGGCGTTGACGTAGACGACCTCGCCGTGGGTGATGAGCTCGCCCGCGCGGAAAATTTCGAAGAGAAAACGAATCGACGTTCGCCCGATGCGCGCCGCACGACAGCCGATGTCGAGCATGTCGTCATACGACGCCGAGCCGAGGAACTCGGAGCTCGCCTTGATCGCGTAGACGTCGGTGCCGCCCTCGAGGAAGTCTTTCGGATAGCGGAGCCCGATCGCCCGCCAGTACTCGCCGATGGCGACGTCGAAGTAGAAGAAATAGTGGCCGTTGAAGACGACGTCCTGCCGATCGACCTCGGCCCACCGGACGCGCAATGAATGGATGAAGGTAAAATCTTCGCGGGCCATGCCTCTACGAGAATCGAGCGAATCCGAGGGAGGCGGGAGAGTCAATCGCCGGGTCGGTCCGGCGACCGGGCGAAGCGAGATCGATCGGACGGCCACAGTCGCGAAGCGATCTTTGGCAAAATGCGACGTTCGTGCGTTCTTCCGAGCATTCGTCTAGGTTGCGCCCGCAACCCACAGCCCACCGAGGTCGTCCGTGCTCGAGCCGAAACGCTTCCACCACATTCTTGCCGAGAACGGCATCGACTTCTTCGCCGGCGTCCCCGACTCGCTCCTCAAGGACTTCTGCGCGTTCGTCACCGACACCACCTCGCGCGACCGCCACGTCATCACCGCCAACGAAGGCGGCGCGATGGCCCTCGCCGCCGGCTACCACCTCGCGAGCGGACGCTTCGGGTGCGTGTACATGCAGAACTCGGGGTTCGGCAACACGGTCAATCCGCTGACGTCGCTCGTCGACTCCGAGGTCTATGCCATCCCCATGCTCCTCGTCATCGGTTGGCGCGGCGAGCCAGGGAAGAAGGACGAGCCGCAGCACGTGAAGATGGGTCGCGTGCAGGTCGCGCTCCTCGATGCCCTCGAAATCAAGCACGAAGTGCTTCCCGACGACGCCGACGGAGCCACCGCTGCCGTCGCCCGCGCCATCGCGCACATGAGCGAGAAGAAGTCGCCGTACGCGCTCCTCGTCCGCGCCGGCACCTTCGACAAGCACAAGCTGAAGTCGCAACGCGAGACGCCCGCCAGCTACGATCTGTCACGCGAAGCCGCGATCGGTCTCCTTGCCGACGAGGTCGCGAAGGTCGCCCCCGGCGCGCTCTTCGTCTGCACCACCGGCATGCCCTCGCGTGAGCTCTTCGAGCATCGCGTGAAGAATGGCCAAGCGCGGGGGAGCGACTTCCTCACCGTCGGTTCGATGGGGCACGCGTCGCAAATCGCGCTCGGCGTCGCCTTGCAGAAGCCGGAGCGTCCCGTCTTCTGTCTCGACGGCGACGGTGCCGCGCTGATGCACCTCGGTGGCCTCTCGACGATCGGCGATCTCGCGCCGAAGAACTACCACCACGTCATCCTCAACAACGCCGCGCACGACAGCGTCGGAGGACAGCCGACCGTCGGCTTCGACATCGACTTCGGCGCCATCGCCACCGCGAGCCTCTATCGCTCGGTCCGTCGGGCGACGACGCGCGCAGAGCTGCTGGCCACTCTGCCGGGTTTCGTCGCCGCCGAAGGCCCGACGCTCCTCGAAGTGCGCATTCGCCAAGGCGCACGCGCCGATCTCGGAAGGCCGACGGCGACGCCGCGCGAGTCGAAAGAGCTCTTCATGGCCAACCTCGCCGAACCCAAGAAGTAGTCTGGGGGGATTTTCCCTCGATTGCTGGAATCCACAGAGGGGGCCCGCCCCCTACCGTCGTGATTTCGGCCAAGCACACGCGAAAGTTCGGCCGTCGTCGGCCGGCTTTCGGCCAGAACTCGACAAGAGCGGCGGCGTGGTGCTTGCTCCTGGGCAACAACATGCGCCGCCCTTCCTCTGTCGCTGCCGCCGCGCTCCTCGCGTTCTTCGTCTACGCCTGCTCGGCAGGAAGGAGCGACAGCGGCGAACCCGACCTCGAGGGCGGCACCGACGACGACAGCGGCGGCTTCAAGCTCGACACCGGCGCCGACCCTGGCTTCGATGTCTCGCTCGACGGACCTGCGCCAGGGTGCACCGGCCTGCGATGTCAGCAGAAGCCGTGTCCCGGCGGCGGCGACACGACGCTCACCGGCACCGTCTACGCGCCGAACGGCACGCTGCCGCTCTACAACGTCATCGTCTACGTCCCCAACCTCAAGCCGCTCGCCCTGACCAAAGGCGCGACCTGCGACAAGTGCGGCGCCGTCGCCAGCGGCGATCCGATCACCACCGCGCTGACCGACGCGCATGGCAAATTCACCCTCAAAAACGTGCCGATCGGGAGCAGCATCCCGCTCGTCATCCAGCTCGGGAAGTGGCGCCGGCAGGTGGTCGTGCCGAGCGTCGCCGAGTGCACCGAGACCAAGATCACCGACGTCAACCTGACGCGCCTTCCGAAGAACCAGAAGGAAGGCGACATCCCCAAGATCGCGGTCACCGTCGGCGGCTGCGACAAGCTCTCGTGCATGCTCCCGAAGATCGGCCTCGACGCCAGCGAGTTCGGCGTCGACGGCAGCGCCGCGTCCGTTCACTTCTACGCGCCGAGCGGTGGCTTCCTCACCGGCGGTCCTGCCGGCATGAAGGACGCACGCACGCTCTGGTCGAACGCCGCGAAGCTCAAGGAGTACGACATCGCGATCTTCTCCTGCGAATGCTCGGAGATGCCGACCACGAAAGACGCGACGTCGTTCGCCGCGGTCAACGACTACCTCAACGCCGGCGGACGCATCTTCACCACGGATTTCCAGTACCTTTGGTACAAGTCGAGCCCCGACCCGAACATGCGCGCGGTCGCTCCGATCCCCGGCGGCGCACCGGGCGGCACCAACCCGGTCTCGCTCGACACGACCTTCCCCAAGGGCAAGGCGCTCGCCGATTGGCTCTCGTATGTCGACAAGACGGTCACCTACGGCAAGGTCACCTGCGACTACGTCTTCAACAACTTCTCCCCAGCCGATCCGAAAAAGGCACAAATCTGGGGCAGCTCCATCGGCGTCTCGGGAGGCGCGGGCACCAGCAACAACCCGCGCTTCATCACCATCAACACGCCGGTCGGCAAGCCGGTCGAAGATCAGTGCGGTAAGGCCGTGCACCTCGACGCGCACATCAACGGCACCGACACCATCGACGCGTCCTTCCCCGCGGGGTGCAAGACGCCGATCAAGGCCGGCGAAGAGGCGTTCGCCTTCTTCTTCTTCGACCTCGCCTCGTGCATCCAGAAGGACGGCGATCCGCCGAAGGATCCGCCGGTCAGGTAGTCAGGTGGTACAGCGCTCGACGTAGCCGCGGAGGCGCTTGTCGGCGACGAGCTCGGCCTCGAGACGCACTGCGTCCTCGGGGGTGCCCTCGTCACTCACCATCGTGCGGGCAGAAGCCCCCACGCGGCCCGAGCGGATCTTCACCCACGGACCCTCTGTCCAGATCTCCCAAAACGCCTTCGGGGAAGCATCTTCCAGCTCGAAACGGCGCATCTTGGTGCGGGGTCGGCTGCTCGGGGGGTCGCTCGACATGAGGGGGCGATGAGGGAGGTAGCCAACGCCGTGCCACATGTCGGTCTGGCGTGCGACACTGCCTCGCGATGCGTGCCGTCCGGTTCCATCGCACGGGTTCTGCCGAGGTCCTCCAAGTCGACGACGTCGAGGCGCCGGTCCCTGGCCCCGGCGAAGCGTTGCTTCGCGTCCGCGCCATCGGTGTGAACTACGCCGACACGCGCTTTCGTCGCGGCGAGTACTTCCTCAAGCCGGTCTTCCCGCAGATCGTCGGCATGGAAGCGGCGGGCGAGGTCGTCGCGGTCGGACCAGGCACCGAAGGATTGGCGCTCGGCGAACGGGTGATGGCGCTCGGCAGCAACGCCTACGCCGAGCAGATGCTGGTGCGACCGAGCCTCTGCTACCCGATGCCCGAGGCGCTCTCGTTCACCGAAGCCGCGGCGCTCCCCGTGCAAGGACTGACCGCGCATCACGTCCTTCATCTCCATGGTCGACTGGCCGCCGGCGAATCGGTGCTCGTCCACGCGGCCGCGGGCGGTGTCGGCAGCCTCGCGGTGCAGCTCGCGAGACAAGCTGGCGCCCGCTGCGTGATCGCCACCGCGGGGAGTGACGACAAGCGTGCGCTCGCGAAGAAGCTCGGCGCCGACGTCACCGTCGACTACCGCAAGCCCGATTGGGTGCAGCGCGTGAAGGAAGCGACCGAGGGACGCGGCGTCGACGTCATCCTCGAGATGATCGGCGGCGTCGAAGCCTACAAGCGCAACCTCGCCTGCCTCGCGCCGCTCGGTCGCCTCGTCGTCTACGGCGCGGCATCGGGCGAGACGCGCGGCGCGATCGAACCGATCGGCTTGATGGGGAAGAACCACACCGTCGTCGGCTACTACCTGACGGCCCTCCTCGCGCGTCGTGAGCTCTGCGCCCCGCCCCTCGCCCGCCTCGCCGCCGACGTCGCCGAGAAACGCATCAGCGTGATCATCGGACGCGAAGCCAAGCTCGAAGAGGCCGCCTCCGTGCACGCCGAGCTCGAAGGCCGCGGAACGACCGGCAAGCTCGTCCTCGTGCCGTAGATTCCCGCTTCCCGGTGGAGCTAGCCCCCCCACGCCCACCGGCGTAACTGCCTCGGCCCGCGCCCGCGCGGATCACGGTTCTTCCATCACAGCAATTGGGGGTTTCATGTCTCAATCCGGCCGCTTCGTATGGTTCGACATGATGAGCACCGACGTCCCCGCGTCGGTGAAGTTCTACTCGCAGCTCCTCGGTTGGAAGACCAAGGAAGTCGACATGGGCGCGATGGGCAAATACACGCTCATCATCAACGGTGAGCGCGACATCGGCGGCTTCATGCACCTCGATCAGAAGCACGGCGCGCCATCGCATTGGGTCGCGTACATGGCCGTCGAGAACGTCGACGCCGCGTGTGAGACCATCCTCGGCGCGGGTGGCAAGACGCTGATGCCGGCGATGGACATCCCCGACGTCGGCCGCTTCGCCGTCGTCGCCGACAAAGAGGGCGCGGTCTTCTCGCCCTTCAAGGGCAACCCGGCGAGCGCCAAGGCAGAAAGCGATGGCCCGCCGCCGTTCGGAGACTTCTGCTGGCACGAGGTGATGAGCGAAGATCCTGCCGGCTCGGCGGCCTTCTACACCAAGGTCTTCGGCTACAGCGTCAAAGAGAACGACATGGGCCCGATGGGCATCTATCGCGTACTCAGCCGCGGCGAGCACATGACGTGCGGCATCATGCAGATGCCGGAGATGGCGAAGAAGGGCGGCGCGCGCCCGCACTGGCTCCACTACCTCCACGTCGCCGACGTCGACTCCTCGACGCGCAACGCCCGTGAAATCGGCGCCAAAGTCTATAGTGAGCCGATGGACATCCCGAGCATCGGTCGCTTCTCGGTGCTCGCCGATCCGACCGGCGCGGTCTTCGCCTTCTTCATGGGCGAGAAGAAGTAACCGAAGACTTCGCGGAGGCCTTTAGCTCACAGCTGGTAGGCGCGAAGGAAGTAGCTCGACTGGGCCACGGCGTCGCCGGTCACCGAGAGGTAGACCCGCGACGCCGTCGTCAGCGTGATCTGGCAGCGCTCGTTGGAGTTGTAGAGGTACGACTGGCACTTGTTGACGGTCGAAGGCGCAGGGCTCGGCGCGCCACCGACGCGAACGCGAAGGTCGACGTCGCCACCCGGGTGCTGCGCGTCGGCGAGGGTCGAGAAGACGTAGGTTCCCGCCGGGAGCACATCGGTCGTGAGCGCGGTCGACTGGCTCTTGCCGAGGACGCCGCTCGACGCGAGGCCCGCCCACTTCGTCGGCACCGGGTTGGTCGGCAGATAGACGTTGTCCTGCTCACCCTCGACGACCACCACCTGGCTCGGATCGACCTCACGGAAGATCGTGTTGTAGGTCTTCGGCGCGGCAGGCGCGTTGAGCGCGCCGATGAGCGCCATCGACGCACCCGGCATGTTGACGAAGTACGCGGGCATCGCGTTGGTGACGATCTCCATGTACTTGGTGCCGGTCGGATCGTCGGGGTTGAGCTTGGCGCGCACCGTCGCCAGCGCGTTGTCGCTGTAGGCGAACGTGTCGCAGCCATCCATGAAGAAGATTTGATACTTCCCGGGGAAGAAGCGGCCCTTCGCCGAGAGCGCACGGATGTTGGCGCCGAGCCCGGCGTGGCCGTTGTAGATGATGAGATCGGCCGACGGCGCGAGCTCGTTGTAGCGCTTGTCGAAGGCAGCTCCGGCCGTGGGAACGCTGTCGACGAGGAGCGCGGTGATGGTGACGACGCGTCCATCGGCCATCACGGCGCGGAGGCTGACGTCGGGCGCCGAGACTCCCGGCGAAGCCCCGAGGCCGGCCGGCGTGATCACCGCGCTCGGGAAAGCTGCGCGTGCGCGCGCGAGAAAAGCGTCGTAGCCGGCGATCCCCGCGTCGTCGTCGGTGGTATCGCCGACTGCGTACTTGCCGAAGACCGCGAGCACGTCGAGCGCGTGGTCTTCCCACACCTTCTGGTACTCGGGATACTTGGCGTAGGTGTTGTTCGGGTGGAGCGTCACCACCGCGGGGCTGCGCACGACGTCGGTGTCGGCGAGCGTGCAGCCAGAAGCCAGCGGACGGTAGTGGTACCAGTAGTTCGAGACCGAGACGTCGGCGCCCTCACCGTCGTCGCACGTCGGCTGGTATCGGCCGAGGAACGCGGTCTGCCCGGTGGCGTCGATGCGTCGCGGGAGCACGAGCGTGTAGCTGGTGGGGAGGTTGGTCTTGCTGGCCCAGGCGATGGGCAACTTGGCGTGGTAGCGCACGCGCGTGAGCCCGCCGCCCGCAGCTGCGGTGGTGACGTTGGTGAGCGTCAGCTTGTCGAGGCGCGCGACGCCGCGCTCGCCGTTGATCTGGCCGACGGTGAAGAACATCTGCGTGCGAATCTGCGACGTCAGGTTGGTCGCCATCGACGTCGTCAGCTCGCCGTCGAACTCGAAGGCGAGGAGCGTCGCCGCGTCGCTCGCGAACTTCTCCTCGACCCCGTTCGTCGTCTCTTCGCCGTCTCCCGCTTCCTTGCTCGCGACGGCGCAGGCGTTGACGAGAGCGCAGCCAGCAAGAAGGGCGACCAGCGAGAGGCTTCGGGCGAATTGCATGGGCCCGATGTATGACACCTGCACACACCATGCGCAATGGGCAAATTTTGGAGGTTTATTTACCGTTCCGTTTTTATGGAATGGATAAATCGACTAAAACGTCCCGCCCAATCCGAGGCTCGCGCCGCCGGTGATGGGGGCCGCGATGGCGTGCATGCGCGGGGGGCGAGCGCCCGAGGCGTCCTTCTTGTCGTCGCCCGTCCAGCCGAAGACGAGCCCGTCGATGACCATCGCCGAGACGATGCCGACCTCGAGCCCGAGCAGCGTCGCGTGCCCATACTCGCGGTTCTCTTCTTTCTGTTGCGAGGCGGCCACCGCGCCGAACATCGCCCCGACGAGCGCACCTGCGACGACGAGCTCGCTGCTCAGCTTCGACTTCGACGACTCGCCGTTGAAGCGATGGACGAGCGGTCCCCAGATGAGCGCGGTGACCGTCGCAGCGGTGTAGACGACGACCTTGCCATCGGTGCCTTCGGTGCCTTTGCCGAGGAAAAAGAGGCCGGTGACGAGGCCAGCGCCGGGGAGGATCTCCCAACCGTAGAACTTCGAAGGCGGAGGATCGGCCGGCGGCGGCGGAGGTTGCGGCGGCGGGTACGCATATCCGGGCGGTGGGGCCGTTCCATACGCCGGCGGATAGGGCTGTGCGGGATACGGCTGCGGAGGATAGGGCTGCGGTGGATAGGGCTGCGGCGGTGGATACGGCTGTCCGTAGACCGGTCCTGGTTGCGGTTGATAGACCGGCCCTGGTTGCGCTTGTGCCGCCGACGACGAGGCGACGACGATTGCGGCGAGTCCGAGCGCAGCGGCGACGAGGGACGAGAAAGAGCGAAGAGGAAGCATCGCGCTCATCGTACGGCGCGCACGCCAGCCGTGCACATGCTGGAAACGAAGCGGCGCCGCGCTAGGCTCGGGCCGCAGACGTGGGCGGCATCTGCGGAGGCGGCGGCGGTCGCGACGTGGTCTCGGCGAAGGGCGAGCCCGGATCGAAGTACTCGGCGTGACGCGCGTCGGCATCGTCGCCGAAGAGGATGCGACAGGCCTCGCGCAACCCAGGCGCGTGACGAACTTCTTCTTTGCGAATGACGAGCGCGATCTTCGAGCGCCGACGCAGGAAGTCGTCGAGCTTGACGATCATCTCGCGCCGCCCCGCCTGCGCGATTTCGCAGCGCAAATACTCGGCCCCTTCGATGAGCAGCTCACCCATCGAGGGATCGCTGCGGATGTCGTCGAGGAGCCCGAGCGCCTCGGCGCCATAGCGTCGCCAAAGGCGTGAGCTGAGCTTCTCGGACGAACGTGGCGAGGTGCGGGCGTCGAGATCGAGGAGCCGCGCCTGCTGGAAGAACTCGTCGCGAACGTCGTCGCCGGGCTCGCCGTACCAACGAGCGCGCGGATAGGGCTGCGCGATGCCCATGCGGGCGACCAGGTCGGCGATCTCTTCGCCGACGTTGATGCAGTCGGTGAGCTTGCCGCCGAAGATGCTGAGGTGCCTTGCCGCTTCGTCGACGTCGACGGCGTGTTTGCGCGAGAGCTGCATCCAATCCTTCGAGCCTTTGCCCTTGGCCCTCGTGTCGACGGCGAGAGGTCGGACGCCGCAGCGCTCGGCGATGATGTCCGAAGGCGTGAGTGGCTTTGGCAGACGTAGACGCTTGTTGATGTTCTCGAGGACGAAGCGACGATCCTCGTCGGTGACGACGGTCTCGGGCGCGTCGACGCGGGTATCGGTGGTGCCGATGCAGGTGCGAGGACCCATCGGGATGACGAAGAAGAGGCGCCCGTCATCGGCGAAGAAGGTGAGCACGCGCTTGTGCGGAGAAAGGCGATCGACGATGAGATGGATGCCCTTGGAGAAGACGTGGCGGTGGCGCGTCGCCTGCGGGGTCCCGTGGTTCAGTCGATCGACGAAGGGACCGGCGGCGTTGATGAGCACGCGCGAGCGGACGACGTGCTCGCCGCCGCCGACGACGTCGCGCACCCGCGTCTCCCACAACTCGCCTTCGCCCGTACCTTCGCCTCTTTTCGAGCCGAGGACCTCGACGTAGTTCGCCGCCGCGCAGCCGTGATCGAGCGCGCCACGCACGAAATTCCAGACGAAACGCGCGTCGTTGTCGTGGAGGTACGCGTCGCTGTACTCGAAGCCTCCGTCGACGCCGTCGAGCGAGACGATCGGCTCTTCGTCCTCGATCGCGGCGCGTGAGAGTCGCCGCGGTCCGCGCGTGAAGAGGTTGCCGATGATCCAATAGAGGATGGCGCCGAGGAAGAGCTTGAGGAGCCCGTGTCGAAAGCGCTGCTCGTGCACGACGAAGAAGCGAATCTCCTGAACCGTCGAGGGGTAGCTGCGAATCAGGTGGTTGCGCGACTTGCAGAGCTTACGCACGAGCCCGAACTCGAAGCTCTCCATGTACTTGATGCCGCCCCACGCCAGGTTCGACGACTGCTGGCTGGTGAACGACGCGAAATCGCCCTTGTCCACCAGCGCGACGCGAACACCGCGGGCAGCGAGGCAAGCCGCGGAGACGGCGCCGTTGATGCCGCCGCCGATGATCAGCACGTCGAAGATCTCGGCGGAGAGCCGCCGGACGTTCGTCGCGCGCAAGGTAGGCATGCCACCCACGAAGTGCCCCGCGCACGACCAAGCGTCAACCGCTTAGGCGACCGAGCCCGGTGGACGGCGCGAGAAGATCGGATAGCCTCGTCGCGCGGGTGAACAGAAGTACCTGTCAGCTCGTCTCTACGTCTTCTCGAGGGAGGTTTCCATGCGCAAGCTTTTGGCCCCGTTCGTCCTCGCTTTTGCCTTGATCGCCGCGCCGTCGTCGGCCGAGACGATCACCAGCTCCGCCGCGAAGATCCAATTCGACGCGCCCGACAACTGGAAGCAGAAGAAGGATGGTGACGCGATCACCATCATGGACAAGCAGGAAGACGTAGCGATCGCCTTCATCATCGTCGACGCCGGCGCGGTCGACAAAGCGACCGAAGCGCTCGACAAGCAGCTGAAGAAGACGGTCAAGAAGCTGAAGTGGGAGAAAGAGAAGGACGTCACCATCAACGGCCTCGAAGGGGTCAGCATCGAAGGTGACGGACAGATCGACGGCAAGGACGTCGACATTCTCGTCCTCGTCCTCGACACCCCGGCGACCGACAAGGACCTCATCGTCCTCGCCATCGGCGAAGACGCGAAGCTCGACAAGCACGAGGCCGAGGTCAAGGGCGTCTTCAAGAGCATCAAGCCGAAGAAGAAGTGAGCTCACGAGCTCGAACGTGACGATCTACGTCGCGCTGCTTCGCGCCATCAACGTCGGTGGCACTGGCAAGCTGGCGATGAGCGAGCTGCGAGAGCTCTGTGGCCACCTCGGATTCAACGGGGTGGCCACGTACATTCAGAGCGGCAACGTCGTCTTCGCGAGCAAGCTCGGCGAGGCGGCGGTGAAGAAGAAGCTCGAAAAAGCGCTGGAAGTGAAGATGGGCAAGGCCCACGCCGTCCTCTTGCGCACCGGCCCCGAGCTCGCGGAGATCGCGCAGAAGCTCCCGTGGAAGGAGGCGCCGGGCAATCGCGTCTACGTGCACTTCCTCGAGGCGCCGCCGCCCAAGGACGCGCTCGAAAAGGTGGTCGCGCCGGGCGGCGAAGAGCTTCGACTCTTCGGTCGCGAGCTCTTCGTCCACTACGTGAACGGGATGGGCGACTCGAAGTTGAAGGTCCCCTTCGCGGCCGGCGGCACCGCGCGCAATTTCAACACGGTGCGCAAGTTGGTCGAGATGGCAGGCGCGCTCGCGGCTACTTGAAGAGCGCCTGCAGCTGCGACTCGTCCATCTTCGCGACCTTGTCGAGCGCCTTCGCCAGGTTCTTCGACTTGACGGTCATCTTGCCGGTGATGACGCCGTCTTCGACGGTGACCTTGGTGTCGCCGATGTCTTCGGCGAGGCCCTTTGCCGGCACCTTCTCCACCGCCGCAGCGAAGTATTCGAGCATCGATTTCAGCTCTTTCTTCACCTTCGGCGCGTCGTCTTCGAGCTTCTTCTTCGCCTCTGCGCCCTTCGCCTTGCCGGTCATCGAGAGGACGAGCTCGTCGCCTGACGACTCGATCGAGCCGGAGACGTCGAGGTCTTTCTCGCCGCCCTTCTTGCGCGCGAAGAAGCCGGAGACGAGCTTGCCATCGACGTCCCAATCGGCGGAGACGTCGTTCTCGTCGACGAGGTCGGCGAGCGCGTCGTCGTCCATCGTCACCACCAGCACGGTGTCGGAGACCATGCCCATCGCCGTCTCTTCGATGCGGAGGTAGCTCAGCCCCTTCTTCTTCTTCTTCTCGATCTTGTCCGCGCCGAGGGCTTCTGCGCCTTTCCCGACTGCGTCGAGCGCGTCCTTGCCCTTCACCGAGCCGCCGATGGCGACAGTGACGTTCTTGTCGTCGTGGACGCAGATCGCCAGCTCTTGGAGAGCTTTTTTCGGATCGATGCCGGCCTTGTCGAGCGCCTTCAGCGCCTTCTTCATCTTCTTGCCGTCGTTCGAAGTGGCGCCATCGATGAGGTTCTCTTGCAGCGAGTCGAGATTGCTTCCGACGCCGTCGAGCTTTCGAATCGCCGCCAAATCCATGTAGAGACGTGCGACCCCGCACTTGGAGGGGACGTGCTTCAAGACCTCGCCGCGCACGTAGCCGTCGCTGCTCTTGGCCTTGCCCGACTTCTCGTCGTCGTCCTTGGTCGCCTTGTCGGGATCTTTCTTCGGGCAACCGACGACGCTGGCGACGGAGACACAGAGCGACGCTGCGAGCAACGCGCGCGAGAGCGACTTCGAAACGATCATCGTCTGCGCATACCATCGACCTCGACGAGGCGCGCTGCGGTCGAATGTCCCACGCAAGGCGCTGGCAGGGGCGTTGCTAGGGCAGTGTCGCCATGAGCTCTCGTGATCGTTCGTTCGCCTTCCTCGGCGCCGTCGTCCTCGCCTTCGGCACCACCTCCTGCAGCGGATCTGGCGGTGATGGATCGTCTGAAAGTCCAGGCGATGCGGGTGATCCGACGAGCGACACGAACACCGTTGGCGCGGGTGATGCCGCGGGTGACGCCGCGATCGGGAGGAGCGACGCGGGCAAGGATGGGGCACCCTCCCCCGGTGACGGGGGGCTCGACGCACCGATCGACAGCTCCGTTCCGCCGCTTCCGCCTGCCGTGTGCAGCTCGCCTCGCACGACGCTTCCGGCGACCGCGCCTGCGCTCACCGTCGGCGTCTGGAAGAACATCTCGCCAGCGGGCGTGGCGTTCCACGTCGGTGGAGGCGACGACGTCTTCACGCAAGGCGTGACACTCGATCCCTGCGACGTCGGCACGCTCTACCTCGGCGTCTGCGGCTTCAAACCCGACGACGGCAACGTCGGCCTCTACAAGAGCACCGACGCCGGAACGACCTGGAAAAAGACCGGCAAGCTCGACGAGCCGATTCACGTGCGCGTGAATCCGAAGGATCGCAATCGGCTCTATGCCGCCGACGGCGTGCGCGGTGGCACCCAGGGATTCTGGGTCTCCCGCGATGGCGGCGAGACGTGGACGATGCCCGACGGGTTCGCTGCCGTCGGTGAGGCGAACAAGCTCTACCAAATCGACGTCTACGACGTTGCGGCCGATCCCAGCGATTTCGACCACGTCCTCGTCACGTCGCACTCGCCGTGGAATGGATTCGGCAAATATCCATCTCGCAACGAAGACTCCGGCGTCCTCGAGAGCAGGGACGGCGGCAAGACGTGGATCGTCCACGATCCGGAGCCCGGATGGAGCCACGGCAATGGCATCTGGTTCCTTCACGCGCCGGGCACGTGGCTCCTCGGCACGCAGGACGCCGGATACTTCCGCACCGGCGACGCTGGCGCTCACTGGAGCCTCGCCACCTCGGACGTGAAGATGCAACACGGCGGCGGTGGCATCTATGCGTCGCCTCTAGGAAAGCTCTACGCGGGAGGCGTTCCCCATCTGATGCGCAGCAGCGACGACGGCGTGAGCTGGACGCCGATCGGACCTTACGCCGGCTTCAACACCATCCTCGGCGATGGTGAGAACCTCTACAGCGCGCCGGTGGGTGGCCCGAAGTTCGTCACCGCCAAGGAGAGCGACGACACCAAATGGAGCGACTTTCCGGGCGGTCCCGCGATCGCTGGCGGTCCCTTCGAGATGACCTACGACGCGACCAACCACATCGTCTACGCGGCCAACTGGGCGGCCGGTCTCTGGGCGTTGAAAGTTCGCTGAAGCACTTCGACCGATCAGGGCGTCGTGATCTTCTCGAGATCGAGCGACTGCAGGACGCCCTTCTGCACCGGCCGCTTCGCGTCCCAGAAGATGCGCGCGAGGAGGAAGTCGCGAGCCTGTGGAGAGTCGAGCGCAGCGTGCGCGCGCAAGGCCGAAGCGTGATCGTCGAAGGGAAGGAAGTAGCAGGTGTCGTCGAAGACCACCGGCCGTCCTTCGAAGGGCGGGACGACCACCGGTCGCAAGTGCTTGTGGAGGCCGGAGATGGCGACCTTGTACGGCGCGAAAGCATAGGAGCCGACGCCGAAGATCGAGAAGCGCGGGCGGGCGCGATAGATGCTGCTCTTGCGCGCGGCGAGGCGCTCGGCGTTGGCCTCCAGGTACGCGAAGGCGCGAGGCGCGCGATGCTTCAGGTGTGAAGGATCGTCTTTGAGGCTTCGCTGCGGGACGAGGAGCGCGCGGCGCGGAGCTTCGGCGAGCCCGTTCACCAGGTCGCCGGCCTTGAGCAGCGGGAAGACTACCTCCGGCTCGAGGTCGAGCAGGGTGCCGGCAGCGTCGCGGAGGATGCCCTCCTCGAGACGCAGCTCCATCACCGACGCGGCGTCGTGCTTGATGCCCGAGCGCCACTCCGGTCGCGAGACGCCGATGAGAGAACGCGTGCGCTCGAATCGTTCGAGATCGGCGACGAGCGTGCCCTCGACGTGCGCCACGTGCGACGTCGGCGTCTCGGCCGGGAGGTCGGGGAAGACGGGCCACTGCGCCCGCTCGTGAACGGGCCTGGCCGCGATCACGAGGAGCGCCGCGTCGGCCTCGGCACCGAAATGAGCATGCGCGTCGATCGCGCGGAGGCCGCCCGGTCCCCAAGGGAGTCGCTCGCGTTCGAGGGTGTCGATCACGCGCCTCGCGACGCTCGTCTTGCAGAGCATCGCGAGCACCGCACGACGACCTTCGAGCGCACGCAAGAGACGGACGATCATCCACTCGGCGATGTCGAAGTTGCTCCGCCCCGTGCGAGCCGCGAGACCGCGAAGGCCGATGTCGTTGCGCTTTTCTGGCCTATTGTCGCCGCCGAGTGCGCCGAGCGTGGCGCTGGTGACCCACGGCGGATTGCCGAGCACCACGATCGGCTCGGGCAGCGCGGCGATCACTGCTCCCCAATCGATCTGAAAAAAATCGCCGACCTTCACCTGCTCGAGGCCGGCCGTCGCAGCGCCGAGCGCGACGCGCGCGTGCTCGACATGTGCCTGGTCGACGTCGAAGCCGCACAACCTTGCGCTCGGGAGGAACTTCTGCGCCGCGACGAGGAACGCGCCCACGCCGCACGTCGGCTCCAGCACCACCGCGGGAGACCGAGGAATCTCACCGCGCGCGAGGAGGGTCTCGATCACCGCGCGTGCGAGCGCCGGCGGCGTCTGGAAATCACCGCGAATGGCGCGTCGTCGCGCGTTCTCGGGGCGCGGATTCAAGCGCCCATCTCGTCGAGAGAGACCACCAGCTCCTTGATACCGCAAGATGCTGCGCCAGTAGTGGTTTGACGTCGCTGGCGCCGCGGGCGAGAGATCGTCGATGACGTCGCAACGGCCGCTGTGGATGAACGGCGCCATCGTCCCATTCGCCGCGGCGCAGGTGTCGGTGATGGCGCACTCGCTCCAGCGTGGGAGCCTGGTCTTCGACTTCGGAACGTTTCATCGCGGATCGGCTGGAACCCTCATTTTCAGGCTCCGCGAGCATCTCGAACGCTTCCTCGCGAGCGCCGCGACGATCGGCCTCGAGGTGCCTTGGTCCCTCGACGCGCTGGAGACCGCTACCCATGAAGCCATCGTCGCGAGCGGGCTCGACGCCGGATATCTCCGTTGGTCAGCGCTCTTCCCATCGATGGAGGGCGACGTCGTCCCTGCCTCGCCACGCGCCGCTGTCGCCATCGCCGCCTACGCACCGGGTGACACGACGCGCCCGGGAACGCCGCCGAAGGTGAAGCCCGAGGCCTATCGCGTCGCCGTCTTCGCCGACGTGCGCAAGGCCGGGCCCGAGGTCTTTCCTTGCGAAGCGAAGGTCGCCGCGTCGTACCTCGGTCCGATGCTCGCACGCCGCCGTGCGCTCGCCGCCGGGCACGACGAGGTGGTGCTCCTCGATCGCGAAGGCGACGTCGCCGAGGCGCCGACGGCCAACGTCTTCGCGGTCATCGGTGGTGCGCTGCATACGCCGCCGCTCGGACGAATCCTCGCCGGCATCACCCGCGCGTCGGTGCTCGAGCTGGCGCGCGTCGAGGGCATCGTGGTGCGCGAAGAGCGTCTCGAGCTCACCACCCTCGCGGCCGCCGATGAAGCGTTTCTCACGGCCTCGTCACATCCGATCGCGCCCATCTCGACGATCAACGGCTCGTCCTTGCGCGATCCGGCGAGGCCGGTGACCACGCGGCTCCGCGCCCTCCTCGACGCCGCCCAGCATGGCCGTGATTCGCGGTTCTTCGCGTGGGCGACGCCGCTCCGAACCTCGAAAAAATAAGCCTGATCATTCTCGTCGACCGAGTTTGAGTATTTTTCGGCGAGGCCAGTCTAACGACCGCTCGAGGTGCCCATGTCCGCTCGTTCGCTCCGTCGGATCGTCCTCTTCCTCGCCGTCTCCCTCCTCTTCATCGCCGGTGCCGGCGCTTGCAAGACGGCAGCGCGAAAAATCGCCACCCAACTGCGACGCGACGAGCTGGTGCGCGATCACGTCTATTACGAGAGCTCGCGCGACGAGATCTACGGCGCCCTTCGCAAGGCCGCGCGCGACGATGGCTTCGACCTCCCGCGTGACCCGCCCGAGAGCGACGACAGCGTCGAGACCTCGAACACCAAAAAGACTGGTGGCGACGAGACACTCACGGTCCGCTTCGAGAAGTCGCAGAACGGCCTCCAGCTGGAGGTCACCAAGACCTCCGAGCACCTCGTGAACGGTCGCAAGCAGCGCCAAGAAGTGCGCGAAGGCAACCTCGAGTTCGCCGCCCTCGAAGCCCTCGAGCCGAAGACCGCCAAGGACATCATGAAGCAGGCCGAGAAGGGCGGACGCGAGGACGCGGAAAAATTCGCTGGGTGCGCCAAGCGGGTGATCGACCAGTAAGAGGGCGGACCTCGCGAAACGCGCGTGCTAAGTTCCGGGCGTGTTTCGCGCCGGACAAACGGTCGAGGATCACTGCCGCGTCTGCAAAGAGCCGCGCGATCACCGCGTGATCGCCGTCGACGAGGCAGGCCGAATCCTCCGCGTCATCTGCGGCTTCTGCCAGAGCCAGCACAACTATCGTCACAACCGCCACCCCGGCGAGCGCGGCGAACGTCAGCCAGGCGGGGTGCGGGTGATGGCCTCGGCCGATGCGAGCGGCGAGGTCGCCATCGTCACGCCGGCCGAGCGTACGCACCCGCCGGTAGAAATCGACGAACACTTCGGCTTCGAAGGAGACGAGATGGACCTCGAAATGCTGCTCCGCAAGGTGATTCGCGAAGAGCTCGGCCTCACGCCGACCGCGCTGGCCGACAAGTGGCGAGGCGGGCAAATGGTCCTCCGCCCCGGAAAGCCGGGTCTCCAGGACAAGGTCGTCCCGCTGGAGACGCTCTTCAACAAAATCGTGATGATTCGCAACCGCCTGCGGGTGCTCGAACAGCAGCTGAACTCGAGCGAGCTCCCGGACGATCAGAAGCTCAAGCTCCAGGGCTACATCACCGGCGCCTACGGCAGCCTGACCACGTTCAACGTCCTCTTCGTCGACGAAGAGGACAAGTTCAAGGGCTCGGGCGGAGACTAGAAGACCTTCGCCGGCTTCTTCGCCTGTGCCTTGCTCTTCGGCGCAGTCGCAGGCGTCGGCGTCGCGATCGGGCCGCTGCCGAGGTTCTCGTCGATCTCCTTGAAGAGGTCGAGGAACGCTTTGTTCACCGCGCCCGCTTGCAGCTGGCTGTCGTCCATGGCGAGCCCGTTGCGAAACGCGTGCGGATGCGCCTTCACCACCGAGTCGCTCGAGGTGCCGACGATCTCGAGGCTCCACTGGATGCTGTCGGCGATGGCGGTGGCCGAACCGTTGCCGCCGACGGCGTGTACGGTGACCAGCTTCGGCGATGTCTTCACGCGACCGTTCGCCACGTCTTCGACGACGACCTCGTAGCCGAGCGTCTTCAGCGCGATCGCCGAGGCGTGCACCGTCTCGGGCTTCTGATGGCCGTGGAAGACGTGCGTTCCGTTCTTGTCGAGCTCCGCCGGCGTGATCGCACGACCGCAACCCGAGAGCGAGGTAGCACCCAGGAGCGAGGCGACGAGCGCCAACATCGAGACGAGAGATCGCGACATGGTGGGCGCCTTATCACGCACGAGCGGAGGCGTCAGCCCGGCCCAGCGTCGCTCGAAGGAGGAGGCGAATCACACGTCCCGGGGAGCCCCGTCACCCACTGACGAATCAGATCCAAGCTCTCCTTGTGCACCACGCTGCGACCGAGCTCCGGCATCATCACGCCCGCCTCGGTCGATGAAAGGCGGTAAATCATGATCGATTCGTCGGGTTTGCCGGGGACGACGTCGAAGAGGAGCCCTCCGGTGGCCTTGCCCGCAGCGACGGGGTTCTTGCAGCTCCCGGTCTTGTGCGGATCGGTCTCGTCGTAGCGGAGGACGAGTCCAGTGGTGCGCGCCCCGCCGTCTTCGCTGTGACAGTGCGCGCAGTTGACGTCGAGGAACGCGCGCGCCCGTTCGGGCACGGTGCCAGTGGTGGCGTCGTCCCACGCGGGGAGCTTCGGCCACGCGCTCGCCGACGGCGCGCCGGTGAGGATGCCGAGCTTGGTCCAGCGCGCGAGCTGGTTGTCGTCGCCGTCGTCGTAGTGATGCGTGCGATTGAGGTTGCGCGTCTTCGGTCCGATGAGGCCCATCCCGCCCGCGGTCTCGTGGCACTTGCGACACTGCAACGCGTTGGGCACCAGATACGAGAGGTGCAGCGTCTCGCCGGTGGTGTGCACGTAGTCGATGGGGAAGAGCCCGCCGACGATTTGCAGCGTCGCCTTGGTCTGCGCGTCGTTCCAAACGTACGGATACGCCACCCAGCCGGTGTCGGCGCGGACGAGCACGCGCGTCTCGACCCATTTCACCTTCGGCGCCGGCTTGCGCGCGTCGTCGGGGAAGCCGAACGATTTCGTGATCACCGTTCCAATCGGGAATTCGAGCACTTTCCCGTCGTCGGCCCACTTCGCCGACGTGCCCGTCGGGAGCCATACGGTGCGCAGTTTGGTCGCGTAGTCGGAGAAGAGCGGCGTGTTGAGCTCGTAGACGACGCCACCGTTGAGCGGCGAGATCACACCGTTCTTCAGCTCGACGACGCCGAAGCACGACAAGTCGTCGGGCGGCGTCGCGAATGCGGCAGTTCCTCCGCCGGGCACGCACGTCGCCGCGGCATCGGTGCCCGGCTGTGCATCGCTCGACTTCGACGAGCACGAGGCGAGAGAGCCTCCAAACACGACGCACGCAGCGCACGTAGCCAGCCGAGAAATGGCACTCGCAGAACGCCTCATTCGGCGAGGCCCGGCACGACGACCTTCGGGAGCGGCGTCTGCGCGCAGTCGTAGTTCGCTGCGTCCTTGGTGAGGATGCCGGTCAGGTCGGTGCCGTCTTTGGGGAGCTTGTCGAGGTGGAAGTTGCCGAAGGTCGCGTCCTTGTTGTTCTTGAAACAGACCTCCATCGGGTTCGTGCCCGCGGGCTTCGCCGGATCGAGGATGCCGTCATAGACGATGTCAGGCACGTGTCCGCCATCGAAGAGCGCCATGTTGATGTTGGCGAGGAGACCGATGTCGTGGCTGATGTCCGGCTTCTTCCCGCCGTTGAGGTACGTGTTGTCGTGGAAGGTGACGCGCGTCGGGAACGGGTAATATTTCGTGTCTTTGATGTCGATCGACGTCACGTAGAAGCTCACCACCGCGCTGTTCGCCGTCTGGTTGCCGTCGAAGGTGTTGCCGAAGACCTCGACGTCCTTGTTCGCCATGACGAAGAACCCGGTGCCCGCCGGGACCTTGCCGACGATGTTGCCTACCGGCGCGAAGTTCTTGGTGTTGTTCTCTTTGCTCGTGTTGTTGAAGACGCGGATGCCGTGCCCGCCGAGCTGCTGCAGGTCGGGCAAGTCGAAGACGAGGATGCCGGCGGTGTTGCCCGTGGCGGTGTTCTCGTAGACGTCGGCGTTGTAGGTGTTTTCGATTTCGATGCCGGCGACGTTCTGCTCGGCGCGGTTTCTCCGGAGCACCACCGTGTCGGACTGGCCGACGTAGACGCCGGAGTCGCTGGCGCCGATGACCACCGAGTCTTCGATGAGCACCTGCTGCGACTGCACCGGGTAGATGCCGTAGGCGCCGTGCGTCGCCGGGTTCGGATTGGTCCACTCCACCTTCAGCGCGCGGAAGGCGAGCTGCATGCCGCCGAGGACTTTGATGGCATTGCCCGCGGTGTTCTTCACGCCCAGCTTGGAGATGGAGAAGTTCTTCACCTTGTCGCCGTAGATGCCCTCGCTGCCCGTCTTTTGTGCAGTGAAATCGAGCACCGAGGCGTCCATGCCTTGTCCGCAGACGGCGACGCCGTCGGTCGCCAAGGTGAGCGTGTTGGAGAAGGCGAAGGTGCCTTTGTCGAAGACGATGCTGTCGCCGGTCTTCGCGCCGACGAAGGCCTTCTGCACGTCGGCTTCGCTGCTTCCCGCAGGAAGGAAGACGACCCGCGTCGCCGCCACGCCGCACGGATTCGTGCCGACGTCGGTGGTGGTGCCCGCGTCGCTCGCCGGATTCGACGAACTGCTGCTGCTACACGCGCTGGAGAGACCCGAGAGCGCGAGGCCCGAGAGCGCGAGGACGGGGGCGAAGGCGAAGCGAAGTCGGTGGAGGGTAATCACCGCGAAAATGTAGCAGCAACGGCGACGAATCTCACTTCGGCTCGGCACCTTCGGTCGAATGACCCGACTCGATGGCGACCGTCCGACCGCCCACCTCGGCGCCGGCGTCGAGGCAGATGAGCCGAACCCGCCCTGTGGCCGCGATTTTCCCTGCTTCGTCGGTCACGGTCGCCTCCCAGACCTGGGAACGACGACCGCGCGTCAGCGGCTTCGCCGTCGCCGTCATCGTCCCCTCGCGCGCGGCATGGAGGAACGAGGTGTGGTTCTCGAGGCCGACCACCGACTGACCGTTCTTCATCGCGAAGAGCGCCGCGCCGGTCGAGCACACCGTCTCGATGACGCCGCAGTGCACCCCGCCGTGGACGATGCCGTACGGCTGCCGATGCTGCGGCCCGACGGTGAAGGTGGCGACGACCTCCTTCTCGTTCGCGCGCGTGAACTGGAGGCCCATCGCGCGGTTCCAGCCATCGACCACTCCGTTGAGCGCAGTCGAGAAATCATCGGCGTCGGTGGTGCTCATGCGCGGTCAGTGTAGGCGGGCGCCGTTACACCGTAACGAAAAACATCTCGTCACCAAGGAACTCGCGCGCGCTCGGTCTCTCTCAACGAGCAGTTCGAGAGCGAGGTCAAATGAGCGAAAGTCCGCGTGGAAGGTCTCCGGGAAAGCCCGCCAAGGAAGAGTCGTCTGTGGTGTTCAGCCTCGCGGAGCTGGTGCGGCTCGAGCGCGCCCGCGTCGCCGAAGAAGCGGAGGCCGTGCTCGCAAAGGAGCGCGCTGCTGCCGAGGACGAAGCTCGGCTCGCGCGCGAAGCCGAGGACGCCGCGGTGCGGGCGCTGGAGCAGAAGCGCCAGGCCGACGCGCGCGCACGTATGCTCGAGGCTCAGCTCGACGGCGCGCGCCTCACCGAGATCGAGCGCAGCAAGCTGGAGACCGCGCATCGACTCCAACTCGAGCGCCTCGATCGAGAGGCCGCGCACGCCCTCGAGATGGCGCGTCTCTACGCCGCGACGCAGGAAAAGACGCGCGGTCGGCCGTGGATTTGGGCAACCGGCTCCCTCGTCGCGGTGATCGCCGCCGGTGCGATGGCCTTCTTCGCTCTGCAAGCACCGAAGCAGCACGCCCGCGAGTCGATCGAACGTGCCCGCGTGCTGGTCGAGAAGAACGACGCGTCGTCGCTCGCCCGCGCCGAGAGCGAGCTCGCCGTTGCCCGCGCCGACGAGCCCTCGAACCCCGAAATCACCACACTGCAAGCGAAGATCGACGACGAGAAAGCCGAGCTTCGTCGCCTCGAAGCGGCGAAAGAAGCCGCACACCAACACGACGTCGATACGACCGCAGCGCTGAGCAAGGAGGTGCAAGACAAGCTCGCCGCCCTCAAGCAGCCGAAACCGGAAACGGCCTCGAGCACCGACCCAAAGCCAGCCTTCAAGCCCAAAGTCCCGATCGCGAAGACGACGAAGGACGGCGGCTGCGCGATCGAGGTCGCCGGCGTGCCGATGTGCGCGAAGAAGTGACCGACACGAAGGGAGAGGGAGAGCGCCTTGCTTCGCTGGGCCGCAGCAGCTCTCCTCGCGGATCATGTCGAATACGTCGATTGAAGCCGCCTGGTTACGTGCTCTCAGCTATCGCTTTCCCAACGTCGACACCGTCCTCGCGGAGATCGCCCACCTCCGCGCGGTGCTGACGCTGCCCCGCGGCACGGTCCACGTCGTCAGCGACGTCCACGGCGAGTTCCCCAAGCTCGAGCACATCCTCCGCAATGGTTCGGGGAGCCTTCGTCCTC
Organism: Deltaproteobacteria bacterium; assembly: GCA_025363655.1. Taxonomy (GTDB): domain Bacteria; phylum Myxococcota_A; class Polyangia; order Polyangiales; family JADJMO01; genus JANYDK01. The sequence continues at coordinate 99,481 of JANYDK010000040.1, read as the reverse complement.
TCGTCGAGAAGATCTTCGCCGGTCGTCTCGATGCAGCTGCCCAAGGCACGCTCCTCGATCTCGTCTACTACCCGCGTGAAACTTGGGGGCGCATCGCCGGCACGCTCGACGGAGCGCCCGCGCGGCGTGCGTTCGTCGGCAAGACCATCCTCGAGGCGCTCGAGCTCCTGCGTGCGCTGGCCGGACGCTACTCGTTGCGCCACGCCGAGCGGCTGCTCCCGACGCCGTACGAGGCGGTCTTCCGAGAGCTGCTTTTTTCGCCGCTCCTCTCGCGCGACGCCAGCTACGTCGAGGCCATCCTCGCGCCTTTCCTCGACGACGACGACGACGGCTTGCCCCTCCTTCGCGCCACTGCCCACACGCTCCGCGCCTTCGCCGTGTACGAGCTCATCGTGGCCGGCGATCTCGGCGATCGCGGACCGCGCATCGATCGAGTGATCGAGACCTTGCGGCGGCAACACAACGTCGCCATCACCTGGGGCAACCACGACGCCGAGTGGATGGGCGCGTGCCTCGGCCAAGAAGCGCTCATCGCCACCGTGCTCCGCATATCTCTGCGCTACGGGCGCATCGCACAGCTCGAGGAAGGCTACGGCATCCCCGTCGAGCCGCTCGAGCAGCTCGCGCGCGAGGCCTACGACGGCGATCCGGCCGAGCGCTTCCGCAGCAAAGGTGAAGACCTCCGCGACCCGCTGCTGCTCGCGCGCATGCAGAAGGCGGCGGCAATCCTCCAGCTCAAGCTCGAGGGACAGACCTCCCGACGCAATCCGCACTTCGCGCTCGAACACCGCAATTTGCTGCACAGAATCGATCTCGCGGCAGGGACCGTGACCATCGACGGGAAGGCGCATCCGCTCCTCGACAAGTCGTTCCCCACCGTCGACTTCGCCGATCCGTACGCGCTCTCTGCCGCGGAGGCGAAGTGCATCGAGCAGATGAAGCGCGCCTTCCTCGGTAGCTCTGGCCTCTGGCGTGACATGTCGTACGTCGCCGAGCGAGGCGGGATGTTCGCCGCGCGCGACGAGCACCTCGTCTTCCATGCCTGCGTCCCCTGCGACGAGAACGGCGACTTCGTCGAATTCGAAGTCGACGGCGTCGCCCGCAAGGGCAAGGCCCTCTTCGACGCCATCGATCACGTCGTCCGCCGCGGCTTCCGCACCCGAAAGGAGAGCGACGTCGATCTCCTCTACTACCTCTGGGCTGGGCCTCGCTCGCCGCTCTTCGGCAAGGACAAGATGGCGACCTTCGAGACCTACTTCGTCGCCGACAAGGCGACCCACAAGGAGACGAAAGGCGCTTATTTTTCGCTGATTCATCAAAAAAAGTTCTGCGGCTCTGTCGCGCGCGAGTTCGGCGTCGACCCCGACGCGGTCCTCATCGTCAACGGTCATGTGCCGGTGAAGCTCGAGGAGGGCGAGTCGCCGCTGAAGAAGAGCGGCCTCGCGGTCACCATCGACGGCGCTTTCTCCGAGGCCTACGGCGATCACGGCTACACGCTCGTCATCGACGCCGATCGCACCTACCTCGCGAAGCACCACCACATCGACTCGCCGCTCGCCGGCGCCGCGACGCCGTTCGCCGACATCGTCCCGGAGATCGAGGAGTTGCGCACGCACCCGAACGCGCGCCGGGTCGGCGACACCGTGCGCGGCGCGGAGCTTCGTGCCGAAATCGCTGGCCTCGAGCGCCTCGTTCGCGCCTATCGCGATCGGGAAATCGAGCCGCCGCGGACCTGACCTCGCGCTACGTCCCTTTGTGGATGCGCTCGACGAGGTCGACGGCGCGTCCTTGCTCGACCCCGAGGGCCTCCGCGAGATCGGCGAGCAGATCGTTTTCGCCGGCGTGGAAGAAGCCGTCGGCCTTGGTGATGACGGCAGCGAGGATGAGCGCCGTTTCGCGCGCGGTCGGGGTCGTGAGGCGGGCGGCGACTGCGCCGAGCCGGGCAGGCCGACCCTCTTTACGCAGGAGCTGGGCGAGCGAGGCGACGCGGCGATCGATCGATGCGGCATCGAGTCGCTTCTCGGTGATCGCCTCGAGGGTGGCGGCAAATTTCCCCGCCTCGCTGGCCGCGAAATCCCCATCGGAAGTGGCCGCGAGGAACATCGCCTCGATCAACGCCTCGACCTTGGGGGTGGCGACTTCTTCGAGCAGAGCCTGTTTCGCAGCCGCGAGGTCGGTCATCTTTCGTACATAGCGCGAGCCGCCTGAGGGTAGAAGGGCAAGAGGCCCGCGGGGCCGAAGCCACGCCCCCCGGTCTGAGCTATGGTGAAAGTCCGCACTCGATGAGCAACGACCGCGACGACGGCAACGTCAAACGCCCCTCCAAGCCGCCCACTGGGCGCCTCGGTCGACTCGCGCGCCTCGGAGCTCTCGCGCCGCGCGCCGCCAACCTCGCCTACGAAGGCGTGCGTCGCCGCTTGCAAGGCCCCGATCAGACGGAAGAACAAGAGCGCGAAGGCCGCGAGCGCGTGCTGAAAGAAGCGCGCAAGACCGCCGAGCAGATGCTGAAGACGCTTGGCGAGATGAAGGGCCTCCCGCTCAAGCTCGGGCAGATGGCCAGCTACATCGACGGCCTCGCGCCTCCTGGCTACGAAGACAAATTCCAAGAAGTGCTGAAGAAGCTGCAGGCGAAGGCGCCGCCGCTCTCGGCCGAAGCCGCGGAGAAGGTGATTCGCGCAGAGCTGGGCGGACCGTCGAGCGAAATCTTCGCCGAGTTCGAACGCGAGCCGTTCGCCGCCGCCTCCATCGGCCAGGTGCACCGCGCGACGCTACGAAGCGGCGAGCGCGTCGCCGTCAAGGTGCAATACCCGGGCATCGACACCGCCATCGAGAACGACCTCAAGACGGTCGCGCTGATGGAGCAGATGATCGCCCCCATCGGTCGTCGCTACCAGACCAAGGAAGGTCTCGCCGAGATCAAGCGCGTCTTCTTGGCGGAGATCGACTACACGCAGGAGGCCAACGCCACCGAGGCGTTTCGCGCGATGTTCGAGGGCGATCCGATGATCGTCATCCCGCGCGTCTACCACGGCACCACCACCAAGCGGGTCATCACCACCCAGTTCATCGACGGCATCGACTACGAGACGTTCTGTCGAGAAAATCCGTGGTCGCAGCGCAACGTCGCCTCGGTGTCGATCTGGACGTTCATGTTCCGCGCGCTCTACGAGTACGGCGTCCTCTACGCCGATCCGCACCCCGGCAACTACAAGTTCATCGTCGACCCCAACAAGAAGGACGACGTCAAGGTCGCCTTCCTCGACTTCGGCTGCGTGCGCGTGATGAGCGATCAGATGGTCGCCGGCATGAAGCGCGTGCTGATGGCGAAGATGCAAGGCACCGACGCCGACTTCGATCGCGCGCTCGTCGAGGTCTACGGCTTCGACCCGACCGATCCCGAGGGCTGGCCGATTTACAAGCGCTACACCGAGCACGTGATGACGCCGCTCACCGTCGACGAGCCCTTCCAGCACACCCGCGAGGTCGCCCGTGAGAACGTCGGCCTGCTCGTGCGCAACCAGCGAAAAATCATCTGGAAGAAGGGCGAAGTGCTCCCCAACCTCCCGAAGCCGATCCACATGCCGGTCGAGCACACCTTCGTCAACCGCTTGCAGTGGGGTCTGGCCAGCGTCCTCGCCGGCCTCGAAGGCATCCACAACTACCATCGGCTGTCGCTTCCCTGGGTGATGGGCCCGCGCCGTGTCCCCAAGGGGCTCGAGGTTCCGCTGCCCGTCTGAGAAGCGATGCGCTGGCGGCGAAATCAGACGTCGTAGTGACTCTGTACAGAAGCCGTCACGCACGCTACTCCTGACGAATGCCGACGATCGCCTCCCTCTTGGAGCGTAAACACGTCGGGGGCAGCCTTCATCGTATCCGGCTCGCCATCGCCCCCGAAGCGGCGCGCACGCACCTACACCACGGCCAGTACATCGAGGTGCGCCACGACGGCGGTCACCGCGGTGACGAGGACGCGACCATCCCCGGCGCGCTCAAGGGCACGTTCGTCCTCACGAGCCCGCCCGGCTCCGCCGAGTGGCAGCTCATCGTCAAAGATGGCGGCGCGATGGCCGATCGCTTCGGCACCCAACGGCCTGGTGCGAAGTTCCTCGTCTCGGAAGCGAATGGGCCTGGTTTTCCGCTCGATCGCGCTGCGAAACGTCCGCTCGTCCTCGCGGCCAACGGGAGCGGCATCGCTGCCTTGCTCTCGACGGCGCAAGCCAGGTCGACGAGCGGCGACGCCGCGCGCACGTTCGTTCTCTACGGCGTCCGTGACGAGCAATCGATCGCGCTGAGACCCGAGCTCGAAGAGCTGCGGCGCCTCGGCGTCACCGTCGTCTATGCGCTCTCGCGTCAGCAGCTCGACGTCCCCGGCGTCTTCTCGGGATACGTACAGCACGTCGCCGCCCAGCAGCACTGGCCGCTCGAAGGCGCGATGTTCTTCGCCGCCGGCAGCAAGCCGATGATCGAAGGTCTCCGTGAGGTCGCCCCGAAGCTCGGCATCGCCCGCGAAGACGTCCTCCTCAACTACTAAAGCAAATCCCGCTTCTCCAACGATTCCGGAGGGGTAGGCTGTGGACAATCTCGACTCTCGCCCAGTTGGTGCTAGCGTAGGGAGAGATGCCTAAGTCGAAGGACGCTGGCGAAAAACCCTCGCGGCCCCCCGAGCCTGACGCGCCCGCCGCGTCCGGTCGCTTCCGAGTCACGCCGCGCGCGGCTTCTTCGACCTCGGTCGCCCCTGCGCCGACGCAAGAGCAAGAGGTCGTGACCTCCGCGCGTTCCACTCGCACTCTGCCGCCCGCGGAAGCGGCCGCCGCGCGCAAAGCGTCGAGGCCGAGGACGGCGACGGCTTGTCTCGAGAGCGCGCTCAAGGCGAAGACGCCGGCCCTTCGCGTCAAGCACGCGCGCGCGGGTCTCGTCGGCATCTGCGACATCGACACGCAGGGATTGCTCCTCCGCCAGCTCTATCTCGGCGAGCTCGAAGGCGGACACTTCGTGCGCGCCCGGCAGGTCGCCGAGCAGCTCGTCGAACTCGGCGTGATGCCCGACGTCGCCCGCCACGACGCCGCCCGTGCTTGCCAGGCCCTTGGCGCCCTCGACGCGGCCATCGAGCATCTGCGCGCTGCGGCCGACGCCTCTCCGCCGGCACGGCTCGGCTTCCACCTCTCGACGCTCGGCGCGGTGCTCTACCTCCGTGGCCGCGCTGCCGAGGCCGAAGAGGTGCTCGAGCGGGCGCTCGGGTGCGAAGACGCCGTCGTCGCGCTCCTCCATGGACAAATTGCCCTCGCCCGGCACGCCCGCGGCGACGACTCCGACCTCGACGCGTCCTTCCACGCGCTCAAGACCGACCGCGCCAGCGAGGGCTACGGGCGCTTCGTCCTCGGCGAGCTCGCCTTCGCCCGCGGCGATCGACGCTCGGCGCAGATCTACCTCTCGGCATTTCTCGCCAAAGTGAAGCGATCGAGGCCTGCTTCCCAGGCCGGCCTCGCCCCCGAGGTCGACCGCGCGACCCACACGCTGGGCCGCATCACTCTCAACTGAGCCAACCGAGCCGGGCGTTCTTTCGATGCAATATGCATAACAAGCATATGCACATGCGGACCCACTAGAAGAGCGCGCGCGTGCGTGCGAAAGAGCGGGGGCCATGAGTACCCACGCTCCCGTCGACGTCGCCGCCGCCGCTGCCCTAGGTCGTGATCGCGCCGCTGCCCAAACGCCCACCCCCACGCTCTCGTTGCGTGGCGGCTTCACGTATCACGATCTCTACGATCCGGTCGCGCTCCGCCGCCTCGACGAGGCCTTCCGCGCTCGTCTTCGCGAGAGCGACCCGGAGCTCGGCAAGCGCTTCGACGGCTATCGCGACAGCGGCGGCGCGAGCGTGCGTGGGCCGGCCGAGTCGACGTTGCTCATCGAGGCCGGCGATCACCTCGACCGCTTCGTCGCCTGGCTCTTCGGCATCGACGCCGAGCTGGGCGCGCTCCACGCCGCCGCCGACGTCGAGCGCGCCGTCATGCGGATGAAGAAAGATCTCTGGCGCAAGCGTGGCGTGAAGCTCGTCGGCACGCTCGGCACCGACGCTGCGCGGGCCAACGCGCGCACCGCGATGCGCGTGCTCCTCGCCATCGTCGACCACGTGCCGCAGACGCTCGGCGAAGACGAAGGCACCGTCGCCACCGTCGTCGGCCCGCTGCTCGATCTCGAAGAGCGCTGCGCCAAGGTCCTCGCCAAAGGCGGCGCCACCGTCACCGCCGAAGAGCTCGAGAAGGTCTCGAAGTGGCGCCACGCGCTCGCCGCCGACGTCGCTACCGGAGGCGTCCTCGCGTCGCTCCTCCACCACCCCGACGGCGACGAGACGGTGCACGTCAAGGCCGCCAAAGAGCTGCTCACCGGCATGCTCGAGGTGATCGTCCGCGGCGCCGCCGCCATCGCCGAAGAAGCTGGGAAGCACGCGCTCACCTGGGCAAAGGAAGGCCCGTTGCGCCCGGACGAAGGGCTCGCGCATCGGCCGGGCTGGGTGATGTTCCGCACGCCGACGAACGTCGATCACCACCATCTCGTGCACCTTCGTCGCCCCGACGAGAAGATCCCCGAGATCTCCGTCGGCCCCGAAGACTCACGCCGCGCGCGCGACGGCTTCGGGCTCACCGACCGCCGCATGGAGCGCCTCGATGTCGCCAACGAGGTCGACTACTGCATCCTCTGCCACGATCGCGAGAAGGACAGCTGCCGTCGTGGCCTCGTCGAGCCGACGCCGAAGGCGAAGCCCGGAGAAGCGGCGCCGATCGTCAGCCCCATCGCCGAGCCGAAGCTGAAGAAGAACCCGCTCGGCGTCTCGCTCGCCGGCTGCCCGCTCGAGGAGCGCATCGGCGAGATGCACGAGCTCCGCCGCGCCGGTCGAGTCATCGGCTCGCTCGCCCTCGTCACCATCGACAACCCGATGTGCCCCGGCACCGGTCACCGCATCTGCAACGACTGCATGAAGGGGTGCATTTACCAGAAGCAAGATCCGGTCAACATCCCGCAAGCAGAAACGGGCGCGCTCACCGACGTCCTCGCGCTGCCGTGGGGCGTCGAGATCTACACGCTCCTCACGCGCTGGAATCCGCTCAACGTCCGTCGTCCGTACCCGCAGCCGTACAACGGCAAGAACGTGCTCGTGATCGGCCTCGGCCCCGCGGGCTACACGCTCTCGCACCACCTCATCAACGAGGGCTTCGGCGTCGTCGGCATCGATGGCCTGAAAATCGAGCCGATTTCACCGCAGCTGGTCGGACGTTGGGACGGCGACACCGCCGTCTATCCCGAGCCGGTCCACGCTTACTCGTCGCTCGCGCAGGAGCTCGACGCGCGCCGCACCATCGGCTTCGGCGGCGTCGCCGAGTACGGCATCACCATTCGTTGGGACAAGAACTTCCTCGACCTGATCGCGCTCGCGCTGGTTCGGCGGAGCACCTTCCGCATCTTCGGCGGCGTCCGCTTCGGCGGCACCATCACCGTCGAAGAGGCGTGGAAGCTCGGCTTCCATCACATCGCCATCGCCGCCGGCGCGGGCAAGCCGACGCTGATCGACGTGCCCAACGCGCTCGCCCGTGGCGTGCGTCAGGCGTCCGACTTCCTCATGGCGCTGCAGCTCACCGGAGCCTACAAAAAGCAGTCTCTCGCCAACCTCCAGGTGCGCCTCCCCGCGCTCGTCATCGGCGGCGGGCTCACCGCCATCGACACCGGCACCGAGCTAGCCGCGTACTACGTGGTGCAGGTCGAGCGCACGCTCGCGCGCATGGAGACCCTCGAGGCCGAACGCGGCAAGGAGGTCGTCTGGCGCGCGTTCGACGACGAGGAGCGCGAAGCCCTCGAAGAGATGTGCCTCCACGGCAAGGCGATTCGCGAAGAGCGCGCCAAGGCCCTCGTCGAGAAGCGCGCGCCGAAGTTCGCGCCGCTCGTCGACAGCTGGGGCGGCGTCACCGTCGCCTATCGCCGCACGATGAACGAATCGCCGGCCTATCGCCTCAATCACGAAGAGATCATCAAGGCCCTGGAAGAGGGCGTGCGCTTCGCCGAGCGTCTTTCGCCGAAGGAGGTGCTGGTCGACGAGCGCGGCGCCGCCAGCGGCATGCTCTTCGATCGCAGCGAGGTGAGGGACGGCAAGCTCGTCCCCACCGGCGAGACGGTCTCGCTCCCCGCGCGCACCATCTGCATCGCCGCCGGCACGTCACCGAACGTGACCTATGAGCGCGAATACCCGGGCACGTTCGTGATGGACCCGAAGACGAAGGCGTTCTCGCCGCACGTCGTCGCCGTCGACGAGCACGGAAAATTGACGACCAAGGCCGATTCGCAAGGGTTTTTCACGAGCTACTGCGACGGCGAGCACGCGGTGTCGTTCTACGGCGACAACCTCCCGCGCTACGCCGGCAGCGTCGTCAAGGCGATGGCCAGCGCCAAGGACGGGCACCCCTACGTCACCGAGATCTTCGCGCACCAAATCGCCAAGCTCGATCCTGCGCGGCAGCCTCAGCGTGACGACGCCTGGCGCTCGTTCACTCGCCTCATCGACGACGAGCTGAGCGCCACGGTCCACGACGTCATCCGCCTCACCCCGACCATCGTCGAGGTCATCGTCCGCGCCCCTCGCGCCGCCCGCGGCTTCCAGCCGGGCCAGTTCTACCGTTTGCAGAACTTCGAGGTCGACGCCGCGACGGTCGACGACACGCCGCTCGTCACCGAGGGCATGGCGCTCACCGGCGCATGGGTCGATCGCGAGAAGGGCCTCCTCTCGACGATCATCCTCGAGCTCGGAGGCAGCTCACGCCTCTGCGCGACCCTGAAAAAGGGCCAACGCGTCGTCTTGATGGGCCCGACCGGCGCGCCGACCGAGATTCCGGAGAACGAGCACGTCGTCCTCGCCGGCGGCGGTCTCGGCAACGCGGTGCTCTTCTCGATCGGCAAAGCGCTCCGCGATCGCGGCTGCAAGGTCGTGTACTTCGCCGGCTATCGCAACCCCGACGACGTCTATCACGAGGACGACATCGAGATGGCCGCCGACAAGGTCGTGTGGTCGTGCGATCGCGAACCGGCCCCGAAATCCCGCCGTCCGCAGGACGCGACGTTCGTCGGCAACATCGTCGAAGCGATGGTCGCCTACGCCACCGGCAAGCTCGGCGAGAAGCCGTTCGAGCTGCAGACGATGGATCGAATCATCGCCATCGGCTCCGACCGCATGATGGCCGCCGTGAAGGCCGCCCGTCGCAACGCGCTCGCCCCCTACCTCAAGCCCGATCACATCGGCATCGCCAGCATCAACTCGCCGATGCAGTGCATGATGAAAGAGATCTGCGCGCAGTGCCTGCAGCGCCAGGTCGATCCGGTGACCGGCAAGGTCTCCATCGTCTTCACCTGCTTCAATCAAGATCAGGACATGGACAAGGTCGACTTCCCCTTCCTCGCCGCCCGCCTCCGCGCGAGCAGTGCCCAAGAGAAGCTGACCAACCTCTGGCTCGACCGGCTCCTGACCAAGGGCGGAATCCCGAGGGTCTGAACTCCCTCGGCACGCACCCGGCGCGGGCCTGCGCTCGCGCCTGCGCCTGACCCCCATGTCACGCCGCGAGCGCTGCGAGTCGCAGTGGCCCGTGATCATGAAATCATCGCCCTGCGTACCCCGCGGGGCGCTGTGACCTCACGTCACATGCGCAAGTTCGTGCTAGCGGAGAGGAAGGGATTCGAACCCTCGGTACCTTTCGGTACACACGATTTCCAATCGTGCACCTTCGACCACTCGGTCACCTCTCCAGTCCACCGAGAACGCGCCGTGCGGGCGAATGAGCCGTTCGGGCGCGAACATCGGCCCGCCCCGCCCTCGCGTGTTCAGCGAAGGCGGGCGGGCGGCGGAGAGAGGGGGATTCGAACCCCCGGTACCCTTACGGGTACGCCTGATTTCGAATCAGGTACCTTCAACCGCTCGGTCATCTCTCCGCCGCGCGTTGTGGCTTGGAGGGGCATGGTCTGTCAACGGCATCGTGTGGGTGGGGAGCATTTTAGTCGCGAAGGCCGGGAGCCAGCGGGGTCCGACACGACGAAGTTCGTGCGAATGTCCTACCCCTTTTGCCCCGATCCTGAATCCCTTGGCCTGGCGCACGTCTCACTCGGGCATGCGATGGAGAAAGTCTGTTGCAAGCGGCCGCGGACGGGCCTATAGCCGTCCGTGTAGCGAGTCTTCGTGGCTCCACCGACAGCGCGCCGTGAACCCCGCCAGGGCCGGAAGGCAGCAACGGCAGCGGAGAGCGGGTGTGGTGGGGCCTTCTCGCTTTTTGTCGCCCGGCCCGGGGTTCTCGAGGCCGGAAATGTTGACGAAAGTCGTCCCGGCGGATAGCCAGGGGGTTCTAGAACCGCGAGCTCGGGCTCCTCGAAGGGGCTCGGTGCGTCGTGGGGTGTGGTCGGGCTGCTTGCAGCTGCAGGCGACACGAGAATTGCAGTGACTCTTCGGGCGGCCCCGTGCCGCTGGATGTATCCGCCGAGCGCGGGACGAAACTTCGAAGGAGACCGAACATGAAGCTTCTGAATAAACTTGTGATTGCGGGCTTTGGAATGGCATTGGCCGCTTGCTCCTCGACGAGCAGCTCCACCTCCGATGGCGGCACCGACGGCGCCGTCGTCGACACGGGCACGACCCCGGTCGACACCGGCGTCAAGACCGACACCGGCACCGGTGGCGATGCCGGCGCCGACACCAGCGACCCCTGCAGTCCGTGCCTCAGCGCCAAGTGCTCCGCCGAGTCGACTAAGTGTGTCGGCGAGGCTTCGTGCAAGGCGGGCCTCGATTGCATCGGTCTCTGCACGACTTCGGATTGCATCAACAAGTGCGTCTCGGACTCGAAGAACCCGGACGGCACCGCAGGCAACAACAAGCTCAACGACTTCCTCACCTGCGCCATCGACAACTGCAAGGCGGCCTGCGGTCTCTAAGACCTCGGCGTTCGATTGCTGAAGGCGGGCGAGGAGAGACCCTCGCCCGTTTTCTTTTTGGTGCGCGCGCGAAGGACGCGACCCGTGGCGCTGTCGATGCGGGAGACCTCGCGTGGCGTGCCGACGGCGACGATGCGACCGCCCGAGCTGCCTCCCTCGGGACCGAGCTCGACGACGTGATCGGCGAGGGCGATGACCTCCGGGTGGTGCTCGACGATCACGAGCGTGTCGCCGCGATCGACGAGGCGACGAAGGACGTCGATGAGGCGCCGGACGTCTCCGAGGTGGAGGCCGGTGGTCGGCTCGTCGAGGACGTAGAGGGTCGGGAGGTGACGGCTCGTCTCCGAGAGCTCGGCGGCGAGCTTGAGGCGCTGTGCTTCCCCGCCGCTGAGAGTGTTGGAGCCTTGTCCGAGCGCGAGATAGCCGACGCCGAGATCGTCGAGCACGCGCAGCGGACGATGGATGGCGGGGTGCGCCGCGAAGAGCTCGGCGGCGTCGTGCGCCGTCATCTTCAGCACCTCGCCGATCGACTGACCGAGGTAGCGAACGCCGAGCGTGCCCGGCTCGTAACGGAGCCCGTCGCAGGCTTCGCAGGGAGAGACGACGTCGGGGAGGAACGACATCTCGCTGACGACGACGCCGGCGCCAGCGCACGCGGCGCAGCGGCCGCCACCGGTGCCATTGAAAGAGAAGCGACCCGCGGAGAAGCCGCGGACCTGCGCGTCGGTGGTGAGGGAATACAACTTTCGTATGTGATCGAAGATGCCGAGGAATGTCGCCGGCACCGAGCGTGGCGTGCGACCGATGGGCGACTGATCGACGGCGAGCGCGCGGCCTAGTTTTTCGGCCCCGCGGAGCTTCTTGAAGGGCAGTGGAGTCTCGGCGGCGAGCCCCAGCGCGTTGCGGACGGCGGGGTAGAAGACGCGACGGACGAGCGTCGATTTCCCGCTGCCGGAGACGCCGACGACCACCGTCATCTTGCCGATGGGCACCGTGAAGTCGACGCCAGCGAGGTTGTGTCCGCGCGCGCCGACGAGGGTGATCGCAGGGCCGTCGCAAGGGCGATGGGCGAGCGGCGGGAGCGGCGCGCGGAGAGCTTCGGCGGTGGGAGAGCGAGGATCGGCGAGCACGTCTTCGGCGCGTCCTTCGGCGACGATGTGACCTCCGCCGAGGCCGCCGGTGGGACCGAGATCGACGAGGTGATCGGCAGCGCGGATGGTCTCTTCGTCGTGCTCGACGACGAGGACGGTGGAGCCGGTGTCCACGAGCGCGCGCAGGTTCTCGAGGAGACGCCCCGTGTCGCGCGGGTGGAGGCCAATGGTCGGCTCGTCGAGCACGTAGAGCGCGCCGGTGAGCCCGGAGCCGAGCTGCGCCGCGAGGCGAAGGCGCTGCATTTCGCCTCCCGAAAGCGTCGAGGCCGGTCGATCGAGCGCGAGGTAACCGAGGCCGACGCGGCCGAGAAAGGCGAGGCGACGACGGAGCTCGGCGAGCGGCGCGGCGGCGAGTGGCTGCAGCGCTTGGTCGGCGAGGAGCACCTTTTCGAGCGCGTCGACACGAACGATGGCGTCGTCGATGGCGCGATGGGTGAGCGACGCATACGTCTCTCCGTCGAGGCGGACTCGCCGAGGCACCGGTCCGAGCCGCGAGCCTCCGCAGGCCTTACACGGGTCCTGGGTCGGATCGGCGCTCTCGTCTTCTTCGATGGGCCCGCTGACGCCCGTCCCCTCGCAGGTCTCGCATTGGCCTTGTTTGGTGTTGAAGGAGAACCAGCGTGGGTCGAGCTCGGGGACGCCGGTGCCACACTTCGGGCACGCGCGGCGCGTCGAGAAGGTGAGCTCGGTCGCCCGAGGCTTGGCAGTCTTCGCGGCCTTCGCGGCCTTCGCGGCCTTCGCGGTCTTCGCGGTCTCGTTCGCGAGTCGATGCACGACGTGGAGCTCGCCGGCGCCCCGCGCGATGGCGTCGGCGATGCGGGCTTCGTCGAGATCGCGGGGCGCACCGCGGAAGGCGAGGAGCTCGACGGTGTGCTCTTGGTTGCGGGCGAGCTTGGGCGGCGGGTCGACGGAGACGAGCGCGCCATCGACGCGCGCCTCTAGATAGCCGGCGCGGGCGGCGTGGGTGAAGACGTCGAGGTGCGTGCCCTTGCGCGCACGAACGGCGGCGGCGTAGACCTCGACCTCGCCCTCGAGCGCGCGAAGCCGTCGCACGATGGTTCCGGGGTCACTGCTGACGATCGGTTCCTCGCACTTCGGGCAGTGCGGCGTGCCTACCTTGGCGTAGAGCAGGCGGAGGTAGTGCGCCGCCTCGGTCACGGTGGCGACCGTCGAGGTGCGCCCGCCGCGCGTCGTCCGCTGCTCGAGGGCGATCGACGGAGGCACGCCAAGGACCGACTCGACGTCGGGCCGCGGCAGCGTCGGGAGGAACTGACGGGCGTAGGGCGAGAGCGTCTCGAGGAAGCGCCGTTGCCCTTCGGCGAAGACGACGTCGAAGGCCAACGTCGACTTGCCGCTCCCCGAGGGGCCCGTGACGACGATGAGCGCGTCGCGCGGCAACTGCGTGGAGACGTCTTTCAGGTTGTGCTCGCGCGCGTGGTGCACGTGGATGTGCTCGAGCATCGCGGGCGCACATTCACGCTTATTTTTCCGTACTGGCGTCGATTTCGCAGGGGTCAAGAAGTCTCGCAGCGCGAGGCCCGTGCGGGAGCCGCTGGCGATGATGTCCGCCGGGCTCCCCTCGCCGACGATGCGTCCGCCCTCGCCGCCGCCACCGGGGCCGAGATCGATCACGTGGTCGGCTGCGACGATGAAGTCGAGGTCGTGCTCGACGACGACGACGCTGACGCCGCGGTCGACCAACTTGGAGAGCGCCGCGAGGACCTTGGCGATGTCGCGCGCGTGGAGGCCTGCGCTCGGTTCGTCGACGATGACGAGCGTTCCTTCGGCGTCGCGTCGATCGTCGTCGCCACCGTCACCCGCGGCGACGAGCGCACGCGCGAGCTTGAGCCGTTGGGCCTCACCGCCCGAGAGCGTGGGCAGCGGTTGGCCGAGCGGGAGATACCCGAGCCCGACCTCGGAGATGGGCTGGAGGGCGGCGACGAGCTTCTTCCACGGCGTCGAAGGACGAGTCTCTTTCCCCCTATTTCGAGGCGATTCATTTCGAGGCGATTCGCGCGCCCAGCGGAGGGCTTCGTCGACGGTGGTCTCGAGGAGGTCGGCGACGTTCTTGCCGCGCAGTTGGACCGCGAGGATCGAGTCTCGGAAGCGTCGACCGCGGCAGACGGGACAGCGGATGGCGACGTCGGCGAGGAACTGCATCTCGACGGTTTCGAAGCCTTCGCCGCTGCAGACCTCGCATCGACCACCGTCGGCGTTGAAGGAGAAGTGCGCGGCCGGCGGGAGCTCGCCTTCGCCGAGGAGCTCGCCGTCCTTCGCGAAGAGCTCGCGCACCGAGTCCCAAGCCTTGGTATACGTCGCCGGGTTCCCGCGCGAGGTGCGCCCGAGCGGTGACTGGTCGACGTGCACGACGTGGGTGATCGCCGCGAGACCGTCGATGCCATCGTGTGCGAGCGGCGGGTCGAAGGACGAGTCACCCGCCGCGCGTGCCGCGGCTGGAGCGAGAATGGAGCCGACGAGCGTCGATTTGCCGCTTCCAGAGGCGCCGCTGACGACGACGAGGACGCCGAGGGGGATGGAGACGTCGAGGCCATGGAGGTTGTGGGCGCGCGCGTTGCGGATGCGCAGGGCACCTCGCGACTTTCGCGGCGTTCGTTCCTCGAGCGAGCGCCGACGCGAGAGTGCTTCACCGGTGGCGAGATCGGGGCGCGCGGCGAGCTCGGCTGGCGAGCCGTCGAAGAGGATGCGACCGCCGTCGGGGCCGGCTCCAGGCCCGAGCTCGACGACGCGATCGCAGGCGCGCACCACCTGCAAATCGTGCTCGATGACGATGACGGCGTTGCCTGCACGGGCGAGGGAGCGGAGCGCTTCGAGGAGCGGCGGAACGTCGGAGACGTGGAGGCCGACCGTCGGCTCGTCGATGACGAACATCGCGCCGACCAGTGAAGTGCCGAGCGCTGCCGTGAGACCGACGCGTTGCGCTTCACCGCCGGAGAGCGTGCGTGCCGAGCGATCGAGGACGAGGTGACCGAGGCCGACGGCAGCGAGGTAGTCGAGCCGCGAGCGCAGGACCTCGGCGGCGCGCGCGGCGCCACCATCTCGGCAGACGAGGTGCGCTAGACGTTCCCGTGCAGCGGCGGCGGAGAGCCGATGCCATGCCGGCAAATCGAGACCGTCGACGCGATATCGCCGCGACTCGGCGTTGAGGCGCCCCCCGCCGCAGTCGGTGCACGGATCGTAGGCGCGATAGCGGGCGAGGAGCACGCGGACGTGCATCTTGTAGGTGCGTGATTCGAGCCACTTGAACCAACCACGCACACCCGGATAACGACCTGCTTCGTAGCCACCTGGTTCGCCGTCGAGGACGAGAGCGCGTTGTGGGTCGGTGAGCGCGCGCCACGGCGTCGACATCGGAATCGCGTGACGACGACAAAGTTTGGCGAGCTCGCCGCGCTCCCACTCCGCCGAGGCGCCGGCCCACGCACGAATGGCGCCTTGCGCGAGCGATTTCCCAGGATCGGGGACCACCTTCGCCCAGTCGATGCCGATGGTGCGACCGAAACCGCGACAGGTCGGACAAGCGCCGGCGGCGTTGTTGTACGAGAAGAGGCCGGGACGCGGCGGCTCGAACGTGCGCGCGCAACGAGGGCAAGCGAGCCCACGCGTGAGGGTGACGACGCGATCGCTCGGCTCGATGACGAGGCGCGCGCGACCTTCGGAGGCGGCCCACGCACGCTCGACGGCTTCGCGCAGACGAGTCTCGTCACCCGCGCCACGATGGATGCGATCGACCACCACTTCGACGGGGAGCGACGCTGCCTCGCTCGGGCGTACGTCGTCGATGCTGCGAACGGCGCCGGCGACGCGCAGACGTCGGACACCGTTGCGCGCCAGCGACTCGCGGAGCACGAGATATTCGTCTGCCGAACCGACCCGCGTGGGATAGGTGACGAGGGCCCGCGCGTCGCCTTCGAGCTCGGCTCCAAGCTCGGCGATGGCTGTGTGCGCGGCCTTCGAAGCATCGGCGACGATCGCGGGGAGCTCGCAATCGGGGCAGGTCGGCACGGCTTCGCGGGCGAAGAGCGCGGCGAGGAACGGTTCCAGCTCGGCCATCGTCGCCACCGTGGAACGGCTCGATTTGATGGGCGCGCGACGATCGACCGCCACGGCGGCAGCGACCGGCTCGATCGAATCGGCGGGCGGACGATCGAGCCGCTCGAGGAACTGACGCGCGTACGGCGAGAACGACTCGACGAAGCGCCGCTGACCTTCGGCGTAGATCGTGTCGACGGCGAGGCTCGATTTTCCGGCACCCGAGGGCCCAGTGAGCGCGACCAATTCGCCCGGCCGCAGCTCGAGATCGACGCCCTTCAGGTTGTGGGTGCGTGCTCCTCGAACGACCGTCGCGCGCATGTGTCCTTCATGGGAGAAGTTCGGGAACTCGCGCCAGGCTCAATCGCCCCACGCGCAGGAAGACGCTGGATCGGTGACCGCAGCGCATCGATGGTCGGTGGTCGGTGTCGACTTCTCCGTCACCGGGTGGCTGAGGTACCAGAGGTCCGTCCCCTTCGATGCGAAGAAGTGGGCGAGGGTTCCGAGAAGGTACGACCCGTCGTCCCACTTCTTGCACGGGTCAGGTGGATCGAAGCCGTGCGCGCCGTCAGGCCGGAGGAACGGCTGCAAGGTCGCGCCGAGCGGAGAGGCTTGCGCCGTCCAGGCGGCGAGACGCGGCCCCCACGTCCCGTTCAAGTCGGCGCTCCCTGCGCGCTTGGCGATGCGTGCGAGTCGAAGCGGCGTCTTCATCGTCTGGGGGGCGATCGAGATGGTGTTCTCGGAGAGATTCTCCGGATCGAAGAGGGCATCATCGCAAATCGTTCGACTGGGAAACGACGCGTCCCCCGTGCAGCCCGAGATCGTGAGGTTGACGTTGGGCGCGCAGGTCTCGCCGGCCGGGTGTCGTCCGAGCCGCGCAATGCCTTCGATGACGTGGTCGTCGAGGAGCACGCGGTTCGGCGTCTTGCCGCCGAGGAGATCGATCAACTTCTGCGGCGCGACGTAGTCGGCGTAGTCACTGGCAGCCGCGTTCTCTGGCCGCAGAAAGGGAATCGCCCCGTGCACGCGCGCCGAGGTGATGCCGGCGCTGACCGGAGCGTTCATGTCGCCGACGGTGTTGATCGTGAGAATCGCCGTCGGCGGTGCGCTCTTGCCGAACGGATCGAGCCGCGGACGGACGTAGTAGTAGGGCGCGTAGGTGACCGGATCGGCGGGCTCGAGGATGATCTGCCCGAGCGTCAGAAGCTTGCGGAGCTCGGGCGTCTGCCGCTTCACGCCATAGCCATCGGCGACCGAGACGAGGCGCGCGCCGTAGGGGTAGGTGCGGCCGCCGATGGTCGCGATGCATCCTTTCGGATCGCTCGCGTCCGTCAGGCACTTGCCATCGCCGATGCCGTCGAAGGTCCGCAGCTCCTTCGTCACCTTCGAGTCTTCCAGCGCCTGACAATCCTTGCCGTACGCGCGCAGCGCCGAAGGCTTGCCTGCCGTCGGCTTCCACACCGCGAGCTGCAGACGATCGCCGAGGCTCGCCGGAATGCCGATGCGGAACTGCGCGTCGCCGCTGTTGCTCCCGAGCGTGGTCATCTGCGCGCAGCGCTGCTCGCCGCTGTCGAGGTTCTCGACGACGACGTCCATCCCGGTGTCGAGCTCGTCGACCCCGGCGCAGCCGATTTCGATCTCGCGCTCGGCGTTCAGCTCGACCACGAAATAGCGGATGCTGCGCTGTCCAGGCGCGCACCTCGTCTTGGTTTGCTCGGGAGGTGGCAACGCGATCGGCTTGCCCTTCTCGTCGGTGATGGGATTCCCCTTGTCGTCTTTCTGGTAGTCGAAGCGAGACTCGGCGGGCACGGAGATGACGAGCGGCGACATCAAGCGCAGCTGCACCGCCTCGACGACGCCGCCTTGGAAAGAACGCACCCCGATGTCGGTGAGCGCGCCCCCGCCAGCGACGGGTGCAGTCGCCGCGAGGTTGGTGTCGACGCCGCCTTGAATCGCCGAGAGCACGCCGCCGAGCGACTCGCCCCACGCGTAATACGAGACGTCAGGACCACCGAAATCGACGACCCCGTCTTCGTCGAAATCGCCGGCGAGGCTCGAGCTGCCGTCGCCCTTCCAGTCGTAGCGCTGCGTGCCATCGAAGGCGCGCATGGCTTTGACCATCATGATTTGCTCGACCACCGCCTGGCGCACCATGTCGCGCGTGTGGAAGAGATACGACGTCCAGAAGTCGGCACCGCTCTCGCGCGAGAGCTTGCCGTCGCCGTCGAGATCACGAACGCGCGAAAACATGAAGCCGGAAGCGAGCGGCTTCAGGCACGCGGAGCCGAGGAGCGTCTTCGCCAAAGTCGCGCCGCCTTCGTCGAGCTCGAGGCCGTGACCCGGCGCGTTCATCCCGATGGTGACGATGCCGTGGCGCGCCATCTCACCGGCGAAGAGGAGCGCTTCGGTGCCATTGCCGCCGTAGCCATGACCGTAGAGCGCCACGGGAAAAGGCGGCTTGTGCGTGATCGTGGTCTTTGGCACGACGACGAAGAAGCCGAGCGTGTCCGTCGAATGGGGGATCTCCGCCGACTGCGGATCGAGCGTGATCGATGCCTCGGGCGAGACGTCCTTCACGTCGCCGAGGAGCCACGGCACCTTCATCGTACCGACCGCGAGGTAGGAGACGTTGTCGAGGGACGCGAGGAGACGCGCGCCCGCCGGTCCCTTCTCGCCGAGGATCACCTCGACGACTTTCTGGAACGTCTCTTTCGCCGCAGCGCCGTACTTGCCGACGTACCGGCTCGTGCTCGTTTGTTCCTGGCAGGCCTTGCACGTGGCCGAGTCGTCCGTGCAGGTGAACGTGCCCTTTGGATCTCCCGCCGGATCGCCCGCGTCGACGACGCCGGACGCCTTCAGCATCGTCACCTTCGCCGGATAGTCCGTCGCCAGCCAGCCGTATTTTCCCTGCCCGTAGACGCCGTCGCGGAGGGCGAACGTGTCGCTCACGGTCGGCTGGGTCGTGAAGGTGAAGACGAATTGCACATGGCGGAGCGCGTCCGCGGCGTTGCCGAAGCCGTAGAGCTGATAGCGACGCGAGAGCGCGTCGACGAGCCGCTCGGTCGAGCTTCGTTGCGACGGGTGATGGATGTAGTCGAAGGGCGACTGCACCGGCGTCTTCGCCGGGTCGGTGCCGTGGAGGCGATCGGTCACCACCACCGCGTACTCGGTCATCTCGTCGAGCGGCAGCATCGGCCGCAGGAGCAGCGTGTTGGTCTCCGACTCGAAGAACCCGAGGAGCCCGTCGACGCCGTTGTCGGGCCGCTTTCGCCCTGGAAAATTGGGGTGATCGAGCACGCCGTCGAAGTCGGTGTCTTCGCCGGGATCGAGGCGCCCGTTGCCGTTGCGATCTTCCTCGCGCGTCTCGAAGAGGAGGTTGCTCTCGCTGCCGAGCGGATCGTTCGGCCAGTAGCGCGCCGTCTCTTTCAACGTCACCGGGAAGTTGCCGCCGAGATCGAGCGGGACCGGAACGCCGGTGGCGAGGTTGACGAGATAGACGGTGTCGTCTTGGAAATCGTAGTCGTCGTCTTGGTGACGCTTCTTGATGTCCTCGACGTCGAGCGGCTTGTCGAAGGGAATGGAGATCGGCGCGAAGGTGCCCCACCCCTCGAGCGTCGAGAGCTTCTCGCGAAGGTGACGTTCGATGCTCGTCGGCGCGACGGCGCTGACGTTGAGACGGAGGCCGGTGCGCGAGGTCGGATCGGAGATGGTGGCGACGTCGTTGGGGAGCGGCAGATCGGGGATCGGCTTCTTCGTCAGATCGAAGGTGATGGTCGGACCGCCGGGGTACTTGGTGGCGCGCTGCACGCCGTCTGGCGCCGCGTCGGGGGTGCATCCCGGCACGGCGACGCCCAACGCCGTCATCGCGAGGATCGCCAAGGGCGCGAGCGTCACGAGTCGCGCCAACCGCCTGCCGTTCATCGACTGCCTCCGACCATGAGAAATCGAGCCTAAAACTGCATCCCGAAGCGCCCTTGCATGACAGTCTGCGGCTTCATGCTCGCGCCGGTCGCGTCGTCGAACGCGTGTCCGGGAAAGAGGACGCCGCCCTGGAAGCCGAGCTGGGCGAGGTTGAATCTGTAGAAGCGCACGCGCCACTCGAAGCCATAGTCGAGCTCGACGCCGAGATCGCGCGCGCGGGAGTCGCCTCCTCGATAGTTGACCGCGTTGCCGATCGTCGCGAGGCGGTAAGGATCGACCAAGTCGGCGGTGGCGACGGCGACGACGACGCCGAGCTTGACGTCGAAGCGCGCCGTCGGACGCACGATCAGTGTCGGGTTGAGGAACTGCGCGCCGAAGACGCCGCCGCGCGAGTCGAGAAAGCGCGAGCCCGGGACCCCACGCGCGCCGAGCGAAGGATCGAGCGCGTTGGTCGCTGCACGCGCGGACATGTAGTGCAACGCGTAGGGGAAGAGGACGAGCCCGACCTGCGCGTTGGAGTCGAAGGCGAAGCGCTTGAGGGTGCCGTCGTACGGATCGGCATCGCCGCTCGCATAGCCACCGTCGAGCTGGAAGGCGATGCGTCCGAAGGTGGAGCCGTCGCGTGCCGTCGCGCGCTGAACGAGCCCGATTTGCACGAGCGCACCGAGCTGGCGGATGCTTTGCTCGACCACCTCGGGTGAAGGCCGAATCGCGTCGGTTTTGCCGAAAATTGCAGCGATTTCTGCGCCGCCGTAGGCGAAGACGTTGCCCGACTCACCGACCGATACGGCCCCGCGCGCGGCGACGTCGGCGACCCAGACGCGGATGTGCCCGGCGTCGAGCGACGAGTCGACCGCCACTTGATGGACGCGACGAACGCCGTAGAAGCCGACGAACGTCTCGTCCTTCTCGTAGTAGGCGGCGAGGACGCCTTGGTAGGCGCGATCGCCACCGGTCCACTTGGCGGTCGCGTCATGCAACACCGCATCGCCGGCGAGCGAGATGGTGAAGTGTGACGCCTCGCCGAGAGGTCGAGTGGCGAAGGCGACGCGCTCGACCAAGCTGCCGTTGCGGTAGTCGCCGAAGCGCAGCGCATGATCACCGTCGTTGGCGAGGAGCCCGAGCCCCCAATGCGTCGCGATCTGACCGACCCGCAAGACGCCGATCGGCGTCTTCCAGTCGACGTACGCCTGCCGCAGCCGCGCGTACCCGGTCACGTTGGTGTCGCGGCCGTCGCCGGAAGCCGAGACCCCTCGGGTGAGGTCACCGAAGGTCCAACCCGGCACGAGATCGACCTGGGTGAAGAGACGCAGCGTGTCGCCGACGCTGAGCTGCGCCGCCGCGCGGATCCAGGTCGTCCCCCACTGCTTTGCCCCGAGCGTCTGGAGGGTCGGATCGGAGATGGGCGCTTGCAGCGGCAAGGACGAATCGCTCTCGCCGCGTAGCTGGAATTCACCGTGCGTCTCGATGTGGAAGCGATCTTCCGGATCGAGCTCGGCGAACTTCTTCCGACCGTCGTCGAGCAGGAGGTGCGCGAGCTCGATCGGCGACGCGTCCGGCGCGGACTCGGGTTTCTTCGCAGCCGACTCGGCCTCGAGCGTCGCTTCATCGGGAGGTGGCTCGGGCGCGCTCGTCTGCGCTCGCGCCACGCCTGCCATCCCGAGCACGATGGGGAAGCACACCGAGCTCCGGAGCAGGCCTGCCAAGCAAGAGTTCACGCGCGAACAATACCGGAATCCTCCAGGGCGGGGTTGACGGGCCCATCGCATTTGGAGAGCGTGGGGCGAATGTCCGCGCCGAAGAACCTGCGTGCAGAGCTCGCGCGCCTCTTGCCAACCGCCTTCGCCGCCGTGGTGCTCGGCATCACCGCCGAGCTGATCGTGGCCACGCGCCCGGTCGAGCCACTCGATCCGCCGCTTCCCAGCCAAGATTCGCGTGCGTCGCTTCGCATCGCCGCGGCGGACCACGCCACTTCCAAGCGCCTCGAGGCAGAGCCGCCGCCCGCCGAGGTGCGCGCGATCGGCAGCGCATTCCTCGAGTGGAACCTCGCAGCCGCCGCCGCGCCCGTCACCAATCCCTCGAGCAGCTACTTCGAGCGCGAGGCCCTCACGCGCGAAATCCGCTCTTCGATGGGCGTCGCCCGCATCACCTTCGGCGACAAGCTCCCCGCGATGCTCGCCGACCTCCGCGCCCGTCACGCCGAGTCGTTCCTCGACGAGCTCGCGGCGGCAGGCAAGATCGGCCGCCGCACCCCCGAGCTCGACCGCCTCTCGGGCGCGCTCATCGACGTGCTCCTGCGCAATGGATGGATCGACGAAGCCCTCCATCCGCACGTACCGGCGAGCATCCTCCGCGCGCGCTACAAGCTGCACTGGACGTCGATCGTCTTCTCGCTCGACGACTGCGATCACACGGTGGCGTCGGCTTGCTACGGCCAGACCACGCTACCTCTCGACACGGCCGAGCTCCACAACCTGCTCGCCTTCCTCGTCTCCCATCCGGTGATTCGGCCCGAAGACGTCACGCTCGCCCACGATGCGGCGATCGATCGTCGTCGCCTCGTCTACCTCGAGCGCATGGCCGAGCTCGACGTCTTCCTCGACCCTACCGGAAAGACGCACCCGCTCCTCGGCGACTACGACGTCGACCTCGGACGCGGCGCGATGCTCTATCGCCTCGGGCAATACGGCCCCGCCGCCGACTCTCTACGAGCGGCAGCGGCGGCCCATCCGACCGACAAGCGAGCCCGCAACTGGCTGCTCGCCGCGCTGCAAAAAACAGCGCCGGCGGAGTAGTTTCTGGCTCTATTTCTCGACTACGCAGAGAACGAGCTGCCGCAGCCGCAGGTGCCTTTGACGTTCGGGTTGTTGAACTTGAAACCCGAGCCGTGGAGGCCTTCGACGTAGTCGATTTCCGTCTCGTCGAGGTACTGGGCGCTGAGCGGATCGATGAACAGCTTGACGCCGTTCGACTCGAACTCCTCGTCCATGTCGGTCGGCTTGTCCTCGAAATAGAGGTCGTAGGTGAAGCCGGAGCAGCCACCGCCGACGACGCGCAGGCGGAGCCCCTGGCCGTCGAGGCCCTCGGCAACCGCGATTTCCTTCACTTTTTCGGACGCCTTCTCGGTCATGCTGATCATGTCGCGTGCTCTCCTAGGGTCGATTTCTCCCCTGACAGCGAAGCCTAACGCATACGCGAGGGTTCGACCACCCCCCCGGAACCGCGATTCCCGATGACTGCCCCCGAGCGACCATGGGTGCTAGCCCAAAGAGATGGTCCGCGAGCTCCTTTCGGCGCTCTCGATCTCGCTCTCGCTCGCTGTCGTCGGCAGCGTGTGCGGCGGAGTCGTCGGGCTCGGCTGCTCGACCCCTGCCCCACCCAATCCCGTTCGTCGTCACGACGCGCGCGTCAGTCGGCTGAACGAGACCCTCGTCTACGACGGTGAGCTCACCCTCGATGGGCTCGAGGCGCTGAGGCGCGAAGACGACGGCCTCGCGACGACGCTCCTCGTGCGCTCGCCCGGCGGTTCGGTCGACGTCGGCATGGACTTCGGTGATTTCGTCCACGAGCGCGGGCTCGCCGTCGTCGTGCAGGGCTACTGCAACTCGTCTTGCGCCAACTACTTGTTCCTCGGGGCACCGCGCAAGGCCATCCTCCCCGCTGCCGTCGTCGCCTGGCATGGCAGCGCCAGGCAAGGCGATTTCGAGACGCAGCTGCAGAAGTCGATCGACTCGATGAAGCTCCCTCCCGAAGAAGCGAAGAAGCTCCACGAGCAGGGCGAGACCTATCTCCGGGCGATGATCCGGCGACAGGACGCCTTCTTCGCGCGCATCGGCGTGAACGAGTGCATCACCCGCGTCGGCAACGAACACTTCGGCTCGCCCGGCCTCTTCACGATGTCGCCTTCGGACATGGAGCGCTTCGGCGTCAGGGGCCTCCTCGCTGGACCGACGAGCGAAGACGAGATCCCGCCCGAGCTTCGTGCGCGGATGCACCTCGTGTTCGTCAAGCTGGAGGCCGACATCGATCTCGCGCACGCCTGCCGGTACTGACCGCGCGCGAACCGCTCGGCAGCTCCCGTTTGCCCGCTTTTTCGGGGCTCGTTTGCGGGGCTTTCGGCCCTACATGAATTGGCCTAACAAGCCGTCCCCTTCCCCTCTGGAGCGCGAAAGATCATGGGCCAAAACCTCACGCAGAAGATTCTTGCCGCACACCTCGTCACCGGCGAGCTCGTCCCCGGCAAGGAAATCAGCGTCCGCGTCGATCAGACGCTCACCCAAGACGCCACCGGGACGATGGCGCACCTCCAGTTCGAGGCGATGGGCGTTCCCCGGATCAAGACCAAGGTCTCGGTCAGCTACGTCGATCACAACATGCTCCAGGACGGCTTCGAGAACGCCGACGACCACCGCTATCTGCAGTCGGTCGCCGCGCGCATCGGCGAGTGGTTCTCGCGTCCGGGCAACGGCATCTGTCACCAGGTGCACCGCGAGCGCTTCGCCGTTCCGGGCGACATCCTCCTCGGCTCCGACTCGCACACGCCGACCTGCGGCGCGCTAGCGATGATCGCGGTCGGCGTCGGCGGGCTCGACGTCGCGATGGCGATGGCCGGCGTCCCCTTCACGCTCCCTTGCCCCAAGGTCGTCGGCGTCAAGCTCACCGGCAAGCTCCAGCCGTGGGTCGCCGGCAAAGACGTCATCCTCGAGCTGCTCCGTCGTCTCACCGTCAAGGGCGGCGTCGGGCGCATCTTCGAGTACACGGGTGAAGGCGTCGCCTCGCTCACCGCCACCCACCGCTTCACCATCACCAACATGGGCGCAGAGCTGGGCGCGACGACGTCGATCTTCCCGAGCGACGAGCAGACGAAGATCTACCTCGAGGCGCAGGGCCGTGGCGACGTGTACCAGCCGATGGCCGCGGATGCCGACGCGACGTACGACGAAGTGGTCGAGATCAATCTCGACACGCTCGAGCCGATGATCGCGTGCCCGCACTCGCCGGACAACGTGAAGAAGGTCCGCGAAGTGAAGGGCCTGAAGGCTGCGCAGGCCTCGATCGGCTCGTGCACCAACTCGAGCTACGAAGACCTCACCAACGCCGCGCGCATGCTCAAGGGCAAGCAGGTCTCTCCGGGCACGTCGCTCACCGTCACGCCGGGCAGCAAGCAGGTCTTCGAGATGATCGCCCGCGAAGAGACGCTCTTCGATCTCATCGCCTCGGGCGCGCGCATCCTCGAGTCGTCGTGCGGTCCGTGCATCGGCAACGGCCAGTCGCCGCCGTCGGGCTCGGTCTCGGTGCGGTCGTTCAACCGCAACTTCGAAGGCCGCTCGGGCACCAAGGACGCGCAGGTCTACCTGGCGTCGGTCGAGACGAGCATCGCCACCGCACTCAAGGGCGAAATCACCGACCCGCGCGATCTCGGAATCGCCGCGCAGCCGGCCGTCGCTCCGTCGAAATACCTGGTCAACGACTCGCTCCTCGTCGCGCCGATCGGGCCGGAAGCGAGCGCCAAGATCGAGGTCGTGCGGGGGCCGAACATCGCGCCGCTCCCCGACTTCACCCCGATGCCCGACGTCCTCGCGCAAAAGGTGCTGCTCAAGGTCGGCGACAACATCTCGACCGACCACATCATGCCGGCCGGCGCGACCATCCTCCGCTATCGCTCGAACGTCCCGAAAATCAGCGAGTTCGTCTTCTCACGGGTCGACGCCGAGTTCTTCAAGCGCGCGCGCGAATGGAACGGCGGCGTCATCGTCGGCGGCGACAACTACGGACAGGGCAGCTCGCGTGAGCACGCGGCGCTCGCTCCCCTCTACCTCGGAATTCGCTTGGTGCTGGTCCGCAGCTTCGCCCGCATCCACCTCGCCAACCTCATCAACTTCGGCATCGTTCCCGCCGTCTTCAAGGACGTCGCCGACTACGAAAAAGTGGCGATGGGCGACGAGCTCGAGGTGAAGGACATCCGCGCTGCGCTCGATGGCGCGAAGAACCTCACCGTCTTCAACAAGACCCGCAACGTCTCGTTCGAGATCGTCCCCCAGACGACCCCGCGCGGCGCCAAGATCATCAACGCCGGTGGTCTGCTCAAGTTCACGTCGCATTGAGACGAAGGTTCACTCGCGTCGCAGTCTCATAACGTCTCGATGCATCGTGACCGGAGGGGCGGAATTCCTGCCCCTTCGGCGTTTTTGTGGAAGCCGTTTGCTAGCCTCTCGGGCATGCGCGCTCGCTTCTCCTCTGCGTGCTCCTTCGCCCTCGCTTCATTGGCCATCGGCTGCGGCGCCAGCGGCGACAAGGGCGGTGATGGCGTGTCGCTCGACTCTGGCGACGGCGGCGGCGATGGCGGCTTCGTCTTCGACGGTGGCAGCGACGCCGATCCAGGCGATGGCGGACTCTTCGGCGACGTCTCCGGTGACGTCGTTTCGCCTCCTCCCGGCGGCGGCACGTCGATCTACGCGCACTCGGCCGACACGCTCTACAAGCTCGATCCGAAGACGCTCGAGCTCTCGAACGTCGGCGCGTTCGGCAACACCGCGGGCGGCACCGTCACCGACATGACCGACATCGCCCTCGACAAGGACGGCGCGATGTTCGGCGTGTCGTTCAACACGCTCTACAAGATCGACTACAAATCAGGCGTCCATTGCACGCGACTGGCCTCGCTCGCCACTGAGTTCAACGGCCTCACCTTCGTCCCCGCCGGCACCATCGACCCGCTGAAAGAGGTGCTCGTCGGCGTCGCCCTCGACGGCGGCTGGTATCGCGTCGACGTCGCCACCGGCGCGAGCAGCGCCACGGTGACCAAGCTCGGCAGCTACGGCAGCGGCTACTCGTCGTCGGGCGACTCGGTCGGCATCATCGGTGACGCCGTCTACTCGACCGTCAGCACCGGCTTCGGCGGCAGCGACCACGTGGTCACGATCGATCCGAAGACAGGCAAGGTCCTCAAGGACATCGGCGACACCGGCGTCGGCGGCTTCTGGGGCGTCGGCTATTGGGGCGGCGTGATGTACGGCTTCTCGTCGGCCGGCGACCTCTACCAAATCGATCTGAAGACGGCGAAGTCGACCAAGGTGACGATCAAGGGCAGCCCCTCCGGCGGATTCTGGGGCGCAGGCGTGACCACCAGCGCGCCGGTCGTCATCAAGTGATGATGATGCGAGCCGGGCGGACGCGTCAGTAGCAGGCTATCGGCGACGTCTTTCCCGTCGCATCGAGCTCGAACAGTCGTTCGGTGACCTTCGCCTTCGCGAGGATCGACAGCTTCGCCACGATCGACGAACCGATCGGACAACATCGCCCGCACCTGCGCACGCGCTCGCACCCACGCACGCGCCCAACGCCCACGCCCAACCACCGCACGAACCACCTCACCACCTCACGACGCTCCACCTCCCTTCCCCTATTCCCCCGCATACGCCTCCACTGCACACTCATGCAGCGAACGGCTCGAAATTGGGCCTTTCGCACTTCGGGAGTACGCTCGTCCTCGATGGCTCGTCCGTGCCAACTCGCGCAACTCGCGTTCACTCTCGGCATGACGCTGGGATGGGGATGCCTCGCCGGACCTCGCCATCTTCGGCACGCGACCAGCGTGACCGATCCGAACGGCACACCGGCAACCGCGACGTCATCGTCGACCTTGCCCGAGGTGGCGTTGACCCCGACCGATCTCGCGCCATTCGCCGACGCGACTGCGAGCGTGGCTGCGTCGACGAGCGCGTCGAGTGGGCCCGAGGCCGTCGACGATCCCTCGACGCTCGGCGCTGGGCCCGATCCTTCGATCGATGCGAACAACCCCGACGCGCCGCTCGTCTACGAGGGCGGCACGGCGCCGGCGATCGCCTATGGCGAGCTCAAGGGTGACGCGTGCGTCGCGCGCCTGAAGCAGCGCAAGATTTCCTTCGTCGAAGTGACCACGCCCGTCGCAGGCGTCGACAGGCCGCTGCGCCTCACCGGCCCGCTGCATGGCGTCTCGTTCCACAGCCCGGGCACGCCGGCGCAGCTCGCCAAGTCGCAGTACGAAATCGTCGATTGCCGGCTCGTCCTCGCGCTCGATGATTTGTCGAAGATTCTCGCGGCGCACGACGTCGTCGAAGGCCTGCACATGAGCATGTATCGACCGCCGCCGAAGAACGCGAAATCGAAGAAGGCGCGCAGTCAGCACGAGGCAGCGTTGGCGATCGATCTCGGAACGTTGGTGAAGTCCGACGGAACGAAGCTCTCGGTGCTCGACGACTTCCACGGCGCGATCGGCGCGAAGACCTGCGGCAAGGGCTCGGGGCCCTGGCCGGCGACGAAGAAGGGCAAGGAGCTGCGGGAGATTCTCTGCGCCGCCTACGACGCCCGCCTCTTCAACGTGATGCTGACGCCGAACTACAACAAGCCGCACCAGAACCACTTCCACCTCGAGGTGACGCGGGGCGTGAAGTGGTTCCTCTTGCACTGAGCAGGCATCGAAGATGCGTCTGCACCAGAACGTCATCGACCTCACGCTTCGGTAGCTCACGGCAACTCCGAACCTGGCGGGCAACCGCCGTCTGCCATCTTGCGTCGACTCGAGGCGCCCCACGTGGTTCCCACGCAGGGAAAGCCGGTCGATCGGCAATCGGCGCCGCTCGTGAAGGTCGCCGAGAGGTGCACCGGATCGGCAATGCAGTCGACGCGCTTCTCGTCGTCGCGACAGATTTCGCGTACTCCGTCGACGGGAGACGAGAGGGCCCAGACACATGTGCCGCGATCGTCGGGCGATGGGATGGGCGGGGGCGATGTCGGCACCGTGCTGGTGCTCGACGCGGTGATGCGAGCGTCGTCGGCAGCGATGGACTTGGTCGAGGGCCGGGTGCAGGCGACCGTGAGGAGCAGCACGGACATCGCCAGAGAGAGAGCGTCGAGGGAGCTGCTTGCCATGTGCATGTTCGCCGAATGCGTGGTCACCTCGCGACGGCGGTGCATGAGCATCGCACGCATTCTCGGTGTGAGCCGACGGACGCTCTACGACATGCTGCGCGGGCAGAGACTCAGCTGACCGCTCGCGCTACTTCTTCTCCCACGGGTTGGCGTCGAAGAAGACGGGCCCGGCCTGCGCCGCGCGCTTGTCATCGACGAACTCTCCGAGCGCGTTCGTGAGGACGATTTTCCCGACGTTGGCGTCGGTCGGCGTGGTGACGCGCCAAACCACGAAGATCTTGTTCGCCTCCGGCGTGATCACTCCCTCGATCTGGAAGCCGCGCGCGAACCGACGGACGATCGCCGGCAGGTCGGTGAGCCGAGCGGTCGGACCGACGCAGAAGTAGGCGCTGCCATCGCCGCCGTAGCTCCCCGATGCGTTCCCGGTGTTCGAGCCGTCGGTGTAGTCCTTGGCGTAGAACTTCGTCGCGTCGAACTTGCCGTCGGTCTTCGGCACGATGCTGAAGCCGTCCGACCAGACGCCGTCGGCGTCCTTCAACTTGAGGAGACCTTCTGCCGCCACCAGCTTGACGTAGTCGTTGGCGTCGACTTTGTAATGATCGAAGAGCGACTGCGCATCGCGAGGCGCCGTGGCGAACTTCTTCCAGTTCTCGAGGCGCGTGCGCACCTTCTCGCCCTTGAGCGGCAAGCCGGTGTACATCTCGCGCCAGTAGTTGATGACGCGGCCATAGCCCCACCAGCCGGCGCCTTTCATCCTCTCGAGCGGTTCGTAGAGAATCGGGCCACCCTTCGGATTCCTCTTGAAGCGCTCGATCGCGGTCGCGATGCGGAAGCGCTCGAGGAGCACGGCGACGCCGCGTGCGCAGGCCTTGGCGATGAGGGCGTTGCGGTTGTGATCGTCTGCCGCGCCTGATTTCACGATGCGCTGCTCGTCGTCACTCAAGTAGCGCTGGACGAAGCCCGGCAGTCCCGTCTTGTCCTTCGCCGCCTTGATGCCGTTCGCGACCTGGCTTCCGAAGCCCCAGTTGTGCGCGATCATTCCGCAGTAGACGAAGACCGAGAGGAGCCCGATCGCCACGTCCTTTCCACCCGACGCGGCCGACGCAGGGATGCCGTGATCGACGTGACCGACCGACTTCTCCCAATCGATGTCGAAAAAGACCTTCCCCGTCGCCGGCGTGAAGCTCGAGCGAAGAGAGATGATGGCGTGGAGGAGCTCGATGTTGTTCTTCTTCAGACCGTACTCGTCGCTCGGCGGCTTCGTCAGCGGCGTGAGGTGACGGAAGGCCGTGAACGGATGCGGGCCTCCGACGTTGGTCACGAGGTACTTCTTCTCGTTGACGTCGTACTTGCTCATGCCGTCGGGCATCGTCGGCGCCGTCGCCGGAGCCTCGAAGGGACGTACGGGCTCGGCCACCTTGCTGCCGGGGATGCGTCCTACGGCGTAGCCATAGAAGTGGAACACGTTGTCGAAGTAGAGAATGCGCGGCTTCGACTCGTCGCTCAGATCGACGAACGAGATCGCGTGGGGAATGCGCTCGGGCGTCTGCGCGGCCGGCATCCACTCCACCTTGAGCCCGCAGAGATAGAGGAACTTGCGCACCTCTTTCGATCGCGCGCTCGCCTCGGCGAGGACGTTGAAGGCGCCGGCGGCGGCGTTGCCGGAGCCGAGCGTCAGCACCATGCCGTCGTAGGTGTTGATCGAGGCCGAGCTTCCTTCCTGCGAGATTTTTCGCAAGATCGTCCACACCTTCCACGCCTCGCCGACGTTCTTGCTCATCGCCTCGACGAACTTGTCGAACTGGAAGTAGTAGCTCGGCCCCATCGTCGACTGCTCTTCATCGAAGACCCAGCCCACCAGCTTCGGCGGTTGATACGCCGTCCAGTTGAGCGCGCCGAGCTTCGCCGCGTTGCCGCGGTTGGCGATCGTCGACTTGCTGGCGTGCGCGGCATTCTTCGTGCTGACGTTGACCTCGACCGTCTGCGAGACCGACTTCCACGTCGCCTTGACGTTGGTCGTGCCCTCCTTCTTCTTGGTCGCGATCTTCCCGGTGGCATCGACGCTGGCGATCGTCGGATCGTCGGAGGTCCACTGCGCCTTCTTCGACACGTCGTGGGCGACGCCGCCATAGGTGACGTTGAACTGCAGCTGGAACCCGTTCCAGAAGGTGAGCTCGATGCGCTTGCCATAGTTGCCGTCGATGCTCGACGACGTGACGGCGTTCGCCGCGGGATCACTGGCGTTGAGGCCGACGACCGGCACCTTGGCGATGCGATCGCGAACCTCCTTGATGATGGCGACGAGATCTTTCGTCTTGTCTTCGGTCGGCTCGAGCCGCTTGCACCAGGGGATTTTGTAGCCGAAAGCGACGCGGAACGCTGCGTTGGCCTTGAAGGTGTCGGGGATGAGGAGCGCGTCGGCCTCTTCCTTGGTCAGCTCCTGCGGCGTCCGATCTTGCGGCTTGTCGACCTTGTCGGGGAACGGCACCTCGATCGTCTCCGGCGAAGGCCGCGCGAGATACTCGGGGCCGTCCCACTTCGGGACGCGCTTGGGAGGCGCGTGCGCTTGCACGGGTTGCGCTTGTCCTCCTCCGCCACCGGCCGAAGGCGGCGGCGCCGGATCTGCTGCGCCTGCAGGCTGTCCCGTGCCGTCGTTGCTGTCCTTTCCGGTCGTCGCCGACGTGGCCTTCGGCGGCTCTTCGTCTTCGGGGAACAGATACGCGCCGAGGATCGATTCGACCGTGCGATCGCCGTCTTGCCAGTCCGTCATGATCCTGCTCCCGGGTCACCACTCTGACCGCCCGTGTTGCCCGCGTCCGGATCGGCCTTCGGGGGATCCGCCGAGACGTCGGCCGCGTCCTGCGTCGGGTCGTCGGTCGTCTCCGCCGGTCCCCAGACGTCGTTGGTACCGAATTCGAACAGCGGCGGGTCCACGCCGTCACTCGCGCCGGCCGATGCACCGTCGTCCGAGCCTCCGCCAGCGCTCGCTCCATCGTCGCTCGAACCGTCGTCGGCGCTCGCGTTGTAAAAGTCGATCGACTCGAGGTGACCGCGTCCGGCGATCCAGAAAGCCTCATCGAGCTCGTCGCCGACCGGGTTGTCGTCTTCGTCGAAGCAGATGTGCTCCTCGAGCAGGTTGCCGTTGATGAACTCGACCATGTCCTCGACGCCCACGCCGGGGGCGGGCACGGGATCGTCGGGCGGCGGATCGTCGTCGGGGCTGGCCATCGGTGCTTCCTTTCGGTCTCCTTCCAAGCGCTCGCCTCTGCCTCAAGACGTGTGCACGTACTCGAGCTTCTCGATCGTCGGCGCGTCGAGCTTGCCGGTGCGATCGAGGCCGAAGTCGACCTGCAGCGCGACGAGCGCCTTGGCGTAGTCGGCGTTGTCGTCGTCATCGATCGCGCCCGCGTAGTACCCGAGGTTCCGCATCCGCAGCTTGGCGCCGCGCACGGAGTCGACCGGCGGCATCGCCGCGAGAAGCTCGACGTCGTAGCGCCGCTGCGGACCCGTCGGATAGGTGTCGGTCCAGAGGACGATCGTCGCTGCGTCCGCGCTCCGCGGCACGAGCTGCTCGACGACGCCGTCGCCGTCGGTAGTGCCTTCGATCGTCTGACCCTTCACCAGCACGTGGTACTTCTTGCCGGCGATCGGCTTCATGTCGGCGTCGGTCAGCTGCACGATCATTTTCTTCGTCTTCTTCTCTTCCTCCTCGTCCTTCGGCTTCGGTCGCTCTTCGGGGGCGGCCGAGATGGCGACGTCGTCACCGCTCATCGACGCGCCCTTGTCGTCGAGACGAATCGTCCCCTTTTCGCCGAGCAGGGTGATCTTCTTCGACGAGAGCGTGGCCTCTTCGTTGATGACCAGGCTCGGACCCTTGTCGCCACTCGACGCAGAGAGCCCCTTCTTCGCCTTCAGCTCGATGGTGTCGGCGTTGAGGACGATCTTGTCCGGCAGGATCTTGAGCTCGCTCGTGCCGCAGAGGATCGTCACGCCGTGGAGGGCGTTGATCTGCACGGTGTCGCTGGCGCCGACCGAGGCCCTTCCATAGACGAACATCCCCCCTTCGCCGGTCTGCTTCGGCGAGCCCACGGTCAAGCTCATCCCCGTCTCGCCGCTCAGGACGAGACGCTGCTTCGCCTTGACGACGAAATCGCCGCGCACTTCGCTGTTGGCGTTCCCGCCGATCGTCTCGGTGAATGGCCCGTTCACCACGTCGACGCGGCTCCCGTTGACCACGCTCATGCGGATGCCGTCGACCTCGTCCTTGTGCGACCCCTTCACGGTCGACGACAGGTTGCCGCTCACGACCGTCACCGCGCGTCCGCCGACCGAGAGACGATAGTCGTCGCCCGACGAGACCGTCACCATCCGTTGACCGCGAAGCTCGAGCGTTTCCTTGCCCTTCGCGTCGTCGAAGACGAGCGCGTTCGAGCCAACGCCGCCGTACGTCTTGGTGACGATTCCCGATTTCGACTTGTCCTTGAGCCCGAACGGTTGGCCGTGCGTGCCGTTGGCGACGGTGCCGAGCACGACCGGCTTGTTCGGATCGCCACCGTCGAAGCCGACGAGCACCTCCATCCCGACGCGCGGCGTGAACTGCACGCCGAATTGCGAGCCGGCCCACGCCTGCAGCACGCGGAGCCAGCAGGAGCTGTGCTCGTCGCTACGGCCCTGCCGATCGAAAGCGAACTGCACCATGATCTGCCCGAGGCCGTTGACGAAGATCTCTTCACCCTTCGGACCGACCACCGTCGCCGTCAGGCACGAGCTCACGCGACGACGACGCTTCGGCGTCGGCACGAAGGCGACCGTGCGCGGAACGACGCGGAACGAGTTGACGTACGAAGCCCCGTGACCCGCGGTGGCCGTCACCTGGTGGCTCACGTGTGTGACGACGTACTCGCCGTCGTACTCGCCACCACCACGTTCGTCCTCGAGCGCGAAGTGGGCGCCAGCCGAGAGCCGCATGCACGAGCTCGTCCCGCTGCTCACCTGTGCGAGCTTGCGCGCCTGACCGAGGCGCAGCGCCGCGCGACCCTGCTCGTGATCCCAGCCTGCCTCGAGATGCCGCCCGCCGTGCTCGTAGATCTCGCATGGCGACGGGCGCCCGACCGAAGCCACCGCGCGCAGGTCGGTCCCGGGCTTCCCCGGATCGTAGTCGCGAAACATCGCCGATTCGGGCCGGAGCGTGAGCCGCTCGGAGAAGCGGTGCACGGTCTCGTCGTCGCGCACCATCTGCCGGTCGGCGTGGATACGCAGCGTGCGCTCGTCGCCGATGGGGAAGTACGACGAGGGCTCGTCCGCGATGACCATCGTCTCGGTCGCCGAAGCCTTGTCGGCTCCGCCGTTCGCGTCGCTTGGCTGCTCGAAATGGAAGAAGAGCCCTGCCTCGGCGAGGAGGCGCTGCACGAAGGTTTGATCCGTCTCTTCGAATTGCGTCACGTACTCCCGAATCGGCGAGACGTGCGAGCGCTGAAAGCGGTGCGCGACTCCGTGGGTGTCGAGCACGGCGCCGACGATCTGCTCGAGGGTCGAGTGTTGGAAGATGCGCGAGTCGCGGCGGTGTCGCAGACGAAACCATCGCGGCACGAGGCGGAAAGAGTACGAGCGGCGAAAGTCGTCGCGCGTCTCGCCGACCGAGTTGATGCCGGCGATGATGCCGCTCACCACTCGCTCCTTTCCCGAAGGGCCGAGGACGAGGCGAGCCGGGCCACCGAGCACGGAGGCGAGCTTCTTGGGATCGAGATCGGTATGCGCATGCACTTCGAACGAGTACCCGCCGGAGACCCGCTCGCGCCCGCGCGCGGAGGTCACGGTGAGCGCGCCCGGTCCATGCGGGCCGGCGGTGAGCTCGACGATGAAATTGTCGTGTCGCGTGGATGCCATTGCCGAATGCTCTCTCTCTCCCCCGATCGTCGCCCATCGCCGACGTGGGCGCGGACCTGGGCGCCGACCTGGAGGTCAGCTCGTCTTGCGCCAATTGCGCCGCAGACGATCGACCTGCATGAACCACTCGCTGCGCGCCGCTGGATCGACCTCGAAACGAGCCTGCCAATGGGTGTGAGCCCGTTCGCGTGCTGCCGGATCGGTCAAGCCGACGCGAGTGTAGATGAGCTCGGAACGGCTCGGATCAATATCGAGCTCGACGCACAGGACCGAGTACGTGAAGAGATCGATCGGCGGCGTCGACGTGCTCGGAGCGGGTCTCTGCGCGAGCGGCGCCTGCGCGGCCTCCAGCTCCGACCAGAGCTGCGCAAGCTGGGCGCGCTCGTCCGGATGTTCTTGCAACCTTCGCGTCCAGGCGGCCAGCTCGCGCTCGGCAGTGAGCCGATCGAGCCCATACGCACCGTGAATCGCGTCCGCGCGATGCGGCGTCCTGTCGAGCTCACGCCTCATCCGGGCATAGTCGACGAGAGAGAGCACGGCCGGCGGAGGCGAAGGCAGCGGAGCCGCGACCGTGGTCTCGACGACGGGCGGCAAGAATCGAGCGGGCCGCACGTAGCTCTTGCGAGGCCTGTGCTTCAGCGCCGCGGTGACCTTCGGGTTGGCAGCCGCCCAACGACGCCAATGATCGCGCATCGACGCGCGCATTCGCTCCCACTGCGCCCTGTCGAGCTGCGACGACTCGATCAAGACGGCCAGCGCGCCTTTGGCCGCAGCTCGCGCCGACTCGGTGCGCGCACCGAACGTCGCGAGCACGTCGACGGCCCGCTCGGGCAAGACCTCGAGCGCCATCGAAAGCGAAGCCAGGTCAATGGTCGAGAGCGACAGGCTTCGGCAACCGAGCGGAGCGAGATGGACCGAAGCGGGCAAGGTTGCGCCGGCAATCTTCGGCGAATCGGAGAGCCCTTCCCTCTGGCGCGTCCGCACCTGAGACCTCTCTTCGCGACGCGACTCGACGACCGGCTCGCCAGGGTCCGATGGGCTGGGCGTCATCTTCATTGCCCACGCGTGGGCGTCCCAACGTTCCCAGTGCGCCCGCATGCGAGCTCGCATCTGCGTGCACTCGGCAGCGGCACGTGGCTCGCTCTTCAGCCACACGCTCCAGGCGCCCATCGCCCTCGGACCGGTCGTCGCGTCGAGACCGAAGCAGGCGAAGACCTCGAGCGCGCGGTGGGGAACGACCTCCAACCCCATCGAAAGCGAGGCGTAGTCGAGGAGCGAGAGCGTGGCCGCGGAATCATCGTCGACCGTCGAGTTCCTGATGTGAGCGGACATCGCTCACCTCGTCTCGAGGCAAGGGCGTGATCGGTCGAAACGCATGATGACTTCTCGCTTTCGGGCACCTCGCCGCGGACGTCCGCGACGGGTCTTGGTGGATGAGTCGAAACTCGAGATCGAGATCGAAGCAGGGCGTCGCGTGGACGCTTTCGAGCATTTTTCTGTCGTCAGGCGCGACGATTCATTACGCCAGCGCAGATGACCAATCGATGACCACGACGTGATTTACGGCGGCGAGGAGCCCGAGGTAACGACGGAGCGCACCGAACGACGCGTGATGGGCGCAAAGCGGGCCGCGGGCGGCGACCCTACGTCATTGCCTGTTTCCGACTGCGTTGCGGATCGCCCCTGCTACGTCGTTGCCTTGAGGCTGAGCACCGCACGGGCAGATGCCGAGAAGCGGCTTCGAATGGGCGGGGCCGTGCCGAGCAGGAGTGAACGCGAGAGGAGGTGCCGCGCCTTCGGGACCTCGTCCTCGGTCAAGACCAGCGTTCGGACCAAGAGCGGATCGTCGGCCTCGAACGACGTCGCGGCTGCCTGCAACAGCCACGCTGCGCATGGGAGGTGCTCGGCGGGAGAGCGAGATTTGGAGGTCACGACGCCGTAGGTCGCCTCGACGGGGCTCGACGGCGATTCGGCTCCCTCGGGCACGAGTCGTTTGGCGATCGAGCGGAGAATGCCTGGGACCGCGTCCATCGCCACCAGCGCACCGGCAAACACCGGATATGCGTTGCGGGTCGCATGCGGCACGACGTACTCGATACCGACGATCGCGACGTCGGGGCTCTCGAGCTCGTTCGAGGGGAAGACGACGTAGCTCTCCCAGCCGACCGCATCGGTCCAACGACTTCCCACTGGCAGAGCCGGCATCACCTGCGCGCGGGTCAACGCGCGTCCGGACGCGGCCCCGGTTTCGAGTTGGATACGGTAGCTGTCGCTCTCGTCCCGATCGAATCGCAGGTGCTGGTACGCCGATTCGCAGGTCGCGTGCGCGAGGATCGAGATCCGGTCACCGGCGAGAAGCGACATCGCCGCTATCCCGTCAGATCCGCGCCGAAATGATGGAGCGCGCGCTCGGCGTCCTCCCAGCTCTTCTTGTTCGGATCGAGCTGCGTCGCCGAAGCGCCCAAGCGGAGCGCGGCCCAGGTGTGCGAGCCGGCGGTAACCTCGTCCAGCTCCTCGCGGACGAGGCGAAGGCGCCTCCGTCGTTCCGTCACCGAAGCCGCCCAGTGATCGGCGAAGTTGACGAAGACGTGGAGCGTCGCGAGATGACCGGCGCTGGTCGCGCAATGCGCCAGCACCGCATCGCGAATGTCTCGCACGTCCGCCCGCAGATCGGCGTCGGAGCGTCGTCCGTCGATCATGTAGACGACGCCGTGTGGCTGCAGGTCGGTGATCGCCTGCGCCCACGCATCGCGCAGGTCGAGATCACCCGGCACGTCGCGCTTGAGACGGAGCCAATTGCCTTTGTCGAGCGCGAACTTCCGATCGACGATCGCTGCGAGGGCAGTCGGCGCGGGCGCGCGGATCTCGCCATCGACGATCTCGTAGGGGCGTCCCGACGTCAGGTACTGGAGCAGCGACGACTTGCCCGATTGCTTGGGCCCGAGAATCAGGATGTTGCGGGTCGCGAAGACGCGTCGCCACTGGTGCTCGAGGGCATCTTTCATGGCGAAGAGAACGTCTTTGCCGAAGGTGAGCGCGACCCACTTCACCGCTTCCTTGAGAATGACGCCGACGGCCATGGGACGCACTTTAGGCCATCGACGAGACACGCGGTACGCGCAGAGTCCCTCGGCCGCCGAGCTGGAATGACCTAGCGGCGAGGGTGGGCAATCGCCCGCTCCTCAGCGTCGGCGCCGGAGGCCGAGCAGCGCGAGCAGGCCGAAAAGCGGCGCTACGACAAATGGAGTCGTCGTACCGCGGGTACTCGACGTCGCGCATCCGCCACCCGAGTCGTTCGCGGCACCTGCTGCGACGCAGGCCTTCACGGTGGTGTCGCACGAGGTGCTGGGGGTGCAGTCGTCCGAGCTGGCGCACTGCTTCAGGCAGGTGCCGTCGCTGCCGCAGCGATAAGGCGCGCACGGGCTCGAGGTGCCCGTCTTGTCGATCGACGAGAGGCCGTCATCGCTGCAGGTGGCGCCCTGCACGCAGGCGCCCGCTTTGCAGGTGAAGCCGTCGGCGCACTCCGTGTCGCCCGTGCAGCTCGACTTGCATCCGCTGCTTGCGGTCGCGTCGCACGCCCACGGGCTGCACGACGAGGGGCCTGGAAGCGCGCAGCCGCCCGCGCCGTCGCAGGCGCCGTGCTTCTGGAAGCGCTTGTCGCTGGTGCATGCGTTCGTGCCGCAGCTCGTCGAGCCACCATTGGCGAAGCCGTTGCATTTGTCGCGCACCTTGCCGTCGCAAGACTTCTTCGCGCAGTCGGTGTCGCTCGCCGTGTCGCACACGTCGCGCGAACCGCGGGGCTTGCCGACGACCGGAGTGCAAACGCCCGCGCTCCCGGTGACGTCGCACGCCTCGCACTGACCGTTGCACGCCGCGTCGCAGCAGACGCCGTCGACGCAGTGACCGCTGGCGCACTCGTCGGCCGCCTTGCAGCTGACGCCCTTGCCGGCGAGGCACTTCCCCGCCGTGGAGCCGGGGCCCGCTGCGCACGCGCTCCCGGCGCCGCAGGTCGCGACCCCGCAGCAGACGCCGTCGGTGCAGAGGCCGCTCTTGCAGTCGCTCGCGAGCGCGCAGCGCTCTCCGAGATCGAGCGTGGCGACGCACGAGCCCGACTTGCAGAATCCGCCGGTCACGCAGTCGCTGGAGGTGACGCAGCTGGTGAGGCACGACGTCGCGCCGCACGCGTAGGCGCCGCAAGACTTCGAGGCGGGTTTGCAAGCGCCGCCGCCGTCGCAGCTGGACACCTGTTGCTCGACGCCGCCTGCGCAGGACGGCGTGCCGCAGGACGACGTCGCCAGTGGATACTTGCAGGTCTTGCCGTCGGTGCCGTCGCAGCGGGGGCCGCACGACGGATCCGTCGCCGTGCCGGTGCATCCGGGGTGACCGACGAGGGGGCTCCCGACGACCGGTACGCACTTCCCGACGGAGCCGATCTGATTGCAGGCCTCGCACGCGCCGTTGCACGCACTGTCGCAGCAGACGCCGTCGACGCAGGCGCCGCTCGCGCACTGCGAGCTGGCGGCGCAGGTCGCGCCGTTGAGGGCAGCGCAGATGCCCTTGGTGGGGCCGGCGCTGCACGAGCCGGTCGCGCCGCACGACGAGACCGCGCAGCAGACGCCGTTGGTGCAGAACCCGCTCGTGCAGGTGGAGGCATCGACGCAGGTGGTGCCGAGCCCTTCGATGGGGATGCAGGCGCCCGACTTGCAGTAGTAGCCCGTGGTGCAGTCGGGGTTGGAGGTGCAGCTCGTCTTGCACGCCGAGGTCGCGCAGAGGAAGCCACCGCACGCCTTGGGTACGTCGCTGCACGAGCCGCTGCCATTGCACACGCTGACGTGCGTCTCGACCGAGGACACGCAGGTCGCCGCGCCGCACGACTTCGCGCCGCCAGGGTAATGGCAAGCGCTGCCGTCGCTGCCGTCGCAGATCGATCCGCAGGTGCTGCCAGCGCCGGTGCCGCCGCATGCCGGACGGGTCCCGTGGGGAGCACCGGTGGTCGCGCTGCACGTACCGACCTTCAGGCTCACGTCGCAGGCTTGGCACTGCCCACCACATCCGGTGTCGCAGCAGACTCCGTCGACGCAGAAGCCCGTGCCGCACTCGGCGCTGGTGGCGCACGCCACGCCGAGCGGCTTGGCGCACGTGCCGAGGGTCGCGGCGACGTTGCACTTCGCACCGCCCGCGCAGCTCGCTGCGTTGCAGCAGACGCCGTCGGTGCAGTTGCCGGACGCGCACGACCCCGCGCCGCCCGCGGTGCAGTTGGTCCCGAGCGTCTCTTTCGGCGCGCAGACGCCGGTCTTGCAGTAGTAGCTGCTGCCGCAGTCGGCGCTGGTGGCGCAGGTGGTTTTGCACGCGGTGGCGCCGCAGGTGAACGGGCCGCAACTCTTCGTGGCGGGTTTGCAGGCGCCCGAGCCGTCGCACGTGCTGACGTCGCTCTCGATGCCGCTCGCGCAGCTCGGCGTGCCACAAGAGACGGCTGCGCCGGCGAGGTGACACGCACTGACATCGACGCCGTTGCACGACGCGCCGCAAGGAGGAGTGCCTGCGCATGCGGCGCGGGTGCCGTGAGGGTCGCCGGTGGTCGGGGTGCAGGTCCCCTTCACTCCGTCACACGCTTCGCACTGTCCGGCGCACGCTGCGTTGCAGCAGTAGCCGTCGGCGCAGAAGCCCGAGCCGCACTCGGTGCCGGTGCCGCAGCCCTGGGCTTGGTCCTTCTTGCAGGTACCGATCGCGCTCGCGTAGTTGCACTTGGAGCCGCTGCCGCACGAGGCGGACCCGCAGCAGACGTTGTCCGCGCACTGGTTGTTGAGGCAGTCGACCGGAGCCGCGCAGGTCTTGCCGAGGACGGCCTTGCAGGTGCCGGGATTGGCGACTCCTCCGACGAGCGGCGCGCACTGCTTGTCCGTGGGGCTACCACAGGAAGAGACCTGGCAGCAGACGCCGTCGGTGCAGTAGCCGATCGCGCACTCGCTCGTCGCCCCGCAGACGACGCCGAGGGCCTTCTTGCAGGTGCCCGTGCTACCGCACGCG
This sequence comes from Deltaproteobacteria bacterium, assembly GCA_025363655.1. Classification (GTDB taxonomy): domain Bacteria; phylum Myxococcota_A; class Polyangia; order Polyangiales; family JADJMO01; genus JANYDK01. The sequence continues at coordinate 58,580 of JANYDK010000040.1, read as the reverse complement.
GCGCACGCGTCGTCGGGCGTGCCGGCGGGCGTGACGTTGCTGCAGACGCCGGGGCTAGTGGCGTTGCCGCAGGTCTGGCAGGTCGGGCAGGAGGCGGTCTCGCAACAAGTACCGTCGACGCAGTTGCCGGTGTCGCAGTCGGTGGGAAGGGTGCAGGTCCCGCCGCGGACGTACAGCTGGTACGAGTAGTTGCGGTAGCCGAGGCTGTAGCCCGCCGCTTGGATCACTCGGCCCTTGACGGGATCGAAGGCGATCGCCGCCGAGTCGTTGGCCAGGCCAACGCCACACGGCGCACCGTCAAGTCCGCAGAGGAGGGTCCACTTCTTGAGGACCGGATCGAACTCCCAGGTGTCGTCGCTGCTGGCGGCAGTCGCCGAGCCGGTCAAGCTCACGTAGCCGCCGAAGAGAATGAACTTCTTCCGCTTCGAGTCGTAGGTGAGTCCGCCGCCAGATCTCGGCGGCGGACTGCTCGCGCAGAAGTGCCCGCCCGGATCGTAGCAATTACATACGCACTGCCACGCACCGGTGTTGGTGCCCGTCTTCTTCCAGAACCAGGTGTCCCGCGTGTACGCGGTGCCCTCGTCTCCGCCGAACAGCAGGATCAGGCTGTCGTCATCGGAGCCAGCCATCGATGCGCTGGTGCGGGCGGACGGCTTGTACGTCGAAGTAGCCGCCGTGAAGACGTTGGTGGGCGACGTCGACTCGAGGACGTAGGTGTCGTTGAGGTAACTGGAGGCAAAGGGCGACGCGTCCGCCTTGGTGTGGCCTCCGAAGAGCACCAGCTGCCCGTTCGCTGCCGCCATCATGTGGCCTGCGCGCGCCGAGACGCCGCACGAAGGCGCGCTTCCGCCACAGAACGGACTCCAGCTCGTACCGTCGTACTGCGCCGCGACGTTCTGCTCGACGGAGCAGCTGGGGCCGTTGCATCCGCCGAAGTAGAGGAAGTTGCCCTTCCAGGTGACCCCAGGGGCGTCCGCAATTGCGGTCACGACCGGATCGGGGATGTCGGTCCAGGTCAGCGTGGAGCTGTTGTTGACCTGCCACGCTTCCAGCGTGGTGGTTCCGGCCCCGTAGTTGAAGAGGCCGCCGAACATGACGACGCCCTTGTTCGTGTAGGCGAGCGACACGGCGGTGCGCGGCGTCCACGAGTTGAGGATCTGCCCCCAGATCGGCACGCTCACCAACGGGTCGATCAAGATCGGATACTGCAACCCCGCCGGGTCGAGCGTGAACGTCACCTTGTCGTCGATCGCGCGCATGGTCACGGCTCGACGGGTGCCGACCGAGTCGATGGCGAACGCGGGCTCGATGCGCACCGCGCCGTCTCCGTTGCGATCGATCCACTCGACGGCGCCGCCGGCGAGCTGCTCTTTGCGGAGCGAGAGGTCCTTGCCGAGCGTGAGCGCGAGCTCGAACGTCGTCGGCGCTTGCGCGTCGTGGAGGAGGAAGAACATCTCCGCGTGCCGCTCGCCGGACATGGCGATCACGTCGGTCGACGGCCACGTCTCGGTGTAGACGACCCGCCCCTCTTCGACGACGCCCTCGGTCGCCTTGGCGCCGGCGAGCTTCGCACGCAGCGCCCAGCGCTCGACGCGCGCGGGGCCGAAGCGGAAGGCCCCGCCGGCGTCGAGCGGCAGGAGCGCGCCCATCTTGCTGAAGTCTTTGGTGTCGGGCTTGCGGAACGCCTCGGAGCCGAAGCCCTTGACGCCGCTCTCGTGAACGCGCTCGAGTCCTTGCGCGCGCGGTTCGAGCGCCTTCTCGGTGGCCAGCGACGAGTGCGCGATGGACCGCGCGATCTCCAAGCGCTCGTGCGCGACCGACGGCGTTGCGGGAGCAGGTTGGAGCTGCGCGTCGCTCCCTCCGTCCGGCGCCTCTTCCGATGACGAGCGGCCACTACAGGCGACGGCCCCGACCACGACCGCAACCAACCAACGACGCGCCATGGTGTGCCCCTCTGCGGATAGAGAGGCGAACCGATATCAGATGGAGCGTTCGCGAGTCCAGCACGGTGGCCGCGACGGACGCCGGCTCGAGGATTGTCGCTCACGAGGACAGCGGCAAAGCGTCCGTGGGTGCGCGAGCGTCAGTGCGCGCCGGCCTTGCAGCTGACGCTGGCGCTCGGCTCGACGCTGACGGGATCGGCGCATGCACGCGCGCGACGACGGGCGACGACGACCGCCGCGAGGAGCGCGAAGATCGTCAGCGTCACGTTCGAGCCCATCCCGCTCGTGCTCGATCGCGCACCCCCGAAGCTCGCTCCTCCGCAACCGTACGGAGGCTCCTCGATGAGGTAGATGGGGCTCGCGTCGTTCGGATCGCCGCCGCGGCGAAGGACTTCGATGTCGTTGGGCTTCATGTCGCGAAGATGCGACGAGTCGGTGGGATAGAGCGTCAACGTATCGAGCGCGTTGCGCACCGAGTCTTCATTGAAGGCGCGCGCCCCCTTGCCGATCATCTCCACCCCGAACGGCGTGGTCACGGTGCCGAAGCCGGTCACTCCATTGGCGTGACACACCTTGCAGGGCGGCTTCCGTGCGGCCGCGAGGTGCTCTCGCACGACAGCCGGATAGTTCGGCTGCGCGAACGCGGGACGTGCGAGCGCGAACGCCATGGTGGCGAACGCGAAGGCGAGTGCGGCGTTGCGTCGTTGGTGCATCGAGAACTCTAGAGATAAACGTGCAGTTGTCCGATGAGCGTGAGCGACGCGGTGCGAGGCTCACCCGGGAGAGAGCGATAGATGAAGTCGAAACGCACGTCGGTGTGGGCGAAGAAAAACCACTCGGCGCCGAGCCAGAGCCCGTAGGCCGTGCCGGTGGTCGCCGGGAGCTTGCGATGCTCTCCCGAGACGATGACATGAACGCCTTGGATTGGCTCGACGTCGACCGTCGCCATCGAAACGCTCCCCGTGCCGCGTTGCAGCGTCTCGCCGCGCGAGACGAGCACGTCGCCCTCGGCCATCAGTACCACCGGACGCACCGGCGAAAAGCGCGCAAAAAGGCCGTAGGCGTGACGGATGAGGCTCTCGGTGATGATGGGATCGAGCGTCGTGCGGAGGACGAGCGCGCTCGCACCGACGGCGAATTTCCTGGTCGGCGAGAGCTCGAAGTAGCCGCCCGCCCCCTGCTCGCGGTAGACGTCGGGCTTGATTTGCAGGTTGCCGACGACGAGCATCGCCTCGGCGCGCACCATCCCCGCGTCGTAGGCGACGGCGGCACCGTGCTCCTGCGCATCGTTGATGTCGGTGCGCGTCGAGGTTCGGACCCACGCGGTGTGCAGGTTGGTACGAAGGCCGAAGGGAAGATTGAAGCGACCCGCGCGCACCAGCCATTCGCGATCGTCGCCGAGGTCGACACCTAGCCAGTGCTCGCGCGAGACGATGAAGCCACCGTCGAAGCCGTAGACGACCGCCGGCTCGCCGCGTTGTCGAAGAAAGCCGATGCCGCCGTTGGCACGGAAGCGACCGAAGGTGACCTGCGCGCGGAGGTCGGCCTGCATCTGGAGAAAACGCTTGTCGCTCTGCGCGTCCGAGCCAGCGCGCTTCGCCCGCGTGTAGAAATACGCGTTGCGCACGCTGCCGTTGAGGAGGAGCCACTCGGGCGTGGCGACGAATCCCAGGAAATTTCCGAGGCCTTTCTCCGGCGGTCCCTCGCCCCAATGGGTGCGCATCACCGCTTCGGCGCGCTCACGACCGAACGGCGTGAGGAGGCCGGAGCCCGACGGATCTGCGTGGCACGTTCCGCAGTGCGAGGCCGCGTGCCGAATCATCCACGGGTGCGCCTCGGCACGGCTCGCCCCGAGCATCACTGCCATGAAGGCAGCGAGCGCCGTGAAGACGACGGCGACGAGGTGCTTAGTAGAGGAACGCAAGGATCACCTGGAGGCGCGAGGTGGAGTCGACGGCGCGCGTGGCGCCCGAGGTGGTGACCGGTGACGCTTCGAACTGCGTGGAATATCGCGTGTGGCTCGCGAGCAACCGAAATTCGAAGGTGCGCGCGAACGGCACGGCGAGGCCGAGCATGCCTTCGAGGCCGAGCGTAGAGCGATGTTTGTAGGTGTCGCTGAAGCCGCTGAGGCGCACCGCAGGCAGCGCAGCGAAGCCCGCCAAGAGCGCCACGGGCCCGAGCGGGACGCGCGCGTCGAGCGAGGCACGGAGCGTCAAGTAGACCGCGCCCGGCAACGAAGGATCGGCCTCGGTGAAGATGAAGGCTTCGCGCGCATAGCCGAAGCCGAGCGTGAAGGTCGGTGCTCGCTCGCCGCCGAGCGCGAGTCGTCCGCGGAGGCCGAGGTCGAAGCGCGTCCAGGTGTTGCCGATGGAGCGGCCGACGTCGGTCTGCGAGGTGAGCCCGCTGCTCGTGACGTATCCGAAGGCGAGCCCCGGCCGAAACCGCACGCCTTCGCCATCGTCGCCCGGATAGGCCTCGGCAGAGACCGACAACAAGAACGCCGCCGGCAACGAATAGGGCCGAATCGTCGGCCCCGCGCCGTTGGAATAAGAGAACGAACGAGCGCCGTATCCAGGACCGATCGTGACGACGATGCGCGGCGAGCCGGGATGGGCGACGGTGGCGTTCTTCGCAGTCTCCTTCTCCGCAGCATGATCGGGCGCCTCGTCGGACGGCGGCTCTGCGCTGCCAGCGTTACCCGCCCCGCTCGCGGAGCCTGCAGACACGGCAACGTCCACCGTCGTCGTCGACGACCCACTCGGCACCATCGCGGCAAGCGCTGGTTCGACGACGCCCTTCACCTTGCTCGCGTCCGAAGGTCCCGCCTTGTCATCGAGCTTCACGTGCTCGCTGGTGACGTCGCCGTCGCGCCGAATCACCCGCACGTCGGCGACGCGCCCCTTCGGTCCCTTGGTGACGACGACGAGGACGACCACGTCGGCCTCGACCTTCTTGCGCACGCACGCATCGAGCGCCACCTGCGCTTTTCCCTCCGGCCCTTTCGCCGCGCCGAGCTTGCAGGGCACCGACTTCGCCTTGCGCGACGACGCTGCCAGCCCACCGAGCTTCTCCTTCGTCAGCTCCGCCGCGAGCGAGTCGGCGCCAGGTCCATCGACGACCACGACGACCGTCGGCACCGCCGCACGTGACGGAGGCGCGCCGAGAAACATCCCCAGAAAGGCGCAGAACGCGCAGAGAAACGGCGCCAGCCGCGCTCTCACTAGACGCGCATGGCCGCGATGAGCCCCTTCTTCAGCGACGAATCGCCGAAGTCGTCGAGGACGTCGCCTGCACCGTTCTTGCACCCGACCGCCGCTCCGAGGGTGTTCATCATCTGGTTGCTGGTGACCCCGCCGGCGTCGAGGAACTGTCCGGTCTTGAGGAAGCCGCCGGCGCCGCCCGCGATGACGTAGGGGATGTTGTTGTAGCTGTGCCCGACGCCGGTCCCGAGATCGTTGGTGAGTACCGCGACGCCCTGGTCGAGCAGCGTCCCGGCACCGACCTTGTACGAGTCGAGCCGATCGAGAAGGTACTTGAAGATCCGCAGGTGAATGCGATCGATTTCGTGATGCTTCAAGGCGGCGTCGGGGATCGGATCGCCCGACGCACCGTCGCTGTAGATGCGATGCGAGATCTGGTGATAGCGCGGCTGCTTGACCCCACCGATGACGTATTCGGTCGAATCGTTGCCGTCGCCGATCTGCAGTGTCGCGCTGTGCGTGATGCCCGCGGCCATCGCCAGCGCGATGATGTCGCACTGCATCCGCGACACCTCTTCGATGTTGATCGGATCGCCCGACTTCGGCGACATCGCCGACATTTCCTTGATGCGCGTGTCGGGCAGGCGCAGCGCCACCTTGACCTCGAGATCGCGAATCGACGAGAAATGGAGGTCGAGACGATCGCGATCACCCGACGAGAGATCGGGCCTTGCGAGCAGCGCCTTCATCTGCGCGCGCACCAGATCGTTGACGCTCTTGCGACCAGCGGCCTTCTTCGCCAGCGCCGCTTCGCTCGGCGGCGTCAGACCGAAGAGACGCGTGTAAGCGTTGTACGGATCGCGCTCGGCGGCGCGCAGCTGCTGCGGACCACGGTAGGAGAGCACCTCGTTGATGTAGCCGGCCTTCATCCCGGCATAGAGCGTGAGCGGCTCGGCGCCATCGGCGTTGAGCTCGCGAGCGATGCGGTTGTCGAGCGACTCGCCCATCGAGAGTGACTTGTTGCCGCTCGGATCGACCGAGACCTTCGCCGCGGTCAGGCACTGGTTGCCGCCACCCGAGTGACCACAGCCGTTGCCGGGGAAGGCGAATTTCACGCCCTTCACGATCGTCAGTCGCGAGCCGTAGTCTTTCAGCTCCGAGGTCGCGCGATCGGCGTCGGCGGTCATCGACGCGGCGGAGACGGCGCCGAGCGCGGACGGCCAATAGCGCTCGGGCTCGGCGTTCTCCTTCTGCTGCACGCCGTTGGCTTGGCGGAGGAAGATGGCGAACTTGAACGGAGGAGGATCGCCCGCGCGGGAGCTACGGGCGCCGAGGCCCTCGAGGAACGGAAGCGCGACGACGGCGCCGCCGAGGCCGAAGAGAAAGCGCCTTCGATCCATCACGAACCTCCCTGCGGGCGCTGCGAGAACGAAGGGGCGAGGATCAGCGCGACGATGACGTCTTGCACCGACGCGCCCGAGAGCGAGAGCTTGCCGATGCGATCGACGAGCCCCGCATCGTCGCGAACGAGGGCTCTTCCATAGGCATATTCGAGCCACTTCCCGGTGTAGCAGCCGTGCACCTGCGGCCTTTGGGCGAGCACCCTGGCGAGCGCGACCGGCCCGTCGTAGCCGAGGGTGTTCGTCTGTCCGGGCGCGTCTTTGAAGTCGTAGCTGTCGTGCGCGTCGACGGGTATGCCTTGATCGGTCGTGCGCCACTTGCCAATGGCGTCGAAGGTCTCGAAGGCGAACCCGATCGGGTTGATCATCGTGCCATGGCAGCCCGCGCCGCAGGTGCCGAGGCCGGTGTGCTCGGAGACGCGCTGGCGCATCGTCTTCCCCGCCGGATTGTCGGGCAGCGGCGGAATCATCCCCGCAGGCGGCGCCGGCAAATCGGCGCAGATGACGTTGCGGTTGGTGAAGACCCCCCGATGAATCGGATCGGTGTCGATGCGCCCGCCGTTGATCGCGAGGAACGAGCCGTGGGTGAGAAAGCCAGCGCGCTGCGTCGGATCGAGCTTCGTCTTCTGCATCGCCGTCCCGCTGACGCCGGAGACACCATAAATTGCCGCGAGATCAGCGTTGACGAAGGTCTCGTTGGAGGTCAGCAAGTCGGCGAGCGTGCCCTTGCGACCGAGGACGACGTCGTTCGTGAAGAGCAGCGTCTCCGACTTCATCGAGGCCGCCGTCGTCGCCGTCCACTCCGGATGCGCGGTCGCGTCTTTGGTGCCCACGCCGAGGATGTCGAGGCGATCGAGCGAGAGGAGCCTCTCGTGGAAGTCGTCGATCATCGGCTTGGCGCGCGGATCTCCGAGCAGCCGTCGCGCATGCGTTTCGAGCACCGACGCCGTGAGCAGCGACCCGTCCTTGGCCGCCGCGAAGAGCGCATCGTCCGGCATCGTGTTCCACAGCGCGTACGAGAGCTTGGAGGCAACCTCGAAGGCGTCGAGATGGCGGTGCCCATCGGCGGCGATCGCACCCAACTCCATGCGATACACGAAGGGCGGCGACTGCAACATCGCCTGCACCGTCATCCGCACCCCGGCGACGTAGGCATCGGCATCCCCGGTGATCGTCGCCGCCCCTAGAAAAAAGGCGATGAACTGATCGCTCTCTTCCTTCGTCAGCGGGCGACGGAAGGCGCGCACACCGAACGATTCGACGAAGGCCTTGGCTTTCGCGGTCGCGTCTCCGCTCCCACCAGGGCCGCCCGCGGGGACGATCTTCGCGCGCATCGCCGCGTCGGTCCCGAGCATGTCGGAGATCGTCTCGCAGGCCTCGGCCTCGTCCGTGAAGAGGCCCGGCGTCATTCGGAGGACCTTGCTGTCGTTGTCGAACGTCGAGCCCGGCGGATCGGTGGTGAAGCGCGCCGAGAGACCGAGCGGTTTGTCGAGCCGGAGGAGATCTTGGACCGTGTTCTCCCATTGCTTGTGCGTGAGCCGCGGAAAGCGCGTCGAGTCGACGAGCAGCTCGGGCTTCGGCGCCGTCGGATCGACGATCACGACGTCGTCGTGTCCGCCGACCGTACCCTTGCCGCAGCCCCCAAGGGCGAGGGCGGCGCCGACCGAGACTGCAAGTAGCCAGCGCATGCCTTCGGCCTTCATCATCCGTACCGCTCGAAAATTCCATGCGCCCCGGTTGCGCGCGGACACGAACAAGCGGCGCACGCAGGCGCGCATGACGTGTGCAATCCGTCCAGACGTCCGCCGTCACCGCCCGAGCGTCACATCGATGTGTCGATCGTCCGAGACAGGAGTCATCACAAGACGCAGCCGACGCGCTCCTTGTCGATCACGATCTCGTCGATCCAGGACTCGTACGTCTGTGTACTTGTCTGGTATTCGACCCAGCCGAGCACGAGCTGCGTGAACTGCGGGAGCACGAACGGGTGGGTGTTCCCGCCGTGCACGCTCGACGTCGTGTGCATCGACGGGTGCTCGACACCATCCCACCAGAATCGCGTCTCGTTGGCCTCGCCGTCGTGCATCCACTCGAGGCACGTCCAGTCGTCTTGCGGAACGGCGAGCGGCTTGCCACCAGGATCCGAGTCCGACGTGTTCCAGTCGCCGGTGCCGGTGAGGTCGGCCCCACTGTCAGTGCCGACGCCGAAGTGATTGACCCCGCTATTCAACATCCCGCTGAGGCGAATCTCGCCCATCACGCCGGTGCCCGAGGCGGCGACGATCGTCCAGTGCGCGGAGAGCACGTCGGGGGACGAAGGCAGCAGATGGAAGTAGACGAACATTCGCCCGAAGTACTTGTTTTTGGGTGCAGGAAACGTCTTCGTCTCTTTGATCGTCGAGTTGCCGGTGCCGACGCGTTTGAGATGCAACGCCTTGCCGCCACGCGCGTGCTGCACGCCATCGATCACCGGCGCGGTGCCGCCGACGGTCCACGTCTTGGTGTCGAGGGTGCCGCTCTCGAAGTCTTCGCAAAGGAGCACCGCCGACGTCGGGCAGCGCGAGGCGCCGAAGAACTTCGTCTTGTCGATGCCGAGATCGCGCGCCGCATCGACCCCGACATCGACCGCGACGTCGGCGGCATCGAGCGAAGGGGCACCATCGATGAGCACGTCGTCCACCGCACCGTCGCCCTTGGCGTCGAGCGAAACCGCCGCGTCACCCGCGCTCCCATCGAGCCCGCCGTCTCCCGTCGGATCGGAGAGCGGCGAGTCGGGCACGGTGCAGGCGCCGAGCGCACCGAGGAAGCCGATGCGAAGGAGGATGCGCCGCATCTCGCGGAGTCTATCCGCAGCCGGCAGCGAAGGCCCGTCGCGCTCGTCAGACGACGATCTTCTCGCGCGGATCGTCTGTCTGGAACTTGCCGACGGCGTCGATGGCCTTCGCCAACTCTGCTTCGTCGCCGCTCGGGAGGACGATCTGGAAGTGGACGTAGAGATCGCCCGGGTCACGCCCCTTGCGAACGACGCCCTTCCCCTTGAGGCGCATCTTCTGACCTGCCGTCACGTGCGGCGGGACCTTCATCGTCACGCCGCCGTCGAACGTCGGCACGCGCACCTTCGCGCCATGGAACGCCTCGACGAGCGTCAGCGGCAGGTCGAGGTGGAGGTCGTCTTCTTCGCGACGAAAGTACGGATGCGCGCGCACGTGCAGCGTGAGAATCAAGTCGCCCGCGGTGGCGCCTTCGCCCGCGCCCGGTGCGCCGTGACCGACGACCCGCACGCGCGAACCATCTTCCGCTCCTGCCGGAATGCGCACCCCCACCGGCTCGCCGCCGGCGTTGCGTGGCGCCAGCTGCAACGTGGTGCCGGTGACCGAGGCGGCGAAATCGATGGTGACCTCGCCCTCGAGATCGGCGCCCTTGGTGTTGCGTCGTCGTCCGCCTCCACCACGGCGACGACCTCCGCCGAGCAAGTCGTCGAAGATGTCGCCGATGCCTTGCTGACCGAAGAGATCTTCGATGCGCACCCCACCACCGCCACGTCGCCCGCCGCCCTGTTGCTGGTAGGCGCGATACGCACGTTGCTGCTCGGCGTCGAAGCCTTCGCGGAGGCCGTCTTCGCCGAACTCGTCGTAGAGCGCGCGCTTCTTCGCGTCGGAGAGCACGTCGTTGGCGTGGTTGATCTCCTTGAAGCGCTGCTCGATGGCCTTGTCGCCCGGGTTCTTGTCGGGGTGCAGCTGGGAGGCCAGCTTGCGATAGGCCTTCTTGATGGCGTCGGCGTCGGCTTGCTTGTCGACGCCGAGAACCGAGTAGAGATCCTTCGCCATGTTCCCCGTCAAGCCACGTCGCTCAGGTTCGCGGACGAGCTTTGGTCGGGATGATCTGCACCCGACGCGCGTCGCCTTCACCCTCGCTCTGCGTGCGCAGGCCCGGGAATTTGGCGAGGGCGAGGTGAACGACGCGGCGCTCGCGCGGGCTCATCGGGTCGAAGGTGATGACCTTCCCCTCGCGCACGGCCTGCTCGCCGAGCTTGAGGGCGACGGCAGCGAGGCCACGCTCGCGGCGCGCGCGATAGCCTTCGACGTCGAGGACGATGTAGCGCCGACCGACCGGGCCGCGGTTGACCACTCGGTTGGTCAAGAACTGCAGCGCGAAGAGCGTGCTGCCGCGCTTGCCGATGAGGATCGACGCGTCGGGACCGGAGATGTCGATCTCGATCTGCCGGGCGCGATCGCTGATCACGTCGGCGCCGGCGTCGACGCCCATCTTGGTGATGACGTCACGCACGAACGCGATCGCTCGCGACGCCTTGCCGTCGTCCGGAGCCGGACCGCCATCGGCCGCGTCGGGCGCCTCGTCCTCGAATCCACCCGCGTTCGCTTCCGTCGCTTCGCTTTCGTCGACCACGATGACTCTCCCTCTTTCCGTATCGAAATCTAGATAGGCAATTTATCGAGTACAGCTCGCCGTCAGTCTTTGCGGCGCGCCAGCTCCTTGGCCGGACGCGGTTCGCGATCTTTGTCCGGCTTCGGCGTCGTCGTGACCGTGACCTTCACCTGAGCAGGCTGGGTCGACTTGTAATAGCGCTCGACGGCGATCGTCTGGACGATGCCGAGCACCGAGTTGGTCAACATGTACACGCCGAGCCCCGCGGGGAGGAAGAGCATGAACACGGTGAACATCGCGGGCATGAGATAGGTCATGACCTTCTGCTGCGCGGGATCCATCTGCATCGGCGTCACCTTCTGCTGCACGTACATCGCCGCGCCGAGGACGATCGGCAGGATGTAGCGCGGGTCGGGTGAGCTGAGGTCGGTCCAGATCGCGAATTTCTCGTGGTAGAGCTCGATCGCCGTCTGCAGCGCGGTGTAGAGCGCGAACCAGACCGGCATCTGCGCGAGCGCGGGCAAGCAGCCGGCGAGCGGCGAGACGCCGTGCTTCTTGTAGAGCTGGCTCGTGGCGAGCATCTTCGCCTGTGCATCGCCCTCGAACTTCTTCGTCAGCTCGTCGAGCTCGGGCTTCAGCCGTCGCATCGAGATCGACGACTTGATCTGCGGGAGCGTCAGCGGCAGGAGCGCGACGCGGACCGTGATCGTGAGGAGGATGATGGCGACGCCCCACGAGCCGATGAGGCCCTTGAGGATGACGACGTAGCTGACGAGGTAGCGCGCGATGACCGCGAACATCCCGAGGTCGATGAGCTGGTCGAGGTGACGACCGCCGCCCATCGCCGCGGCGAGGATGTGACGCTCTTTCGGGCCGAAGAACGCCGTCTGGCGGTAGGTCGCGCTGGCGTTCGGAGCGAGCTCCTTGGCGTCGTAGGCGAGGACGGCGCGGAAGAGCGCTTGCTCGGTCGGCTTGTCTTTCTCGAAGTCCTGCGCCACCAGCGCGCAGTGCGCGTTGGCGTCGGAGGCGTCGGGAGCGATCGCCTGCCCGAGGTAGCTGCTGGTGACGCTGACGTAGTCGACGGCGCCGTTCTGGAGGAACCACTCGCGAAGCGCGCCCTTGTCCTTGCGCTCGAGCTTGCCACCGTCGTGCGCGCACGCCGCCGAGAAGACGTCGTTGGGGCCGGGGCGCGAGAGGAGCCCGCCTTCGTCCTTCTTGAATTGGAGCGCGAAGAGCGTCGACGAGAACGCGTGCTTGCGGGTCTCGGCCGCGAGGTTCGTGACCTTCGTCTCGAGCGAGATCTCGTAGGGGCGCCCCGTCGCCTTCACCGTGCGCACGACCTCGACGAGGTCGCCGGTGCGGTGGGTGAGGACGCAGGTGGTGGCGTCTTTCTGCTGGACGTCGAACTCGAGCAAGTCGCCGCTGACCTGCGTCTGCGACGGGTCGTTGCGGAGCTGCACGCGCATCGGCGCGAAGTACGAGATCGGGCTGCCCTGGAGGTCGATGGTGGTGCGGTGCGCGAGATCGATCTGGCCGTTGCCGTCGGTGTACTTCGCACCCTTGATGGAGAAGCTCTGAAGCCCGCCGCCCGTCGGGCCGACGGTGGCGCGGAAATCGGGCGTGTCGATGACGCACGCGGCGCCGAGCTTGGTCCCCTCGGGGAGCTTCTGGACGTCGTACGTCTCTTGGACGATCGAGGTGTTGGGCCCCTTGTCCTTGCCGCAGCCCTTCCCGAACAGCGTCCACACCAAGAAGAACACCGCAGCGACGAGCAGGATCTGCGACAGACGACTGCGATCCATGGACGGTCCTCGGGTATTTCCGGGTGCTGCGGTGGGATGCGGGTCACGCGCGCTCTCCGGGTGAGAGCTCGGGGCCGACGTCTTGCGAAATCAGCCTCGGGGAACGCGTGGGGGCGGAGGGTCGTACCCTCCGGGAGAGAATGGGTGGCATCTACTCACCCGCCGCACCGAGCGCAAGGCCCCTCCCCAAGCACCGTGCGTCTTCAGCACCGCGAGCGCGTAGTTCGAGCACGAAGGTTGGAAGCGGCAGTGCCCGCCGAGGAAGTACGCGAGCGTGTGTTGGTAGACGTGCACGAGGAAGATGAAGAAGCGCGCGAAGAGGCCAGGCTTCTCGTTCTCGTCCAGCGGCACGTCGGCGGACACGACGGGGACGATAGTGACGAATCGCTCTTAAGCAAAAGCACGCGTGTCAGCACTACTTCTTGCCCCTCACGAGCACGTCTCGCGCACGCTTCTGCAGCAGGCTGCGCACTTTTTCGACCTCGGCCTGCGCCTCTGCGAGGCCGAGCGTGGGCGCGCCGTCCTTGGCGATGACGACGAGGTCGACGCCGTCGGGCAGGAGGCTGCGATCGAGACGAAAGAGCTCGCGGAGAACGCGCTTCACACGATTTCGACGGACCGCATCCCCGATTTTTCGGGTGATGGTCACGCCGAGACGAGCAGGTGCAGCGGCGTCGGGTCCGAGGGCGACCACGAGCAGATAGTGCGGCGTGTGCACGCGTGCGCCGGCGTTTTGCGCGGCGACGAATTCACGTCGCGTACGCAAGCGCCGCGTCTTCGGGTGACCGAACGCCGCGACCATGATGCCGAGAACCCCGAAGGACGCCGAAGCGCCCGCCGGTGCTTACTTCTTGTAGGTCGAGACCGTCAGGCGCCAGCGGCCCTTGCTGCGGCGGTTCTTGAGGACCTGCTGGCCCCCCTTGGTCGACATGCGGGCGCGGAAGCCGTGGGTGCGACGGCGGCTCGTGTTGTGCGGCTGATAGGTACGCTTCATGGCTTGCTCCAGCGCTTCGGATTACGAAACGGGGGGCGGGAGATAAGCACGCGTCGTTCCCCTGGTCAAGTGCTTCGGCAACCGAGCGGAGCGAGATTGACCGAAGCGGCCAAAGTTGCGAAGCAATCTTTGGCGAAATGAAAAAACTCTGCTCCATCAACGTCGACCTCGACGAGATCCCCAATTACTTCGGTATCCATGGGCTCACGGCGCCAGAGGGGCGACACCCATCGACGACGGCCGTCTACGACGTCGCCCTCCCTCGCTTGTGCGAGCTCGCCGGGTCTCTGGCGGTCCCTCTCACGCTCTTCGCGGTCGGTGAAGACCTCCTCCGCCCATCGTCCGGCGAATCGCTGAAGGACGCGGTCCGAGCGGGTCACGGCGTCGGCAACCACAGCCTCTCGCATCTCTACGACCTCACGCGACGCTGCCGCGCCGAGATCACCGAAGAGATCGATCGCGGAGCCGACGCCATCGAAGCGGCCAGCGGCGAGAGGCCACGAGGGTTCCGCGCGCCGGGCTACACGATCACCGACGAGGTCTTCGACGTGCTCCGCGAGCTCGGCTACCGCTACGACAGCTCGGTCTTCCCCTGCCCGGCCTACATGGCGGCGAAAGATGCGGCGATTTCCCTCTATTCGGTGCTCGGGAGGCCGAGCCGATCGGTCGTCGACACGCCGTGGGTGCTGACCGCGCCGACCGAGCCGTATCGCATCGGCACGCCGTACTACCGACGTGGCAACGGGCTCCTCGAGCTACCGATTCAAGTGACGCGCGGTCTCCGCCTTCCGTACTTCGGCACGCCGTTGATGATGGCAGGCCCAGCTGGCGCCAAGCTGCTCACGCGTGGCGTGCTCGGCGCGCCCTTCGTCAACATCGAGCTCCACGGCATCGACGTCCTCGACGAGCACGACGCCGAGCTCGGCGACCTTGCAAAGACGCAGCGCGATCTCCGCGTCTCGGCCTCACGCAAGGCCGACGTCCTCGGCGCAGTCGTCGATATGCTGAAAAACGAAGGCTATTCGTTCGTCACGCTCGACGAGGCAGCCGAAGCCTTCGCGTGACCGTCTCAGTCGTCTTCGTCGTCGGCCTTGTGGAGGTGGGCGATGACCGAGCCTTTGCCGGTCGTCGCGCTGCAGCTGACGATTTCCTTCCCTTTGGGCGGGTCGACGACCATCGTCCAGATGCCGAACTGCACGTCGAGTGACGTCGGCGACTTGAGCGTCGCCACGAGCGGGTTGCCCTTGTCGTCGGCGGTGAGCTCCTTCTTGCAGGATGCGAGGCCGTCGAGCGAGTAGGTGAGGCCGGCAGGCGGCGTCGGGCGATAGAACTCGGTGACCGCGAACGACGTGTCGTCCTCGCCCTTCTTGAGGGAGAAGCGCGCGTCGTCCTTCTTGTAGGCGCCGCTGAACTGCGATTCGTCGACGACCCGGAACATGAGCTCGTCGCCGTCTTTGACGGCCTTGAAGAGGCGGTTGGTGGTCTCCGCCTTCCAGGTGCCGACGAGCGCGTCGAGCCCTTCCTTCTTCGGAGGTGGCGGCTTGGTCGCCGTCTCGGTCGGTTTGGTCCCGGTGTTCTTCGGATCCTTGCCGCCGTTCTCTTTGGGATCCTTTTCTTTGGGATCTTTCTCCTTCGGATCTTTCGTCTCGGACTTGCCCGAGCCCTTCTTGGGCTCGTCGGTGCCGCGCGTGGCGAAGTACGCCCCTGCGCCGCCGCCGACGACCAAGACCGCCACGATGATGCCGATGACGGCGCCGTTGCCGCCCTTCTTCGGCGGCGCCGAGTATTCGTGGCCGGCGACGGGCAACCCCGCCTGCGAGGGGTGCGGAGGAATCACCGGCGCCAGGCCGATGGGCCCGCTCATCATCGCGGTGCCGCCCGGATTCGAGATGTGCGACGGCGAGTGCTCGGGGATGATGCTGTTCTCGAACGCCGTCGCCGAGCGCGGGACCGTGATGCCGCCGTCGAACTGATCGATTTGCGCGCGCATTTCCTCGCACGACTGGAAGCGATCGTTGCGCTCCTTGGCGGTGGCGCGCTGGATGACCTGATCCATCCAGTCGGGCGCGTCGGGGCGAAGGCCCTTCACCGACGGGACCGGGATGGTCATGTGCTTCGTCATGATGTCGTACTCGGTCTCGCCATCGAACGGCACGACGCCGGTGGTGAGCTCGTAGAGGACGACGCCGAGCGCGTAGACGTCGAGGCGCTTGTCGAGATCGCGCGCGCCCTTGATTTGCTCGGGCGCCATGTACCAAAGCGAGCCGACGATGCCGCCGGCCTGCGTCGGACCTTTGGTCGCGCCCTCGGACTTGGCGATGCCGAAGTCCATCACCTTGGCGACGCCGTCCTTGGCGCGGACGAGCACGTTCGCGGGCTTCAAATCGCGGTGAATCAGGCCTTCTTTGTGGGCCGCGCCGACGCCGTCGAGAATCTGCTTGAAGACGCGGATGACCTCGGTGATGGGCAGCTTCTGGCCGGCCGCGTTGGCCTTCTCGAGGGTGCGGTCGAGCGACTCGCCCTCGATGAACTGCATGACGATGTAGAGCTCGTTCGTCTCGCTCGAGTTGATGATCGAGTTGAAGCGAACGACGTTCTGGTGGTCGATCTTCGCGAGGGCTTTGCCTTCGGCGAGGGTGCGCTCGCGGAAGTCGCCGCGGTTGGCGAACTCGGGGCGGATCGACTTGATGACGACCTTCTGGTCGGCGTTGATGTCTACGGCGACGTAGACGATGCCCATGCCGCCTTCGCCGAGAATGCGTTCGACCCGATATTTCCCATCGATCAGCTGTCCGACCTGCGGCTGCGAGGCGACCGCTGCGGAGCCCGGACCGCCGCCGGCGCCAGTGGTCGCACCCCCCGCGAAGCCAGGAGCTCCGGTGTTGCCGAAGCCAGGCTGCTGGGGAGGGCCACCCGCGAGCGAAGGCGAAAGCGCGGTGCCGCAATACGCGCACTGCGTGGCGTTGGGATAGTTCTGCTGGCTACAGCGCGGGCACGAGACGAACATCTGCGCAGCTCCTTCGAGCGAGCGGACCGACCCGGAGGGGAGATCCAGCGAGCGGCCAAAGTTGCGGAGCAATCTTCGGCGTGACGACAACCGTCGGTGACCCGGCAGTGTACGAGACCCGCCGCGAGACGGGTAGCGCAGGCTGCTTGGTCATGACGGTTGGACGTTCCGTCGCGCAAAAAGGTCCAACAGAGAGACCGACTGTCGCAGCGTGACCTTGGGTCAGCTCCAGTGCTTCGCGCGGGCCGCAGCGGGATCGAAGGCCTTGATTCGCGGCTCGAAAGCCTCGCGGAAGGCGCCGTCGTCCTGTTCGTCGAAGGCGGCTTCCCCGAAGCCGGATGCGAGATCCATCCCGAGCGCGAGGATCTGGAGGAAGCTGGCGAACGAGGAGGCGGCGAGCGTGGTGCGCCACGTCCCTTTTTCCGTCTTCTGGCCCGTGTACACCGGGCAGTCGCCCTCGGCGTCGAGCTTGGAGACATCGAGAAAATAGGGATCGCCGAAGAGCGAGCTGGTCGCGACGACCACCCACGACTTCTTCCAGTCGCCTTCTTTGCCGGTGACGAGCGTGTTCCCGTCCTCACCGACGGCGTAGCCGACCTGGCCTTCTCGCAGCTTCGTGCTGGTGAAGAGGCGGATCTTCTCCACCGGGGTGACCGTCTCGACGTCGACCGGATCGGCCGCGGTGAGGAAGGCTCGGTATCGCGGTGGAACGCGGTAGTCCTTCTTCAGCTCGGCGATGACCTCGGGCGAGGCAGCACCCCAACTGGAATCCAGCTTGCGTCGTTCGAACACGGCACGCAGGGCACCGACCGCATCCCGCAAATCGCTATCCATTCGGACGAGCACCCTCGCGCGGCTGAGCCGCGCCCGCTTCGGAAAATCCAGGCGTTTGACCGATAGGCGCGACGCCGAGCCGGTAACCATAGCGTTGCCATCTGGCGCTCGTCCACCGCAAGGTGACGTCGACGAAAAATTCACAGACCCGCGCCCGCCGTCGCCGAGGTGAAAATTCAGCCGTCTTCCCACGGCATCGGCGAGGTGGGAGCCCCGACGTGGGCGCGAAAAGCCCGGTGGATCGCCCGGACCCGCGGCCCGACCGAGCCGGAGCCGATCGGATGCGTCGAGTCACCGACGACGACGCGGACGACGGGGACGACCTCGCGCACCGTCGAGCTGATGAGCACCTCGTCGGCCGAGAGGAGCTCCGCGAGCGTCATCGGAGCGACGCGCACGGTGAGCCCGGCTGCGGGCGCCGCCTCGAGCAAGTAGTGACGCGTGATGCCGCCGAGGATGCGGCCGAGCGGCGGGGTGATGAGCTCGTTGCCACGAACTGCGAAGACGTTGGAGGTGCCACCTTCGAGGACCCAGGTCTCTTCGCCGGCGAGCTCGACGAAGAGCGGTTCGTAGGCGCCGACCTTCTTCGCGTCGCGCAGGGCGAGGAGATTGGCGAGGTAGTTCGAGGCCTTCGCGCCTTGTGCGCTGGTGCCATCGGTCGCGCGCGGCGCGGTGACGACGAGGACGCCGACCCCGTCGCGATAGACGCCGCCTGCCGGGAGCGTCAGCGGATGCACGAGCACCACGCGCAGAGGCGTGTCGGCGAGCTCGGGATCGAGGCCGAGCGGCCCGGCCCCGCGGGTGACGACGATGCGCACGTACGACTCGGCGAACCCGGCATCGCGCACGGCAGCGAGGATTTCCGCGTGCAACTCGGCTTCGGTCCACGTCGGCGTGATCGCGAGCTTGGCCGCCGAGGCGTGGAGGCGCGTGATGTGATCGTCGAGTCGGAAGGGCACTCCGCCATAGGTGCGGACCACCTCGAAGACGGAGTCACCGTAGAGGAAGCCACGATCGTAGACTGAGACCACCGCCTCGGAAGCTGCGCGACGCACGCCGTCGACGACGACGATGCCAGGAGGAACGCTGCTCATGTGCGTCGACTCAGCGCTTCTTCGGTGAGGGCACGTAGCGATATGCGCCGCTGGTGTTCGACTCGCGCGGGACGTCGCTCTCGTTACGCCCGTCAAGCCCGTCACGCTCGTCACGTGTCACCGCGAGATCGGGCGCGGTGACCGAGCGACCCATCGCCGGCTTGCGGATTCGCGTCGTCGGACGCGTAGGGGGCGGGATGGTTGCGTCGGCCTTCTGGACGAGGACGTCGATGCGCATCTTCAGCGCTTCGATGGACTGGAGCAGCGACTTGGCCACGCCGTGAAGGCGCGCGAGCTCCGCGGAGATCTCGCGTGGGGTCATCGACGAGAACTATACGCCACCTTCCCGGCGCTTCCACGGCAGGATGAGCATCGAGTCGCCGAGCTCGTGGCCGAGGTATCCGGCACGCTCCGCATGGGCGAACGCCCGCGCGAGAACACCCGGTCCGGCGAAGGCGGAGAGGAGCGCGGCATGGCTGGTGGTCGCGTCGTCGTGCATTCCGGTGAAGATGCCGCTGACGACCCGCAGACGCGTCGCCTTCCCTAGGACGAAGTCGGTCACCCCCTCCCCGGCCACGACGGCGGCGTGCGCAGCGGCGCAGCCTTCGAGCGCGCGCGTCACGCTGGTTCCGACGGCGAAGATCCGTTTTCCGAGACGGCGCGCGGTCGCGATCGCGTCGGCGGTGCGGGCCGGAATTTCCCATCGTTCGGGGAGCGGGAGCGCGGCGTCGATGCGTGGATCGCCCGTCGAAGAGAGGCCGGCCGCGTGCGTCAGCCCGCGAACGACGACGCCGCGATCGATCAGCGCGCGCACCACCTCGAAGCCGATCGGCCGCGCCGCCGAGGGAATTTCCGCCGCCCAGGGCCTGGAAGCGAACGGCGTTTGCACTGCCCAGAGCGGTAGACGATCGCGCACGTGCGCGTACTGCACGGGCCCGCCGCGTACGTAGATGCCTGCGAGGAGCGAGCCGCCACGCTCACGAAAGCGGAGGCCGAGCTCACGAGGGGACCGACGTGCAAGCTCGTCGACTCGCGCGTGAAGCTCGCCCACCTGCAGCTCGTCTCCAATCGCGAGCGCCGGAGGCTCGGGCCGATGCTCGGTCGGCGTTCGATGATCACCATCGCCGAAGAGCACCGCGCGGGCGAGGCCAGTCAGCGGATCGACCTCGAGGAGCCGCAGCTCGATCGGCCTGCGGCCTGGAGCGAAGCCGAAGAGCGAGCCCGGCAGCGTCGCCGCGTCATTGACGACCACGACGTCGCCCGACTCGAGAAAATGAGGCAATTCATAGACGCGGGCATCGACAAAACTCTCACGATCGGGATCGACGACGAGGAGCCGTTCGCGGAGCGGCTCACTCCGCGACTTCGTGGCCGCGGCGATCACGACGACACCTCATCTCGCGAGTTGCTCGAGATGCTCGGGATGCTCGGGATGCTCGAAACGGCGATTCGCGCGCCCGATGCGACGCTCGCGTCATCGAGCGCGCGAAGAAGCTTGGCGGCGACCTCGCGAGGATGGGCGAGCTTGGCCGGATCGTGATCGCCGCCGAAGGCGTCGGCATGCATCGGCGTGTCCATCTCACCGGGATCGACCGTGACGACGCGAACCCCGGTGTCGTGCAGCTCGGCCGCGAGCACGCGCAGGAGTTGATCGAACCCGGCCTTGGAAGCGCCGTATGCGCCCCAGCGCGGATAGGCCTCCTGCGCCGCGTCGGAGCTGATTCCGACGATCGTGCCAGCGCCGCGCAACACCATCGCGCCGGCGATCGCCTTCGTCAGGCGAAAGGGGCCGACCACGTTCACCTCCAAGACCTGCGCGAGATCTTCGCACGCCAAATCGAGGAGCAGCGGCATCGGCGGCAACCCGTCGCGGCGCACCGGGCCGAGCGTGCTCGCGGCGTGGATCAGCAGATCGATGGGACCGACCAGCGATGCCGCCGTGCCGGCGATGGCATAGGTCGCCTCCTTGGCGGCGACGTCGGCGACGATCGCGTGCGCCTCTCCACCACGCGCGCGAATCGCCTCCACGACCTCCGCGAGCGGTCCTGCCCGACGGGCCACGAGGGCGACGCGCGCGCCCTCCGCCGCCAGCTGCTCGGCGAGCCCGCGCCCGAGGCCCGAGCTCCCTCCCGTGATCAAGACGCCCTGTCCTCGTCGATGGGTCTTCATGGTCTCATCCTCCTGGTGAGAAAGATGAGCGCCCGCTCCAACTGAGCAGCACGGATGCCAATTCATTGGCGGGGCGATAACCTGAGGGAATGACCGACGACGTCGCCGCGCACATCGCCGCCAACGTTCGCGCCCTCCGCGCCTCCCGCGGGCTCACCCAAAGTCAGCTGAGCAAGCTCGCGAGCGTGCCCCGTGCGACCTGGGCCAACCTCGAATCAGGCGCGGCCAACCCGACGATCGGCGTCGTGCTCAAGGTGTGCGCCGCGCTGCAGGTCTCGATCGAGGAGCTGGTCTCTGCACCGCGCGCCACCGCCAAGCACTACGCCGGCAAGGCGCTCCCGAGCCGGCAACGCGGACCGGTGACCGTGCGCAAGCTCCTGCCCGATCCCCTCCCCGGCCTCGAGGTCGAACGCCTCGAGCTCCCGTCGCGATCGCGCATGACCGGCGTCCCTCATCGGGCCGGAACGCGCGAGTACCTGACCTGCGAATCGGGCGCGATCACCCTCGTCGCCAGCGGTGAGCGCTTCGAGCTCGCGGCGGGCGACGTCGTCGTCTTCCGTGGCGATCAGCCGCACTCGTACCACAACGACGCGGTCAAACCGGCGATCGGTTACAGCGTCGTGGTCGTCGCGCCTTAGCGAGCTCGGGAGCGAACGTCAGGTCGACTGTTCGAGCCAAGCGCGAAGCTCGCCACCGAGGACGCGAGGTGCTTCGCGCAACGCCGCGACGTCGCGTGCGCCGACGAGGAGCATCACTGCACGCAGCTCGGCTTCGACGCCGTCGAGGAAGCGGCGTGCGCCCTCGTCCCCCCCTTCGTGCAGCGCACGCAACACCGGCCTTGCGATTCCACCCGCCGACGCACCGAGCACGATGGTGCGGGCGACGTCCATCCCGGTGGCGACGCCGCCAGTGGCGATGATGGTGGAGAATCCCGCGCGCGCGCAGAGGGCCGTCGACACCGCGGTCGGCACGCCCCAGTCCCAGAGGGCCTCACCCAATGCGCGCTTGCTCTCGTCGCGACCTTGGGCACGACGCGTCTCGACCCCGACCCAGGACGTTCCCCCGGCACCCGAGACGTCGACGTGACGGACTCCTGCGCTTCGCAGCTTGCGCGCCGCGGCGAGGCCGATGCCGCACCCCGTCTCCTTCGCGAGGACCGGAATTTCCAGCTCGTTCGAGAGACGGGCGATGGCCGCGAGGACGCCGCGAAAGTCTCGATCACCCTCGGGCTGCACCAGCTCCATCGCCGGGTTGAGGTGCACGCAGAGCGCGTCGGCACCGACCTCGGCGACGAGCGCAGCGATTTCGGCAGTGCTCGAACGCGCCGCCTGCACGCCGCCGACGTTGGAGAGGACGAGCGTCGTCGGGGCCACGTCCCGGACGCGGAAGGTCGAGGTCGAGCCCGGGCGGGTCATCATCGCCCGTTGACTGCCGAGGCCGAAGCCGTATCCGCGCTCTTCGGCGATGCGCGCGAGCGAGCGGTTGATCTCGCGCGCCTGCTCGGTGCCACCGGTCATCGAGGCGATGACGATGGGCGCACGCAGCCGTTTGCCGAAGAGACGAACTCCGAGATCGATCTCGTCGACGGAGAGCTCGGGGAGCGCGTCGTGGACGAGGCGCACCTGTTCGAGGAGCGTCGTCGCGTCGCGAAAGCCAACGTCTTCTTCCGCGCAGAGCTGGAGGTGGTCGGCCTTGCGGCCACGGAGATCGTTCGTCATACGTCCAAGTCCGTTGAATTCTTCAAAGAAATCTGAAAGTAGCGGAGTTTGTTGAAGAACGATGGGCTGGTCGGGTTGACGGACAAGCACCGGCAACCTAGCTTCGCGAGAGCAGGAAGTCGACGCGCTCGCGTCATGCCTGGAGGAACGGAGTACCTCGTCGATGTCGTCGCCGATCGACCCACGAGGGGCCCATCCCTCCGCCGTCGCAGCCGAAGCGCTCGCCGCCGAAGCGCTGCTCGCCGAGGTCCGCGCGGCCGTCGATGTGCGCCTCGAGCAGCACCTCGGGGCCGCTGCAATGCGTGCGATGTTCGCCACCGGCGCAGAGCATGTCGTAG
Organism: Deltaproteobacteria bacterium; assembly: GCA_025363655.1. Lineage (GTDB taxonomy): Bacteria > Myxococcota_A > Polyangia > Polyangiales > JADJMO01 > JANYDK01. The sequence goes on along the minus strand of JANYDK010000040.1, from coordinate 35,695 downwards.
CGGCGCTCGCTGGCTTGGTGCGGCGAGGCGGCAAGCGATTCCGGCCGGCGTTGCTCGTCGCCGCGCACCGAGCCTGTGGTGGCGCGCGCGACGTCATCGAGTCGAGCGTCCTCGACATCGGTGCCGCGTGGGAGATCTTGCAGGCCTACTTCCTCATCCACGACGACTGGATGGATGGCGACGCGACACGCCGCGGCGGCAAGGCCGTGCACGTCGAGCTCGCCGAGCGTCATGGCGACGCGCACCTCGGCGCCTCGGCGGCCGTGCTCGCCGGCGACTACGGCAGTGCGCTCGCCCAGCGCATCGTCGCCGAGATCGACGCACCCGCCGACGTCGTCCGTGAGGCCACCATCGCCTTCGCACGCGTGCACGAAGAGGTCGTCCTCGGACAGGCCATCGACCTCACGCTCGCCGCCGACGACGTCGACGCGGTCAATCGCATGCATGCCTTGAAGACCGGTAGCTACACGGTGCGCGGCCCAGTCGAGCTCGGCGCACTCCTCGCGCGTGCCAATGGAGATGCGCGCGAGGCGCTTCGTCGATTCGCCGATCCGATCGGCGTCGCCTTCCAGCTCCGGGACGATTTGCTGGGAACCTTCGGCGATCCCGCCGAAACGGGAAAACCTGTCGGGAGCGACTTGCGTGCGCGCAAGCGAACGGCGCTGGTCACCGAAACTCTCGCCCTCGCGAGCAGCGCGGAACGTGCCCAACTCCTGGCGGTCTTGGGTCGTCCGCTGACCAACGATGACGTGCTCTGGACGATGGGTCTCTTCGAGCGCAGCGGCGCACGCGCGGCCGTCGAAGGAAAATTGCAGGCGCTCCTCGAACAGGGCCTCTCGGTGCTCGACGACGCCGCGCTCGATCACGCCGGCAGCCTCGCCCTCCGTGGCCTCGCGGGAATGCTGACGCGGAGAAGAGCGTGATGAGCGAAGTGAGCTCCACCCGCGACACCGCCTTCGCCAAGGTCATCCTCTTCGGGGAACACGCCGTCGTGCACGGCCGCCTGGCCATCGCCGCTGCCCTCGATCGCGGCGCCACCGCACGCGCCGTCGTCGGAGATGGGCCCTCGACGCTCACGCTCGCCCCTTGGGGACGCGTCGCCACGCTCGCATCCACCGGGAGCAGCAAGGGTGACGAGGGTGAAGAGGACGAGGTCGCGCGTGGCTATCGGGCCATTCTCGAAGCGGTCGGCCTCGAAGCAGTCGGCGTCGAAGCCTGCGTCGGTGTGCAGACCTCCGTCGATGTGCAGGTGCCTGGCGCGGCGGGCCTCGGTTGCTCGGCGGCAATCGGTGTCTCGGTCGTCCGCGCCGTCGCTCGCGCCGTCGGGCGTCGCCTCGATGACGAAGCGGTGCGAATGGGCGCGACCGCGTGGGAGCGCGTATTTCACGGCAATCCGAGCGGCGTCGACGTCGCAGCGGCAACGCTCGGGGGCGTGCTCGCCTTCCGCAAGGGTGAGCCGCCGAAGCCCATCCGCTTTCCCGAGCCGCTCGAGCTCGCCGTCGCCTTCACCGGCGAACCGTCGTCGACGAAGGCGATGGTCGAACAGGTCGCGCGGCAGCTCGCCCGTCGTCCGCAGGTGGTCGAGCGCACCTTCGACGGCATCGATCAGCTGGCGAAGAAGGGGCAAGCGGCGCTCGAAGCGGGGCGGCTCTACGAGGTCGGTCGTCTGATGGACCTCAACCACGCGCTCCTCGCCTCGCTCATGGTTTCCTCCGAGCTCCTCGAGCGCGCCTGCGACGTCGCGCGAAAGACGGGCGCCGAAGGTGCGAAGCTGACGGGTGGTGGTGGAGGCGGCTGCGCGATCGCGCTCGCTCCTGGCTGCGGCGACGCGATCGTCGAAGCGTGGCGCGGCATCGGGCTCACCGGCTTCGTCGCCCGCATCGCAGCGACCGCTCCGGTCATTCTCCTCTCCGAGTCCGCAGGGTCTGCACAGTCATCAGAGTCTTCTGAGTCTGAAGAGTCTTCAGAGGCCACTCGATGAGCGCGCGTTCGTCGACCAGCGTGGCCTCGCCCAACATCGCACTCGCGAAATACTGGGGAAAAAGAGGTGTTCCCGGCAACGTCCCGGCGACGCCGAGCGTCTCGATCACTCTCTCAGGGCTCACGACGCGCACGAGCGTGACCTTCGACGACGACCTCGAGCACGACGTCTTCGTGCTCGGTGGCAACGAAACGAAGGGGACGCCGCTCGAGCGCGTGACGAAGTTGCTCGACGAGCTCCGCGCCCACGCCGAGACGCGAGCACGCGCGCGCGTCGTCAGCGACAACGATTTTCCCACCGCTTCCGGGCTCGCCTCGAGCGCATCGGGGTTCGCCGCGTTGGCTCGGGCAGCGACGAAGGCGCTCGGTCTCTCGCTCGACGACGTCGCCCTCAGCCGCGTCGCCCGTCGCGCTTCGGCGAGCGCTGCGCGGAGCATCTTCGGCGGCTTCGTCGGTCTCGGCACGGAAGACGACGCCGCCGCCATGCCGCTCGCCAGCTCGTCGCACTGGGAGCTCCGCGTGGTCGTCGCTGCGGTGACGACCTCGGCGAAACCAATCTCGTCGACGACGGCGATGGAGCGCACGCGCACGAGCAGCCCTTACTACGAGGCCTGGGTCGCCGACGCGCCCGAGCTGGCGCGCGAAGTACGCGAGGCCGTCCTCGCACGCGATTTGGAGCGGCTAGGGGTCGCCGCCGAAGCGAGCGCGCTCCGCATGCACGCGTGCGCGCTCGCGGCGGGTCCCGGCATCGTCTACTGGACGGGGCGCACGCTCGAGCTCATCGAGACCGTACGATCGCTGCGAAAAGAGGGCATCGCGGCCTATTTCACGATCGACGCCGGTCCGCACGTGAAGGTGCTCTGCGACGCGCGCGACGCGGAGACGGTCGAGTTGAAACTACGCCCCCTCGCGGTGCGAACCATCATCACGCGTCCTGGCGAAGGCGCGCGCACCATGGACGAGCCGTCATGATCACCACGCTTGCGCCGGGAAAACTGTTCCTCACGGGCGCCTATGGCGTGCTCGAAGGCGCTCCGGCGATCGTCGTCGCCGTCGATCGCTACGCGCGCGCGCAAGTCGGCGCTGGCGCCGAAGGCAAGCTCACCGCCGAGGTCGATGCCCTCGCCCGTCGGCTTTCGGTAGAGCCTCCGCGCGTCGACACGAGCGACCTCGAGCTCGACGGACGAAAGCTCGGCCTCGGATCGAGCGCCGCTGCCGTCGTCGCCGCCGCCGCTGCGCTCGTCGTCGTCGGTGGCGGAGACCTCGCCGCCGAACGCCCGCGCATTTTCCGAGACGCACTCACGGCCCACCGCGAAGTGCAGCCGCGCGGTTCGGGGGGCGACGTCGCTGCGGCCGTCTTCGGCGGCGTCGTCGCCATCTCGCGCCCGAGTCGCCTCCAAGTCGATCCGCTCACGTTTCCTGCAGGTCTGGTGATGCGCGCGTTCGCGGCTCGTGCTTCGGCGCGCACCTCGAACTCCCTCGATCGCCTGGCCGAACGACGCCACCTGCCGGCCGTCGACGAAGCGATGCGCATCATCCTCGACGCCGCCGAACGAGGTCGGGCCATGTTCGGACGCGGCGACGTCGATGGGTTCCTCGAGGCCGCAGAAGCACACGTCGACGGGCTCGGCAGGCTCGGGCAAGCGCTCGAGCTCCCCCTCGTCCCGCCCGACGTGACCTTGGCACGTAGCCTGCTCAATCGCGTCGCCGTGCCTGAAAATCGCGGATCGGTCGTGCTGCTCCCCTCCGGAGCGGGGGGTGGGGACACGATCGTGTGGCTTTCCGCCCGCGCGCCGACCGACCACGAGACCCAGGCGCTCGGCGAGGCCGGTCTCACAGCTCTCTCGCTCGGTCTCTCCTCAGTTGGCGTCCACCTCGGGCCTACTCCCTCCGGAGATGGCAACTTGGTGGGCTCGGAACGGAAGTGAAATGGCCCGCACGTCTCGTATTCCCGGTTTCTTCAAGCACTCCGTCGACGAACGCCGTCGCCTCGTCGCCGAGGCCACCGACATCGCGCCCCACGAGTTCGACGCCGCCTCTGCGCGCGGCGGGCTCGACGTCGGCACCAGCGACAAGTCGGTCGAGAACGTCATCGGCGTCTACACGCTGCCGTTCGCTGCCACGCTCAACGTGCGCATGAACGGGCGGGACGTGATCGCGCCGATGGTCATCGAAGAGCCTTCGGTCGTCGCCGCCGCTTCGAATGCGGCTCGTATCGTCCGCCAAGGTGGCGGGTTCACCGCCGACGCCGACGAGCCGATCGTCGCCGCGCAAATCCAACTCCTCGACGTCGACGCTCCGGAAGAGGCGCGCGCGTGCGTCCTCGCTGCCAAGAGTGAAATCCTCGCCCTCGCCGACCGTGCCGTTCCCGGGCTCGTCGCCCGCGGCGGTGGGGCACGCGACGTCGTGGTGCGCGTCCTCGGCGAGCCGAGCGATCGGATGATCGTCGTCGACGTCCACGTCGATTGCCGCGACGCGATGGGCGCGAACCTCGTCAACAGCATCGCCGAAGCCATCGGCGGCCGCCTCGCCGAGCTCGCCCACGCACGCGTCGGCTTTCGCATCCTCTCGAACCTGTGCGATCGCCGTCGAGTGCGCGTCCGCTGCTCGGTGCCGATGGAGCAGCTCGCCACCGACAACATGTCGGGCGTCGACGTCGCGCGGGGCATGGAAGAGGGCTCGCGCTTCGCCGAGCTCGATCCGTATCGAGCGGCCACGCACAACAAGGGCATCATGAACGGCATCGATGCCGTCGTCATCGCCACCGGCAACGACTGGCGCGCCGTCGAGGCGGGTGCGCACGCCTACGCTGCGCGTGAGGGACGATACCAGCCGCTGGCGATTTGGCGCCGCGAAGGCGCTCACTTGGTCGGCAAGCTCGAGCTTCCCCTCGCGCTCGGCGTGGTCGGCGGCACGCTCCGTATCCACCCGACCGCGCGTCTGGCGTTGAAGATGAGCGGCGCGCAGGGCGCCACCGACCTGGCGATGATCGCCGCCACCGTCGGGCTCGCGTCGAACCTCGCGGCACTGCGCGCTCTCGCCAGCGATGGCATCCAACGTGGTCACATGGCGTTGCATGCTCGCACCGTCGCCATCGCCGCCGGCGCCGCCAACGAGATGGTCGAGCGCGTCGCCGAGCGAATGGTAGAGCTCGGCGACATCAGCCTCGAGGGCGCGCGCCGCATCCTCGCGCACGACACCGCCGTCATCGGAAGCGCCGCCACGGCCGAGTGAATCGCCGCGCGGAGGCGGCTGCACAACTACATAGTTGTGCTATGTATTCATGCCCCGTGCTGGAGGATCGCGCGAGTCGTCGCGGCGTGCTCGGCGGCGAACGCTTGAATGGCCTGCATCGCCTTCTCGATCGACTGTTGCGCGTCGCGCACCATGCTCGCGTATTCGTCCTTCGCGCTCTCGTGCACCTTCGCCTGTTTGGCCGCCTCGCTGGCGTTGGCATCGGCGCGATCGCCGGCCGCGACGAACGTGGCCTTGGCTGCCGGCCCCGCGACCCCGGTGAGGAGCCCGCCCGCGGCCGTCATTCGCGCCTCGCGCGCCGACTGCGCATTGAGGTAGCGGGCCTCTCCACGGTCGAGCGCTGCGGTAGGCGCGTTGGCGCCGTTTGCCTCGTCTCCGGCGATGCGTGCGTCGGCGCTGTCGGCGCTGGACGCGGCTCCGGCCATCGTCAGTGCGCCACCAGCGATCGACAGACTGCCGGAGAGCAGGCCCTCGTCGCGCACGTCGTTGGCCTTCTCGCGCAGAGACTGGACCTGATTTTCCAGCTCGGTGAGCTGCGCTTCGTTGGCGGTCTTCTGACATTCGCGGGCGAGACGCTGCTGCATCTTCGAAGAGTCCATCGAGAGGATGGCGGCCAGCACCTCGATGCTCGCCGAACCGCCGGGCAGGACGGCGGCTCCGGTCGGAAGCGCGGTCTTCGCCGGCCCCTCGGTTCGAAAGCTCTGTTGGGTGACCGCAGTGGCGCGGCCGACGTTCTGCGGGTTCATGCTCCGAGGCTCCTTCCGAGGTGACCGACGATCGACGACTTGGTGGCGTCCATCGCGTCACCGCCCTGCGTGATCGCCATGATGGCTCGTTGCACCGAGGCTTCGAGCTCCTTCAGCTTCTCGATCGCGTCCTCGACCTCTTGCTGCGTTCGCTTTGCGCGACCGGTCATCGCGAGGGCGTTCGCTTGTTCGTCGGCGACGTCACCTTCATATCGCTTCTGCACGATGGTCGCGCCGCCCGACACCACGGTCGCCGAGCCTTGGGCGGCGATCGTCCACGATGTGAGGGTCGCGGCAGTCTTCGAGACCGTCGGATTCGAGAGACCGCCGGCGAAGAGCGTGTAGCCGCCAGCTGCGAGCGACAGGCCGAGGCCCGTCCACATCGCCGCCGCACCGAGCTTTTCGCTGCCCGTGACTTTGGTCACGAGCGGGGACGACGCCGACAGCGCGACGCCGGAGAGCGCGATGATCGCCGGCGCCGAAGCGCCTCCAGTCGCGACCACCGAGCCAACCGCTGCGACCACTCCCGCCACTTCGGCGACGACCGCGAAATCGTGCGCGAGGCTTCCCCAGAATCCTCCGTGCTTCGAGGCCTCTTCGGCGCGCGCTTCGGCTTCGCGTGCCTCACGGAGCTCGGTGTCGTGCTTCGCTTCGCCCGCATGCACCGTCGAGGCGGCAGTATCGGCGCCGGAACGCCGACGATCGATCTCCATCCGCGCGAGGATCGTCTCCATACCTCCGACGAGCGGAGGAGGCCCTGAAAGCACCGCGGATACCGCTTCGTTCGCGTTCGAGCGTACTTGCGTGAGCGCCGAAGACGTCCGCGCCGTTCCTTGAATCGGCGTCACGACGCTCTCTCCAACGACGGCTGGGTGTCGCAGAGCGCGCAGCGCAGTTGATGAACGAGCTCGGCCGCGGCTTCGTCGGACTCGTCGACGACGAGAGTCTCGAGGATCTCCCGCGCCTCGTCGTGTTGGCCGAGCTTGGAGAGAAGCCGCGCGAGGTAGGCGTTGGCGACGTGCTGTCCGACGCCGCCGGTGGCGACCGCGACGCGGTAGAGCGCGAGCGCTCGCTCCTCGTCCCCGAGGGCTTCGTGGCACGCCGCGAGGCCGAGCCAGGGACGGAGCTCGCCCGGCCTGCAGAGGACGAGGAGGCGGAAAAGATCGCTCGCCTCGACCCAGCGCTCGCGCGCATAGAACTGGAGCCCGACTCCATAGACGGCGTCGATCTCCTGATCGGAGAGGGGCGGCATCCCTTCGCGCACGAGCGCGTCGAGCATCGGCGAGAGGACGATCTCGCGACTGTCTTCGTGGTTCATCTCAGCCCCCTCGCGTGTTGCCGATGATCGCCTTCGACGTGTCGTTGAAGGAGCTGATCATGTTGGAGATGAGCTGGAGCGCCTGGCCGCGCGCGCTGACCGCGCTCTGCAGTTGGATCATCTGCATCTCGCTCGAGGATCCGGTCGCCGACATCTCGTTGTCGAGGCCCTTCAGCGTGTCGTCGATGGCCGACGTCTTCACGCTCCCGTCACCCTGGGTCCAGTACAGCCCCGGCTGTCCGGGAACCGCTTCGGCGCCCGGCGGAATCTTGCCGGTCCCGTCGAAGCCGGCGGGAATGGAGGCGCCGCCCGCAGGCGTGTAGACGCCGGGCTCGTAGTAGTAGCGATCTTGGCTGGTCTTATCGACGAGCGCTTGGATGGTCGCCTTGCCCTCGGCGGACATGTTTTTGTACCAGTCCTCGTTCTTGAAGGTGCCGTTGGCGAACTCGGCAGGGAGATGGGCGACGTCACCGTCGGCTCCCGTCTTCTGCGCGCGGAGGAGCTCCTCGAGCTGAGAGATTTTCTCCTGCTGGGCCTTGGTCGCTTGGATGTCGCCCATCTGGCCACGAATGACGCTCTCGCTCTTCGACATCTGCACCGAGAGCCAACCCATGAGGTCGGTGATCGACATCTGCGAGGGGAGGCCGCTCGGCATCGGGGTGGTGGCGCTCGCGGCCATCGCGCCGGCGGTCGGCTTGAAGGTGCTGAGCATCGGCGTGGCGAGGGAAGTGGACTTGGAGGGGGTGGTGCCAAGGGTCATGATCGGTCTCCTCGAAAATCAAACGTGGATGGCGAACACCGGGCGCTGGGCCTCGATGCGAACCGGGGTCATCTCGCCGGCGAGCGCACCGATGCGCTCGTGGGTGTCGTCGCTCAGGCGGAAGAGCCGTTCGGGCTCCTCGACCGCGGCCGCGTCGAATTGAAGTGTCTCGTACGACTCTTCTTGCCGCGCCAACTCCTCACGCAGGGCGCGCAGCTCGTGCTCCAAGTCCATGGTCGACCTCGCGCGATCGTTCGATCGCATCGGAAGTTTCGGGTGTGGGATCGAGTCCCACTCCCTCGTCGACGAGACGTGCGGAGGAGTTGCGAGAAAAATGGCGACGCCGGCAGCGAACGCGGATCAGACCGAAATCAAGGCACCGGCGTGTTCACGGCGGGGTACAGCGCCTTGCCCGACTTGTCTTGGTCGTAGCGGAAGGAGCGCGGGCCCATCGGGACGGCGATGGCGTAGAGCGTGGTCTGCGCGTAGCTGGTCATCGGCGCGTCACCGGTGCCGGCGCGCGCGACGAAGCCGTCGATGGAGCCGCGGGCCGCGAGCGCGCGCACGCAACCGGCGTCGAGGAGAGCTTGCGCGAGCGGCTCGTCGCTGGTGGCGGCTCCGCGGGCGATCATCACGCGTCCCTCTTTGGTGATGCCGATGACGACGTGGACGAAGGCGCCAGCGCGCTTGTCGTCACTCGTGAGCTTGCCGTCGGCGATGAGCGCGGTGCCTTGCACGAGATCGATGACCCCGGGCGGCGGGATCTCTCCCGAGAGCGCGATGCCGACGATGCCATCGTCGCGGACGAAGAGTGATGCCGAGCCAGCTTGCACGGGCGAAGACGCCTTGCCATCGAGCACGAGACCGAGCTTCGCCTTCGGATCGGCGAGCCCGAGGCCGACGGCGGCGATGACGCGCTTGACGTCGTCACCGATGATCTCGCGCGGCGCACCGGCCTCGACTTTCTCTTCAGTCCCCGCGCGCACGCGAAAGCGCACGCGACCAGGCTCGAACGAGGTGAGGGTGATTCCATCGGAGCGGGCCGGTCCGGCGAAAATCGCGGGGAGCCACGTCGGCTGCGGCTGCAGACCGGCATCGGGAGCCCAACCATCGGTGGTGAAGGTCGGATTCGGATCACGCATCAGCGCGAAGAAGAAATCTTTCGGCGCGTAGTCGATGTAGCGACGATTGCTCACCGCCATCAGCGGCGTCAGCACCTCGCTCTTGCCCGTCTTGTACTGCGCGTCGTCGAACGTCATGAAGACGAACCCGGTGTGGTGCGGGTTCATGTCGAGGTGCATCCCGAAGTCGCAACCGGCGAGCTGCATGCCTTTGCCGAGCTGCTCGGGGCCGACGTCGTCACCCCAGACGTAGAGAAGATGCTTCGCTTTCGTGATGCAGAGGCCCGAGCGTTCGGTCTGTTGACCGACCATCTTCGGCTGCCCCGGAAGCACCGCGCCCCACGCATTGCGGTGCCGCGGGTTGATGATGCCGCCGTCGATCAGCGGATCCATATTTTGCCTATACGAGAAGATCCCGTCGGGCACGTCTTTGGTCGGGCTCCACGCGCCCATCCCGAAGCGGCCATCGTCCATCACGACCGCCGAGGCAGCGGTGGGGATCGGCGGCAAGAGGATGTGCTTACGGAGCATCATCCCGTAGTGACCGTGCTCCGTCTTGAAGCCGCCGTTGAAGGCCGCGACCGCGTGCTTGGCGACGTTGGTGTCGCGCGGGAGACGACCCGTGCCGTGGAAGGCGCCGACCGTCGGCTTCGGATCTTCGGTGCCCGCTTCCATGTCGAAGTCGAGCTGGCGCGTGTCCATCGCCACGAGGATGATCTTCGAATAGGGCCGCTCGACGTCGGGACGAACGAACGTCTGGTAGAAAGGCGTCGGCGCGCCGGGGATCTTCCGCAGCCACGGGCGCTCGAAGGGCACCCACACGCCCTCGCCTTCCTCCGGCGACTTGTAGAGCGAAGGCACCGGCTGCGGCGGCCAGTAGCCACCGTCTTCGCCTGCTGCGCTCGGATCGATCGCCTTGGCGATGATCTTCTGCGAGAGCTCTTCCTGTTCGGCCTCGCTCTTCACTTCGTCTTGCGCGGTCGACTTGTCGAAGGTCTTGTGGCGGAAGCGATTCCACTTGTCCTTCAGCTCCCACACCTTCGCCTCGAGCCACGCCACCGGCTCGGGTCCAATCCAGGGCACGGCGCGCACGGTGTCGACGGCCCAATGGATGAAGCGTTTGGGCACGAGCGGCACCAGCTCGACCTGCAGCCCTGAGCCATCACCGACGATTTCGGCCTTGTCGATGTCGACGCGCACCATCTTGGTGCCGCCCTGCGCCTGCGCGAGCGAGACGACGAGCATCGGTCCGTCGAAGGTGAGCACCGCCGAGGTCGCGTCCTTGTCGAGGAGCACCTGCACGCGCGCGACGCCGTCACCGTCGCCGTCGAACTGCACGTTGGTGACGAACTGCTGGAAGCGCTCGAGCCTCGTCGTCGCCTGCGATGCGCGCGCGTTGCCGCGGAGATCGAGCGCGGTCAGCCCCTGGAGCTGGCCGTAGGCATAGGTCGCGAAGGCTGCGCGATCGGCGGTCGCGTCGCGCACGAGACCTTGTTCGTCGCCGTACGGCGTCGCCGTGAGATTGACGACGTCGGTGATTTGCAGCGGCCGGCCTTCCGGCGAGAGGTGCACGCGCGCGCGGTAGAGATCGCGCGGCGCACCGAGCCGTTCGGCGCCGAGGAAGAGGACGTGGCGCCCGTCGGTGAAATCGTCGAGGACTCCGCCGCTGCGCTCCCAGACGAACTCGTCGGCGCGCACCACGACGTGACCGGCCTTCCCGAGCGCGTCGACCAGACCTTCGAGCGTCTTCGCCGGCGGTGACGTCGCGCCGCATGCACGCACCAGCGCGATCGTCGAGACGAGACCGAGCGCGATCCCCGCGTGCTGCAGGCGAACCTTCGTCGAGGCCAGCAGACGCTTCGCGTCGAAGCTCGGAGGCGAGGTCTGATCGCTGGGGGGGGCGGCTATGGCAGACATCGAACGGCCTCACGGCCGGTACCCGATGGCCAGCGCGACGGCAACGTTTCGGCAGAAATTCCGCCTCAGAGCCGCATCAGCGCCGAACCCCAGTGGAGCCCGGCCCCGAGCGCGAGGAAGCAGACCAGCATTCCCGGCTTCAAACGTCCTTGCTCGTTGAGCTCGTCGAGCAGGATCGGAATCGTCGCCGAGGACGTGTTTCCGTAGCGCGCGATGTTGCTGGGGACTTTGTCGGCCGAGACCTTGAGCGCGTCGCGCACGGCGCCGTTGATGCGATCGTTGGCCTGATGCGCCACGAAGAGGTCGACCTCGTCGAGCTTCACGTTCGACTTCTCACAGAGCGCGCGCACGCTCTGCGGGAGCTTGGTCACCGCGTGCTTGAAGAGGTCTTTCCCGCGCATGTCGGGGATGTGCAAATCGTCGTCGAGCATCTCTTTCGTCGCGTAGGGCCGGTGATTGAAGCCGCTGCGAATGTAGATGAAGTCGACGTAGCGACCGTCGGTGTGGACGTCGATGCCGATGACGCCGCGCTTGTCGTCGTCGGTCTTCTTGAGGACGACCGCGCCGCCGCCATCGCCGAAGAGCACCGCCAGGCCGCGATGGCGCGTGGCACGATCGTAGGCTTCCTTCGAAGGAGGATTGCCGCCGCGGCCGTAGAGGTAGTCCCAGTCTTCCCACGGCATGAAGCCGGCGTGCGCTTCGGCGCCGACGATGAGCACGTTGCGCGCTTGTCCCGCGAGCGTGAGCGCGTGCGCGAGCTGCAGCTGGAAGATCCACGACGCGCATTGCTGGCGCACGTCGAGGCACGGAACCCCGGGAATTCCCAGCTTGGCGCCGATCATCCCGGCAGGACCGGGGAAGTGGTGATCGGGCGTCATCGTCGCGGTGATGACGTAGTCGATGTCGCTCGGCTGGAGCCCCGCGCGCGCGATGGCTTTCTTCGCGGCCTCGGCGCCGAGATCGCTCGTCCACTCACCGGGCCCGGCGAAGTGGCGCGCCTCGATGCCGGTGCGCTGCTTGATCCAGTCCGGCTCGGTGTCCATCACGCGGGCGAGATCGGCGTTGGTGGCGCGGTCCTTGGGAAAGTGACGGCCGGTGCCGAGGATCGTGAGGCCCATGTCGTGGCCGCATCCTGTAGCACCCGCGAAGGCCAGACCGTAAGAGATTGCGCGAGAAATCGTGCTCGATCTGGTATCGCCACTTCACGCGCGAAGACATCGATTGGTATCGCCACTTCGCGATCACGCGGTCGCTCAAGGCACGCGGAAGCCCGTCCACGGGTTCGGTGGCGACGAGTCACCTTCCTTCACCCACGAGCCGACGAACGACCTCGCGTCGCTCGAAAGGATGAACCACGCGTCGCCGACGCCAGCGCCACCAGGGCCCTCGACCCAGCGAACGCGCAACGTCGTGCCTTCGACGGAGCCGCTGACGTGGCCGATCACCGCCGGCGATGAATATGTATAACTACCTGATACGAGTCCGCCGACCTGCACCAGCTGCATCGGCCCGTAGGTCGTGCTCCAGTGCCCAGTCCACGAGACGCGGGTGACCGTCTGGAAGTTCGGCGGAACGAAGGCGCGCGCGCTTCCGGTGGTCGACGCGAGAGCAGCCAACGTCACGGCGAAGACGCGCCCGAGCGATCGGGAGTGCATCGGCGAATTCGGTCAGGGAGGCGTCGCGACGAAGTGCTTGATGATCTGACCGCGGATCTCGCCGCCCGTGAAATCGGTCGTGTGCACGTTCACGTAGTAGGTCGCGTCTCCGAGATGCGTCACGTCGCCCGCCGTGATCCCGGTGATTGCGCCGATGAGGTCGCTTCCAGAGACCGTGAGATCGTAGACGACGCCGCCAGCAACGCCGACCGCACCGCTGTGAATGTGCGCACCGCCGCTCGCGAGAATCTTGCCCGCGGCAAACGTCGTCGTGCCGTTGTAGGTGAGCGTCGTGCCATTCAAGACGAACTGCACGGTGCCGGTGTTCGTGCTGGTCGTCACCGGGGGCGTCTCGTTCCCGCCGTTCATAGCGACCGTGTAGAACGTTTCCCCGGGCCTCACGAGCTGCCCACGAACCTCGCCGGTCGAGTGCGCCGCGTTGTGCACGTTGACGTAGATCTTCCCTGCCTTCAAATCCGCGATGTTCGTTGCGCTGAGGCCCGTCCATGTGCCCGTTATGGGCGACGTGAGGGTCGACCCGAGATCGAACGTCGGCGCGGCAGCCACGCCGCCAAACGCGGTGTGAAAGTGCGCAGACGTCGGCGACAAGACGTTGTGGTTGATCGTGTACGTGAGCGTCGCCGCCGTCTCGTTCAAGGTGAACGTCGCCGTACTATCCGTCGTCGTCCCCGCAGCAATCGGCGGAGTTTCCTGTGAGTTCGTCAGCACCGTCAAGAACGTCGAGGTCACCGGCGCTGCATCGGCCGTGTCCGTCGTGTCCGCAGCATCGGTCGTGTCGGCGACTGCGCTGTCGGCCGTATCCGTCGTATCCGTCCCCGCGTCCGTCGTATCCGCGGCATCGGTCGTATCGGTACCCGCATCGGCCGTGTCGGCGACGGTCGAGTCCGCCGTATCGGTTCCGGTGTCGGCCGTGGCCGAGTCGGTGGTGTCCGCCGTGCTCGCATCGGTCGTGTCGGCACCCGTATCTGCCGTCCCGGAGTCCGTCGTATCGGCCGTGGCCGAATCCGTGGTGTCGGCGGCGTCCGTCGTGTCGGCAACCGTGGAATCGGCCGTGTCCGTCGCATCAGCTGCGTCCGTCGTGTCCGGCGGCGGCGTGCTGTCGAGCGTGTCGGGGGGCGGGGTCGTGTCGTTCGTGTCCGTCGTGTCGCCGCCGGTGTCGGGCTTGTTCGTATCGGTGCCCGTGTCGGGGACCGCCGAGTCGTCTCCCGTGATGCCGGTGTCTTCGACGGGGATCTTCGACTCGTCGAAATCGAGGGCCAGCGAGCAACCGACGGCGGCGACTGCGGCGAGACCACTGGCGGCGAAAACCAAACGGAAGGATCGAGCCTGCACGGTGCCTCCTCATCTCTACGCCGGGCGTCAGAGATGCCTGGAGGTTACCTCACCGCGTGCGCCCGCAGGTTAACGAAAAAATGTCTGACGAGGCCCGCGCGGGGTCACCCCGGACGGCGAATCGAGAGGGGCGGAGGCTCGGGTCCGTCGTGCATCATCGGCTCCGGAACCTCACGATCGCTGTCGATTTCGCCGCTGTCGGGCGGTGCGGTCATCGTGCTGTAGGCGACGAGGATGGCGAAGCGCATGGCGGTGGCGGTCGTCCAACGGCGGGCGACGTCGAAGGACAAAGCTTGATCGACCACACCCACCACGTCTTTGTGGAGGTCGCGGACGATGCTGCCGATGGAGGGCGCGGGCTTGGTCGACACCGCTTCGAGCTGGCGTGTGAAGTCTTCTTCGTCGTGGACGGTGCGACCGGAGAGGAGCGTGAACATGGTGGCGCCGACCGCCCACAAGTCGGTGCGCACCTCGACGTTGCCCCAGTCGCCTTTGGCTTGCTCGGGCGGCATGAAGTCGACGGTGCCGAGCGTGACGCCGACGCGCGTCTCGGGCGCCGGCTCGTCGTACTCGTCCGACGACGGCGGCGGCACCGATGGTGAAGGAAACCCCGGCTGGGTCGGCATGTTCGATACCCGCTTGGGAATGCGGGCGATGCCGAAATCGAGGAGCTTGAGCTCGCGATTGTCGGTGAGGAAGAGGTTCTCTGGCTTCACGTCGCGGTGGAGAACGCCCTTGGCGTGCGCCTTCGCGAGGATCGAGAGCGTTCGATCGGCCGCCCAGAGCACCTCGCTCGCTCCGAGCCGGCCGCCCTTGCGCACGCGACGCTCTTCCAACGTCTCGCCGGCGAGGAGCTCGGTGACGAGGTAGGGCACCATTTCTCCCGGCAACATGCCGCTGGCGAGGAGCCTGACGACGCCGCGATGTTGGACGACGTTGGCGACCTGCGCCTCGCCGAGAAAGCGCCGGACGATGATCGCGTACGCAGCCAGCGGTGCATGCAGCACCTTCACCGCGACCTGCCCACCGGCGTTGAGATCGCGCGCGACGTAGACCCAGGCCGAGCCACCGAGGGCGAGGATGCGTTCGAGTTGGAAGCGCCCTTCCAACGTGCGCCCGAGACGCGCTTCGGCGCGCTCTCGAGAGTCTTCGTGCGTACTCACGCCGGCGATCCTATCACCGCGGGGAGAGCCCACTCATTTCTGCCCCACTTCTCGTTTCGCCAAAGGTTGCTTCGCAACTTTGGCCGCTTCGGACAATCTCGCTTCGCTCGGTTGCCGAAGCTACTTCAGCAGTTTCTCCAGCAGTGCGTCGAGATGGTCGAGGCTCGCGTAGCTGACGGCGATCTCCCCCTTGCCACCTTGATCGCGAACCTCGCAGCGCGTGCCGAGGGATTGCGTGAGGCGTCGCTCGAGATCGCGCACCGAGGCGCTCTTCTCTTTCGGTTGACCGGGCCTGTCGCCGCCTGCGCCGTGCTTGGTTGCGCGCGCCAGCTTCTCGGTCTGACGGACGTTGAGCCGACCGCGCACCACTTTGTCGGCGAGCTTGGCGAGCTCGGCGTCGTCGGTGACTTGGAGAAGCGCGCGGGCGTGGCCTTCGCTGAGCTCGCCGCGCACGACCTTCTCGCGCACGCCCGGCGGCAGACGAAGCAGGCGCAAACTGTTGGCGATGGTCGTGCGATCTTTGCCGATGCGCTCGGCGAGACGCTCCTGCGTGTAGCCGTGTTCCTTGATGAGGCGCGAGAAGGCCTCCGCGAGCTCGATCGCGTTGAGCTCCTCGCGCTGGACGTTCTCGATCATCGCGAGCTCGAAGGCAGCCACGGGCGAGACGTCTTTGACGACGACGAGGACCTCGCGGAGGCCCGCGCGCTGCGCCGCACGCCAACGACGTTCGCCGGCGATCAGCTCGTACTTGTCTTGTCCGGGCGCGCCACCCGGAAGCTTGCGCACGACCAGCGGCTCGAGGAGCCCGACCTCACGGAGCGACTGCGAGAGCTCTTCGAGCGCCTTCTCGTCGAAGTGCTGCCGCGGCTGCCCTTTGAGCGGGATGATGCGCTCGAGCGGACAGGTGAAGACGGAGCGGTCGCCGAAGCCGGCCGGCGCCTTGTCGGCAGCGACGGGCAAGAGCGCGTCGAGCCCGCGACCGAGCGCGCGGCGAGGTTCCTTGTCGCTCACGAGCGCGCCCCTTTTCCAGCGGCGCTCTTCTTCTTGTCGTTCTTGTCGGATTTCGGCTCGTGTCCCGCGAGGTACTCGGCGGCGAGCGCGAGGTAGGCCTCGCAGCCCTTCGATTTCGCGTCGTAGAGCACGATCGGCTTGCCGTGCGAGGGCGCCTCCGAGAGCCGCACGTTGCGCGGGATGACGCTCTCGAAGACGCGGAAGTGCTTCTTCACCTCGTCGGCCACCTGGTGGGCGAGGTTGTTGCGCGGATCGAACATCGTCAGCACCAGCCCCTCGACGTCGAGCTGCGGATTGGGGCCGCGCTTCACGCGGTCGATGGTGTCCATCAAGTACGTCAGCCCTTCGAGCGCGTAGTACTCGCACTGCAGCGGCACGAGCACGCGATGCGCGGCGACGAGCGCGTTGACCGTGAGGAGCCCGAGCGACGGAGGGCAGTCGATGAAGACGTGTCGGTACGGCGCGCCACGCTCGAACGCGCTCTGCAAGATGCCCGCGAGGCGCGAGGCGCGGTCGGTCTCGTCGATGAGCTCGATTTCGGCAGCGACCAGATCTTGCGTCGCGGGGAGGATGTCGAGGCCGGGGATGGCAGTGTGCACCACCACGTCCTCGAGCTGCGCCTTGCCGATGAGGCAGTCGTAAATGGAACGCGTCGTCGTCCGTGGCGAGACGCCGACGCCGCTCGACGCGTTGCCTTGCGGATCCATGTCGACGAGGAGGCATGACACCTCGGCGACCGCGACGGATGCAGCGAGATTGACGGCAGTCGTGGTCTTCCCGACGCCACCCTTTTGATTGACGACCGCGACGATGAGAGGAGTGCCTGCGGTCGATTGCGCTTCCGACATGCGGACGGCCGCCGGTATCGCGTGGGGGTGCGCGGGGCAAACACCCTCATCGACCGCCCGCCATTCCCCGACCTTCGTCCTTTTTTTGTGCATCCGACGAACATGTGAGAGGGTGTCGGCAGATGTAGGTGCCTGTATGCGAATGCTTCAAGAGACCCGCCGCGCCCGCCTTCGAGCCACGTTGATGCCCCTCGGCGCCGTCTTTCGGCGTGAGGATCGCAGCGCGGCAATGACGTCGTTCTGGCGATCCCCTCGAGAAGCTCCAGCACGCGACGCGCAGGTCATCGACCTCGCCGAGCGCCGCGCCCGCATGCCTGCACCCTGACTGCGGCACCTGCCGACGGTCACTCGTCTCGCCCCGATCTCGTCGAGACCGAGCCGCTGCTTTGTCTCGAGCCGTCCTTCAAGTCTTCACCTTTCGTCGACCTTCCTACCCCTACTTCTGCAGGAGCACCGAATGCGCCCCAACTTCTACAAGAGCTTCGAGGAGTTCGAGCGTGAGGAGATTCGTCCGGGCTCGACCCGTGTCGGCTTCTCTCTCGACGACTTGATCGAGGAGTCGGTCTTCGACAGCGAGACCGAGGTCGACCTCTTCGACGAGGAAGAATGAGTGAGCGGATGGGCCGAAGGGAGACCCAGCGAACGGCCAAAGTTGCGAAGCAATCCTTGGCGAACGTGAACGGGTCTTAGATTTTCTACGTCTCTCGACTCACCCCGCGTCGTTCGCGAGGGGCCCTTTCGTTCCCGTACTTAGCTTGGATTCTGCGTGATTCCGCCGCTCCCCGCGGCGCCTGATGCCCCGACGGTCGCCTCCCGTCGGGGCATTTTTTATTTCCGATACGCGCGTCTCAGGCGCGACGCGCGACCATGCGTCCGCGAATGCCGTGCTTCGGTCGCAGCGTCACGCTCGGCACCGGAGTCACCACCGGCTCGGGTTGGACCTCGACGCGGAAGTCGCGCGCCAACGTCGCGAGGATGAGCACCGCCTCCATCTGCGCGAAGGCTTGTCCGATGCAAAGTCGCGGGCCGCCGCCGAAGGGGAAGTAGGCGTACTTGTGCAGCGACTTGATGGAGTCGTTTCGCCAACGCTCGGGGGCGAAGGTGTTCGGCTCGGAGAAGAAGCGCGGATCGCGCTGGATCGACCACGGGCACATCCACACCTGCGCGCCCTTGGGGATGAGGTAGCCGCCGACGACGACGTCTTCACGGGCCTCGCGACCGAGCGACCAGGCCGGCGGATAGAGACGCATCGCCTCTTGGATGACCGCGCTCGTGTACGGGAGACGCGGCAAGTCGGCGAGGCTCGGCGCGCGATCGCCGAGCACGTCACGAAGCTCTTCGCCGAGCTTGGCATCGACGGCGCGATGCTCGGAGAGCAGAAGCCAGGTCCACGAGAGCACGAGCGCCGTCGTCTCGTGCCCGGCGAGGAAGAGCGTCATCACCTCGTCGCGCAGCTGCTTGTCGGACATGCGCCCGCCGTCGTCGTCCTGTGCGCGAAGAAGCATCGAGAGGAGATCGGTGCTCTCGCCATCTGACGTCCCCGCGCGTTCACTGCTTCGACGGGCCTCGATGAAGCGATAGATGATCGCATCGAGCCGGCCGATGGCAGCGTGAAAGCGCTTCTGCGTCGGCGTCGGCAGCTTGCGGACGAAGGGGAGGAAGAGCGCGATCGGATCGGAGAACGTGTGGAGGATGACCTCCAGCGCTTCGCCGACGACCTCCGCCGAATCGCCGACGTCGGCACCGAAGAGCGTCTTGGCGACGATCTCCAACGTCAGACGCATCATGTCTTTATGAATCGCGCGCACCTGCCCGTCGCGGTACGTGCGGGCGAGGGCCGACGCGTAGTCGACCATGATCGCGCCGTAGCCGGCGATGGCGCTGCGGTGAAACGCCGGTTGCGCGAGGCGCCGCTGCCGTCGCCAGAAATCACCCTCGCTCGTGAGGAGCCCAGCGCCGAGCACCGGCCGGAGGTTGTCGACGAAGGCGTCCTTCTGGAAGCTCTTGTTCTCGGTGACGAGCACCTGTTCGACGAGATCGGGATGACTGAGGAGCGTCGTCTTCATCGGCCCGAGCGCGACGCGCACGACGTCCCCGTGTCGCTCGCGCGCGCCGATCAAGAACCCGAGCGGATCGCGAAAGAACGGCCCAGCGATGCCGAAGAAGGGAAGCCCGGGAGCCTGAGGCGGGAGCGGAGCCGTCATGGGTGAGGCGATGGTACCCGCCTGGGGACCCGGTGCCCCGCGAAGGGGGTCGAGCCCGCCTGTCACAGCCGAGGATCGCCGGTGTCACACGCGAGAACCGCGAGAATTCGCGCCGATTTCGCGCCGCACGGAGACGCGCCCGCCTCGCGACCATGGAACGCCCCTGGCAACAGCAGACCTCGATGGCCCATCTCCGATCCCTCTCGCTCGTCGTTTTTCTCACCGCTCCCCTCGTCACAGGCGGCTGCGGCTCCTCCGACACAGGCGCGGGCGCGGACCCAGGCGCGGATGCGGGCGTGGGCGCGGATACGGGCGCAGGCGCAGATGCAGGCGGAGGCGAGGATGCAGGCGCGGGCGGGGACGCGGGCCCAGGCGCGGACACGGGCCCCGGCCCGGACACCTCTCCCCTCGTCCTCCCCGACGGCCGCTACGTCATCCACCCTACTTCTTCCGGTTCCACCCTCTGCCTCGCCCTCGAAGGCGACAGCTTCGCCGACGGCGCCCTCGTTCAACAGCACACCTGCAACGGCGCGCTCGCCCAAGCCTTCGACGTCGCCACGGTCTCCGGCGCGCGCACCATCACCAACGCCTCGAGCGGCAAGGCGCTCGACGTCAAGGACAAGAGCATCGCCCCCGGCGCGCGCATCCAACAGTGGGCCTATGCGGGCGGTGACAACCAGCGCTTCGATCTCGAGCGCCAGAGCGACGGCAGCTGGCTCGTGCGCGCGAAGCACGACGGGCTGGCGTTCGACGTGATCGACAAGAGCAAGGTCGACGGCGCGTACCTCCAGCAATGGACCGTCGTGACCGGCGCGGTGGCCGACAATCAGCGCTTCACGTTCGAGCCGTACGTGCCCGCGGTCGTCCCGCCGAAGACGGGGTTCGTCCACGCCGAGGGGATCGATCTCGTCGACGGGAGCGGCAAGAAGGTGCTTCTCCGCGGCGTCGCGCTCGGCAACTGGCTGGTGCCCGAGGGGTACATGTGGATGCTCGACGGCTCCCGCGGCGATCGGGCGCGGCGCATCGAAGATCGGGTCAGCGAGCTCATCGGCGCGACCAACGCGCAGGCCTTTTTCAAAGGTTATCGTGATCGTTTCATCACCGAGGCAGACCTCGCGAAGATCGCCGCCGACGGCTTCGATTCGGTGCGCGTGGCGATGAACGCGCGGCTCCTGATGCCCGAAGGGGGCTCCGCCTTCGACGAGACGGAGATGAAGCGGCTGACCGATCTCGTCACCTGGTCGAAGGCGCACGGCATCTGGGTGATCTTCGACATGCACTGCGCGCCGGGCGGGCAGACCGGAAAGAACATCGACGACAGCGCGCACGATTATCCCGAGCTCTACGACAGCGCCGCGAACCAAGATCGCCTGGTGACGATTTGGACGGAGATCGCGCGTCGCTTCAAGGACGAGCCGACGGTGCTCGGGTACGACTTGCTGAACGAGCCGCTCCCAGAAGCCGATTTCGGATCGCTCACGCCCAAGCTGTGGCCGGTGCTGACCAAGGTCGGGAAGGCGATTCGCGCCGTCGATCCGAACCACGTCTTGATCGTCGAGGGGGCCAACTGGGCCAACGACTGGTCGACGCTCGGCGCGCCCTTCGACGCCAACATGGTCTACAGCTTCCACAAGTACTGGAACGGCACCGACGTCGCGTCGATCCAGACGTACATCGATCATCGCAAGACGTGGAACCGTCCGGTGTGGGTCGGCGAGATCGGCGAGAACGACGACGGCTGGTACTCGGCGGCGTTCAAGCTCCTCGAGGACAACGGGATGGGCTGGTCGTTTTGGACCTGGAAGAAGATGGAGAACGGCAACGCGCCGATGTCCGTGAGCGCGCCGTCGGGCTGGAGCTCGTTCCGCGACTACGTCACCGACGCCTCGAAGAAGCCGAGCTCGGCGAGCGCCCAAGCCACCTTCGACGCCTTCCTGGAGTCGATCCCGCTCGCCAAGAACACCGAGAACCGCCACGTGATTTGTGCGATTTTGCCCTGCAAATGAGCAGATTTAGCGCAAATCTGCCGGAGCATTGACGCGTCGGTCGCCCGCGACCATGGTCCCGCGCCCCAAAACCAGCCGAGCGAAATTGGCTGTTCACGCGCGAGGATAAGGTCATCATGGAAGTGCAGGTCGAGCAGCTCACGCCGGTTCTCCTCGAGATGTCGATCACGGTCGAGAGCGACCGCGTGAAGAAGGAGATGGACAAGGCCTTCAAGCAGCTCCAAGGCCGCGCCAAGGTCCCCGGTTTCCGCCCGGGCAAAGCGCCGCGCGACGTCCTCACGCACCTCTATGGTGGCGCCGTCACCAACGACGTCTGCTCCAAGCTCGTCGACGAGACCCTCAACGAGGCCATCAGCAAGCAGAACGTCCAGCCGCTCTCGCAGCCGCAGGTCGAAGTGCAGAAGGCCTCGGCGACGGAAGCGCTGCAATTCAAGGCGCGCTTCGAGGTCCGCCCCGAGATCACCAACCTCAAGTGGGAGGGGCTCGAGGCCGAGAAGCCGAAGCACGTGGTCACCGACGAACAGGTCGGCGAGGCCATCGAGCAGCTCCGCAAGGCGCACGCCCAGCTGAAGGCCCCCGAGCCCGCGCGCGCCGCCAAGACGGGCGACGTCATCACGCTCGACTTCGTCGCCAAGGTCGACGGCAAGCAGCTCGACGCCGCCAAGGCGATGACCGCCGAGCTCGGCGAAGGCAAGCTCATCAAGGAGCTCGAGGAGGCGCTGATCGGCGCCAAGGCCGGCGACGACAAGTCCGCCGAGGTGCAGTTCCCCGAGAACCACCAGAACGCCGCGCTGCGCGGGAAAAAGGCTCAGTTCGAGCTCAAGCTGGTCGACGTCAAGGAGCGCATCCTCCCGAACCTCGACGACGAGTTCGCCAAGGACGTGGGCGAGTTCGAGACGCTCGCCGCGCTCAAGGACGACGCGCGCAAGCGCCTCGAGAAGAGCGCCAACGATCAGGCCGATCAGACGCTGGTGACGGGCCTCGTCGCCGCGCTCTGCAACGCGAACCAGGTCGCCGCGCCGCCGTCGCTCGTGCAGCAGCAGATGCAGCTCACCCTCAACGAGCTGCGCCAGAACGCCCGCCGCGCCGGCCAGCAGCTCCAGATGAACAAGGAGCTCGAAGGCCAGCTGCAGCACGACAGCGAGGTCAAGGTCCGCGCCGGCTTGCTCATGGCGGAGATCGCCAAGCTGAGCAACATCACCGTCGGCAACGAGGACATCGAGAAGGCGCTGAAGGAGCTCTCGGAAGAGACGGGCAAGAACGTCGCCCGCCTCCGCGCCGAGTACAACGATCAGAGCAAGCGCCAGATGCTCATCGGCATGATCCTCGAAGACAAGGTCCTCGACATCATGATCAGCAAGGCCAACGTCAAGGAAGTCGAGCCCAAGAAGTAGGCGAAAGCCCGCTCGCTCGGTCTTGCGGTACCCTCGAAGGGCTCGTGGTCGAAAGACCGCGGGCCCTTCGTCATGAAGGGCTGGCAGCAACGGGGGGGAGCGAGATGAGCGTCGGCAAAGGCGTGGCGGCGGCGCTGGGCGTGCTGCTCTTGGTGATCGGTCTCTTCACGAGGCACTGGTGGAGCGCGAACCTGTCGTTCTTCCAGATCAACGTCGGCCTCTTCTCGGTCGAGGCCTGTTTCGACACGATTTGCCAGAGCTCGTCGCTCGGCGAGATCACCGGCGGAAAGAGCGCGGTGGCGTGGGGCATGTGTCGAACGCTGCTCGTGCTCTTCGCGATCGGTCAGGTGCTCGTCAGCGTCGCCTGCGGCTGGTCGGCGCTGACTGGACAGCACATCGGCTTCGCCAGTCGCGTCAACGCCATCGTCTCGGGAGGCGCCTTCTTCATGGGCCTCGGCACGATGTTCCTCTTCCCGGGCGGCAACGAGGTGAGCCTGGGCTGGAGCCCGCTGTGCCTGATGAGCGGGGTGGTCTTGCTCCTCTTCACCAACGTCGCGTTCATCTTGCCGCCGCGCGAGCACGCCTTCGTCACGCCGATCGTCATCGTCACCGACAAGGCCGACCACACCGCCAAGACCGCGCCGCCGAAGACGCCCGAGGCGATCGTCGCCGCTGCGAAAAAAGAGAAAAAGGACGGTAGCGAGACGCTTCGTCACGTCGTGAAGAGCGCGACGGTCACCGCGGCCGGGCTCACCGTGGTCGAGCCGAGCGGAGCCAAGCTGGCGGTCTCCTTCGCCGACATCGTCGAGATCGTCGCCCGACGTCTTCCGCCCGATCCGCCCTACCTCGGCGCGCTCTTCGTCGACTTCGTGACGCGCGAGCGGCCGCTGCGGATGACGGCGAAGACGCAGGCCAGCTACGCCGCCCTTCCGGGAGGCGCGGCGACGTCTGCCCAGGAAAACATGCGCAAGCTCGCGCTCTACGCCACCTTGCAGAACCCGTCCGTGCGAATCGAAGGCGAGAGCGAGGCGTTCGTGCGCAAGGGCACCGCCGCCCCGCTCTTGCAGACCGCCCGTGATCTCGAGGCCTTCGACGCACGCTACTGAGGTTACTGAGGACGCTCGAAGCGCGATTGGGTGCGCAACGGATGCACGCGCCGACCCGCCGGGGTGAGGGCGCGGTAACCGAGAGCCTCCCGAACACATCTTTAGTAGGGTCCTCGGAAGGGTCCGGTTGAGATCCTCTCCCATTCGGCCTCTCGGTTCGTCCATCTTTCTGCTACACCCGATCGCGTCCGTGCCTCTCGGTACGGAGAACCCCGCGAAGGAGCCCCCGCCTTGACCATGTCGACCAAGAGCAAGCGCTTCATCACCCGCCGCGACGAAGCGATGCGGGTGCTCGAGACCGAGTCCGCCCGCGATGCGCTCGTCGATCCGGCCCGTGGCACGTTCGTTCCCTACGTCATCGAGACCACGCACCGTGGTGAGCGCTCGATGGACATCTTCACGCGCCTCCTGAAAGACCGCATCGTCTTCATGGGCAGCGAGGTCAACGACGACGTCGCCAACCTCATCATCGCCCAGCTCCTGTTCCTCGAGAGCGAAGATCCCGACAAGGAGATCATGCTCTACGTGAACAGCCCCGGCGGCGTGGTCACGTCGGGTCTCGCCATCTACGACACGATGCAATACGTGCGCAGCGTCGTTTGCACCGCCTGCATCGGCCAGGCAGCGTCGATGGGCGCGGTGCTCCTCGGTGGCGGTCAGAAGGGCAAGCGCTCGGCGCTCCCGAACAGCCGCATCCTCATCCACCAGCCGCTCGGCGGCGTGCGTGGCCAGGCGACGGACATCGAGATCCACGCCAAGGAAATCCTCCACCTCAAGGAGCGCCTCACCGACATCCTTCAGCTCGCCACCGGTCAAGACCGGGCCAAGCTGCGTCAGGACATGGAGCGCGACTTCTACATGGGCGCCGCCCAGGCCAAGGAATACGGCCTGATCGACGAGGTGTTCATGCCGAAGAAGAACATGAACAAGATCGAGAAGAAGGACGAAAAGTCGAGCAAGTGACGCGCTGCGCCTCTCCCTCGAGAGGCTGGGCTCTCTGTCCGTGCATGGGCGGGGCTCCCGAGACCTTGCTGGCCTCTCGTTCGAGGGGTAAATTCCCACCACCCGCGTCCCGCCATCGGCGGAGCCGCGGAAATTTCGGCAGGTCAGCGCGAGTGGCGAACGAGCCGTCGGGACGCATTCCCGACGGCTCCACGTAGAGAACCAACGAGGACGCTTTGGAACGACGGCGCGACGGCGATCACGGGAACGGCAACCTCAGCTGCTCTTTCTGCGGAAAGGGGCAGCGCGAGGTCAAGAAGCTCATTGCCGGTCCTGGCGTCTACATCTGCGACGAGTGCATCGGCCTCTGCAACGACATCATCGCGGAAGAGGTCGACAAGGACGAGCCGTTCGCGTCGTCCACGCCGGTCCCCAAGCCGAGCGAGATCAAAGCCGTCCTCGACGACTACGTGATCGGCCAAGACCGCGCGAAGAAGATCCTCGCGGTCGCGGTGCACAATCACTACAAGCGCATCGAGTCGAAGGTCAGCCAAGACGAGGTCGAGCTGCAGAAGAGCAACATCCTGCTCCTCGGCCCGACGGGCTCGGGCAAGACGCTGCTCGCGCAGACCCTCGCGCGCATCCTCAACGTGCCCTTCGCGATCGCCGACGCGACCACGCTGACGGAAGCCGGCTACGTCGGCGAAGACGTCGAGAACATCATCGTCCAGCTGCTGCAGAACGCCGACCACGACGTCGAGCGCGCGCAACGCGGCATCGTCTACATCGACGAAATCGACAAGATTTCCCGTAAGAGCGACAACCCGTCGATCACCCGCGACGTCTCGGGCGAAGGCGTGCAGCAAGCACTCCTGAAGATCATCGAAGGCACCGTCGCCAACGTCCCGCCGAAGGGTGGCCGCAAGCACCCGCAGCAAGAGTTCTTGCAGGTCGACACGACCAACATCCTCTTCATCTGCGGCGGCGCGTTCGTCGGCCTCGATCAAATCATCCAGCGTCGCATCGGCCAGCAGAGCCTCGGCTTCGGCGCCGACATCAAGAGCAAGAACGACTTCAAGCTCGGCGAGCTCTTCGCGCAGATTCAACCGGAAGATTTGCTGAAATTCGGCCTCATCCCCGAGTTCATCGGTCGCTTGCCGGTCATCGCCACGCTCCACGAGCTCGACGAAGAAGCGCTCATCGAGATTCTCACCAAGCCGAAGAACTCGCTGGTGCGTCAGTACCAGAAGCTCTTCGAGATGGACGGCGTGAAGCTCAAGTTCACCAAGGGCGCGCTCCACGCCGTGGCCAAGGAAGCGCTCACCCGCAAGAGCGGCGCGCGCGGTCTTCGCGCCATCCTCGAGAACGCGATGCTCGACGTCATGTACGAGGTGCCCTCGCGCACCGGCATCAAGGAAGTGGTCGTCAACGAAGAGACGATCACCCGCATGGAGCAGCCGCTCATCGTGTACGCAAAAGAAGCCAGCTCGGCGTAGGTCTCACCCCGGCTATGGCCGGGGCCCCCGAGAATCTCACCCCGGCTATGGCCGGGGCCCCCGAGAATCTCACCCCGGCTATGGCCGGGGCCCGAGAATCACTTTCCCAGGAGGCGCGCGAGCGTGAGACGCGCGCCCCAGGAGAGCTGACTTCTACGCGTATAGCTGGGGAGCGATTCCCAGGTGCGCTTGGCGTCTTGCACGGCCTCCCACGCACCCTCGCGATCGCCCTGATTGCGGCGGATGCGCGCGATGCGAAGCAGGGGCTCGATCGCCGAGCTGTTGCAACCTGTCGAGGCGAGGAGCGCTTCCTCGGCCTGCGGCCAGCGTTGCATGCGTTCGAGGGCGGTCGCGGTGGCGAGGTAGACGTCGCCGATGCGGGCGTGGGTCACCTTGCCGGCGCGCTTGCTCGACATCGGTTCGCCGCTGTCAGGGTCGATGCCGAGGGCTTCGGCGAAGGACGAGAGCGCCGACTCGTCGTCACCGATGCGGAGGTGCGCGAGGCCGCGGAGATAGGCGACGTCGACGTTCTTGCCATCGCGGGTGCGTGCTGCGGTGAGGTGCTCGAGGGCGGCGCGTGGGCGCAAGAGATCGAGGTAAGCCTGGGCGAGGTGAACGCGCGCGGGCACGTTGGCCGGGTTGAGCCGCACCTGTGACTTGAGCGAACCGATGCGCGTGAGCGTCGAGCTCAAGACCACCGGATCGGGGAGCCACGGGCGGAGGATGAAGAACGCGAGAATCACCGCCAAAAGCAGCGGGTTTCGCGACATCACGACAGTGAGCATCGTGGCGACGTAGTAGAGCCAATAGTAGTCCACGACCCGCGCGCCTCGATCTCGCTCAGCCCACGGGCGGCGGCGGACGCGTGGTGCTGCTGCGTCGCCAGGGAACGTCGCCCTGGGTGATCGCCGTCGAGATCATCTTGCGAAGCGGCTCGTAGTGCGACGGCGTCGGCGCGCGGCAAGCATCGGCGCGGAAGAGCTCGGTGAGGATGTCGTGCGCGCGGGGGCCTGGATCGAGGAACCAGCGGAAGACCTTCGTCTGCAGCTCGGCCGAGAGACGTGTGGCGGCGACGATGGTGTCGTTGGGGATGGGGCCGATGGTGGCGAGGACGTGGATCGGTTGACGAGGTTTGCCGTCGCCGTCGGTCCACGCGCCTTGGAGCACGCGACCGGTGTGCGGCTCGATCTTGCAGAAGCATCCGCCGACGTCGATGCGCCCGGCGGCGATGGCGTCGACCACCGCGATGTGACTCCCGAGGAAGACCTCGTTGCTGAAGATTTTTCGCGGATCGAGGCCGTTTTCCGCGAAATAGAGGCGCGGCGCGAGGTAACCGGCGGAGCTGTCGCGATCGACCCAACCGGCGCGCCCACCGCGCAGATCCGCGAGCGACTGCGGGCCGTTCTCGCGGGTGATGATCGCCGCGTGGTAGAGCGTGCTCCCGCGCCGGATGGGAGCGACGAGCAGGGTCGCCATGTTGCGATCGACGAGATCGATGGCGGGGATCGGCGGCGTCCACGCGAGACCGAGCTCGCCGTGCGAGAGCCCGTTGCGCAGCTCGGCGTAGCTGAGCGCGTGATGCGGGTAGAAGAGGTGCCCGACCGATGCCGAGAGCAGCTCGCAAAACTCGGTGAAGCGCGAAAGGCTCGTGTGGAAATCGAGCGAACGCGCCAATCCGAAGCCGAACGACCCACGCGGGCGCATCGGGCCCGATGCTACCACTGCGTCCCCAGAGCGCACGGAAACGCCTGAAAAATGATGGCGATCAGCAAATCTGACGCCCGCGCCGGAGAGGTGGCGAGATGTGGGCGGCCGCGGAGCGCGGGTGCTACCCTATTTGCCCCTCAGCTCGCGCACCTCGCGTCGCCGCGACAGCCCGCCAGGAATCCCCAAAGTGACCATGTTCTTCAAGAACGACCCGACCGCCCCCGAGAGCAAGCAGCGCCGTGTGCTGCCGCTCCTGCCCCTGCGCGACATCGTCATCTTCCCGCACATGGTGTCGCAGCTGTTCGTCGGGCGTGAGAAGTCGATCAACGCGCTCGACGAGGCGATGAACCGAGGGAAAGAGATTTTTCTCGTCGCGCAGCGCAACGCCAAGACCAACGAGCCGTCGGCCGAGGACATCTATCCGTCGGGCACCATCGGCGCGGTGATGCAGCTCCTGCGGCTGCCCGATGGCACGGTGAAGGTGCTGGTCGAAGGCAAGCGTCGCGCGCGCATCCGCAAGTTCGTCCCGAGCGAGACGTGCTTCCTCTGCGAGGTCGAAGAGGTGGTCGAGACCTGCGACGTGCGCGTCGAGGTCGAGGCGCTGATGCGCCAGGTGCAGGCCACGTTCGAGACCTACGTGAAGCTGAACAAGAAGGTTCAGCCCGAAATCTTGATGACGGTGCAGACCATCGACGAGCCGGCAAAGCTCGCCGACACCATCGTCGCCAACCTTCCGACCATCAAGCTCCCCGATCGCCAGGCCCTCGTCGAGATGGACGATCCGGCGAA
The DNA here is from genome assembly GCA_025363655.1 of Deltaproteobacteria bacterium. Classification (GTDB taxonomy): domain Bacteria; phylum Myxococcota_A; class Polyangia; order Polyangiales; family JADJMO01; genus JANYDK01. The sequence continues at coordinate 6,924 of JANYDK010000040.1, read as the reverse complement.
GCGCCTCGAGCGGCTCTTCGAGCTGATGCAGGCCGAGATCGAGATTCTTCAGGTCGAGCGCAAGATTCGCTCGCGCGTGAAGAAGCAAATGGAGAAGTCGCAGAAGGAGTACTACCTCAACGAGCAGATGCAGGCGATTCAGAAGGAGCTCGGCGGCGAACGCGACGAGCTTCGAAACGAGATCGCCGAAATCGAAGAGAAGCTGAAGACGAAGAAGCTCTCGAAGGAGGGCCGCGAGCGCGTGAAGAAGGAGCTGAAGAAGCTCAAGTCGATGCACCCGACGAGCGCCGAGGCGACGGTGGTGCGCAACTACATCGATTGGATTCTCGCGCTGCCGTGGGACGAGAAGACGGAAGAGTCGTTCGACCTCGACGCCGGCGAGAAGATCCTCGACGAAGATCACTACGGGCTTCGTCGCATCAAGGAGCGCGTCCTCGAGCACCTCGCGGTGCAGGCGCTGACGCGTCGTCTGAAGGGTCCGATCCTCTGCTTCGTCGGCCCGCCCGGCGTCGGCAAGACCTCCCTCTGCAAGAGCATCGCCCGGGCGACGGCGCGCAAGTACGTCCGCATGTCGCTCGGCGGCGTGCGCGACGAGGCGGAAATTCGCGGTCATCGGCGCACGTACATCGGCGCGATGCCGGGGAAGATCATCCAGTCGCTGAAGAAGGTGGGCACCAACAACCCCGTCTTCTTGCTCGACGAAATCGACAAGATGTCGAGCGACTTCCGCGGCGATCCGGCGGCGGCGCTGCTCGAGGTGCTCGATCCGGAGCAGAACAACTCCTTCAACGATCACTACCTCGACCTCGACTACGACCTCAGCGACGTGATGTTCATCACCACCGCGAACTCGCTCTCCGGCATCCCGGTGCCGCTGCAAGACCGCATGGAGATCATCCACCTCAGCGGCTACACCGAGTTCGAGAAGCTGAACATCGCGGTGAAGTATCTGGTGCCGAAGCAGAAGCTCGAGTGCGGGCTCCTGGCCGATACTTCCCCCGAGGCCGACGCCAAGAGCGCGGCGCGCGACGTGCCCCTCGAAATCACCGAGGGCGCGATTCGCACCATCATCCATCACTACACGAAGGAAGCGGGCGTCCGTTCGCTCGAGCGCGAGCTCGCCAGCGTCTGCCGCAAGATCGCGCGCCAGGTCTTGAAGGTGAAGGGCAGCGAAGAAGAGAAGCCGCTCGAGCCGATGGTGGTCTCCTCGCAGACCATTCCCAAGCTCCTCGGCATCCCCAAGTTCAGCATCGGGAAGAAGGAAGAGAAGGACGAGATCGGGCTCACCAACGGGCTCGCGGTCACTTCTTACGGCGGCGACCTGCTCACCAGCGAGGTCACCATCACGCCGGGCAAGGGCAAGCTGATCATCACCGGCAAGCTCGGTGACGTGATGCAGGAGTCGGCACAGGCGGCGATGAGCTACATCCGCTCGCGCGCCACGATGCTCAGCCTCGACCCGGAGTTCTACGCCAAGATCGACGTCCACGTGCACTTCCCCGAGGGCGCCATCCCCAAGGACGGCCCGAGCGCAGGCATCACCATGGCGACGTCGCTCGCCTCCGCCTTGCTGAAGGTTCCGGTGCGCCGCGATCTGGCGATGACCGGCGAAATCACGCTCCGTGGGCGCGTGCTTCCGATCGGCGGCTTGAAAGAGAAGCTCCTCGCAGCCCACCGCGGCGGCATCTCGACGGTGCTCATCCCGAAAGAGAACCGGAAGGACCTCCGTGAGGTCCCCCGGCGCGTCCTGAAGGCGATGCGGGTGGTGCTGGTCGATCAGGTCGACCAGGTCCTCCGCGAGGCGCTGGTGCTTCCGGATGCCGATGCCGTGTTCGGGACCACGAGGGCGTCGCTGGAGTATCGGGCGGGGGAGCTGGTGGAGATTGGTCCGCTCGGCGTCGCGCTCACCGTCGAAGAACCCGGCGGCGCTCCCATTCAACATTGAGCCACGCCGAGAGATCGGGCGGTATTTCAGCGTCGAACATTTCGTATTGACAGGGTGGCCGCGGACCAATAGAACGCTCCACCTGTTCGACGACGGGCGGGTAGCTCAGCGGTAGAGCGCTAGCCTTACACGCTGGTGGCCGCAGGTTCGAATCCTGTCCCGCCTACTCAGCAGCAGTGCCCGTCCGAAGAACACGTCTCAGTTGGGGCGGTAGTTAAGTTGGTTATAACGCCGGCCTGTCACGCCGGAGGCCGCGGGTTCAAGTCCCGTCCGCCCCGCCAACTACGCAAAAGGTCCGAGCCGAAAGGTTCGGGCCTTTTTCGTTTCGAAACGGCATTCCTGGGAATGGCGCTGCCGTCGCACAGCATGAGGAGGGCGGCGTAGGGTGGGCAGACTTCGCAACGATCCTCGACGTTCCCGACGCGCTCCACGTTTCGCGTCGCGTCGCCCGTGAGGGCCGCTGTCGTAGAGAGGTCGAATGCTCCCTTGCTATGCTTGCCTCGGTATGCTCGGTGACGACTACGTCCTCGAACACGGATTACGTTCTGAGAAAGGACCTCGACGTCCGGCGGCGACTTCTCGCCGACGGACCGCCACGAAGTTTCGGTCCGCTCGATCAGTTCCGCGTCGACTTGGGTAGTGGGCAGATGATCGCGATCTATCTCTTCATCGCGACGTCGCTCGCCTTGGCCGCAATCACGGGTCGCTACAGCTACGGTCTGCCCGGCGTTCTTGGCGTGTGGGTCATCGGTCGGGGGTACGTCATGGCCGTCGGACTGATGCGCCATGGCGTCATGACCACAGCGCGCATTCGATCGGTGCAACAACGCTCTGGGCGCAAAGGCATGAACCAAGGCGAGCTCGTCGACGGCGTGCCGACGGCGGTCAGCTTCGAAGTCGCACCCGTCGATGCGCTTCTCGCCCATGGCAGCGAGGTCGAGATGCAGGTGATCGCGGGCCAAATGGACGGGCGTCCCAGAGCCCACGCTTATGCCTATCGCGCCGCCGCCCAATGACCACCTGAATCTCTCTATCTCCCGGTAGCCCGTCGACGCCGGACGACCCCCGCCACGTGCAGCGCAGCCCAAAGGGCGCGCAAACAAAGGTGGAGGGGGGAGTCGAACCCCTTCGAGCACTTTTGTGCAACTCGGCGTCGTGACTCATGAAATCGATCCTACGCTTGTTTTTATGCCGAATCGTGTGTCTCTGGCTGTCGGTCCCTGCTCGCCCGTGATCGCCACTGTCAGCGTTCGAATGGCAACCTAATGGCAACAGCTTCGAGGTCGAAGGCTCTAGAGGTCGCCCGGCGCACGGTAGCGGGCCAACTGGTAAGACGATCGCCGGCTGCGCCGGATGTCGCAATTTCACGACGAACAAAGAACGTTCGTAGTGAGCCCAGCAACCCAACCTCGGCTCGCGCTCGAAGCCGTGTATTCCGATGCCGACGACTGAAACTCAGCTCGCAGCGCGGGCCGAGTCTCGCACGACTATCGTGCTCTGCAAGGTCCATCGATCCCGCACTACACCGCCCTGCGTGGTCACGACCGCAGTTGTCGGCTCTAGCCAGCGCCGGATGCAAGGGAGCAGAGTGATGTGTCGCGTTTCGACGGCCATGGTCGCGGTGGCATCCATGGCGTTTCTCGCTCGAGATCGAGATCATCGACGGGAGGGCCTATTGACCGGGTCACGCTGGCTCAATCCGCTTCGTTGAACCAGATGTTCGGATTGGCCTTCCGGAAGGGCTCGAGCTGCGCGTCGGTCGTGCCTTCGGGCGCCCTCAGTTGCTGAAGAGATTTCGCGCTCGCGAGGAGCGGAGTGAGATCCTTGACCTTCGTGCCTCGGAGATCGACGCGCTCGAGATGCGTCAGCTTCGCGAGAGGGGCGAGCGAAGCGATCGGGACGCCCTCGAGGTCGATCACCTCCAGTTGGGTCATCCCGGCGAGGACCGACAGATCGGAGACCTTGGTGCTCGGGATCGCCAGCTCGCGCAGCGAGGTCATCGAGGCGATGGCGGAGAGGTCGGCGAGCTCGGGCATCTTGAAGCATCGGACCGCGTGGAGCGTCGTGAGCGACGCGAGCGGCTTCAGATCCTTCCACGAGAAGGTCTCGAGGGTCAGCTGCTCCAGCTTGGGGTGCCCAACGAGCGGCGCGAAGTCCTTGGGCGGAGCGGTCAGATGGAGGGTCACGAGCCCGGACATCGTGGCGATGGGGCCGAGATCCTTCACGGTGGGGCCGAGGAAGAGCTGGCGCAGCTTCTTCGAGGAGCCGATGGGGGAGACGTCCGAAACACGTGTGCGCTGAACGTCCAGGATCTGCAGGGTCTTCACCTTCTCGAGAGGCGCGATCGATTCGAGCTTCGGCGTGAACAGGTGGAGGATGACGAGCTTCGTCGTCTTGGTGAGCGGCGTCAGGTCGTCGACGAGCTTGGAGCGAATCACCATGAAGTACGCGGACGGGAGCTTCGCCAGCGTCGCCAGATCCGCGTTGGTGGTCCCTTCGACGAAGTTGAGCTGCCAGCGGTCCAACTTCTGCGCGGCGAGCGAGGTCACCATCGCGTCGTCGAGCCGTTGCACGTCGCAGTCGATCGTGCCGCCCAAGGTCTGACATCCGAGCGGCAAGAGCGGTGCAGCGTCGGCGAGGGGAGTCGTCGCGAAGACCGCGGCGACGCACAGCAGGCTCGGGGCGACTCGACGGCCGGGCATGGCGCCAGCTTAACTCTTTACACGCGGCTTACGAGCGTCGCTCCTCCGCCATCGCATGCTGGAACGATCGGTCGATGGTTCTCGTGCTGTCTCTTGCTCGCCGTCGCCGCGTGCGAACGCTCGAGCGGCGCGCCGGCGCCGATCAAGGCCGCGTCCGAGGGGTCTTCGGCGGCGCCGTCACCTTTCCTGTCGGCAACGCCGGGGACCATGACCTTCGAGGCGCTGGTGCAGACGTACGACACGAAGGAGTCTTCGGTCGGGAAGACGCCGCTGGAGGGCAAGGTGCTGCGCGTGAAGGGAAAGGTCGCGGCACGACGTGTGGACGCCGCCGCGGGCTCGTCGATCCTCACGTTCATCGATGCGGTCGATCGCGAGACGTCGCTGCAGTGCCCGCTCCTGTTAGCGGTGGCCTGAAAGCGCGCAATTCCGGTGAAGGATTCCGGTGACGAACTCGGTTCGCGCCGACCCGGTGACGAGAATCGGCGCAGCCGAACGGTGACGAGGGTCAGGCGCCCTTCCTTCTCGACTTCCTCGCCGCGGTCTTCGTGGCGGTGCGTTCCTTGGCTTCTTTGAGTCGATAGCTCTCGCCTTCGAGGTCGATGATTTCGGCTCGGTGGATGAGCCGATCGATGAGGGTGACGGTGCAAGCAGCGTGTGGGAAGACCTCGTTCCACTCGGCGAACTTCTTGTTGGTGGAGAGGACGATGGCTCTGCCGTCGTTGTATCGGCGGGTGACGACTTCGAAGAGGAGGTCGGCGTAGCGATTGGAATAGGAGAGGTATCCGACCTCGTCGACGCAGAGGAGTCGTGGTTGGGTATAACGACGTAGTCGTCGCGAGAGTGCGACGGAGGACTCTTGCGCAGCGAGGTCGGCGAGCATGTCGCTGGCGGTGGTGAATCGGACGGTGTGTCCGCGGAGGGTGGCTTGGTGCGCGAGATTTCGGAGGAGCATGGTCTTGCCGAGACCGTTGGGTCCGACGAAGACGGCGTTGGCACCTTCGTCGACGAAGCGGAGTGTGAGGAGGTCTTCGATGGCGTCGCGATCGATCTTGGCGGGCCAAGTCCAGTCGAAGTCGGCGATCGGTTTGAAGGCGCCGATGCGTGCTTTGACGAGTCGCCGCTCGAGGCTGCGTCGTTTGCGCTCGTGCTCTTCGAGGTCGACGAGCTTGGCGAGCCAGGGCTGGTCGGCGATGTCGCTCCAGCTGGTGAGCAAACCGAAGAGTCCGAGTCGTTGAATGCGGTCGCGGAGCGCGAGCGGGTCGTTGGAGTCAGGTGTCGTCGTCGTCATCGTGGTCGTTCTTTCGGAGTTGGTCGTAGGTGGAGAGTGCGTGTGGGCGTGCTCGAATGGCATCGAGTCTCGGGTCTTCGGGCAGATGCAGTCCGACGGGCGGCGGCTCGCCGGTGAGCTGGCGTGCGCGATCGAGCGCTTGGCGGACGGCGCCGATGTGCGGCGAATCGCGTGCGATGGCTTCGGCGACGGCGGCGTCGAGAGCCTTCTCGTGATGCGTGTCGAGGAGTTGGGTGAGCGACCAGACGGTGCGCCCGACGTTGCCGCCGCGATCGGCGACGATGCGCAGGAGCTCTTGTGCGCGTGGGACGGCGTGTCGGAGCCGATCGAGTGAGCGGTGCTCGCGCGCGGCGCGCTTGTGCTCTACGAGTGCACGGATGTGATCGGGATGCTCGATCTGCTGAGCGCGATCGTAGGAGCGGCGGTGGGTGGCGACGACGTCGGCGGCGTCGAGGATGCGGACCTCGGTGGTGGAGGCGACGACGGTGAGCGTGCGTCGAACGAGCTTTGCAGGTACCGAGTAGTCGTTGAGATCGAAGCGGGCATAGGGCGTCTTTCCGATCTCGACGTCGAGCCGCTCGTCGGCGGGGAACGGATCGCCGGGCGGTGGAAGGAGCATGGAGCGCTCTTCGAGGAAGGCGTCGCGTACGATACGGGTGCGATCCTCGGGCCAGCGCCGATCGGCAGCGAGGCCGCTGGTCCACGCGGCGGCTTGCTCGTTGAGATCGTCGAGATCGCGGAAGGGGCGCGCGGCGAAGAAGGCGTCACGCACGTAGCGAATGGCGCGCTCGACGCGCCCTTTCTCGTTGCCGCGCGCGGGGGCGACGGGTCTTGGCGCAAAGCGGTAGTGCGCAGCGAGCTCGAGGAGCCTCGGATGGAAGCGGATGGCGTCGCCCTCGCGCTCGAGGACAGCGCTCTTGAGATTGTCGTAGAGGAGGACGCGCGGCGTGCCGCCGAAGGCGTCGAAGGCATCGACGTGACCGCGTAGG
>JANYDK010000149.1 GCA_025363655.1 Deltaproteobacteria bacterium | reverse complement strand
ACCGCCGCCGCCGCCACCGCGGTCATCATCGCCGCACCGACAGCCGTCTCGGAGCCGATGCCGACGAAGACCTTCAAGGCCGACCACCCGTTCCTCTTCTACATCCGCGACGACTCCACCGGCGCCGTCCTCTTCATGGGCCGCATCGCCGACCCGACTGCTGCGTAGTCAGCCGCGGCGCGTGGGCTTGGTGGCGAAGGCTTTGGTGAGCGCATCGACCAACGCCACCACCCGCGGCGTCTTCCGTTGCTCGGGGTGAATGAGCACCCACGCCGTGCGCTCGAGGGACGCCGTCGCCTCGCGATGACGCGTCACCTCGACGAGCCCTGGCCCACGCTCACCATGCATGCGCGGCAAGAGACCGAGACCGACGCCTCCGACGACGAGGGCGACGACGCCGCTGAAGAGACTGCTCGCAGCGGCGACGTGCGTGGCGTGGACGGCCTCCCACGCGGCCTCCGGTGAGTGACGAAGATTCGGCGCGCGCACCACCCAGCGCGGCTCGGGCTCGTGCGCGATCGCCTCTTGGGTGCCGAAGACGCCATAGGGAATGCGGAGGATGCGTCGACCGAAGCAGCCTGCGGGTGGCTTCGTGAGGATGCTGATCGCGACGTCGACCTCGCGTCCGCGCACGCTCGGGCCCGAGTCTGCGAGGTGCATCGTCACCTGCAGTCTTGGATGTCGCTTGGTCAGCGCGGAGATCGGTTCGACGAGGAAGGGCATCAGCCCCTCGACGGTGGTGAGGCTGACGTCGCCGGCGATCTCGGTCTCACGCGCGCGGACGACGCCGGTGGCTTCGGCGAGAGAGTGCCGCGTTCGCTCCCCGATGCGTGCGAGCGCGCGGCCGGCGTCGGTCAGCACGGCGGGCTCGACGCCGCGAACGATGCACGGATGGCCGAGCGACTCCTCGAGCGCGGCGATGCGCCGGTAGACCGTCGAGGCGGAGATGCGCAGCTCGCGCGCGGCATGTCCCACGCTTCCGGTGCGGTGAATCGCCTCCAGATAGCGGAGGTCGTCCCAGTCCATCGCTGCCGGAAAGTAGCGGAACTGACGGGCACTGTCGCCGCCTCCGCAACGCATAAGTTACCTATGCACCCCGGCCATCCTTCTCCGCGCCCAAAACGTCCTATCCTCAGGATCCCGATGGCCGATTTCGCGCAACTCACCTTGGGCGAGGTGTTCGCTGGACGCTATCGCGTCGAGTACCTCGTCGCTGCCGGCGGCATGGGCGCCGTCTATGCCGCCGTGCACACCGGCACTCTCCGCAAGGTCGCGCTCAAGGTCATGCGCCCGGAGATCGTCGCCGACGCCGGTGCGCGGGCACGTTTCGCCAAGGAAGCGCAGGTGTCGGCGCGGCTCGAGAGCCCCAACGTCGTCGACGTCCTCGACGCCGGGATCGATGCGCAGACCGGCATCCCTTACTTCGTGATGGAGCTCCTCGTCGGCAAGGAGCTCGGCAATCTCCTGAAGGAGCGCGGGCGCTTCACGCCGCAAGAGGTCGTCACTTGGCTCGCGCAGGCGGCGCGCGCGCTCGACAAGGCGCACGCGGCCGACATCATCCATCGCGATCTCAAACCGGAGAACCTCTTCCTCGTCATGCGCGAGGGAGAGGCGCCGATCATCAAAGTGCTCGATTTCGGCATCGCCCGCATTCGCGAGGGCGCGACCAACGCGGCGACGATGGCCGGAGGGACGCCGCTCTACATGGCGCCCGAACAGACGAGCCGCTCGGCGACCATCGGGCCGCACACGGACGTCTGGGCGCTCGCGCTCACGGCGTACACGCTGATCGTCGGCGCGCCCTATTGGAACGTCGGCGACAACTTGATGTCGCTCTACCAAGAGGTGCTGACGGCGCCGCTCGAGTCGCCAGGGGCGCGCGCGGCTCGTTGGGGCGTACAGCTGCCGCCGGCCTTCGACGCCTGGTTCTTCCGCTGCGTGAACCGCGACCCGAACACGCGCCTTTCGCGCGCGTCCGAGGCGATGCGTCAGCTCGGAGAGGTCTTCGGGGTCGTCGTCGAGATCTCGCGACAGTTCGCGGTGCAAACCCCGCAGCCGCCGCCGGCCGAGATGTCGGGCACGGTGATGAGCCCGCAGCAGTTCGTCCCGCCCTCTGCTCACGGCACTGCGATTCCCAACCAATACGGCGCGACGGCCGCACCGGCGACGCAAGCCGCAGCGCCTGCCTACGCGCCCTCGGCAGGCGCTGCCGGGACGGTCGTCGGCAGCAGCGCGATGTATGTGCCGGCAGCGACGGGCGGTGGCGCTCCGGTGATTCCACAGGCGCCGTACATTCCTCCCAACGTCGGGCACGGCACTGGTCCGCGTCAGCGCGGCGGCGGTGGCGGTGGCGGTGCGAGCCCAGTGCTCCTCGGCGTGCTTGGGCTCCTGGCCTTCTCGGCCATCGGCTTCGGCGTCTACATGGCGGTGAAACCGAGCGGCAACTCGGCCGCCACCGACGAGTCGAAGAAGGACGACTCGAAGGACGACTCGAAGGACGACGACGAGAAGAAAAAGCAGAAGGCGAGCAGCGACGACGACGACAAGAAGGATCCCGAGAAGGACAAGAAGAAGGCGCTCCAGGACGAAGACGACGACGAGGGCGTCACGCAGAAGAAAAAGACGCAACCGAAGCCGATTGGCAACGACACCGTCGACGACACGCCGACCACTCCTCCTCCACCGCCGCCTCCTCCTCCCAAGCCACAACCGACGCCGACCTTCGCCAACCCGCCGCCGAAGCCGAAACCCCCGACCGGTTCGAACTGTGCGCCCGGCGTCGTCAACGAGTTCGGTCGTTGCAGTTGTCCGGCTGGCTTCAAGAGCTTCGGCGCACCGGGAAACGCGAAGTGCGTGGCGCAGAGCTCGGGCGACGACGACGAGTAGAGTCGCGAGGACCACGGAGGGTTCCGTGCTGATCTCGTCTCCTCAGGCTTTCCCGACCAGCATCCACACGCCCATCGCCAAAAACAAAACGCCGCCGATCCTCTTCAACATCAGCGGCGACACCCATCGCCCAATCGCTCCTCCCGCCAAGACGCCGAGTGCGCTGGTCGCCACGAGCGCGAGGGCGGCGCCGGCGAAGATGATCCAGCGAGCTTTGTTGCCCGTCGCGCCGCCGGAGAGGGCCATGGTCGCGAGCTGAGTCTTGTCTCCGAGCTCGGCGACGAAGACCGAGGTGAACGTGGCGAAGAACAACTTCAGGAGTTCGGGGCTCATGAAGCTTGGTCAACCATGCGGCTGTCTGGCTGGCAAAGGGAGAGAGTGGGCACTAAGGTCGGCGCATGCGTCTATGGGGAGCGTGGGCCTCGCTGATGATCTTGCCGGTCGGAGTTGCCGCTGCGCAAACGTTGCAGCCGCCCGCTCCGACGGCCGCGCCGACCGCGTCGAGCTCGAACGGCAGCGTCGCACCGATTGCACCTCTCGCCTCGGCAGCCCCCACCGTTTTCCCCGCTCCGGCTCCCACCGCGATCGCGCCTGCCATCGACGACACGGGCGCGCCGAGTGATGGCAAGTGGAGCCCGGCGATCGGCGACGTCGCCATCGAAGGTTGGCGAAGACGCTTCGTCGATGCGCGCGAGAAGATGATGGCGGGGGCCTTCGCGCCTGCTGCGGAGGACTTCCTCTCGCTCTCGCACGACGCGCCGACGATGGCCGATCGCTCGGTCGTCCTCAACCTCGCGCTCCTCTGTCGCGAGTGGGACAAGCGCGGGCTCGCCTTCATCAAGAAGACCGACCTCGGCGAGAGCAGCGCCAGCGCGAAGGCGAGCAACACGCGCACGAGCGACGAGATCGTCTCGCTCTACACCAACGCGGTCTTCTACGGCATCGGCACCGGCGGCTGGGTCGCGGCCCTGGCCAAGCCTGATTCCTCGGCTGGATACATTCTCCCGATGCTCGGCTTCGCGGGTGGCTCGGCGGGCATCGTCGCGGCGATCGACTCGGGGAGGCCGCTCAAATACGGCGTCGCGCAGTCGATCGTGAGCGGCATGTACCTCGGCTTCGAGGAAGGCTTCGTCTGGACGCTCTACAACCAGGCCGCCACCAACTATCGCGATCAATGGAAGGCGCCGACGGTCGCGACGTTGATGTGGAGCTCGGCGACGATCGGCGCCGTCGGTGGCGGCGTCATCGGCAGCCTTCGCGGCACCACGCCAGGACGCGCTTCGTACGTCGGCTCGACGGCGCTGTGGGCAGGCCTCGTCGGCGGTCTCCTCGGCGCCGCGCTCAGCCCCGACGACGACGATCAACGCGACGATCGGGCGCTCCTTGCCGCCGGAATCAGCCTCAACATCGGTGCTGGCGTCGGCCTGCTCACCGCGTCGACGGTCTCTCCTTCGATCGCGCGCGTGCGCTTCCTCGATCTCGGCGCCATCGTCGGCGGCCTCGCGGCCGGCGGGCTCTACGCTGCGGGCGCCGAAAAATCGACCAAAGATCCCCGTCCCGGTCTCGCCATCACCGGGCTCGGCATCGCCGCTGGCTTCGGCGCGGCGTGGGTCTTCACGCGCGGGATGCCGGAAGATCGCCTCGAAGATCAAGCCACCTCGTCGGTCGTGATCACGCCCTCCGTCACGCCGATGCCCGGCGGCGGCACGCTCGGGCTCGGCGGTCTCTTCTGAGCATCCGAACGTCTGTAAACCTGCAAATGTCGACCTTGCGAGACGCGACGCTGCTGCGCACGAAGACGCTGACGCCGTCGGTGCGCGAGCTCACGTTCGACGCCGGTGGCGAGTTTCGCTTCGTCGCCGGCCAATGGGTGAACCTCCGCGGACCCGCCGCCGCCTCGGGCGAGCCGCTCGTGCGCGCGTATTCGATCGCCTCGGCGCCGAGCGACGACGGCGTCTACTCCCTCGCCGTCACCCGCGTCACCGGCGGACCGATGAGCAATTGGTTGCACGAGCTCTCCGAAGGTGCGCGCGTGGTGCAGAGTCATGCGCAGGGCTTCTTCACGCTCGAGCCGGTCGTTCGCCCCATCGTCATGATCGGCACCGGCACCGGCGTGACGCCGCTACGTTCGATGCTCCTCTCGCTCACCAGTGAGCCGCTCGACGTCCCCGTCACGCTCGTCTTCGGCAACCGCACCGAAGAAGACATTCTCTACCGCGACGACTTCGAATCTCTCGCCGCGCGGCTCCCTTCGTTCACCTTTCTACCCACGCTCTCGCGCGCCGCGGCGGGCTGGTCGGGACGCGCCGGCTACGTCCAGGCGCACCTCGCCGAGCTCGTCGAACGCACGGGAAAAAACGCAGATTTCTACGTCTGCGGCCTCAACAGGATGGTCGGCGAGGTTCGGAATCTCCTCCGCAAAGAGCTCGGCGTCGAGCGCCAGCGCGTGCACACCGAACGCTACGACTGAGAGACCGAGTCTCTGGCGTTGAGATACCCTCGCTGTGCCATGCGCACGGTGCTCCTTCTGCTCGCGGCGCCGCTGGTGTCGATCGCCTGTCGTGCGCCGAGCGTGCGCATGACGCCGCCCCCAGTGCCAATGGCGACCGAGCCGCGCCTCCTCCGCGAGCCGAGCGCGCCCGCGCATGCCACGAGCGAGAAGCTCGTCTTCCACTCCGTGCGCCTCGACGCCGGTGGCCTCGTCGCCTGGCCCGACACCGACTCTCCGTACGATCACATCCTGCGTCTCGGCATGCACTTCTTCGTCGGCATCAACGATTCACCGAAGAACGGCAAGCCCGTCTACTGGTCGTCGTCGATGTACAAGCCGCAGCCGGACGGCACGATTGGGCCTGGAAAATGGCTCTTCAATCCGGCTGGGCTCTCCGCGATGCTGGTGCGCACGTCGCTCCGCTGGTGGCTCTACTCGGGCGATCGCCTGCCCCTCGAGCGCGCGCAGGCGTTCGTCGATCATCTCCTCGAGAACGGACGCAGCGAGCTCGGAGATGCCTGGTCGCATGTGCCCTTCGCCAGCGGCAACGTCCACGAGCTGACGTATCACGGCGGCGACGAGTCCAAATATTGCGACGATCAAGATCCTCTGCCGTGCGGTCGTGGTGATGGCACCGGCAACCTCGAGCCCGACAAAGTGGCGGAGGTCGGCTACGCGCTGGTGCTCCTTCATCGCGCCACGGGCGAGGTGCGCTACCTTGAGGCGGCGCGTGCCTGCGCCGATGCCCTCGCCAAGCACGTGCAGCCCGGCGACGCCCTGCACTCGCCGTGGCCCTTTCGCGTCGACGCCGCCACGGGCGCCAAGGTGCGCGAGCCCTACACCTCGAACATTCTCCCCGCGGTGCAGCTCTTCGATGCCTTCGAAGGGATGGGCACCAGCAACGACGGCTATCGGCGCGCGCGCAAGCTGGCCCTCGACTGGCTCCTCGCGTTTCCCGTGAAGACCATGCACTGGCAGGGATACTTCGAGGACATCCCCATCTACGAGCAGCCGGGGACCAATCCCAATCAATATTCCGCGGGAGAAATGGCTCGATTTCTCCTCGATCACCCGGAGGTCGATCCCGATTCTCGGACGCACGCGCGGGCGATCCTCGATTGGATCGCGAAGACGTTCACGGTCGACGTCGACGCTCCCGTCGGTCCGACACCTGGGCACTGGCACGGCGCCGAGGTGCTCTCCGAACAGGGCGCCGACATGGCGAAGATGGGGAGCCACACCGCGCGCTTCGCCTCGGTCCTCGCGCGTCTCTACGAGGTGACGGGCGAAGCCTCGCTTCGTGAGCGCGCTCGTCGCTCCTTCGCCTGGGCGACGTATTGCACCGACCAGCGCGGCGTCGTCAAAGTCGGCCCCGACGATCGCGAGGGGTACTGGTTCTCCGACGGCTATGGCGACTACTTCGTCCACTTCCTCGACGGCATGGCGGCAGTGCCGGCCTGGGCGCCGCATGGAGAAGCGCACGTGCTCCGCGCGAGCTCGGTTCCGAAGCTGGTGAAGTACGACGCGCGCGCGATTCACCTGGTTTTTGCCGACGATTCGACGACGGCAGAGCTGGTGACCCCTGCTCCGCCGACGTCGGTCACGCTCGACGGAAATCCGATCGACCTCCAAGGCAAAGACGTCGCCGCCACGGTCGCTTTGCCCGACCTTGGCGCCTACGTGCGCCTGCTCGGCAAGCGCGGACGCGACGTCTGGATTCGCTGGTGAGCCTCGGGCATTCTTCGCCGATGACGCTCCTTCGCGATCGCTCCTGCGTGGCTCTGAAAGAAGGTTCTCCCAAGCTCGACGCCGCGGCGATGGCCACGTTCGGTCGCGAGGTGCCGGAGTGGAGCGCCGAGGGCGATCGCCTGAAGCGCACCTTCGTCTTCAAAGACTTCCCGCGCGCGCTCGGCTTCGTCAACGCCGTCGGCTTCCTCGCCGAGCGCGAAGATCACCACCCCGACATCACCATGCACGGGTGGAACAAAGTCACCGTCTCGACCTGGACGCACACCGCGAACGGCCTCTCCGACAACGACTACATCCTCGCCGCGCAGATCGACGCGCTCTTGCGCACGAGCACCTGAAGCACCTGCACGACGCCGCTCACAGCGATCGCAAATGATCGCGAATTCCCTGCCCAAACGCGGTCGGCGTGCCGTCGTAGTTCGAGATTAGTGCAGGGCCCGTCTTGCAGTCCCAGGTGTTCCACGTCCAGCCGAGATACGAGAGGCCGGCGCTGTCGGCGTATTTCATGTAGCCGTCGACGAAGCCGTGCGTGCAGTCGTCTTCGCCGATCTCTCCGGTGACCAGCGGCACCGCCTTGGCGATGGCGTCGTGCGTCGCCCAGCACGTCGCGTCCTTGCAGCTGTTGAAGTTGTAGAGGTGGAACGAAGCCGTCAGCTGGTTCTCCGGATCGGTCGGTTTGTGCGCGAGCCAGCCGCTGAGGTCGTTGGTGTAGGCGAGGCCGGCGACCATGATCACGTTCTTCGCGCCGGTGCTGCGGACCGCGTCGACGAGGTCTTGCATGCCCGCGCTCTTGTACGCTTCGTACGTCGCCTTCGAGCCCTTGTACGATTTGACGGTGCAGCCCTTCTGCAAGCACGTCCACGGATCGCCCGAGGCGATGTTGCCGCCGTCGAGAAACGGCTCGTTGAAGAGATCGAAGATCACGCCCGGATCGCCCTTGAAGGTGGTGGCCACCGATTTCCAAAACTCGGGCGCGTGATCGAGATCGGCCATCGGCAGCTGCTCGTTCGGCTGATGCGTGCCGGGTGCGGCCCAGTGCAAATCGAGGATCACGTAGATGCCGCGCGCGCGCAGATCGGCGACGTAGCTCTTGATCGCCGTCTTGTAGGCGTCGCCCGCGTACTTGGTGTCGATGCCGTTGATGCCGAGCCAGCACTGCTCGTTGAGCGGCAGGCGCAGCGTGTTGACCTTCCACGAGACCAGCGCGTCGATGAGCGCGGCGCCGGTCGGCCCTTCGAGGATCCCGTAGTCGCCGACGCAAGAGTACTCGGCGCCGCTGTGGTTGACGCCGAGGAGACGGACCGTCTTGCCGCCATCGACGAGGTGATTGCTCTCGACGTGCAGTCCCGTTGGCGTCGTCGTGGTGTCGGACGGCGTATCGAATGGCGTATCGGATGCCGTGTCCGACGGCGTGTCCGAGGGCGTGGTGTCCTTTGCGCCGTCGCTTCCGCTCGAATCGCCGCGGGTGCCCGTGTCGCCGCCCGGGGTCGTGTCGCTCTTGGCGCTGTCGTCGACGAATCCATCGGCGCGCGCCGAGTCGTCGACGGACGAGGTCTCGTCACCGGCGTCGGTACCATCACCTCCACCACCGTCGCTGCTGCTGCATCCAGCGAGCGAGAGCGCCGAGATCACCGAGACGCACGAGACGAGTCCCCGCATGGACGACCTCCGGAGGTGGAAGGTCGAGCGTGCGGGCTCACCGCGCCTTGGTCAAGTCACGTCGAAGAGACGCTCTCACGCAGCTTCTTGACGGAGCCCCGGCGCTTCGATGAGCGCTTCGTAGCTCGGGAACTGAATGACCTCGGAGTCACCCTTCGGCAGCTGCTTGTCGGTGCCGGTCTCTTCGCGCCAGAGCGTTGCACGGAGCGAGGCGAG
>JANYDK010000077.1 GCA_025363655.1 Deltaproteobacteria bacterium | reverse complement strand
CATCACGATGCTCGAGGGCGTGCGTCATCTAGGCGATGCCCAAGGTGGACCCATTTTGGCGCGCTCGGTGGTCCAAGGCCCCTGGCGTGCGCAGAGCCACTTCTGGCTCGCACGCTGGTTCGCCAGAGCAGGGCGACGCGGACAGGCCTACGCGGAGTACCGAGAGGCCTTGCGCCTCGGTCCGGCACTCGGCCGAACGGTCTTGGGCGACTTGATCCTGCTCGGCGCGCCGACCGCCGACATCGCTGCCGTCGCTGCCTCACCCGCCCTTCTCGAGCAGGCATCGCTCGCACTCGACGCCGCGGGGCGCCACGACGACGCCGCCGCCGTCGACCTGGTCCTCACGGAGGCTCATCCACCGGCAATCTCCGCAGCGCTCCGCCGCATCGGCCGCGCCAAGGCCGCCCATCAAGAGGCGGATGCGATCGCCATCGCGCGGATGCTGGTTCGGCAAGTGCCCAACGCCCCGGAGGGCTACCTGGCTCTCTGCGACCTCGAGCCCGACCCAGTCGCTGCCGAGGCGGAGCTCGTCGTCGGGCTGCAAGCACTCGGAGACGACGCCGATCTGCTCGAGGCCCTGGTACGGCGACGCGGCAAGCGTCTGGGTCTGGCCGCGGTCTCTGGCGAACTCGACCGCCTGCGGACAGTCTTGGCCGAGATGAACCAGATCTACCGGGTACATGCGCTGATGGGAGAGGTGGAGCTGGCTCGAGGCCACGTCGGCGCCGCGCTCTCGAGCTACCTCGATGCAGCAGCGGCTGCCTCCGACGGGACCAGTTTTCTACGCACATCGGCCGAGCTTGCCGAGTCGTCCAAGCGCTACGATTTGGCCATCGCGCTGTATGAGCGACTCGGCGCGCAGTACCCGAACGACAAATCCTACCAAGACGCCATCGTCCGAATCCGGAACGCGAGCGGCGACCCCACTGGTCCCGCTGGCCCGGGAAACGCTTTGGCCCTCCCTCTCCCATGAAACCCGTTGAATGCTAAGCTCCGGCCGCTCACCGAACCTGGTACCCATCGCATGAACCTCCCGACGTCGTCCCGCGCTGCTGCTCCGAGCCCCGTCTCGCTGCGCGACATCTTCAACATCGCGCGCAAGCACGTCTTGCTCGTGCTCGTCTGCTGGATAGCGGTCGTTGCGATCGTGCTGTTCTGGACGCTCGGCCAGGCGAAGATCTACCGAGCCGAGGTGCTCCTGCGCCTCGATCCCGATCCTCCTCGCCCGCTCGGGCAAAAGGTCGAGGTTGTCGGGCGCGAGGCGAGCAGCTACTGGAACCGCAGGGAATTCTACGAGTCCGAGTATCGGATCATGAAGTCCATGCGACTCTGCGTGGCCGTCGTGCGGTCGCTTGGACTCAACGCCGACCCCTCTTTTGTCGGTGTTCGACAGTCCAAGCAGGCGGGCTGGAAGCCCATTTCCGTGGACGAGGCGGCGGAGCTTCTCGCCAAACGGCTGATCGTGGAGCCGCTCAAAGAGTCGAGCCTGGTCTACTACCGCTACGAAGACACCGATCCCAAGCGCACCCAACTCATTCTCAACACCGTAGTCCGGACCTACCTCGCGCAAAACCTGGAAAATACCTCGCGCATCTCTACGTACGCGTCGGAATGGCTCAACGGCCAGCTCGATCACCTGAAGTCGGATCTGGAGACGAGCGAGCGAGCACTCAACGACTTCAGACAGAAGAACAACGTTCTTTCCATCTCGCTCGAAGACCAGCACAACATTCTCGCGACGCAACTGGACGAGGTCGCCAAGCAGACCACCAGCCTGCAGATCAAGCGCGCCGAGCTACGGGCCCGCTGCACCCAGCTCGAGTCTGTCAAGCCGACCGACCCGTCGCAAGCGGGCTCGACCGAGCTCCTCTCGAGCACCGTGCTCTCCATGCTGCGACAGCAGTACGCCGAGCAGATGCGCAACTACGAGGAGTTGGCTTCCACGCTCGATCAGAGTCACCCGAAAATGCTCGCCGCCACCGGCCGCATCGAAGCGGTGAAGAAGGCCATCAAGAGCGAGATAGAAAACATCAAGGGCGCCGTCGGGCGCGACCTGAAGTCGGTCGACATGCAGGCGAGCTCGCTGAAGAAACAGTACGAGGAACTCCAGCAACAAGCTCATACGCTTCAGTCCTTCGAGATCACGTACAACCAACTCAACCGCACGAAGGCGAACAACGAGAAGATCTACGGCATCGTTCTGGAGCGAGCCCACGAAACCGACCTCACACGAATGATGAATTTCAACAACATTCAGGTCGTCGACGAGGCGATGGAGCCGAAAATTCCGGTGCGCCCCAACGTCCCGGTGAACATGCTTATGGGAGTGTTGGCCGGGTTCCTCCTCGGCGTGGGTGCCGCGCTGGTTCGAGAATTCTCCGATCGTTCGATCAAGACCCCCGCCGACATCGACGAATACGTCGGCATCACCTGCCTCGGCCTCCTTCCCGAGATCGCCAAGTCCGGTGTCGCCGAGTACGCACGCAAGGTCAAGACTACGGAAACGGGCACCGTGCTGGCGCTTTCGGACCGCGACTTGATCGTGTCGCAATCGCCGCTCGGGAGCGTTGCCGAGGCGGCCCGCGTCGTCCGCACCAACCTCACCTTCATGTCGCCCGACAAGCCCTACGCAGCGGTCCTGGTGACCAGTGCAATCCCGCAAGAGGGCAAGACCACCGTCGTCTGTTCGCTGAGCACGGTCTTCGCGCAAACCGGTCTCCGAGTCCTCGTCATCGACACCGATCTTCGCCGACCTCGATTGCATCGCACCTTCCGTATTTCCAACGACGTCGGCGTGAGCCTCGTCGTAACCGGGCAGGCTCCGCTCGACGAGTGCATTCGCGAGTCGGGCATTCCCAACGTGTGGGTGCTTACGTCGGGACCGATCCCGCCCAATCCGGCCGAGCTCCTCGAGAGCCACCGGTTTCGCGATTTGGTCGAGACACTGAAGAGTAAATTCGACCGCATCGTATTCGACAGCCCGCCGGTGCTACCGGTCACGGATGCGGCGATTCTCAGCCGCCTCGTCGATTGCGTCGTCGTCGTCGTGCGCGCCTTCCGCACTGACAAGTACGCGGTGCGCCAAGCGGTCAAGCAACTACTCGGCGTCAAAGGACACCTGGCCGGGATCGTCCTCAACGACGTCAACCTCAGCCGCGCCGAATACGGAAAATACAGTGAATACCACTACTATCATTCACGTAACTACAGCGCCAACCCTGCTGAGCCGGCGCTGAAGCCACCGGACCGTCGACAGGATGAGCCGCCGGCGGATCGACCCACTCACTGAATCGGTGTGACATCGCACGCGCACGGTGCACGCCCCGCGCCATGTCAGCGGACGTACCAATAGCCGTCGTGCGACCAGCTGTCGTCCCCTCCCATCCCGATACCCCAGAAGTTTCCCAGCGCTGCCGCTTCGAGGAAATTTGTGAGATAGTTGGCGTCACCGTTGCTGCGCAGATACCAACGAAGCGTGTCGCACGGACTGCCAGAGAAGCCCGGAATCGTGGCTCCAGTGGTGGTCAAGCGATACTCGAAGGGGCTCAGGCCCACGCAAGGGATCGGACCGCTGGAGAATCCGGCTGAACCGGCCGGGTAGGCTAGAACGAGCAGCTTGTTGGCAGCTGCCGCCGACAACGGATCGGCGCGGTCCAGCGTCACCATCATGTTGGTGTGGACAGCGCGCTTCAGCAGCGTCGCTCCGAGTCCGTACGTCGTACCGTCATCCGTGCGGTCGGCATGATATCTTCCCACGTCGGCCTCGAAGAGTTTGCCTCCGACGTAGTCTTGATTGGCGTGAGCAAAGAAGGTCCATCCACCGCCATCGATGCTCATCTCGCAGTAGACGAGGAATGGCGCAAGCGCACCGGCACTGCCGTCGGGATCGATCGTGTAGCTTCCGCTCTTGAGCGACACACCCGTCGGTGCCGCTGCACGAATGGCTCGGCACGACTGGCGCGGTTCGCAACTTTTGCCGTTGCAGAGGAAACTGACGCAATCGCCGTCGACGCGACATGCCTGACCGACATCGCATGCGTTTGGGCAACTGCCTCCGCAGTCGGCGTCCGTCTCGCTGCCGTTTCGCACTCCATCGCTGCAACTCGGACGACGGCAGGTGTTGCCGGAGCCGCAGCTGGCGCTGGCGCAGTCGCTGCCTCCAGAACAAGCTTTGCCGTCGAGACACTTGGCGCATATCGGGCCGCCGCAGTCGACGTCCGTCTCGGCGCCGTCGACGGCACCGTCCTCGCATTGCGGCGGCGCGACGCAGCTTTGGCTCGGCCCGCACTTCTTGGTGATGCAGTCGGCAGCGACGCTGCAACCCTGTCCGACGCCGCACGGAGCACACGCACCGCCGCAGTCGACGTCGCTCTCGTCGCCATCGCGCACGCCGTTGCCGCACGTCCCGGTTTCGGTCCCCGTGTCGCTCGAGTCCGACGACGGGCCGACGTCGACGCCACCATCCAAGGTCTGGGTGCCGAGGCCGAGGCCGCCCCGGTCGAGTCGGCAAGCGACGAGGAGGACAAGCGAGAGCAACATCGCGCGGCCTCGCATCAGATCTCCGTTTCACCGCGCCGGCAGCGTCGGCACCGCCGACTCTCGCCGACAGCGTCTAGCGAACCCGCATCGCATCGAACGCAAGCGCTCCATCGTGCATCGGAACATACCAAGCGTTGCCGTGCCGCTCAAGCCGGTCGACGCCGTCGTGAAGGTCGGAACGTGCAGGAATTCGTGATACTCTCTCGCCCTCGATTGTTGATGCAAAGGGATAAAAATGCGTCGAACCTTCCTCATTACGGGCGGTGCAGGCTTCATCGGCTCGAACCTGGTCCATCACCTCGTTGCGACCAGGCAGGAAGCTCACGTCGTCGTGTTGGATAGCCTAACGTACGCCGGCAACCTGGAGAATCTCGCCGAGCTCGAGGGGCACGCCCGCTTTCGGTTCGTGCAAGGTGATATCTGCGATCGCGCCACAGTGCGTTCTGTCTTCGAGCAATACTGCCCCGACGTCGTGCTCAATCTCGCGGCCGAATCTCACGTCGACCGTTCCATCGACGGTCCTGGGGCGTTCGTCCATACGAACATCGTTGGAACGTTCGAGCTTCTCGAGGCAGCTCGCGCCTTTTACCGGACAACGGTCGACAGAAAGAACGGATTCCGGTTCATCCAGGTTTCGACCGATGAAGTCTATGGCTCGCTCGGTCCCGAAGGCCTCTTCGAAGAAACCACGCGATACGCTCCCAGTTCTCCGTACTCGGCGTCCAAAGCCTCTGCCGATCACCTCGCGCGGGCATATTACCACACCTACGGACTTCCCACAATCATCACCAATTGCTCGAACAATTACGGTCCCTACCAGTTTCCGGAAAAGCTCATCCCGCTGGTGACTCTCAACGCGATGGAAGGGGCGACGCTTCCCGTCTACGGCGACGGCAAGAACGTGCGCGATTGGCTCTACGTCGACGACCACGCTGAGGCACTCCTCACCGCATCGGAAAAGGGGATTCCCGGCGAGACGTACTGTGTCGGCGGAAACAACGAGCGAACCAACATCGAAATCGTGACTGCGATCTGCCGAAACCTCGACGAACTCGCTCCGCGGGCGAGCGTACACGAGGAACTCATTCGCTTCGTTGCCGATCGTCCTGGCCACGACCGGCGCTACGCCATCGACTCAGACAAGATTCGTCGCGACCTTGGCTGGACGCCGAAAACCGCGTTCGACGAGGGGATTCGCAGGACCGTCGAGTGGTATCTTTCTCACCGAGAGTGGTGCGAGCGAATCACGCAAAGCCGCTATCGACGCGAGCGCCTCGGCACCGAAGCGATGCCGGCAGGTGCGTCGTGAAAGCACTGGTCCTCGCCGGGGGCGCTGGCACTCGCCTCCGTCCTTTGACCCACACTGGGGCAAAACAGCTCGTGCCGGTCGCCAATCGCCCCGTACTCTTCTACGTCGTCGACAACCTCGTCGACGCCGGCGTTTGCGACATCGGCGTCATTGTTTCTCCGGAAACGGGCGCCGAGATCAAGCGCGCGCTCGGGGATGGCTCGCGCTTCGGCGTCAAGTTTACGTACATTTTGCAGGACAAGCCCGCGGGTCTTGCCCACGCCGTCGCCACCGCCCGTCCATTCCTCGGCGACGACGACTTCGTTATGTATCTCGGCGACAACCTCATCGGCATGAGCATTCGCGAAATGGTGCGAGCCTTTGCCGAAGACGCCTCGCTTGGTGCGTCGGTGATGCTCAAGGAGGTGCCCAACCCCTCGGCCTTCGGCGTCGCCGAAGTCGACAACCGCGGCGAAGTCATCTCACTGGTGGAGAAGCCCAAGGAGCCGCGGTCGAACCTCGCCTTGGTGGGGATCTACCTCTTCCGCAAGACCATTTTCGAGGCGATTTCCCGGATCAAGCCTTCGCCTCGCGGCGAACTCGAGATCACCGACGCCATCAATCAGCTCATCGTCGATCGACACCGCGTTCGCTTCTCGCGCCTCGACAAGTGGTGGCTCGATACCGGCAAGAAGGATGACATGCTGCTCGCCAACGACACCGTCCTCGACGACTGGCTCAAAGGGAGCATCGAGGGCGAGGTGGACGACAAGAGCGTCTGCAGCGGTCGCGTCCGCGTCGGCAAGGGAACTCGAATCGAGCGTTCGATCATTCGCGGACCGGTAGTCATCGGGGAGAACGCTCACATCTGCGACGCGCGCATCGAGCCGTTTACGGCCATCGGTGACGGCGTCACGCTGCTCCGCTCGACTGTCGCTCACTCCGTCATCATGGAGGGCACGAGCATCGTCGACATCGAGCGGATCGCCGATTCGCTGATCGGAAAAAGGGTGGTCGTCAGGCGCGGATCTTCGCGCGACCGGACGCTCTCACTCATGATCGGTGACGACTGCGTCATCGAACTTTCACGGGAATAGGAGCGTTCATGTCCTTCAAGAAGGGTCCCATCGAAGGGGTCGAGGTCCGCAAGCTGCGCAAGTTCGTCGACGAGCGTGGCTGGCTTTGTGAGTTGTATCGAGACGACGAGGTCGCGGCCGAGTTTCGCCCGACGATGTGTTATGCGTCGATTTCCCGCGCTGGTGTGCAGCGCGGGCCGCACGAGCACATCGATCAGGCCGACTACTTCTGCTTTCTCGGGCCGTCGAACTTCCTCCTGGTGCTTTGGGACAATCGCCAGTCGTCGCCGACCTATGGGAATCGGATTCGCATCGTCGTCGGTGAGGACGATCCGACGGCGGTGATCGTCCCGGCCGGAGTGGTGCACGGTTATCGAAACGTCGGCGGAAAGGATGGGCTGGTAACCAACCTGCCGAACCGCCTCTTCATGGGGCAAGGCAAGAAGTTGCCGATCGACGAGATTCGCCACGAGGACGACCCGAAGAGCATGTTCCAGATGGACCACGAACACTGATTCCGTCACGCGAACGTGACGATGCTCGGGCATCGAGCCGGATCCACGCCTTCGGCTGGCGAAGCATCGGGAGATTTTTGCCCGAGTCGGAGCGTTGCGCCGTGATCGGTCCTCGGCGGCGCTCGCGCGATTGTCGCTCTGGAGTCGTTCCGGTCGTGCCGCGGTGCTATCAGAGCGCTCGCCTCCCATGCCCCTCACCCACCTCCAACGCCTGGAAGCCGAGTCCATCCACATCCTCCGTGAGGTCGTCGCCGAGTGCGAAAACCCGGTGATGCTCTACTCCATCGGCAAAGACAGCGCCGTCATGCTGCACCTGGCGATGAAGGCCTTCTACCCGGCAAAACCGCCCTTCCCGCTCCTCCACGTCGACACGACCTGGTAGTTCCGCGAGATGATCACCTTCCGCGACGCGTGGGTGAAGCAGCTCGGGCTCGATCTCCTCGTCCACGTGAACCAAGAGGGCGTCGCCGCGGGCATCAATCCGTTCACGTCGGGCTCGGTGGTGCACACCGACGTGATGAAGACGGTGGCGCTGAAGCAAGCGCTCGACAAGCACGGCTTCGACGCGGCGTTCGGCGGCGCGCGGCGCGACGAAGAGAAGTCGCGGGCGAAGGAGCGCGTCTTCTCCTTTCGTGCGGGCGGTCACCGCTGGGATCCGAAGAACCAGCGTCCCGAGCTCTGGCGGCTCTACAACACGCGCATCGATCGTCACCAAGGCGAGACCTTGCGCGTCTTCCCGCTCTCCAACTGGACCGAGCTCGACGTCTGGCAGTACATCTACCTCGAGAACATACCGATCGTGCCGCTTTACTTCGCCGCCGTGCGTCCGGTGGTCGAGCGCGACGGTGGGCTCATCATGGTCGACGACGAGCGCATGCCGCTCGCGCCCGGCGAGGTGCCGACGCAGCGAAAAGTGCGCTTTCGCACGCTCGGTTGCTATCCGTTGACCGGCGCGATCGAGAGCGAGGCCGACACGCTCCCGGCGATCATCCAGGAGATGCTCCTCACCACCACCTCCGAGCGGCAAGGGCGCGTCATCGATCACGACGCCTCGGCCTCGATGGAGAAGAAGAAGCAAGAGGGCTACTTCTGATGGCCCACCAATCCGATCTCATCGCCCGCGACATCGGCGCCTATCTCCACCAGCAGCAGCACAAGAGTCTTCTTCGGTTCCTCACCTGCGGCAGCGTCGACGACGGCAAGAGCACGCTCATCGGCCGGCTCCTCTTCGAGTCGCGCTTGGTCTTCGCCGATCAGCTCGAGGCGCTCGTGGCCGATTCGAAGAAGTCGGGCACGCAGGGCGAAGAGATCGACCTCGCGCTCCTCGTCGACGGGCTCGCCGCAGAGCGTGAGCAGGGCATCACCATCGACGTCGCCTATCGCTTCTTCTCCACCGACAAGCGCAAGTTCATCGTCGCCGACACGCCGGGTCACGAGCAGTACACGCGCAACATGGTCACCGCGGCGTCGACGGCCGATCTCGCGATCATCCTCATCGACGCGCGCAAGGGCGTGCTCGTGCAAACGCGCCGTCACAGCCTCATCGTCTCGCTCCTCGGTATCCGCAAGGTGGTCCTCGCGGTCAACAAGATGGACGCCGTCGGCTATGACCAAAACGTCTTCGACGCCATCGTCGCGGACTATGGCCGCTTCGCAGCAAGACTACGAAGCGACCTTGAAATCGTGCCGATTCCGCTTTCGGCGCTGAAGGGCGACAACGTCATCGAGGCGAGCACGAAGATGCCTTGGTACGCGGGACGCACGCTCCTCGCGCACCTCGAAGCGGTGCCCGTCGAAGACGAGCAAGATCGACGTCCGTTCCGCATGCCGGTGCAGTGGGTGAACCGGCCGAGCGCCGACTTCCGCGGCTTCGCTGGCTACGTCTCTGGCGGCGTCATCAAAAAGGGCGATCTCGTGCGCGCCCTCCCCTCCGGCCACGAGAGCCGCGTCGCCCGCATCGTCACCCACGGGGGAGATCTCGAGAGCGCCGTCGCCGGGCAATCGGTGACGTTGACCCTCGAGGATGAGATCGACGTCAGCCGTGGCGATCTCCTCGTCGACGTCGCGAGCGCGCCGAGTCCGGCCGATCAGCTGCAGGCGACGCTGATTTGGATGCACGAGAATCCGCTCTTGCCGGGCCGTTCGTATCTCCTCAAGACCGGCGCGCGCACCGTCACCGCGACCATCACCTCGCTTCGTCACAAGCTCGACATCAACACCGGCGACGAGCTCGCGGCGCAGACCTTGGCGATGAACGACATCGGCGTCGGCAACGTCGCGCTCGATCGCAAAATCGGCTTCGATTCCTACGAAGGCAACCGCGAGACGGGCTCGTTCATCCTCATCGATCGGCAGACCAACGCCACGGTCGGCGCCGGTCTCGTGCACTTCCCGCTGCAGCGAGCCGACAACGTCCACTGGCACGCGCTCGACGTCTCGAAGAAGGCGCGCGCCGAGGCCAAAGGGCAAAAGGCGTCGATTCTCTGGTTCACCGGTCTTTCAGGCGCAGGGAAGTCGACCATCGCCAACTTGGTCGAGAAGCGTCTCCACGCCTTCGGTCATCACACGTATCTCCTCGACGGCGACAACGTGCGGCACGGTCTCAACAAAGACCTCGGCTTCACCGACGCTGATCGCGTCGAGAACGTGCGACGCGTCGCCGAGGTGGCGAAGCTGATGGCCGACGCCGGGCTCATCGTGCTGGTGTCGTTCATCTCGCCCTTCCGCGCCGAGCGAGAGTTCGCGCGCAGCATCGTCGAGGCCGGAGAGTTCTTCGAAGTCTTCGTCGACGTCGCGCTCGAAGAGGCCGAACGGCGCGACCCGAAGGGGCTCTACAAGAAGGCGCGCGCAGGCACGCTCCGCAACATGACCGGCATCGACTCGCCCTACGAAGCGCCCGAGAAGCCGGAGATTCGCATAGCTTCGGGGCAGACGTCGCCCGACGAGGCGGCGGCGCAGATCGTCGACGCGCTTCGTGCTGCGGGACGACTGCGCTGAAGCCTCACGCGAAGAACTCCGCGATGTGGCCGACGATGCGGCGAATCTCGTCTGCCTGCAGCTCGGGAAAGATCGGGAGCGCGAGCGACTCGTCGGCGAGGGTCTCGGCGTCGGGGAAGTCACCCTTCCGATGGCCGAGCTCGGAGAAGCAGGCCTGGAGGTGCATCGGTATCGGGTAATACACCTCCGTCCCGATCCCTCGTTCGTCGAGGAATGCGCGCAGCCGATCACGCGCGCCGGCTCGGGCGACGCGGACCACGTATTGATTGTAGACGTGGCGTTCCTGCAGGCAAGTCGGCCAGAGCAGCACCGCGTTGCCGTGAAGATCGCCGTCGTTGGGGGCGGCGAACTCGAGGGCGGCGAAGCAGCGCTGGTACAGCTCGGCGTTCGCTCGCCTTCGCTCGGTTGCCTCTTCGAGGTGAGGCAGCTTCACGCGGAGGAGCGCAGCCTGCAGTGCATCGAGGCGAAAATTGCCGCCGACGAGGTGATGATGGTACTTCGGAGAGGCTCCGTGCACGCGTGAGATGCGCGCCCGGTGAGCGAGGGCCGCGTCGTTCGTCGTGACGAGACCCGCGTCGCCCATCGCGCCGAGGTTCTTCGATGGAAAAAATGAGAAGCAGCCGAACGCGCCCATTGCGCCCGCGTTCCGCCCACGATGTCGTGCGCCGATCGCCTGCGCAGCATCCTCGACGACGGGCACGCCCCTGTTCGTGGCGAGTGCGAGGATCGGATCCATGTCCGCACACTGGCCGAAGAGGTGCACGACGACGATCGCCTTCGTGCGCCCAGTGATGCGGGAGGCGATGGCGTCCGCCGTGCAGTTGAACGATCGCGGATCGACGTCGGCGAAGACCGGCGTGGCCCCAGTTCGCGCTACGGCCCCTGCGGTAGCGAAGAACGTGTACGTCGGAACGATCACCTCGTCGCCGCGGCCGATTCCGAGGGTCATCAGCGAAAGTAAGAGCGCATCGGTCCCCGAGGAAACGCCGACCGCATGCTCGACGCCGAGGTAGCGGGCGCACTCCCGCTCGAACGCCTCGACCTCGGGTCCGAGGATGTAACAGCCGCTCTCGAGCACGCGCCGGAAGGCGTCGACGAGCTCGGCGTCGACTGCTTGGTCTTGGCGCCGCAAGTCGAGCAGCGGAATCCTCGTCACGAAGACACCGGTCGCACTTGCGGAGGGAGCGGAGAGTCTTCGTCGAGATCGAGGCAGCGAACGACGCCGTCGGTCTCGAGATGGCGCAGGCCGCTCTCCGGGCAGATCATCAAGCCGTCGTCGCGAGCCTCGAGAGGGTGTCCGTGGCGGCTCAGCCATCCGACGCGTCGCGCGGGGACGCCGACCATCAGGGCATAGTCGGCGACGTCTGCAGTGACGACCGCGCCAGCCGCGACGAAGGCGTGCCGACCGACGACGACGCCGCAGATGATGGTCGCGTTGGCGCCGACGGTGCACCCTCGTCGCAAGAGCGTTGGCGCGTAGTGCTCACGTCGACTCACTGCGGCGCGCGGGTTCTTCACGTTGGTGAGCACGCACGACGGCCCGAGGAAGACGTCGTCCTCGACGACGGTGCCGGCATAGAGCGAGACGTTGTTCTGGATCTTGACGCCGTCACCGACGACGACCCCGGAGGCGACGTGCACGTTCTGTCCGAGGTTGCACCTTCGGCCGATCCGAGCACCCACCATGACGTGGGTGAAATGCCAAATCTTCGTCCCCTCGCCGATCTCGCAAGGCACGTCGACGATGGCGGACGGGTGGACGAAGGCCTTCACGACACCTCCGAGGTCATTCCATCGGGAGCGTGACCGGCTGGCCGCGCGTCACGAGCGAGCGTTGCGCTGCCTGAAGCACACGCATCACGCGCATGGTGCTGGCGACGCCGGTGAGCGGGGGCTCGCGCGACCTCATCGCGTCGAGAAAGGCGCGGCACTCGAGCTTCAGTGGCTCGTCGTTGGAGTACTCGACGAGGCGTCCTTCGCCCCGAATCGGCACCGGCTCGCCTCCGTGAACGTCGACCCGCTGGTCGTAGACGACGAGCTCGCGGCGCACGTCGTCGAAGACCGCCATGCGCTTGCTCCCGACGACGACGAGCTTCTGCTCCTTGAATGGGTGCAGCCAGGAGACGAACACGTGAGCGGCAACGCCGTTCTCGAAGAGGAGCTGCGTCACGCTGACGTCGAAAACGTTGGGCTGGATGCAGGCGCCGCCCGTGGAGACGACCTGGAAGGGCATGGCGTCGACGAGGCGGAGGATGACGGAGATATCGTGCGGCGCGAGGGCCCAGAGGATGTTCTCCTCGAGCCACACTTTGCCGAGGTTGAGGCGCGTGGAGTAGACATAGCGGACGGCGCCGAGCTCTCCGTCGGCGATCAGTTGTCGCAGCCGCTGGATGGCGGGGTGGTACTCGAGGATGTGGCCCGCCATCAGCACGCGCGAATGCTCGGCGGCGATGGCGCTGACCTCGCGCGCGTCCTCGTAGCGAAGGGCGAGCGGCTTCTCGCAGAGGACGTCTTTGCCCGCACGCAACGCCGCTGCGCTGAGCCGCGCATGGGTGTCGGCAGGCGTGGCGACGACGACGCCGCGGATGTTCGGATCGCGGAGCACGGCAGCCACGTCCTCGTAGACGCGTACGCCCGGCGCGAGCTCGCTCGCACGCTGACGTGCTGCGGGCGCGGAATCGACGATCGCCGACAGCGCGTCGAGCTCGAAGAAGTTACGGACGAGGTTCTTGCCCCAGTCTCCGCACCCCAACACGGCGATCGTCATGCACGACACCGCATCATCACAGACCTTCTGCCAGCGCCGCGCACTCGCCGGCCTCCGCTGCGCCCATCGCCGCGCACTTTGCGTACGCGCCCTTGGCAGCGGCGTTCGAGCCCATCGCTTGGTACGCAGCGCCCATCACGTAATAGGCACTTCCGCCAGCGCCCTTCGCGGCCGCCTTGCGCGCGAGGGCCGCAGCGCGCACTGGATTGCCGCCGAGCGCAGCCTTTGCACGCGCGAGGAGCTCACCACCGCTGAGCTCGGCGTCGGGGTCGACGGCAGCATCGGCGCCGGCAATTGCAGCGTCGGTCGTCGCGGCACCGGCGGTGTCGTGCGCGGCGGAATCGGCAGTGTCGTGCGCAGCGGAATCGGCAGTGTCGGCGACAGCCGCATCGGCGGTGTCGGTGGCCGAGGCGAGCGCGTCGCCAACCTCTGTTTCAGAGGCATCGACGACGCCCGGCACGACGATCGCGCCGCCGGAGTCGACCTCGAGCGGGTGCTCGTCGTAGCTCGAAACCGTGCTCGGTGTCGGACTCGGTGCCGGACTCGGCGTCGTGCTGTTGCTGTTCGTCGTCGTTGGGGTGGTCCCGCGCAACATCTTCTGCACGCCAGCGACGGCAAGGACGACGATGGCCAAACCGAGGACGGCCAAGACGATGGTCCGCGCGCGATGAGGCGCGACCCGCTGATGTCGGCGTGTCGGCGAGTTGTCGTGATCGTGATCGTGATCATGCTCGTGCAGGTCGGGGGCTTCACGACGCCAGTCCTCGGCGTGCACCTCGTGATCGCTTTTTTCGAAGAAGCCGGGATGCGAAATGTCGTCGTCGAAGGCAGGCGCCCCCGAGGCGTCGATCTTCCCAGACGAGTGCTTTCCCTTCTCGTGGTTCTCGCGCTTTTCGTGCTTTTCGCCTTGTTTTTCCGAGTGCCCGTGCTCCTCGCCCGGCGTCTTCGTCGCCGCCGCCTTGGGCGGTTGCGAGTGCGGCTCGACGACGGCGAGGCGCGCGCCCGGCATCTCGACCTCCGGCACTTGCACGGCTCGGATGCCACGTTGCGTGTGCCCGCTCACCGGCGGCGGGGCGTTGGGCGCCAGTTGCTGCGCGAAGCCGATGACCGTGTCGGCGTTCGGCTTCTTCGGCGCAGCAGCAGGCACCTCGGCGTCGCGCGTCTCTTTGGCGATTGGCGACTCGGGACGCGTCGGCGTCGTCTCCGCGCGGACGACCGAAGGGAGGGTCATCTCCTTGCGCGCCTCTTCGTCGGCCGCAGCCTTTTCGGTAGCAGAGATCGCCGGCGTCGCCGAGCTCGGGAGCGGCGGCATCTCTGGATCGCCGACCGGCACCGAAGCGATGGCGCGCTCGAGCTTGCTGCCCGACGGCGCGCCGTTGCCACCGATGCTCCGTGAAGTCTGCGGCACGGGCGGAGGCTTCGCCGCTGCTTGACGTGGGTCGCTGCGCTTGGCCTCCGGCTTGGCCTCGGGACTCGCTGGGCCTCCGGGCACCGGCGGTGCTGCGGAAATGCGCGACTTGCTCGAAGGCTCACTCGCTCCCGCGAGCGCTGCGAGCGCCAGATCGACGGCGAGCGCTTCCTCCGAGCGTGGTGCACCCTCGGCCGGGGCTGCGGGAGGAGCCCCCGGGTTCATCGACGCCGGCAACGCATGCGCATACGGCGCGGTCGATGGCGGCTTGCGCGCGGGCAGCGGCGCGACGGCCTCGTCGGGCGAGAGGTACCCTTCCCGCGGCGGCGCCGACGCCGGCGGCTCGAGCGAGAGGCTGCTCGCGCGATCGCCGAGCGCGAGGGCGGTGGGGCTCGCGCGCGACGTGTCGGCGGGGGGCGGCGGCAACGTCCCCTGCCCCGCGCGCGGCACGATTTCCTCGACCGGCATCCCCGGCGCGTGGGTGTTGAACTTGCCGCTGCTCTTGTGATCTTCGGGACCGGGCACCACTGCCTCGACCGCCGCTCCCGTCCGCGCGACGAGGAGACCCTCGAAATAGAGCTTGGAAATGGTCGAGAGGGTCGACAGGTCTTCGAAGGGGCTGGAGTCGACGAGCTCGATGATCGATCGATGCCCGTCGACGAGGCGGAGGATGCCGTTGAGCTCGTCGGGGATCTCGCCAAGGCGCTCGAGGAGGACCGCGCGGTCGACTTCGAAGACGATGTCGAGGGGCGGTAGCTGCTCGAGGAGGCGCCCCCACTCGTCGACCCGACGCATCCCCTCCATCAAGAGGCCCTGCGTGTTGACGGTGATGGTCTGGTCGCGCAGGACGCTCGTCGCCGGCGCGAACTCGACCTCGAAGGTGCCCTCGCTCCAGACGAGCGCGCGGTAGATCGCCTCCTCGCCCTCGAGCCGTCCGAGCACCGCGTCGATCACCTGTCCGTCGCGGAACCAGAACGTCGCGGTCTGCGCGCCATGTGCGATGCGCGCGTTGCCGCTCTTGCGAGAGACCTCGATGGTCTGCAGGAGGTCGACGACGGCCATGTCCTCTATAGAGCCGGCGAAGCGAGTTCTTCCGCTATTTCGAGGACTTGTAAGTCGTTCTTGCGAGCGTTTCTGCAACAGGATGCTGACGCGCGTGAGGAGCTCGCGGACGAAGATGGGCTTCGTCAGGTAGTCGTCGACGCCGAGCTCGAGCCCGCGGACCTTGTCCTCGATGGACTTGTCGCTGGCGAGGAAGACGATCGGGATCGTCGACCAGTCGGGGTGATCTTTCAGCCGACGGACGAGCTGGAAGCCGTCGCCTCCCGACAGCCGCGTGTCGGTGAGGATGAGATCGGGGATCGAGAGCTCGACCTTGGAGGTCGCGTCCTCGACGTCGTGCGCGACCGTGACCGAGTATCCGGCCTTCTTCAGGCTCACTTCGAGGACGCGAACGCCACGTGGGTCGCTGTCGACGAGGAGTAGCTGCTGTTTGGCCAAGGAGTGTCTCCGACCCGACGACGAACAGAACCGCGACACGAACTGCAACCACGGTCGCGGACGGGGTAAAACCCCGGGGGGACAGACTACCTCTCGGGAGCGTCGACGCGCCCGAAAAAACGGCGCAGCGTGTCGAGGATGCAGGTGACGCGGTGCCTTATGCGCGAAGCGCTCCTCTTGGCATTGGAACCCGGTGACGACATCCTCGAGGCAATTGCCGCCGCGTTGGCCGAGCACGGCGTCGGGCATGCCTGGATAGAGGGGCATGGGACGCTGCGGGAAGTGGCGATCCACGAGGCCAGCGGGGAGCGAACCTTCGCCACCGCCTCGCGCATCATCGGCCTCCACGGGCACGCCACGGCCGGGGGAAATGGACGGGGAGCCCTCCAGGTCTCGGCCACGGTGGCCCGCAGCTCGGTGCGAGGCCCGGAAATTCTCACGGGAAACGTCACCCGCGCGGTGGCCGACGACGTGAAGCTCCTCGTCACGCCCCTCGAGCCCACCACTGCCAGAAGCGAGGCGACCCCGACAGACGCAACTGCCGCGGCAAACACGACAAACACGACCGACGAGCGCGACCGACCACAGCGACACGAGCCCGCGCCTGGCCGTCGGGACGAGGCTCGCGGATCCGCGCCGTCGCCTTGGGCAGCCCTCGCCGACGCTTCGGCCGAGGCGCAGGCCCCTCCTCCGCGTGTCTTCTCGAGCTCCTCGAGCTCCTCGAGCTCTTCGGGTTCCCGCGGGTCGCCGGCTCCGGTTCGCAAGCCGCCGCCCCCTTCCCCGGCGCTGCCTCCGCCCATGGCTCCGACGCCTCCACGACGAAAACTGGTAGACCAAGAAATCTATCCCGAGCCGGGCGATCTCATCGATCACTTCACCTTCGGCCGATGCGAGGTCCTCCGCAGTGACGGAGACGAGCTCCTCGTCCAGCACCCGGCGTCGGGGCGAACACGAACCATCCGCATTTCCGCGCTCCACGCCGAGGAACCGCGCGACGAAGACGGAAAGCGCCTCTTCCGATTGACGCAACGCCGACACGGCTGACGTCGCGAATCTCGTGATCTCACGAGCATGACGCGCACGCCGAGTCGTACTAATAGTTCTCCATGACGACCCACAACAACGCCGCCGGAGCGGCGAGCACGCGTCTCCCGCTCTCGTTCATCGAGAAGCTCCCCAAAACCGACCTCCACGTCCACCTCGACGGCTCCCTTCGCCTCGAGAGCATCCTCGACCTCGCCGCGCGCGATCGAGTCGAGCTCCCTGGAGACGACCCCGAGTCCCTCCGCCGGGCGATGCACCTCGGCGAGAACTGCGGCTCGCTGGTCGAGTACCTCAAGGCCTTCGACATCACCCTCCGAGTGATGCAGACCGAGCCCGCGCTCACCCGCATCGCCTACGAGCTCGCCGAAGACGCGGCCGCCGAGGGCGTGCGGTACATGGAAGTTCGCTACGCGCCGATGCTCCACACCCGCAAGGGGCTGAAGCTGACGTCGGTGATCGAGGCGGTCCTCGAGGGGCTCCGGGCCGCGCAGAAAGACCACGGCATCGAGTCGAACATCATCGTCTGCGGCATCCGCAACATCAGCGCCGAGTCGTCGCTGGAGATGGCCGAGCTCGCGGTGGCCTACAAAAACCGCGGTGTCGTCGGTTTCGACCTCGCCGGCGGCGAAGACGGGCACCCCGCCAAGCACCACCGCGCTGCCTTCCAGCTCGTCCGCGACAACAACATCAATTGCACGATCCACGCGGGTGAAGCGTACGGCCCCGAGTCGATCGCCCAGGCGATTCACATCTGCGGCGCGCACCGCATCGGTCACGGCTGCCGCCTCCGCGAGGACGGCGACCTGCTCCACTACGTCAACGACCACCGCCTCGCGCTCGAGTGCTGCCCGTCGAGCAACGTGCAGACGGGGGCCATCAAAGACCTCAAGTCGCACCCGCTCAAGCTCTACGCCGACCTCGGCCTGCGCGTGACGGTCAACACCGACAATCGCCTCATCACCGACACGACGGTTTCCAAAGAGCTCTGGCTCTGCCACACCGAGATGGGCCTCAACCTCGCCGATCTCAAGCAAATCGTGGTCAGCGGCTTCAAGAGCTCGTTCCTCCCCTTCCACGTCAAGCAAGAGTATCTGCGCCGCGTTTCGCTCGAGCTCGATCGCTTCCACGAGGACGGCACCATCAGCGACGAGGTGCAGATGGAGATGCACTCCTCACGGCGCCGCTACGAGCGCAAGCGCGAGAGCGCCGCCCCTCCGCCGAACGGCGAGGCGATGGCGCGCGATCTCAAAATCTGACGCAGGTCACCGCTCTCACCGGCTCTGCGAGTCGCCGAGAAGGACGAAATCGATCGGCAGCGTGCGAGTCGCGAACTGGGCGACGGGTGCGCCGTCGCTGGTTCGAAGGAGCGCGAGGTTCGGCGTCTCCTTCGTTCGATCGGTGACGAACAAAAGATCGCCGCGTGCCTGCACGTCCCACAGCACGTATTCGGCGCGTGGCGCGAGAGACCAACGGAGCACGCCGGTCGCCGGATCGAAGGCCACGAGGTGCGTCGGATTGGCCCCCTCGAAGCTGGCGACGATCGCGTATCCCTCGTGCTCGCTGCGCAGGTCGAAGGCGTCGACGAAGCCGTGCACGTTCGCCTCGTCGAGGACCCGCACCACCGCACCGGTCGACGCATCGACGCGAACGAGCGCCGCGCCGTGGGTGGGAGGCGTGCTGATCGGCCCGGCGATGGACGTGATCCAGAGCTCGCCATCCGGACCGCCGGGACGCTTCCGGATCGGGCCGAACGGGTCGGGCGGAAGCTCGGCGATCTTGCGCGTGGCGTGCGGCTTCGCGAGATCGACGGCGACGAGGATCGAGGGAAAGGCGGGGAGAATGTCGAACCCATCGCCGAGTCGCCGCAGCGTGACGAACGCGCTTTCTCCGACGATCGTCACCGCATCGGCGTCGGGGTTGCCGTCGGGATCGGCGAACGACGCGAGATCGGCCGTCTCGCGTGCTCCGTCGGGATGGAGGAAGAGGAGCGACGACAACTTCCCGCGCGTGACGAGGAGTGTGCCGTCGGACATCAGCGCGACGTCTTGCGGATTGGACGCGGTCCCCTTCGCGTCGTCGCGCGCCGAGATGACCTGCATGACGACGCCATGCGCGTCGAGCTCGCTGACGGTGCCGTTGGTCGACCCGACGAGGAAATATCGCGCGCGACCGTCGGCACCGAGGAGCTTGCGCAGGTGCGGATCGGCGTCGTAGCCGACACCGGTCTGCAAGGCGCGCACGTGGGTGCTCGAGTCGACGGCCTCGACGATCGACTGACCGTCATACGTCGATTCGACGATCATCACGCCGATCCCAGCGGGAAATACGCTGCCATCGCCGACCGGCGTGCTCACCGAGCAGGAGAGCACGCCGGAGACGAAGAGGGTCCCGCCGAAGACCGCGCTTCGGCGAGGGAGACTCACGGCGTCTTCTTGCGCAACACGTAGAAGGTCGAGCTCGTCGGCCCGGCGTCTCCGGTGGCCGGATCGGCGACGCCCACCCAGACGCGGTGCTTGTCGTCGACGAGGAGCGCGACGCCGGTGCCGGGCGTCACCATATGGAGAATGTCGCGAACCGAGCCGCTCGGATTCACCGTCTTGGCGGTGGCATCGACGGTGTAATCGATCGCTTGCACGTCGATCGGCTTGTAGGCGCTGTCGTGCGACTGGAAGACGACCTTGCTGCCATCGGCGACCATCTCGCCCGTGTAGCCGTCGATCGAGAACAGCTTGGTGCCGTTGGTGGCGAGGCCGCCGCGGGCGATCTTGCTGCTTTCGAAGCCGCGCAGCTCCTGCTTGCCGCTGAACGTCGAGAGGATGGCGAAGACGTTCTCCTTGTAGTCGGCCGCGATCGGGCCGGAGCTGCCACTCTCCCACGTCGCGACCTCGAGGGGCGCGCCGCAGGTGGTGTCGGTGTCCGGCAGGAGACGCGGCGAGCTGGTCGCCGAGCCGCAGCGATCGGCCGCGTAGAGACCGCCGGCGTTGGTGGTCGAGGCCGATGTCGCGAGCGGCGAGAGACCGGTATAGAGCAGACGTCCGCCCGACGCCGCGAGACCGACGGCCGACTCCGAGAAGTAGCCGTTGACGTTGTAGCGAACGAGGTCGGTGCTCGACGACGAGGCGAGGACGAGCTCGCCGGGGTAGCCGGCGCTGGTGCCGGCATACGCGATGGCCGTCCAGTTGTAGAAGGGCAAATCGAGCGCCTGCGAGTCCCAGTAGAACGTGGACGACGGGAGCGACGGCACGTTGACGGTGGTCGTCGTCGAGGTCAGCGCACCGGTCGCGCCCGACGGAGGCGCCCAGCGCACGAGCTTGACCGCCGGCGAACCGAACGAGTCGAAGCCGAGCGGACCGCCATGACGACCCCACGTGAGCGACGAGACGTAGCCGCTCGGCAACGTGTACGCGGCGACCACGCAGAGGCTGGTGTCGGTGATGGTGAAGACAGCGGAGCCAGTGGTCGACGCCAGGCAATCGGCCGCGGTGCCAGAGTCGGTCGGCGCATCGGCCGAATCGGCGACATCGGCGTCGAACGCAGCGTCACGCGTGTCGGCGGACGTGCCGGTGTCGGTTCCAGTGTCCACGCGCGTGTCGGGCAAGGTCGAATCGACGCCCGAGTCGGCGCCCGAATCGGCGCCGACTTCGCTGACCGAGCTGTCCTCCGGCGTCGGCGTCGGGTGCGGCGTGTCCGCGTCGTCGGCGCAACCGGCGATCGAGAACGAGAGCGGCGTCATGCCGAGGCACGCGACGAAGGCGACGCGTGAAATACGTGAATCGATGATCGAGCCCATGGGGTGACCTCCAGCAGTGCACCCTCGCACCGCCGATCGGAGCCACTCGGGACGCGCGCGAACGGACGACACCATCGTCGACCGCCGCTACGCTCCCCGCGTGCTCCGGACGAAAGCGTCGAGACGGCAGGTCTCCGGGCTCCCGGATCGTCCTCCCGCGGACCCTTCCCGGGTGCGAGCACCCAGTGGCAACGTCCGCGATCGTCCCCGGTCACCGTGGCGGGGGCCGCGCCGGATTTTCACCGACTTCCCTATTCTCCCGTGCGACCGCTGATGCGCCCGCGCGAGAACCGCCTCGACGTCGTCGACCAGGATTCCGGCCGACGCGCGCTCTCTCTACTCGTACCCATCCTCGGTACGCAACCATCGACGCGGGTCTAGGGAAATTCCTGCTAGAACGTCGCCGTGGGTTTCCGCTTCTCCGTGGCGCTGCTCGTCGGCGTCGCCCTAGCCACGAGCTTCGGCGGCTGCCTTTGTCGCAAGGGCGAGGAGTCGACGACCCCACCTGCCGACGCGAGCGGCGCCTCGATGGCCGATGCTCCTTTCGCATCGCCGATCGTCGATCTGCACCTGCAACGTCGCGCGATCGTCGGCTACGGCAACACCACGCCGCTCCCCGTCAGCCCCGAGTTCTCGGAAGAAGTTCCCGAAGTGCGGCCACTGCTCGAGCGCGTGGCGAAAGAGCGCGGCGGCGCACCGATTCGCATCCGCGTCGAACGCGACGTTCCCTACGGTCAGCTCACCCGTCTCATGCAAGCGGGTCTCGGGTATCGCATCGGCGTTTGGGAGCTCTACGGCACGCGCGACGGCGGTGGTTTCCTCTCGGTGCAGGTCGCGCCGCCTGGCCCTCTGCCACGTGGTTTCTGCTACGCGACCGCGTGGATCGGGCCCGACGCCAAGGTGCAGGTGGGCATGGATCGCCGCACACTCGCCTACCCGGGCGATGCCGAGACGCACATGTTCGGCACGGTGGTGTGGCCGAGCTCGATCGGCGTCGCCACGGACCACGTGCTCGCGCTCGTTCGCAAGCTCGATGGCGCGTGCACGGAAGGCCAGATGCGCATCTACGCGCAGCCGACCGGCACCTTCGGTCCCGCGTTCGATCTCGCGCTCGCCTTCGCCGAGGCGAAGGAGAAGCCGCACCTCTCGAAGCTGCTCTTCGCGGTCCCTTCGCTCGGCCCGATGGACACGATCGAAGACGTCATCAAGTAGCCGTTTTCGTCGCTGGCACTGCACACGCGTCGAGCTGCGGAGTCCTCTCGGGACGAACGCTGGCTCTTTTGTCGTGCGTCGACGCAACTGCGCCCCGCTCTCCAGCGATAGGCGGCGGACGGATGTTTTCGCGACCTTTGGTGACCCGCTTCGTCACGGGAGAAAGACGCCGAGCGATGAGCGCAACGACTGCGACTGCGATGATTGCGATGACTACGAGTGCGAACGAGCTGGATGAGCGCGACGAGCACGAGCAAGACGAGCTTCCGCCCGAGAGCCAGAGGCGACGCGGACGGCGTGAGCCTCGTGAACGATCGACGGAAGGGTTGGGTCCCAAAGGGCACGATTTCCTGGCGGATCGACTGCGCGCCGTCGGAGTCCTCCTCGCGCGTCTCGATCCCGCCATCACCACAGGGCTGATCGACGGAGGTGAGCTGGTCGCGCTCGCCGCCGACCAGGAGCGTCGCGAACGAGAGCTGCGCGAACGCTGGTCTGCCTTTCGCGAAGACTTCGCGACCTATCGACCGATCGCCGACGAGCGTCGCGTGTTTCTCCGCGCGGTGAT
Organism: Deltaproteobacteria bacterium; assembly: GCA_025363655.1. Taxonomy (GTDB): domain Bacteria; phylum Myxococcota_A; class Polyangia; order Polyangiales; family JADJMO01; genus JANYDK01. The sequence goes on along the minus strand of JANYDK010000077.1, from coordinate 11,990 downwards.
CGACGCGCTGGCTGCCCGCGAGCTCGACGCGAAGACGCGTGCTGCCCTGCGCACGTGTCGGCTCCATCGCCCGCCACCCGCGAAATTGCTCGCCATTTTCAGCTCGAAGTGACGCCCACGCGAATTCACAAGGCCATCACGCCGACGTCGTAGAGCGCATGCGTCCAGACCGCGGTGGCGAAGCCGCGGAGGCGAAATACGAGCGTGAGAAATAGCCCGCAGACGAGGCGGAAGACGAACGACGAGAGCGTGAACTTGTCGCCGAGCGACCCCACGTAGTGCACGGCGCTGAAGCAGAGCGCAGCGACGATGGCCCACGCGACTTGGATGGCGACGTCGGTGCTCGGCGCAGGTGAGCGCGCCACGCGCAGCTTGTCGAGCACCCACACGCCGCCGCCGAAGAGGAGCACACGAAAGGCGATTTCTTCGTAAAAACCAGCGCCCATCGACATGACGACGGCCGGGAAGACGCCCATCCCCGAACCCTTGCCGCCGCCAGAGGGAAACGAGAATTGGAAGGTGACGGCGGCCTTGGCGACGACGCACATCAAGACCGCGTAGATGGCCGCCTCACCGAGACGGAGCGCGAAGGCGGCCGGGTTGAGCTTCGCTTTGGCGCGCGTGAGCCAGACGAAGCCAGCGAGCACAGCCGCGATGGCGAAGGTGAGCCCGAGGTAGGCCGCGAGCGATCCGTGGAGCAGACGCAGGAGCTGATCGGTGATCGGATCGACACCATTGCGCACCGACAAGAAAACGACGCCGATGTGGTAGACAAAAAATACCGGCGCGGTCAGCACGAGATCGAGGAGGCGCCGCTCACCTGCGTCGGCGCCGCCGAATCGTCGCCGCAACTCTTGGAGCTTGCTGGGCTTGGCGAGCTCGCCGTCTTTGGCCTCGCCCTTCTCGACTGCGCGCCTGGCGGGCCGTTTTTCCAGGGGACCGGGCATTTCGCCTTTGACGTTCGCCTTTCGCGGCGGCGGGGCGTCGAGGACCTTGGGAGGGGAGCTGGGCACGGGCGTCAGAGAAGTTAAGTGCTCGGGGGGGCCTCGACAAGCGCTCTCCCGAGATGACCTCGCCGGGGTCGCAATTTGGTCTCACCGCGGCACTCACGGAAGGGAGCCGCCTCGCGCTTCCCGCTGGGGAATCGGGCGAACGACGTGGTACGCTGACGAGGTGCTGCGGGGGTCGAAAACGGGGGCCAAGAGATCGTCGACGCGCTGGGGAGCGTTCGTCTCTTGTCGAGCACGGTGAACAACACCCTGCGGCCGCCCGCCGGAAGCTCCGAGCCTCCCCAAAGGGAGGCCTTCGGTCGCTATGCGCTGCTCGAAAAGATTGGGCAGGGCGGCATGGCAGAGGTCTTCCGCGCCAAGTCCTACGGCGTCGAGGGCTTCGAGAAGGTCCTCGTCATCAAGCGAATCCTTCCGCAGCTCGCGCAAGAGTCGAAGTTCGTCGAGATGTTCGTCCGCGAGGCCAAGCTCTCGGTGCGCCTCTCGCACGCCAACGTCGTCCAGGTGTTCGACCTCGGGCGCGTCGGCGACGCCCTCTTCATCGCGATGGAGTACGTGCACGGGCTCGACCTGGCGACGCTGCTGGCGTGGTCGCGAAGGCGCGGCGAGAAGATGTCGTTCGCCACGGCCGCATACATCGCCGCCGAGGTCGCCAAGGGGCTCGATCACGCGCATCGACGTCGCGACGAGCAGCTGCGTCCGCTCGGCATCGTCCATCGCGACGTCAGCCCACAGAACGTGCTCCTGAGCTTCGAGGGCGAGGTCAAGGTCACCGACTTCGGCATCGCCAAGGCGCGTGACACGCTGGGAACGGGCACCGAGGATGACGACGACGCCCCGCGAAAAGATGGGCGCATCGCCATCCGCGGCAAGTACGCATACCTCTGTCCCGAGCAGGCGAACGGCAAGACCATCGACGCGCGCGCCGACATCTGGGCGCTCGGGGTGGTGCTCTACGAAATGCTCGCGGGCACCAATCCCTTCGCCGCGCCGACGATGTTCGAAACGTTGCGTCGGGTGCGCGCCGCCGAAGCTCCGCCGCTCGAGCTCGCGCGTCCCGACGTCCCGAAGGAGTTCGCGTCGATCGTCCGTCGGGCGCTGGCGCTGTCGCCCGACGAGCGTTACGCCGACGCCGCACGCCTCCACGACGATTTGTTGGCGTTCCTCTACACCGCCGGAGAGCGCTTCGGTTCGCACCCGCTGAGCGAGCTGCTCCAGCGATATCGCGAAGACGGGCTCGGGAGCACGCCGGCCTCGGCGGTCATCGTCGACAGCGACGACGTCGAAGAAGGTCTCGTGCGCACGCCGGTCGAGGTGCCCGACGCCGCCGACATGGCGACGTTGCCCCCACGCGCAGGCACTTCGGCAGCGTCCTCGAACATCGAGCTCAGCCAAGGCGGCCTCGCGCGCGCGGCGAGCCTCGGTCAACACCGCGAGGTGACGTCACTGGTCCTGGAAATCGCCGGCGCCATCGACGCTCCAGTGCTCGCGACGACCGACGCCGACGCCGCGCCCCGTTCGCCGATCGAGCGTGCATCCAGCGGCGGCGAAGAGCTCCTCCGGCGCTACGGCGCGCACATCGTCGACAGCGAGCAAGGCCGAATCACCGCCATTTTCGGCCTCGACGAGCCCGACGGTCGCGACACCGATCTCGCCGTGCGCTGCGGCCTCGTGCTCCTTCGTTCCCTCCGCGAGCTCGCGCCGGCGTCGAGCGTCGGCATCCACGCCGGCCGCATCACCGTCGACGCCGATGGGAAAATCGCCCGCGACGAGAAGCTGTCGGCGATCGTCGTCGACGCCCGCGATCTCGCGCGTTGTGGAGACGGCCGTGTCGCCATCTCCGCCGCCGCGTTGCGCCACGTCCGCGCCGCCATCGACGCCGAGCCCATCTCCGATTCCTTCCGCGCCCTCTCGGCGGTGAGCGGCGTCCTCGTCAAGGGGCGCAAGCCGGCGAGCGATCTCTACGCCAAGTTCGTCGGTCGTCGTGACGAGCTGCGGGTGCTCGGCGAAATCCTCGCGGCCGCCACGCGTCGTCGGGCGCGCGTCGTCAATCTTCACGGCGCGCCAGGCACGGGCAAGACTCGGCTCCTCCACGAGGTACAGCGTCGTCTGACCCGCGGCGCCTACAACGTCGGCTGGTATCTGGCGACCTGTCCGCCGCATGGTCGCAACGTCCCGCTCTCGTCGGTGGCGGCGATGATGCGCGTCCTCTGTGGCATCGAAGAGGGCGACGCCGACGTGAAAATCGACGCCGTTCGTCCGCGACTGCGCGCGCTCGGCCTCGGCGACGACGAGCTGCGCACGGTGCTCGATCTCGCGCGCTCCGGCGGTGATGCGCACGGCGGGATGGAGGCCGGCGGTCGTCAGGAGCACGCCGCGGCGGCCCTCGCGCACATGATTTCGCGCCTCTGCGACGATCGTCTGCACGTGCTCGCCTGGGACGACATGCAGGCGGTCGATCCCGCTTCGACGGCGGTCTTGGCCTCGGTCGCGCGCGCGGTGGCGAGCTGCCGCGTGGTGCTCATCTTCGCCGGTCCCGAAGGCGACCCGGTCATCGCCTCGCCGAGCTCGAAGAGCGGCGCCGCGTCGGGACCGCAGAGCGATGGACGAATGGTCCAGCAGCACCTCCTCGTCTTGCAAGAGCTCGGCAAGGACGACAGCCAGAAGATGGTGGCGACGCGCCTCGGCGTGAAAGAGGTGGGCCCAGAGCTGGTCTCGTTCATCACCGCACGCGCGGGCGGCAACCCGCTCTTCCTCGAAGAGCTCGTTCGCGCGATGCAAGACGCCGGCGCGATCATCAAGGTCTCCGAGCCCGGCGATCCCGAGAAGGGCAAGCCGCCCGTCGAACGCGCCGTCGCGCGCAAAGGCACCGACTCCATCGATCTGCCGAAATCACTGCGTGGTCTCGTCGCCTCGCGCCTCGCCAAGCTCTCGGTGAAAGAGCGCGCCATTCTCACGGCGGTCGCTCTCCTCGGCGAGCCTGCCGAAATCGACATCCTCGCGCTCAGCGCCGGTGAAGAAATCGCCAGCCTCGAGCGCATGCTCGGCCCGCTCGAGCAGCAGGGAATCCTTCGTCGCGGGGGCGAGCGCTCGGTCGCCTTCGTCTCGCCCGTGGCTCGCGAGGTGGTCCTCGATGCCACGCCGCTCGAGGCCAAACGCGAGCTGCACGCGGCCATCGCGGCCTCGCTGATCCAGCTCTCGGAGACCGGCGAAAGACCGGGACAACCGAAGTCCACGCCGTCCTACGAACGCATCGCTCATCACCTCCTCGAGGGCGGCGATCGCGAACGCGCGGCCGACAATTTCGCTCGATCGGGCGAGCACCTCCTCGCCGCCAAGCGGCCCGAGGGCGGGGCGAACGATCTCATCCGCGCCCTCGTCGTCGCCGATCTCCGCGATCGCTCTGGCGAAGAGGTGATGCGTTGGCTCCGCGCGCTGGCGTCGTCGCTCGGCGTCGCTCGTGGCGCGCGCGGCCGTGGCTCGAGCGAGACCTCGACCGCCATCGATCGCGCACTCGCTCGCATCGATCTCGACGGTGACGTGCGGGCGAGGCGTGACGCGCTCGTCGACGCCGGTCGCTGCTTCGGTGCGGTCTCGATCTTCGATCGCGCGAAAGATGCCTTCGACAAAGCAGAGCTCCTCTCCGGCAAGGAAGACAAGGCCCTTCGTCGCGTGCTCATGGCTCGCGTCGAAGTCGCACGTCGCTCCGGTGAGTTCGGCGAGGCCGCGTCGATCTTGGCGCGGCTCGAGCCGCTCGTCGCTGCCGAGAAGAGCAACGCCACCGAGCTCTACGAGGTCCTCGTCGGGCTCGGCTCGGCCACCGCGGCGGTCGGTGGAGACGGTGCTGCGGCCAAGGCCTTCGCCTATCTCGACCGCGCCGAAGCGATCACTGCGCGCATCGGCGACAACCCGCTCCGCCAAATCGATCGGTTGAAATCGCGCACGCTCGCGTGCTTCTTCGCCCGCGATTTCCGGGCATCCGTCGAGCTCTGCGAGCGCGTCGCCGACATCGCGCGCGACGCTGGCCTCCTCTTCGAAACGGGCATCGCGCTCCACAACCTCGGCGACGCGAAGATTCGCCTCGGTGAGAACGCGCCCGCCTATGCAGCCCTCCAGCAGTCACTCGCGCTCGCCGAAGAGGGGGGACACGAGCGGCTCATCGCCATCAACCGCGCGCCCATCGCGTACCTCGACGGCATCGCCGGCGACGCGGGCGCAGCGGGTCGCCTCGTCGACATCGTCGCCTGGAACCACGCACGCGGGTACCACTGGGACGAGCTCAACGCGCGCTACTGGCTCGGGCTCCTCTACGTCGCGAAGAAAGAGCGACTCCCCGCCATCGAGGAGTTGAGCCTCGCCCGCGGCCTCGCGCAGAAGCTGGCGATGCAGTCGATGATCATCGACGCCGATCAGGGCCTCGAAGAAGCGCGAAAGCTCCCGAGCGCTTAAGAGCCCGCGATCGTCATCTGCGAGACGCGGAAGGTCGGCGAGACGACCGAGGTGCGCATGTCCAAGTCGTCGCCGACCAGGTCGATGCGCTGCAGCATCAGGTCGAGGTTGAGCGAGATGGTGATTTCGCTCACCGGCGTCGTCAGCTCGCCGTCCTCGATGAGGAAACCGGCGGCGCCGCGGGAAAAGTCTCCGGTCACGCCGTTGAAGCCGAAGCCCATCATCTCGGTGACGTAGATGCCGCGCTTGGTCTGCTTGACGATGTCCTTCGCGGGCGTCGTGCCGGCGCGGAGGATGAAGTTCGAGGTCGACGCGCCGACCCCACCCGAGCCGCCACGCGAGGCGCTGCCGGTCGGCGACTTGTTCAGCTTGCGCGCGCTGTAGCTGTCGAGGAGGTAGCTCTTGAGGACGCCGCCCTCGACGATGGAGAGACGTCGCGACGGCAAACCTTCGCCGTCGAACGGACGTGAGCCAGGCGCGCCGGAGATGAGCGGATCGTCGTCGATGTAGACCAGCTCGGAGGCCACGCGCGTGCCCTCGCGATCGACGAGGAAGCTCGATTTACGGTAGATCGCGCCGCCTGAGATGGACCCGGCGAGGAGGCCGAGGATCGATCGGCCGGCGTCGGGATCGAACACCACCGGCAGCTCCGAGGTAGGGATCTTCGTCGCACCGAGCTTGCGGAGCGTGCGGCGAGCGGCCTCTTCGCCCACCAGCTTCGGATCGTCGAGGCGTGCGAGCGCGCGCCGCGCCGTCCAATGGTAGCCGCGGCGCTTCTTCTCGGTGCCGGCCTCGTCGGCGATCGGGGTGACGACGAGCGAGGCATAGGAGCCTCGATAGCCGCCGCGGAAGCCCCCGCTGGTGGTCATCACCACCGCGCCTTGCGTGCGTGAGAACGAGGCGCCCTCGCTGTTGGTGATGCGCGGATCGAAGGCGCGCGCGGCGGCTTCGGCGAGCGTCGCGCGACGAATGGCCTCGGCCGCGTCGACGGTACCGCACGCCGGATCGTAGAGATCGAGATCGGGCCACGGTCCCTTGGTGAGGAGCGCGTCGTCGGGCGGGCCGGCGAAGGGATCGGGTTGCGCGAGCTCGACGAGCTCGAGCGCGTCCTCGATGAAACGCGCGATGCCTTCGTCGGTGGTGTCGCTCGTCGAGGTGAGCGCCACGCGAAGCGACTTTTCGCCGCCTGGAACGCGTTTCATCAGCCGCATGCCGAGCGACCGATGTCCTGCTTCCTCGACCAACTCGGGCTCGCCGAGCCGCACCCTGGCCGAGAGCTCGCTGCCGGAGCGCACGACGACTTCGGCGACGTCGGCGCCGCCTTTGCGCGTGCGCGCGGTCACGTCGTCGGCGATGGCGAGGAGCGAGGCGAGCTCGTGATCGTCGGCTTGTCGCTGGGCGATGGTGATGGCGGGGTCGCGGAGGAGCGAAGACGGATCGACAGGCATTTCTCGATCGATACCTCATGCGCGGCGTCGCGTCTCCGCCCTTCGCCACCTCCTTTGCCGACCGTACGAAAGGCCGGTAAGCCGTGGTGGTGAGGCAGGCGTCCGTGTCCCGCGTGATTGCCCCGCTCGTGCTCGCGTGCGGGCTCGGTGGATGCGAAGAGAAGGTCCGCTACGACGACGTGCCGGTCTCGACGTCGTCACGGAAGAAGGCCGAGAAGAAGGAAATCCCGCGGCAGAAATTCGATCACGGCGTGCTTTGCACGCGGCTCTTCTCCCTCCTCGACGTCGCCAACGTCGGTGGAGGAACGGTGCCGGCCGACGAGCTCACCGTGCGTGAGGATGCCTGTCGACAACAGCTGGACGCGCTCGAGGGCGGGAGGCCCGACGAGCACGACTGTCGTTGCCGCTGCATCGGCACCGCCAAAGACTTCGCCGAGCTCGAAACGTGCGCACCCCGCTGCGAGACCGACGCCAACACCATCTGCGCGCGCGCGGCGACGCTGCTCGGCCAGAGCAACGACGCCGGCGTCCTCGATCACCTCTACGACGAGTGTCGAACGCGCCTCGATCCGTTGGTGGAGAGCGACGTCGCGCGCTACCGATGCTTCGTATCCTGCTACCTCGCGGCGACCGACACCAAGGCGGCGACCAACTGCGTCGAGACGTGCGAGCCGCCAGAGCCGCGGAAGTAGTCTCGTCCGCGGGCGCTAGTCTTCGTTCTCGCCCAATTTGCGGTAAATCGTGCGAATCGAGATGCCGAGGAGCTGCGCGGCCAAGGTCTTGTCGCCGCGCGCTTGTTTCAAGGTCTCGCGAATGGCGGTGAGCTCGATCTCGTCGAGGCTGGTGCCGACGGCAAAGGTCATCTGCGAGGAGATGCCGGTGCCTTCGCCTTGCGCGATCGCGTCGGGGAGATCTTCGAGCTCGATTTGCGAGCCGCGGCAGAGAACGACCGCGCGCTCGATGACGTTTTCGAGCTCGCGCACGTTGCCGGGGAAGGGATACTCGACGAGGCGCGCGACCGCAGCCTTGGAGGCGCCGATGCGCGGCTTGCCGTTCTTCGCGCAGTAGACCCCGAAGAAGTGATCGACGAGGAGCGGCACGTCTTCACGCCTCGCGCGCAGCGGCGGCGCGGTGATGGCGATGACGTTGAGGCGGTAGAAGAGGTCTTCGCGAAAGCGGCCCTCGCTCACCTCGCGTTTGAGGTCACGGTTGGTGGCCGCGACGATGCGGACGTCGGCCTTGACGGTGTCGCCGCCGATCGGCTCGTACTCGCCCTCTTGGAGGACGCGGAGGAGCTTCACCTGCACCTGCGGCGAGAGCTCGCCGATTTCGTCGAGGAAGAGCGTGCCGCCGCCTGCCTTGGCGAAGCGACCTTCGCGACGCGCGACCGCGCCGGTGAAGGAGCCTCGCTCGTGTCCGAAGAGCTCGGCCTCGAGGATCGACTCGGGAATCGCCGCGCAGTTGACGGCGATGAAGGGACCCTGCGCTCGCTGGCTCCGCTCGTGGATGAAGCGCGCGAGGAGCTCTTTTCCGGTGCCGCTCTCGCCGAGGACGAGCACCGTCGCCATCGAGGGGGCGGCCTGCGTCGCCGTCTCGAGCACGCGCCGAAGCGCCGGCGAGCTGCCGACGATTTCGCGGTGCGTGAGGAGGTCGATCTTCTTCTTCAGTGCGCGGTTCTCGGCGACGAGCTGTCCGTGCGACGTCGCGAGCCGGACGCTCTTGACGATGGATGCGCGCTTGAGCGGCTTCTCGACGAAGTCGAAGGCGCCGTCCTTCATCGCCGAGACGGCCGTCTCGACGGTGCCGTAAGCGGTCATCAGCACCACCTCGGTCTCCGGCGACACCGTTTTCAGAGCCTTCAGCAGCTCGAGCCCGCTCGTGCCTGGCATCATCAAATCGGTGACGACCACCTGCACCCGGTGTCGACGGGAGATCTCGAGCGCCCGCTTGGCACCGCTGGCCGAGAAGACCCGAAAGCCCTCGCGGGTGAAGATGGTCTCCAGGGACTGGAGGTTGCTGGCGTCGTCGTCGACGACGAGGATGGTGGTCTCCCTCGACGTGTCGCCCTCGCGCGGCTCGATCGTCTCGGAGTCGGGCGCGGCGTCGTTGTCGGGGACGTTGGCGTCGGCGTCGGTCATGCGGCGGGCGAGAGCGTCGTGGAGCATTTTCCGAGATGCAAACGCGCGCCGGGCCCGGTCGCATTCCCACCGGGAAATCGTCGACGAAATTCGGGTTACTCTTGGTCGATGCGTCGATCCTCCCAGCCTCGTGCGCATTCCGGCCTCGTCGTCCTCGTCGGGCTGCTGGTGACGACGAGCTTCCTCGACCCGGCGCGCGCTGCCCCAGCGACACGCCCGAGCGGCGAAGGCTTCCTCGGCGTCGGTTTCGGCAACGCAGTGTGCGACGACAAGAAGCCGGCCGACGACTGTGTGGTCGGCAAGGCCGGCGCCGCCTTCGCGGTCGGCGGCACTTTCCGCTTCCATCCTCACCTCGCGGTCGGCGGCGAGATCGCGCTCAACTCGTTCAACGCCAACGACAAATGGCGCGGCCGCTTGACGGATCCGAGCACCGACGTCTCGTTTTCTTCTTGGTACTTCGCGCCGATGCTCCGTTGGTACTGGTTCGATCACGGCGTCGCCGATCCCTATTTGCAAGCCGGATTCGGCTTCGCCGCGTTCAACGCCAAGGCCTCCAACGCCACCGACACCTATCGCTGGAAGGTCAGCGGCTGGACGCTCCCTCTCGCGATTGGCGTCGATTTCCATCTCGGCGATCACTTCCGTCTCGGCCCGCAGCTAGGCACGTATCTGCTTCGAGGCACGCGCACGTGCGAGACGCCGACGAACGGCGACGAGTCCTGCCGCGACGCGACCCGTGACGAACGGCTCCTCGTGTGGCGCTTCCTCGCCGTCGGCACGCTCGCCTATTGATGCGCTATTGATGGGCTTCTGATGGCAAAAGCGCTCGACTCGGTGCCGCCGGCGTTCCCCTCGGAGCGCACCATCCGCCTTTCGCAGGCGGCGAGCCGTACCGCCGAAGAGGTGGCCGACTACTTGATGGAGATCGGTCAGAAGCTCGCGCGCTACGCGTGTCCTTCGTATCGCATCGAGCAACTGTTGCGCGCACTGGCCGCCGACGAAGATCACGACGCCTCCGTTTTTGCCGTACCGACGGCCCTCTTCGTGACGGTACGTCCTCGCCACGTCATCGCCGGCGCCGCGCACGTGCGGCCGGTGCATCGTATGGAGCGGCTCGATGGTTGGAGCATCGATCTCGATCGCCTCATCGCGATCGACGAGATCTTCAACGACGTCGCCGCCGGTCGCCGAACCATCGACAGCGGGCGCGTCGAGCTGCGACGGCTCGACGAGCGTCCCGCGCCCTACCCCGAGCTCGTGAAGCTCGTCGCCTCTTTCGCGCTCTCTGCGGCCGCGGCCGTCTTTTTTCGGGGCGGGCTCGTCGAGGTCCTCGCGGCTGGCGGCATCGCGCTCGTCGTCCACCTCCTCGCCGCGGGCCTCACGCGTCGTCCTTCTGGAGGCCACCTCGTCGATTTCGCCGGCGCCTTCGTCGCCTCGTCGGTAGCGCTCCTCGTTGCGCGATGGGTGCCGACGAGCGCGCGGGAGGTCATGGTCCTCGCCGGAATGATCGCGCTCTTCCCGGGCATGACCTTCACCACCGGCCTCGCGGAGATCGCGCAAAAACACCTGGTCTCCGGCGGCGCGCGCCTGGTCGAGGCGATGATGACGTTCCTCTCACTCGTCTTCGGCATCGCGCTCAGCATCGCCGGCTACCACGCGCTCTTCGGGCCGCCGCACGTCTCACCGGCGCGCGTCGCCTTGCCGTTGCCGTTTCAGCTCCTCGCGTTGATCGCCGTCTCGTTCGGCTTCGGCGTCGCCTTCGCGGTGCCGAGACGGTGGCTCTGGGCCGCGCTCGTCTCCGGTGCCACGAGCTACGTCGTCACCAGCACCGCGACCCGTTTTCTCCCTGCGCACCTCGCGTCGTTCCTCGCGTCGTTCGTCGTCTGCACGGTGGCCAACGGCCTCGCACGCAAGACAGGGAGGCCGGCGCAGCTCTTCCAATTGCCCGGCATGATGCTGCTCGTTCCCGGGAGCTTCGGCTTTCTCTCCCTCGACGACTTCGTCCACGGCGACTTCATGAGCGGCGCCGCCCGCGGCGTGCAGATGCTCCTCATCGCCGGCGGTCTGGTGATGGGCGTCCTCTTCGCCAACCTGGTGTTGCCGGCGAAGAAGATGCTCTGAAGTGGCGTGATTTTCAGCTCAGTTCGTGTCCATCGCGAACGGCAAGGCACAGGGCCCGCTCGACGCCTTCGGGCTCACGTTGCTCGGCTTGCCCCCGAGCGGAGGTGGGTGCGGCACCGGCGTCGGCGTCGTGACTTTGATCTTTCCGGCGGGCATCGGCGGGAGCGGATGAGGAGCAATCGACGCGACGGCTGTCGCGGTCGCGACCGGCATCACCGCGGGAGCTTCACCTTTGACCGAAATCGTCGCCACCGGATCGATCGGCTCGCCGGTGCCGGGCCCAGTGATCGTGGATGTGGTCGGCGCGGCGGGCGTCGTTGCCGCAGTCGCCTCGGCGGTGACTGCTGGCTTGCGACCATGGTCGGCGGTGATGTCGAGATCGTCGCCACCCTTGGTCGGCGCTGCACAACCCGCGCTCCCAAGCGCAAAGAGGAGCGCACCGAGGAGCGCCGCGGTCGGCAGGATGCTCGTCGAAACACGAGCGGACTCGAGACCACGCGCGTGAGCAACTTCGGAGCGAACGAGCGGGGCAGGTGAGAGTTTCTTCTTCATGACGAGGCGCCTCCGTCTGTCTTCAGTCTAGGATACGGGCCGCTCTGCGAAAGGATCTGCCGCGTTTTCCCGGTCTCTCGACCGACAGGAGCTCAGATGGTGGGACTCGCTGGCTTGGCGCCACCGGCCATTTTCGGCGGCATCGGCATCGGAGGCGGCGGCTTCACCATCCCGATTCCACCGGGCATCGGAGGGGGAACGGTGGTCGGGACGATCGGCGGCTTGGGCTTCGGCTTCACGAAGGGCGTGGTCGTCCCGGTCGGCGTCGTCGTGAC
>JANYDK010000126.1 GCA_025363655.1 Deltaproteobacteria bacterium | reverse complement strand
CGTGGAGCGCGCCGCCGAAGCCGTAGCCGGTCCAGCGCGAGCCCTGCGTTCCCGAGCCGATCAGGTACCCGAAGTCGAAGGTGAGATATCCGGCCCCGAGGAGCGTGGTTTTCGCGGCCTTGTCGGCGTCTTCACGCAGCTTGTCGGCGGGCACGCAGTCTTCGCCGCTCGAGACCATCGGCGCGACGCACGCCGGTGTTCCGCCGCAGCCGACGTCGCCGCTCGCGCGCATCATCCAGTGTTGTCCGGGCCAGCAGCAGTGCGCCGGATCGACCGCGACTTGGCCGGGATCGCAGAGACGCAGCGGCGTGCAGCGATCGCCGTCGGCTTGATACCCTTCGGGGCACGTCGGTGAGCCGACGCAGACGTTCTGCGCCTTCGACCAGCTCTGACCGGCCCAGCAACAATGCACGCCATCGGGACGCGCTTGTCCCGGCAGACACGCGCCGGCGACGCAGTTCTCCCGCGCATCGGCTTCGAAACCGGTCGGGCACATCGGCGTGCCGCGACATTGTCCAGCAGTCGCGCTGGCGCCTTGCGCGACCCACGTCTGGCCTGGCCAGCAGCAGTGGCCGCCGAGGTCGACTTGCCCGCCTTCGCAGCTGAGCGTGCTCGGGTTGCTGGTGTTCGCCGGAGTGACGCACGTCGCGCCGTTCCACGTCAGCGGCGGAGCGCATTTTGCGTAGCAAATGCCGTCTTTCCACACTTGATCGTCGCCGCACACGGAGTGACAGCCGAGCGAGCCCCACGCTTGTCCGAGGCCGCAATCGGGCACCGGCGGCAACGTCGTCGTCGAGGTGCCGGTCGCGGTGGGAAACGGCGCGATCGTCGGAACCGTGGTCGGCAGGGGCGGCGTCGTCGTGGTGGTCGTCGGCTTGCTCGATGTGGTCGGCTTGGTCGTCGTCGTCGGCTTCGGTGGGGTCGGCTTGTCGACGCAACGTGAGGTGCCGCCGACGGTCTTCTCCAGCTTGCCCGCGGCGCAAATGCATTTCGACGTCTTCGGATCGGGCTTTCCGCCAGCACCGCAGTCGAAGTTTTCGGCCGCCGGCGCGACGCCTCCCCCGAGCGCGACGGCCAGTCCGAAGGCAGCCACCGACGTGAGCGTGAAGAGCGGCCGAGGCCTGGGGAAAGAGGGAAACTTCATTTTGCTTCACGCACGCAGCGGAATCCGAGCGCCGAGCCGGCGACGAAGGTGGGTGCCGCTTCCTTGCCGGCGTCTTCTTCGGTCGGCTTGTCCCAGCCGGCAAGGATTCCTTTCTGTGCGTCCTCGACGATCATCGTCACCGAGCCGCCGCGGACGATGCGCGTGCCCTGACTCGCGCCTGGCGTCGTCGTCCACTCCTGCACGTTGCCGCCGAGATCGAAGACGTGCGTGCTCGTCTCGTCGAGAGGCGTCGTCTCGACATCGCGGACGACGGCCTTCTCGCCGAGATCGATCGCCAACTGCGCGCCCTTCGGCCACGCGTCGCCCCACGGGAATTTCCGGCCTCCGAGGGCCTTCGTGTACTCGTTGCTGGTCGGCAGCCGCGCCGAGATCGCCGCGCAGAAATTCTCCGCCCGCTCGAACGTCACCCACGTCACGGGGTGCTTCTTCGTCGCCGCCGCGACCGGCTCGCCGTGCCAATCTTCACGAGGACGCGCTTCCTCACGTTCATCCTCGGGGAGCGAGACGATGTAGCGCGCATACTCTTCGCGCGTCACCTCGTGCTCTTGCATCTCGATCTTGCCGAGCTTGACGAACGGGTCGTCGGCCATGGCGAACGATTTCGGATCGCTCGAAGGCTTCGTCGACGCCTGCGCGTTCGTGCTCTTGCTGCTGCTCGGCTTCGGCGTCGTGGTCGACGCAGTGCTGGTGCCAGCGTCTCCACGCACGATGACGATCGCAGCCACGACTGCGCCGATGGTGACGATGCCGAGCCCAATGAAGAGCGGGGTGCGACTGGGCACTCCGCGGGGACGTGCTGGATCGCGCGTCTGCGGGGACGCGGTGGTCTCGGCGAGGGCGAGCGGTTCGATGCCCGCGGGCTCCGTCGCCTGCACGGCAGCGGCGTTCTGCGCGTTCTGCGCGTTCTGCGCGTTCTGAGGGCTAGGCGAGGCGACGGCGTCGTGGAGCGTCGGCGGCGTGCGCACCGGCGAGCTGATGACGCTCAGTCGCGGCATGTCGATGCCGAAGACGTGACCGAGCGCCACGATCGCCCCCCCCGCAGTTGGATAACGATTCGATGGATCTCGCTGGATGCACCCGAAAAACCAGGGATCGAACGCCGGTGGAAGCGCGACCCCAACCTGCGCCGCGCGATGCGTGGCCGGCTCGAGCGACTCGACGAGGATCTCGCCGAGCAGCTGGTGCACGTCCTCGGCGAGCCAATACGGACGTCCGACGATCAACTTGTAGGCGATGAGCCCGAGCGCCCAGATGTCGGTGGCGGGACCGATTTGCGAAGAGCGTCGAGTCTGTTCAGGAGCCATGTAGAGCGGCGTACCGCTCCCCCGCGTCGAGCTCGCGTGCGCGCTCTGCAGCACCTTGGCGATGCCGAAGTCGAGGATCTTCAAGGTCGCGACGTCGTCACGCACCGCCACGAACATGTTCTCGGGCTTGAGATCGCGATGGACGACGCCGCGCTGGTGCGCCTTGTCGAGCGCCCGCGCTGCCTGCGCGAGGAGCTGCACCGCCTCGACCGGTGCCAGCCGACCGCGTCGCTTGATGAGATCGCCGAGCTCTTCGCCGACGAGGTACTCCATGACGAGAAATGGAATCTGCGTGTCTTCGTCGACCCCGGCGTCGAGGACGTCGACGACGTGGCCGCTCTCGATCAGCGTCGCCACCTGCGCTTCTTGGACGAAGCGCGCGCGCTCGGCCGGATCGGCGACGATCTCCGGACGCATCACCTTCAGCGCGACCCGCCGACGCGTCGCTTGATGCGTCGCCTCGTAGACCGCGCCCATGCCCCCCGCCTTCACCAGCCGCACGATCGCGTAGCGACGCGCGAAGAGCTGGCCCGGAGCGAAATGCGCGAAGTCGATCAAGCGCCGCGAGCATAGCAGCCGGCTTTGCCGACGGCCCTTCCGTGCTACGTTTTTGGGCCGCAATGCGCACCGCCTTCGCCATCCTCGTGGGCTCGCTCGGCTCGGCCCTCGCGGTGCTCGCGTGCGTCGGCATGTACGGCTGCAGCCTCGACAAGGGCACGTCGAGCGGACCGTCGCCGCATCCTGGCGATGCACTCACCGACGGAACGCACGCCGATGCTTCTTTCGATGGCGATTCACGCAGCGATGGCACCGGCGGCTTCGATGGACCGCCCCCGATCGAAGACACCACCTTCGACGATCTCGGCGGACCACCACCACCGGGTGAGCACATCGAAGGAACCATCGGCCCCGACGGTGGCACGCTCGCGGGCGCTGCCGGCTCCAAGCTCGCGGGCGTGCAGCTCGTCGTCCCTGCCGGTGCACTGACGACGAGCACCCTCTTCGCCATCGACTTCGTCGCCGTCCCTCCCGTTCCACCGACGCCCGCCAAGGCCGTCACGCCCTACGTACGTATCGGGCCGGAAGGCGTCGCGTTCGATCCGCCTGCGCGCATCGTTCTTCCGCTCACCACCGTCGATGGCGCGCCGCTCTTCATGATGTCGCGCGTCGGTGTCAGCTGGAGCGCGCTCCTCGATCCGATCGGCTCGAGCAAGTCCGTCTCTGCATCGATTCGCCGGGTCGCCGGCGCCGGTGGATTTTCCGCGCCGTTCACCGCGATTCCGAAGCCATCGACCTTCTCGCCGACCACCGCCGCCGCCGGCGTGATCGTCTTCCTCGACGGCACCGATTTCGGTCTCGCGCCTGCTTTCGTAGATGGCGTCGACGGAGGCTTGCCGTTCGTCTCCAGCATCTCGGTCGGCGGCGTGCATGCGGCGCCGCTCGGATGGAGCGACACCGCGATTTCGTTTCGCGTCCCTCCCGCGACCGACGGCGGCGTGCTCACCGTCGAAGGCCCGGGGGGCGTCGGCGCGGCGGAAGCGGGACTCACGATCCCCTGAAAAAATAGGGCTTTCGTTATATGCTCTGGCGTATGCAGTCCCTTCGCGCGTGCAGTGGGTTCGTCGTCGTCTCGCTGCTCGGCGCCACGGTCTTCGGCGCGTGTGGCACGCGGCGCGGCCACGTCAGCCACGTCGAGTCACCAGGTGATCACCCTCTCGCGCCTGCCGGCGTGACGACGGCGCCCGAAGGCGCAGGAGGCGATCCGCTCGATCACGCCCGTGAGGTCTGCCTCGCCGAGATCAACAAATACCGCGCCTCGATCAACGTGAAGCCTCTCCAGCGTTGGCGCGCGATCGAGCTCTGCACCGACAACGAAGCGCACAGCGACTCGCAGACAGGCCAACCGCACAGCGCGTTCGGCACCTGCCAAGAAGGCGAACAGTGCGAGTGCCCCGGTTGGGACGGCGCCCCCGAGACGGCGATCGTCGGCTGTCTCAAGATGATGTGGGACGAAGGACCGGGCGGCGGCCATCACGACGCGATGGCCGATCCGACGAACGCGATCGTCTCCTGCGGCTTCTACCAAATGGGAGACGGCGGGCTGTGGGCCGTCCAGAACTACTCGCCCTGAGAGCGCTCTCGTTCGCGCGCTACTTCTTCGCGCGCTTCTCGACCCACTCGATCACGCGTCCCGAGTAGTCGACGCCGTCCATCCTTTGCATCTGCTGGATGCCGGTCGGGCTCGTGACGTTGACCTCGGTGAGCTTGCCGCCGATGACGTCGAGGCCCACGAAATAAAGGCCATCCGCGCGTAGGCGGGGGGCGATGTCGGTGATCATCTCGCGTTCGTGGGCGGTGATCTCCGCCTTCACGACTCTGCCGCCGACGTGGATGTTGGCGCGGGCTTCGTCGGCGCGCGGGACACGAAGGATGGCGCCCAGCGGTTCGCCGTCGAGGAGCAAGATGCGCTTGTCGCCTTCACGCGCGGCGGGCAGATACTCCTGCACCATGCAGAACGTGTTGCCGAATTCGCCGATGCGCGCTTCGACGATGGCGTTGAAATTCTTGTCGTCCTCGCGCAACAAGAAGATGCCCGAGCCCGCCATGCCATCGAGCGGCTTGATCACCGCCTGACCGCCGACGTCGTGGACGAAGTCGCGGATGTGATGGGGCGTCGCCGTCACCAGCGTGCGCGGGGCCCAGCGCGAAAAATGGATGGAGTAGAGCTTCTCGTTGGCGTCGCGGAGGCCCCGCGGATCGTTGACGACGAGCGTTTTGCCGCGCGCCGCCTCGAGAATTTGCGTCATGTACGCGTAGTTGGCGTCGAAAGGCGGATCCTTGCGGATGAGGACCGCATCGAAGGCCTCGAGCGCGTGCTTGTCGCGGGTGTCGAGCTTCCAGCTCCCGTCCGAACCATCGGGCTTCTGGCCACCATCGACCCGCACGCGGGCCGCTCGCACCGACGGAACGCCGCGATCGGTCTCCAAGGCGAGGGGCAACGCGTGGAAGCACTCGTGACCTCGCGCAGAAGCCGCCAGCATCAAGGCGAACGTCGTATCCTTCGCCGCCTGCACCGTCTCCATCGGGTCCATCAAGAACAGGAACCGCATGCTCGCCTCCAAGTCTCCGCGCACTTCACGCTCTTCATGCTCGAGACATGACGCCTCGACGAATTCGACCGTACCGACGGGTACGCCGAGCTTGAAGATGCGCCAAGCGAAAGCTTCGTTGCGGTGGGTGATTCCTTCTTCTTTCGTCGCCTTGGCCGTCGCCTGCGCGACCACCACGCTCCCGGCGCCGAAGAAAGAAGAGCCGAAGCTCCCCAAAGGGCCGACGTTCGCCGTCGCCACCGACAACTCCGACGCGACCAAAGCGGCGATGGACGTGCTGCGCGCGGGCGGTGATGCGGTCGATGCAGCAGTCACCGCGGCGCTCGTCCTCGGCGTCGTCTCGCCCACCGCCAGCGGCCTCGGCGGCGGCGGGTTCGCAATGGTCTATCGAGCGAAAGAGCAAAAAGTCTACGTCATCGACTTCCGCGAGACGGCGCCGAAAGACATCGACGTCGCCACGATGGACGGGCGCCCGGTGCCTGCCGAGAAGCGCGGTCCTCTCGTCGGCACGCCCGGTGAGGTCGCCGGTCTCGACGAGCTCCTCCATCGCTGGGGCTCACGCACCTTCGCGCAAGCCGCGGCGCCGGCGATCAAGTTCGCCAACGACGGCTTCGTCATCTCGCCCTTCACGCGCAAGGCAGCGAAGTTCATCCAAGGCCCCTTCAAGACGGCGAGCGTCGCGCTCGGGCTTCCCATCCTCGGAGAGGCCGAAATTCCCGAGGGATCGATGGCCAAGCGCCCCGCGCTCGGTGCCACCTTGCAGACGCTCTCGACCCAAGGCGCGAAGGCCTTCTACACCGGTCACATCGCCGCCGAGCTCGCCAACGCCGTCAAAGATCACGGCGGCTGGCTCACGGTCGCCGATCTCGAAGGCTACAAGGTGAAGACGCGCGAGCCTCTCCAGCTCACGCTCGGCAAGCGCACCCTCTACGCGATGCCGCCTCCTTCGGCCGGCGGCATCATGCTCCTGCAGACGTTCATCGCCGACGATTTGCTCCGGAAAAAAGAGGGCAAAGGGCTCGATCGCGATCCGCTCGGCTCGGCCAAATATTTCCATCGCGTCGCCGAGCTGATGCGGGGCTCGCTCGACGATCGCGCGCGCTACCTCACCGACCCGGATGTCGGCGGCGCGGTCGACGTGAAGAAGCTGCTCGATCCCGCGCGCGTCGAAAAGCGTCTGGCGCTCATCAAGGACGACGTCACCCACAAGCCGGTCGAGCTCCAAGTCGACGAGCACGGCACCACGCACATCACCATCGTCGATCAAGACGGCGACGCCATCGCGCTGACGACGACGCACAACGGGCCCTTCGGCGCGCGCTTCGTCGGTGGGGACACCGGGCTCCTCCTCAACGACGAAATGGACGATTTTTCCAAGTCCAAGCTCGCCGACGGCACCCCCTCGCCGAACGTGCCGCGTCCCTTCGCGCGCCCGGTCTCGAGCATGGTCCCGGTGCTGGCGGTCGAAGATGGTCACCTCACGTTCATCGCCGGCGGCTCCGGCGGGCAGCGCATCGCCACCAGCGTGACGCTCGTCGCCCTCGCGCGGCTCGTCTTCGGCGCCAACATCAAAGACGCCGTCGACGCCGCGCGCATCCACACCAACGACGCCAAGCTGATGGTCGACGAGTGGATGCCTGCCGACGTCATCGCCGCGCTCAAGGCCGCGGGTGAGACGGTCGAGTCGGGCGTGAACATCAACGGCGTGCAAGCTGCGACCATCGATTGGGACGCCGCTGGCCCTCACGTCAGTGCCGCTGCCGACCCGAGAAAACTAGGCCTTTCTCTCGCAGAGTAGGGGCCGAGCCCTCGCCGAGGGAATAGGCCGTCGTCCCCGCTCGTCCGACGTGACGAAGCCATGCGTGTTCGTTCCGTCGTCGTCGCTCTCGCTGCTGCCTCGTGGTCGGCACTCGCCGTGTCGCCGAGCTTCGCCGCGCCCGATGCGGGAGCTCCGAAGCCGACGCCGGCGCCGACCTCGACCGCGCCTCCAGCGGCCCTCACCGCGGCGACGATCGCGGCGAACATGGAGAAGGTCTACGTCGGCAAGAAGTCGTACGACGCCGACTTCGACCAGACCTACAAGACGAAGGTGACGGGAAAAAAGACGGAGAAGAGCGGCCACCTCGCGCTCCTTCGGCCCGATCAGATGCTCTTCCGGTACGCCACGCCGCTCGCCGACGTCACCGTCTCCGACGGCAAGACCATCAAGATGTACTCGGTGACCGACAAGACCTCGCTCGAAGGTCCGGTGAAGAAATCGGCCGTTCCTGCCGCGTTTGCGTTCCTCGCCGGCGGTCCTGGCCTCTCGACCACGCACACCGTCACCAGCATCACGCCCTGCGCCGATGCGTATTGTTTGAAGGCCGAGCCGAAGACGCCGACCAACCAATACAGCGCCGTCGTCTACACGCTCGACGCCTCGTTCGAGGTGCAGCGCGCGATGGTGGTCGACGCGCAAGGCAACTACAACCTCTTCAAGCTGAAGAATCGTGTGTTCGACAGCCCCGCGACGACGGTGGCGCTCTTCCAGTGGAGCGCGCCGCCAGGAACGACGATCAAACCGCTCCCGTGAGTCGGCCCGGCGACCGAGCGAAGCGAGATCGACCGGGCGGCCAAAGTTGCAGAGCAATCTTTGGCGAAACGAGACTCGTGCGGCGCGACGAGTGCGTTCGTCGCCAGGCTATTGGACGTCCACGCCGTGACGGAATACGTAGGCATGGTCGCTCGTCGGACCAAGTGAAAGCCTCGTCCGGTGTCTTTCGTCAGGGCGTAGGACCCAAGG
Organism: Deltaproteobacteria bacterium; assembly: GCA_025363655.1. Lineage (GTDB taxonomy): Bacteria > Myxococcota_A > Polyangia > Polyangiales > JADJMO01 > JANYDK01. Next base: position 8,909 of record JANYDK010000126.1, on the reverse strand, counting down.
AAACCCGATCATGCGCGCGTCGAACCTGCTCCCGCTCCCCATCGTGCTCTTCACCGCTGCCGTCGCGTTCGCGCAGACGAGCCCGTCGACGAGCGCGAGCGCCAAGCCGGCGCCGAGCGCATCCGCGACCACGACCGCCGCAGCCTCGACCACTAGCGCCACCACCGGCCCCGCCGCCGACATCGCCGCCAAAGTGCAGAAGGCCTACGACGCGATCAGCGGCTTCGAGTCCGACTTCGTGCAGCAGTATTCGATGAAGGCCTTCGGTCAGAAGAAGGAGTCGAAGGGCCACGTCACCTTCGTCAAGCCCGGGAAAATGCGCTGGGACTACACCGAGCCGAAGGACAACGTCGTCGTCTCCGACGGCACCACGCTCTTCAGCTACGTCGCCTCCGACAAGGCCGCGCGCAAGATGCTCGTGAAGGATTCGCAGATGCCGACGGCGCTCGCGTTCCTCACCGGCAAGGGCGATTTGGCGAAGGAGTTCGACCTCAAGCTCCTCGACGCCGACAAGTACAAGTTCAAGAACGGCTACGTCCTCGAGGCGCGCCCCAAGGCGGCGACCAACCTCTACTCGTTCGTCCTCTTCTATGTCGACGGCGAGACGTACCACGTGCGCCGCGTCCTCATCGTCGACGCGCAGGACAACCGCAACCGCTTCGACTTCGAGAAGCCGACGGTCAACGGGAAGATCGAAGACGCGCGCTTCAAGTGGGCGCCGCCCGCCGGCGTCAACGTCACCTCGAGCTAGTCGCGTCCGCTCTCGATCAGCCAGCGCAGCACGATCGGCGCTGATTTTTCGTGGAAATGCGTCCCGTCGGGGCGAAGCACGATGCCGTCACGTTCGAGCATGCATGGCGCGTCGTGCTTCGGGCAGAGCCATCCGGCGAGGTCGACGACCGCAGTGTTGGCCCGGCCAATCGTCGCGGTTCGCAAGCTCGCGTCGTGACAATCGGCGCGCGCTCTTTGGGTCGTGCGATCTTGGCGCGTGTCGACGTAGGGACTGGTGGCGAGCACCACCCGCGCGCCCCTCGAACCGAGGACGTCGATCGCCTCGCTGAGGTTCTTCACGTAGAGCGCGTCGAAGTCGGCATCGCAGGGATGAAGCCAGCGACCGTCGACGTCGAGCTCGCCTTCGGTCGGCGCATCGAGGACGACGAGGACGAGGTCGGGAGCGAGGGCGGTGATGTCGGCGCGAAATCGGGTGACGAAGTCTTCGCACGTCGCGCGGACCGTGATTTTCCCGCTCGGAAGTCGAATGCGCTGCGAGCCGCGGAGGAGCCCGCAGCCGACGAGGCTACGGTTGCGCACGTCGATCCCGAGCGCGGTTCCGACCTCGAGATCCGCGCTGCGTAGCGAGGCACCGACCGAGTCACCCTCGACGAGCACGCGTTTTTTCGACGACGCGGTCTTCGGTCCGAGGTCAGGCTCGGGCACGTCGGGCAGGGCGCCGGCGTTGGCGCGCGGCGAGGCTCCACGCGTGCCGAAGAGCACGAGCCCGATCACCGCTAGGAGCGCTGGTGGACCAGCGACCCAAAGGCGCCGCGTCGAGATCGCTCCACGACGAATGCGCGACTCGACGAAAGCATACGAAGCGATCGCCGCCGCCAAGCTGACGAGCACCCGCAGCGAGAACAGTGGCACTCCCGAGGCGCCCACCCGATCGGCCGAAAGCACGAGAAAAACAGGCCAATGCCAGAGGTAGAGGCCGTAGCTGACGAGCCCGAGCGCGCGCAACGGCGGGAGCGAGAGCACGCGTGCGATGGGGCCGACCGTCTCGTGCGCGGCCGCGGCGACGATCACGCTCGCAGCGAGCCCGCACGAGAGGAGCCCACCGCGATAGAGCTGCGGTGACTCCCCGTCGAAGCGCGTCCACGCGAACGCGAGAAAGACCCCAGCAACGATTCCCGCGCCCTCGAGCACGCGACGTTGGAGCTTGGTCTTCGCGTACGGCCTACCGCTCGTGAGCATCGCGAGGAGCGCGCCGAGAAGTATCGCCGCCGCCCGCGTGTCGGTGCCGAAGTAGACGCGCGCGGTGCTCTCGCGCGGTACGTAGAGCAGGAGCGCGGTGGCCATCGAGGCGCCGAGCAGCATCACCGTCATGACGCTCGCCAATTGCCTTGATTTGCCGCCAAATTTCATCGCTACCGCGATCAAGATCGGCCACACGACGTAGAACTGCTCTTCGATCGCCAGGCTCCACGTGTGCTCGAGCGGGGAGGGCGCCGAGAAGAGCGCCCAGTAGTCGTCGCCCACCGCGAGGAGGTGCCAGTTGGCGACGTAGAAGAGCGTCGCGAGGGCATCACCGCGGACCCGACCGAGCTCTTCCTTGGCGACGAACCCGAAGACGCCGAGCGAGCCGAGCGCGACGAAGGCGAGGACGACGAAGAGGGCCGGCAAGAGCCGCCGCATCCGCCGCTCCCAGAAGCGCGCGAGGTCTAATTTTCCGGTCGATTCGTGCTCCGCGAGGAGAAGCCCGGTGATGAGGAATCCGGAGAGCACGAAGAAGAGATCGACGCCGAGGAATCCACCGCGGAGGTAGCCGCCATGAAACGCGAGCACCGCAGCGACGGCGAGCCCACGGAGCCCATCGAGCGCAGGGACGTGGCGCGCAGGCGAGCTCACGCTCACGGGGCGCTCATCTCCCGCTCATGACCGGCTCACGACGCGCCTAGTGCACGCCGCCGACGAGCCAAGCGGTGAACGGCACGAAGACCTCGTCGGGGCTGGCGCCACCTTGCTTCGCGCTCGGCGTCGACCGCTCGGATTTCTCCGATTTGTCCTGCTTTTCGCCTACTTCGTCGTCGTCGAAAGAGAAGCCATGATCGCCGACGACCACCACCAAAGTGCGCGTCGGGCACGAGTCGATGTAGCGCGCGATGGTCCGCGTCAGCTCGTGCGCCAAGAGATCGAGCCGCGGACGTTCGGCCTCTCCGCCGTCGCGCAGGCGACCTTCGAGCAGGTCGAGCTTCATCACGTCACGATGGCCGAGGCGCGTGCGACGAAGCACGTCGAGCGAACGACCGCGGATGATCGAAGTCTCGCGCTCCAGCTTCGGCGGTGCTCGCAGCGCGTCCTCGCCACGAACGATGGCGTCGAGCTGCACGCTGGTCGTGGTCGGCAAGATCGACCACAGCACGTGCTCTTCGACGCAGACCGCGCGCCGCACGAGCGTCCGCCCCATCGCGTGGCGGAGCCTTTTTCCCAGGTCGAAACGCAGCGAGTCGACGATCACCACCTGCGTCGAGCGTGCGCCGTGCACACGCGCGCAGCGCTGGGCGAGATCGAAGACGTCGAAGATCATCCGCGGGTGACGGCCGGTGACGCCGAACGTCGGGAGCGCCTCGGCGTAGGCGCGGGAGAACGTCTGCGCGAACGTCTTGCACAGCGACTTCGCTTCGGCGCGCCCGACACCCGCGAGCCCGAGCTTGTCCTCGAGCATCGCCCCGCGCAGCACCGAGTAGCCTTCGACGAACGCCCGTTCGAGCCCCGAGAGCGGCGTCGCGCGCGTCACCTCCGAGAGGAGCGAGACCGCGTTGGCGAGCGACTCGGCGTCGATTTCCGCGAGAGAAATAGGCTCATTCGAGATCGGCGCGATCGGCGGCGGCAACGGCGTCGCCGCCAATACCGGAGTGACCGGGGTCGGAGTGACCGGAGTGACCGATCGCGGCGTCGGGCTGAGCGCGGTCGGTCCGTGCGCGATACGCGGCTCGGGTGGGCGAGGCTTGCTCGTCGGCACCGAGATCGGAGGCGCGAGTCCGAGCGCATCGGAGAGCGACTGCGGCGCGCCGTAAAGACGTACGGCTGCGTTGTTCACGTTGAGCAGAAGCACGATCGGCCGATCGCGCGTCGCCTCGGCGAGAAAGCGGAGCGACGTGCCGTCTTCCGGTTCGAGCGCGCCACGCGCATCGACGAGCGCAGAGAGCGGTCCGATGTCGATCGCGAGCCCGACGCGGCCGATCTGACGCACGCGATAGAGCTGATCGGAGAGCGACGGTCCGGCCTCCGCGGTCGCGGAAATTCCCGGCGGCGCCGCCCCACGATGTCGGAGCGCAGCCTCGATCGCCTCGTCGATCATCTCGCCGAGTTTGCCGCGCACCCCGATGCCGAGCTCGTGCAGCGGCACCACCAGGAGTCGCGCCGCCTCGAGTCCACCGCGAAGCCGCACCGCCTCGTCACGTTCGACGAAGCGGACTTCACCGGCCATTCCGTCGACGTCGTGGGACTCGGCGCGCGTACGAAGAGCTTCGGCTGAGCCGTGCGTGGGGACAGACATCCGCGCCGATCGTCGCTTTTCGGGGCCCAAACGGCCAACTAGCAGGCACGAAGACGCAGGAGCGACTCAGTGCGCCGGTCCGTGCTCCGCCAGCCAGCGTTCGGCTTCCAGCGCCGCCATGCAACCGGTGCCCGCTGCGGTCACCGCCTGGCGGTAGATGAAGTCTTGGACGTCGCCCGCCGCGAAGACCCCGGCGATGTTCGTCTGGGTCGTCCCCGGCTTGGTGCGCAAGTAGCCGTTGTCGTGACGATCGAGCACGCCGGCGAAGAGGCTGGTGTTGGGCGTGTGTCCGATGGCGACGAAGACCGCCCCGCACGAGACCTCTTGCTTGTCGCCGTTCTTCAGGTTCTTGACGATCGCGCTCGTCACCTTGCCGGCGGCGATGTCCTTCACCTCTTCGATCGCCGAGTCCCAAATCACCTTGATTTTAGGGTTGTTCAGCGCGCGGTCCTGCATGATCTTCGACGCGCGGAACTCGTGGCGACGGTGGACGATCGTCACGCTCTTGCACATGCCGGTGAGGTAGTTCGCCTCTTCCATGGCGGTGTCGCCGCCGCCGACGACGATGACGTCCTCGCCCTTGAAGAAGGCGCCGTCGCACACCGCGCAGGCCGAGATGCCTCGCCCCTTGAGCGGCTCTTCGCTGGGGATGTCGAGGTACTTGGCGGTCGCACCGGTGGTGACGATGATCGAGTCGGCGGTGTAGAGGTCATCTTCGACCCAGGCCTTGAAGGGAGCGCCGCCGGTGCGCGTGAAGTCGATCTTGGTGACGTCGGCGGTGACGAAGGCGGTGCCGAACCGCGCGGCCTGCTCGCGGAACTCCTTCATCAGCTCGGGCCCGGTGACCCCCTTGGGGAAGCCCGGGTAGTTTTCGACGTCGTTCGTGATCATCAGCTGCCCACCCGCCGACCATCCCTCGATGCACATCGGCTTGAGGTTGGCGCGCGCCGCATAAATGGCGGCGGTGAGGCCGGCCGGGCCGGAGCCGATGATCAGGACCTTGTGGTGGGCTTTGGGGGTGCTCATGGTGCAGGCTCTTTTTCGAGAGGGATTCGCGACGAACGCGGAATGGGACTAGCTTGGCGCCTTCCCAGCGGAAAGCCTCTCCGCACATCGAGCAATTCAGATGCTCTACTCACCCAGCGCGATTTCCTCTCGCGTCGCTCCGGTCGCTCCCGATGAGCTGCTCGTCGTCGTCGGCGAGACGGCGTCCGGAAAGACGGCGCTCGCCCTCGAGCTGGCGCGCAGCCTCGGCGGCGAGGTCATCGGCGCCGACAGCGTCCAAATTTATCGAGGCTTCGACATCGGCAGCGGCAAACCGACCAAGGCCGATCTCGGCGACGTGCCACACGCGCTCCTCGACGTCGCCGATCCCGCCGAGCCCTTCGACGCCGCCCGTTTCGTCGCCCTCGCCGACGCGGCCATCGCCGCGGCGCGCGCTGCCGGACGCGTGCCGATCGTCTGCGGCGGGACGTACCTCTGGGTGCGCGCACTCCTCTTCGGTCTCGCCGAAGCCCCTGCCGCCCCTCCCGAGCTGCGCGCTCGTCTCCAGGCCGACGCCGCCGCGATCGGTCCGGCAGCCCTCCACGCGCGCCTCGCCGCCGTCGATCCCGTCTCGGCAGCGCGTCTCCATCCGAACGACATCTTGCGCGTCGTGCGCGCGCTCGAGGTGCACGAGCTCACCGGCCGGCCGCTCTCGGCGCTTCAGGCCGAGCATGGCTTTCGCACCGTGCGTCATCGCGCGCGCCTGCTTCGGGTCGAGCTCCCCCGCGACGTGCTCGAGGCGCGCATCCGTTGCCGCGTCGACGAAATGCTCGCGCGTGGACTCGTCGACGAGGTGCGTCGTCTCCTCGCCGCAGGCCACGAAAACGCCCGCGCGATGGGCTCCGTCGGGTACGCCGAGGTCGCCGCTCACCTTCGCGGCGAGCTCCCCGCGGGGAACCTCGCCGAGACCATCGCGAGGGCCACACGGATCTTCGCGCGACGCCAGCGAACCTGGCTGAAGAGCGCGCCCGCCGAGGTGCTACGTTCGGCCGATTAGGTGTCGTCCGAGGTGACTTGGCGCATGCTAGCGGGGGGATGACGACGCGATGAGCTCTTCCACGTCCATCGCACCGCCGCCGGGTGCGCCGCGAATCCTCGTCGTCGACGACGAGCCGGGCCTCCGCGAGATGCTCGGCATCCTCCTCCGACGCGAGGGCTACAACGTCGTCATCGCGCCAGGTTTCGCTCGCGCGAAAGAGGTCATCGCCGCCACGCCCTCACCATTCGCGCTCGTCCTCACCGACCTGGTGATGCCCGACGGCAGCGGGCTCGATCTGCTCACCGTCGCCAAGGAGCGCACGCCGGCGACCGAGGTCATCGTCATGACCGCGCACTCCACCGTCGACGTCGCGCTCGAAGCGATGCGTCGCGGCGCCTACGATTTCGTCGCCAAACCGTTTCAAAATGCCGAGCTCCGTCTCCTCGTCGGTCGAGCACTCGAGAAGAGCGCAATCGTCGCCGAGAACGCTCGTCTCCGCGCGCGCATCGAAATCGCCCACCCGGCCGATCCGCTCGAGCAGCTGGGAAAGAGCCCGTCGATGCGCGCGGTCGCCGACATCATTCGTCGCGTCGCGCCGAGTCGCAGCACCATCCTCGTCACCGGTGAGAGCGGCACCGGCAAAGAGCGCATCGCCCGCGCCATCCACGCCGCGAGCGATCGCGCGCAGAAGCCCTTCCTCGTCGTCAACTGCGGCGCGCTCCCGGAAAACCTGATGGAGAGCGAGCTCTTCGGTCACGAGAAGGGCGCGTTCACCGGCGCCGCCGGCAAGCACAACGGCCTCTTTCGCGAGGCCGACGGAGGCACGCTCCTCCTCGACGAAATCGGCGAGCTCCCGCTCTCGCTGCAGGTGAAGCTCCTTCGCGTGCTCCAAGAGCGCAAGGTGCGCCCGGTCGGCGGCACCACCGAGCTCGCGGTCGACGTGCGCCTCGTCGCAGCCACCAACCGCGACGTCGAGCGCGAGGTGGCCGAAGGCAAGTTTCGCCAAGACCTCTACTACCGACTCAACATCATCCGCATCGAGCTCCCGCCGCTGCGCGCGCGCATCGAAGATCTGCCGTCGCTCGTCGATCACTTCGTCCACGCGTTCGCCGTCGAGACGGGCAAACAGATCCGCGGCGTCGCCCCCGACGCGCTGCGCATGCTCCTCGCCTACTCTTTCCCCGGCAACGTCCGCGAGCTGGAAAATGCGCTCGAACGGGCAGTCGCGCTCTGCGCCGGTCCGCTCATCGGTCTCGGCGATCTTCCTCCCGCGATCGGCGGTGCAGCCACCGGTGCAGCACCTGCGCTCCTCACGCTCCCCGAGAAGGGTTGCGAGCTCGACACCATCCTCGCCGAAGCCGAACGTCGCCTCATTCTCCAAGCCCTCGAACGCACCGATGGCGTGCGCACGCAGGCCGCCAAGCTGCTCGGGGTGACGTTTCGATCTCTCCGCTACCGTTTGGTGAAGCTCGGGATCGAAGCGGAAGCAGAGGGCGAGGATGACGACGAGAGTGCGTCGAGACAAACTTCGTCACGACACGGCGCCACGAAGTGACGAACCTCGTCACGTCGGTGCGAGTGAGAAGGCAGCATCGGATGTCGGATGCATCGCGAATCCATTACAATTTCAGGCCTTCCCGCGATCTCGTCGCATCGCCCGCTTCCGACATGGTGTTGGTCCGTCGATTGCTAAAGCCATCTGACATGACGGCGCGACACGGTGAGCGCGGGTTCACGCTCATCGAGTTGATGGTCACCGTCGCCATCATCGGCGTCCTCGCCGTCCTCGCGATGGTCGGTTACGCCAAGTGGGTTCGCAGCTCCAAGACGGCCGAGGCGACGGCGATGGTCGCCACCATCAAGGGGCAGCAAGAGACGTATCGCGGCGAGACCTTCAAGTACCTGGACTGCTCGGGTACGAAGAGCCTCACCACCCACTACCCGTCGGGCGCGCCGGGGCAACAGAAGCAGACGTGGAACACCGCGGCCTGCGGCTCCGATGTCGTGTGCCTGGCGTTCAAGCGCCTCAACGTCACCGCCGATTCAAAGGTCTACTTCGTGTACTCGTGCTCCGCCGGCCCTGCCGACGGCACGGCGGTGTCGGGCTTCAGTGGCAGAGCGTACGGAACGGCGACGGACACTTGGAACATCGTGCGCGCCGTCGGCAATCTCAACGGCGACGCGATTCAATCGACCTACGAGAGCTCGTCCTTCGACAGCACCATCTGGAGCGTCAACTCGGACGAGTGACGGGCGATACCTGGATTTCGAGGGGTTTCCCCTCCGACAATTGAAACCGCGTGGTCGCACCTCGGTCAGACCACACGGCAGAGATCTGACCGAAGGACGGATGCGGAGAAAATAATGCGAAGCTACCTGTTGCGGTTGAAGAAGAAGGACGAGGGCTTCACGCTCGTCGAGCTCATGATCGTCGTCGCGATCATCGGCGTCCTCGCGGCCCTCGCGATTTACGGCGTCAGCCGTTATCTGAAGCACTCGAAGACGGCGGAAGCGACCCGTACTCTCGGCGCGCTCGAGACCGGATCGAAGGCGCAGTATCAGAAAGAGACCGTCGTCGACACGACCACCGGCAACACCGACCACCTCTTC
>JANYDK010000124.1 GCA_025363655.1 Deltaproteobacteria bacterium | reverse complement strand
GTCGTGTAGATGATTCGCCGGATCTCGGCTGGGAAGACGAAGAACGGGCATACGCGCTCCCAGTTCGATCGCCAGGACTGGGCGACGATGGGATAGCGAGTCGCCCACTTCTTCTCGAACTCGCCGAGCGCTGCGTGAGCCGCGTCATGGGCAACGGCCGCGTAGACGGCGCGGAGATCGGCGATCACGGCCTTGCGGTGATTCCACGAGACGAAGCGCGTCGAGCTTCGAATCAGGTGGACGATGCAGGTCTGGACGATGGTCTTCGGGAACACGGCCTCGATCGCTTGCGGGAAGCCTTTGAGGCCGTCGCAGCAGGCGATGAAGATGTCCTCGACGCCACGATTTCTCAGCTCGGTGATGACCTTGAGCCAGAACTTTGCGCCTTCGTTGTGCTCGAGCCAGAGCCCGAGAACCTCCTTCTTGCCCTCGACGTTGATGCCGAGGGCGAGGTACGCGGACTTGTTTTGCACGACACCTTGGTCGCGCACTTTGACCACGAGCGCGTCGAGGTAGACGATCGGCCAGACAGCATCGAGCGGCCGGTGCTGCCACGCGCTCACTTCGTCGACGACGGCGTCGGTAACCTGGGAAATCAGGCTGTGGCCGATCTCCGTGCCGTAGATCTCACTGAGGTGCGCCTCGATGTCGCGCACGCTCATGCCGCGCGCGTACATGCTGAGGATCTTGTCGTCGAAACCCGTGAAGCGTCGCTGGTGCTTCTTCACGAGCTTCGGCTCGAAGGTCCCTCGGCGATCTCGCGGCACCTCGATCGTGACCTCGCCCTGATCGGTCACGAGCGTCTTGGTACCGGTGCCGTTGCGCGCATTGCCGCTCCCGCGACCATCTGCGGCGTGTGGCTCGTAGCCGAGGTGGTCCGTCATTTCGGCCTGCAGCGCCCGCTGCACGAGCGCGCCCGTGAGCTGTTTGAGCAGGCCGTCGGGCCCCGTCAGATCTTCCGGCTTCGAGTACCCCGCCAGCAGCTCGTCGAGGAGCTCGGCGCGGATGTCCTTCTTCTTGGTCGGCATCGGCTGTCCTTCCTTGTCACAGGAAAGACCGCCACCGGCGAGCGGTCAGCACTTACACGAAAAATCGGACAGGCCCTCGCCGAATGTTCCCCCGTCGCCCGCGAATGCTTCCCGGTCATTGCCGAATGCTTCCCCATCGTCCTCGAGCTTTCGGCAACCCCGCCCAAGCTCTCGCAGGTGGCCCTTGAATGCTGAAGCACGACCACCAAGCATTCGCGAACCCCTCCGAAGAACTGACGCGCCCCTCGCCACATCTCGCCGCCCTCGTCCAAGCTCTTCCCGGTCGTCGAAAAAAAATCTTTCGGCCGGTGGTCGAATGGTCCTGCTCGCCACCTCTTCCTAGTTGGGCCTGATTTCGAGCGTGAAGTTTCCCTGCCGCAGCTCGTCTGTCGTCGGTGACTTCGCCCCGGTCGATCTCGCGCGCCGCAGCCTTGGCCGCTTTCGTCGCGGCATTCGTTGCGACCTTCGTTGCCCCTGGCATCGCCGCTGGTGCTGACGACGCCGCATCCGACTGCAGCGTCGTCACCCCGAGCCCACCCAGGGACGCCACCCGTCTACGCGTCGCCGCGCTCGTCGGTGATGGCTTTCGCGACGGACACGCGTTCATCGCCACGGGTCCGCAGGTCGGGTGGAACCTCATCGTGGACGAGGACGCGTGCAAGCCGGGTCGTGGCTTCTTCGCATCGACCACTTACTTGCGTCGCACGCTCGGGCTGGTCGGCGACGTCCTCTGGGCGCCGAAAGATCAGCATCCGTTCCGTGAGCGCCTCGCGCTCCATGCGTCGCTCGGCCGACGCGACGGCGGCCCTTTCTTCGGCGCGCCTCTTTGGGAGATCTTCGTGGCCCCCGGCGTCGCCTTCGACGGCGATGCAGCGCTCGGCTCGGTCTCGGGCGGAGCGCTGTTCCTGGCCATCATGCACGCCGAAGCGAGAGTCGACTACCGCTCGAAGGATCACTACGCGGGCTTTCTGCTGTTCGGATTCGAGCTCGACCTGGGCGCGTTCTGAGCCCGAGCGCCTGCGCTCGATTTGCGGCCCATCGATCGAGTGTGCCACTGGCAGCGCGCGACCGGACCGCACCGCGCCACGTACGAAACGGAACGACAAAAACGCCCGAATGACGCGTTGGCCCGGAGACTGCTACACGGGTGTCATGACGAGTCGGCCGGTTTTCATCCAGCTCCCGCGCAAGCTCGTCACGTTTCTCGCACTTCTCGCGCTACTCGCCCTACCCGCCAGCATCGGCTGCTCGAGCAGCGGCGTCGTGAGCCACGATGAGGTCGACGGCGCAGCGAGCCACGATGGCGTCGACGGCGCAGTAAGCCACGATGGAGGAGGCGACGCAGCGACCCACGATGGGGCGAGCGCGCCGTGCCCCGCGATCGGCAGCGCGTGCAATGGCGACGAGACGTGCACCCGCGGCAGTGAGACCTGCTGCCGCGACGGGACGGTGTCGACGATGGCCTCGGAGTACTGCTCGTGCATGGGCGGCAAGTTTCAGTGCGCTCCCAGCGACTGGTGTTACGGACGACCCGCCACCTGCGCGCACGACGCTGGTGGTGCGAGCGACGGGGCCGACGCCACGGATGGCAGTGACGCGCGTGACGCGAGTGACGTAGGCACCTGCGTTCTCGGCGGCGCGTGTGGATTCGAAGGTGATACGTGCGTGAGCCATCCTTCGTGTGGCTTTCCCCCGACGGTGACGTGCACCTGCAGCACCGGAAGATGGTCGTGCCCGCCCGCGTGCATTTGAGTCGCGGTCGACCTGCGTTCGGCGGCGATTCGCTTTCTCGATCCATGACCCATCGCACACCTCGGTCGCGTGTGCGGGGTCGTGCCCCGAATCTTGATAAAGTCGAAGGATGAGCACCCATCTCTCGGCATGTGAGGCGTGTGGGCGTCACGTTCGCGTCTCCGAACGCGCGTGCCCGTTTTGCGATGCGCCCATGTCCGCGAGCTTCCGCGCGACTCCGGCACCGATCGCGGCGCCTCGCGGTCTGAGCCGCGCGGCGATGATCGCCTTTGCTGCCGCCGCAGCCGCCACCGGCGCCGCGTGCAGTCAATCGGCAACGCCCGTGTACGGTGCTCCGGTGATGGACACGGGAATCGACGCGAGCGACGCGACGCCGACCGATTCCGGCGTCGACGCGAATCTCCCTGATGCGGTGCCGATCTACGGCGCGCCGCCGTTCGACACCGGGACGCCAGAGGGCGGTCGCTGACGCCGGCCACCCACGACGTTCCAGAGACCTCTCGCGAAATGGTGCAGTGTGTGGCGCACCCGACGATGCCGGCATGCATGCCGGATCGGCATCCTCGCCATGCGAGTCTGCAGCGTCGCGGAGACCTCGATTGCATCCGGGCCGTCTTTCAAGCGCGGCGCGCGCGTTGCACACGAGCGACGCATCATGGCATCTCTCGTACGTCGTTCGTATGCCGATCGAGTCGTCGCGTCGCTGGCGTTCGCGCTCGTGCTCACGGCCTGCAGCGCGAGCGGTCTTCCCGCCAATCAAGAGGCGAAGCCGACGAAGCCGATACCCGGTGAGACGAGCGCTCCGCTCACGGCGTCGAGCTTCGAGCGCGCGACCATTGGCTGTCCGGGCGCTCTCGAAGGTCACGGCGCGCGCTGTCCCGTGTTGACCAAGGGTGAAGAGTGTTACTGCGTCTGCGCCCCAGATTCCGGCGCGCACTGCGAGGCTCGTTGAGCCACGAGTCGGTCCGACGTGCACAGGCAGCGCGCATCGTGGTCGAGTCCGTTTGGTCCGACCGGGTTCTATTTCTACGTCGAACCGAGGTTCTTCAGCGGGCGGCTCCGATCACGGACCAAAGTCGCCGAACGCACAACCGATGCCCACCGCGCCGCAGGTGCCGGCGGTGTGCGTGGCATCCGTCGCGCAGCACTTCGAGCCGTAGGGGTTGCACTGCGCCTGATGATCGCAAGCCGCGCCCGGGCCCGATTGCGGACAGCAGGTGTATTTGGCGTAGCGATGACCGTCCGACTTGTCGCAAGCGACCGACGTCGAGAAACTGCCGAGCACCTGACCGCGCGCGACGCAATCGTCGTTCGCATACTGTTTCCAGAGGTAGGTCGGCTTGCAGCTGGTGTCGCCGCCCTGGGTGAGGCTCACGCAGCCGCCGCCCTTCGTCTGAGGCACGGGGCCTTCGTCGGTCGGCTCACCGGACACCGGGCCCTCGCTCGTGACGGCGCAGCCTGACAGCCCAGCGATGCAGATCCACGAGAGCACGAGGGCGTTGTTCTTCGAGTTCGACATGCGATTTCTCTCCTCCGGCGCAATTGCCGCCCAAGCTAGAGTCCGCGGGCCTCGAGATTCTTACCGCCCTCACGACGAGCCAGGTTTCATGATTCGCAGCACGGGCGTCCCGGCCTTCCCCTTCATCAACGGAAAGAACACGCGATGCGTCGCCGGATCGACCGCGACGGTATGACTCGCATCACCGGGATGCGCTGTCCCGAGCCTCACGAGACCAGGCTTTCGTAGATCGAAGACAGTGAGATCGCCGCTCTCTGCCGCCACGTACAGCCAGCCGAGCCCAGGGTCGATGGCCATCACGTCGGGGTCGGCGCCGGTGTCGGCGACCTCGACGGAGTGCGCACTCCCGACGAGGTCCACGCGCAGCAGCTTCGAGTTTCCTTCGCAGGCGACGAACGCGCTGTTGCCGTCGGGATGGATGCGAAGGCCGTGCGCACTCGCGCAGCCGGGCAGGGGAAGGCTCATCGTCACTTTGGCGGCGACCGGATCGATGGCCACGAGCTGATCGGGCGGCGAAGACCTCACGACGGTGATCCAGAAGGCGCCGCGCGTCGGGTCGTAGACGATGTTTCCGGTCTCGATCCCGAGCGGGACCTGCACCCGCGCGCCGGTGCCCGATTCGCGCAGGAGTGACGCCGCTCCGTCGTGTTGATCGGACACGCCGACGATGTCGTCCTTCGCATCCCACCCGATGCCGTCGGGGCCGGCGCCGGTGTCGACGCGGGCGATCTCTGCAAACGTCGTCTCGCTGAGAATGACCACCTTGTTGGGCGAGCTGGTGACGAAGATGCGCCCGACGTCGCTCGCGACGACGACCCCACGTGCCGTCGGGATTCCCGGAATCTCCTTCACGACCGATCCGTCGGTCGCCTTGACGACGACCACCGACGCGTCGTTCATGTGCGCGATGATCAAGTTGCCCGTCGCGACGTCGAAATCCTGATAGTCGAATCGCGCGGCTTTTCCCGGGAGATCGACGTCCGCCACGAGCACCAGCGGCAGCGTGGCCGTGAGGTCGGGCTTGGGGTTCCCGGTCTTGGCGGAGGCGGTCGCTCCCGTTTCGAGGCTCGACGCACCCGAAGCTGGGGTGCGGGATTTGGCGCAGCCAACGAACATGAGGACGGGCGCGAGGAACGCAATGGAACGTGCTTGCATCGCGCTCAGCCGCGCACCCGTTGGATCAAAATCCCGACGACTCCGGCGCCAGCGATGAGGAGCGGCTCCGGCAGCTTCTTCACCTGCGTCACGAGCACGAGCGATACGAGCGCAATGAGGGCCGTTGGCACGTCGAGAATTGCCTTGCGACCGAGCACCACGACGGCGCCGGCGATGGCTCCGACCGCACCAGCCGTGACGCCGTCGACGAAGGCCTTGATGTGCGGTCGGCCCGCGAGCCGACGATAGTGCGGCGCGACGACGACGACGATGACGAAGCAGGGAACGAAGACGCCGATGGCGGCGAGCAGCGCTCCCGCGGGGCCCGCGACGAGGTGGCCGATGAAGGCGACGGTGATGACCACCGGCCCCGGCGTGATCATCGCCACGGCCACGGCATCGAGAAATTGGCGCTCGGTGAGCCAACCGTTCTGTTCGACGACGCCGCCGTGGAGGAACGGCACGATTGCGAGGCCGCTCCCGAAGACGAAGAGGCCAGCGCTGGCGAAGTAGGTGAGCACCTTCCCCAAGGTCGCCACGCTCGCCGGACCTTTCAGGCCGGTGACGAAGAGAGCTGGCAGTGGGAGAAGTGACGTCGCGGATGCTGGCGGAGCCGGTCGACGCGCGATCACCGTGACGATGCCGCCAGCGACGACGAGCACGATCAGCTCCGCCGCCGTGACGATCGTCGCCAGGGCATTGGCGATGGCGATCGCCCACAGCAGCCGATCGCTCTTCAAGCTCTTCTTCAGCAGCCCGTACGCGCTCTTCGCGATCAGCGCGACCACCGCCGCGCCGATGCCGTAGAACGCGCCCAGCATCCACGGCAGGCTCCCGAAGCGGACGTAGAGCGCCGACAGTGCGAGGACCATCACGAATGACGGCCCGATGAAGGCGAGGCTGACCAGCGCAGCACCGAGGACGCGACCGCGGATCCACCCGAGATAGATCGCGAGCTGCGCCGCGAGCGGTCCCGGCGAGAGCTGCGCGAGGGCGAGCCCTTCGTCGTAGTCGCGCTTCTCGATCCAGCCGCGCTCGTCGACGAGATCTCGTTGCATGCGGCCAGCGAGCGCGATCGGTCCACCGAAGCCGAGCGCGCCGAGCCGGAGAAAATAGGCGAGAAACGCGCGCATCGAGACCGGCGCGGCCATCGTCAGGTCGCCGAGACCGGCGGGTCGACGGACGATGGGCTGCAAGCGAGCGGGCAGGATGCGACGAAGAGAGCGAGGCCGGACGTGCGAGGCATGGCGAAACCGATTCTACCCTCGTGCCGTCCGACACGCTCCGCGACACCGGTCGCGTCACGGGCGCGCACCAGAAAGCCCATTTTCATCGACTGGCGACCCCGCGGGGAGGGGGCCGGCCGAATGGCCAGACGAGCGGCCGGGTTCTCCGTATCTTCCAGAGCGCACGGAAGGTGAAGGACGAAGGAGGTGCGTGATGCCCGGTCGCGAGCGCGAGCTGACGGACGCCGTGTTGCAGAGCCTGCCCGGCGTTCTCTACGTCTACGACGAGGTTGGCAAGTTCGAGCGATGGAACGAGAACTTCGAGCGCGTCACCGGCTACTCCAGCGACGAGGTCGCGAGCATGCACCCGCTCGAATTCTTCCCCGCCGAGGAGCAGGGGCAGGTCGCCGCGCGGATCGCCGAGGTCTTCCGCGACGGTGAGTCCGATGTCGAGGCGCACCTCCTCGCGAAGAACGGCGAGCGCACTCCCTATCACTTCACCGGCGTCCGCGCGCTCATCGACGGACGCGTTTGCCTGGTGGGCGTCGGTATCGACGTCGCCGAGCGTCATCGCGCGGAGGCAGCGCGAACGGTCAGCGAAGGGCGATATCGGACGCTCTTCGAGTATGCCCCCGACGGGCTCGTCATCGCCGATCGCGACAGCCGCTACCTCGATGCCAACGAGAGCATCTGCCGCATGCTCGGATATCCACGAAGCGAGCTGGTCGGCCTGCATGCGTCGGACATCGTCGTGCCGGCCGAGGTCGCGGCGATCGCCCCCGCGCTGAAAGCCATCGAGTCGCGCGCCGACTACCACCGCGAGTGGCAGTTCCGACGCAAGGACGGGACCTCGTTCCCCGCCGAGGTGATGGCGACGACGATGCCCGACGGGAACCTGCTCGGGATGATCCGCGACGTCACGGAGCGGAAACGCACCGAACGAGAGCTGCGTGATCTCAACGCGACCCTCGAGCTCCGCGTCGCCTCTCGCACCGCCGAGCTCGCGCGGGCCCTCGAGCGCGCCGAGGCCGCCGATCGGACGAAATCGGCATTCCTCGCCTCGATGTCCCACGAGCTGCGCACGCCGCTCAACTCGGTCCTCGGCTTCTCGGGCATCCTCCTCCAGGGTCTCGCCGGACCGTTGAACGCAGAGCAGGCCAAGCAACTCGGGATGGTCCGGAGCAGCGCACGCCACTTGCTGAATCTGATCAACGACGTCCTCGACATCTCGAAGATCGAAGCGCAGCAGCTCGACGTGCAGGTGGGGACCTTCGACGTCCGAGGCTCGATCGCCCAAGTGCTCGCGGCCGCCGAGCTGCTCGCCGCGAAGAAGGGCGTGACCTTGACCGATGTCGTGTCGCCCGAGCTCGGCGAGATGGTCAGCGACCGCCGACGATTCGAGCAGATACTCATCAACCTGGTGAACAACGCGGTGAAGTTCACCGAACGCGGGAGCGTGACGATGACGGCGGATGTCGTCGCCCACCGGAGCGCACCGGAGGCCGCCGAGCAGCCCGCCATTCGCGTGCGCATCACCGACACCGGCATAGGCATCCGCGCAGAGGACGTCGACAGCCTCTTCCAACCGTTCAAACAGATCGATACCGGGCTCGGTCGACAGCATGAAGGGACCGGTCTCGGCCTCGCCATCTCGCGAAGGCTGGCGACGCTGCTCGGCGGCGAGATCCAGATCCGGAGCGAGTGGCAGCGCGGCAGCGAGTTCACCGTGATCTTGCCGCTCGATCGACGGGGCCTGCGATGACACGCACCGTCCTCTTGATCGAAGACAACGAGCAGAACCGCTACTTGGCGACGTTCATCCTCGAGCGCAACGGCTATCACGTATCCGCGGCCCCCGAGGGCGCGAGCGGCATCGAGCTGGCGCGCACCCTCCGCCCCGACGTCATCCTGCTCGACATCCAGCTGCCGGTCATGAACGGGTACGAGGTGGCAAGGGTGCTGCGAACGATCGACGAGCTGCGGACGACGACGATCGTCGCCGTGACGTCGTATGCGATGGTCGGCGACCGCGAGAAGGCCCTCGCCGCCGGCTGCAACGGCTACCTGGAGAAGCCGATCGACCCAGAGACGTTCGTCGGCGACTTGGAGCGCATCGTCTCCCTGCACGTCGCCGCGTTCGGAGCACGCCGATGAGCCGAGTCCTCGTCGTCGACGACCACGAGGAGGGCCTCTACTACCTCCGCGCGCTGCTCGAGGGGCACGGCTGGACGGTCGAGACCGCCCATCACGGCGCAGAGGCCCTGGCCCTCGCACGTCGAACGCCGCCCGAGGTGGTGATTTCGGACCTGCTCATGCCGGTGATGGACGGCTACATGCTGCTCCGTCGCTGGAAGGCCGACGCTCTCCTGCGAGGGATACCCTTCCTCGTCCACACCGCGACGTACACCAGCGCCGAGGACGAGGAGCTGGCGATGCAGCTCGGTGCCGACGCGTTCATCGTCAAGCCCTGCGAGCCGGAGGAGCTCCTCGCGCGACTGGCCGAGGTCATGCGGCGAAGCTCTGCGGGACGCGCGGCTCAGCCGAGCACCGAAGGCGACGAGGGCGCCGTCTTGAAGGGCTACAACGAAGCCCTGATTCGCAAGCTCGAGGAGAAGACCATTCTCCTCGAGGAGGCCAATCGCAAGCTACGCGACGACATCTTCGCGCGCGAGCTGGTCGAGTCGAAGCTTCGCCAGAACGAGGCTCTCGTACGCATCGCCGGCCGAGCGGCTCGAATCGGTGGCTGGCGCGTCGAGGTACCGAGCGGGCGCATCGCTTGGTCGGACGAGGTGTGCACCATCCACGACCTGCCGCCGGGCACCCAGCCGAGCTCCGAAGAGGCAGGTGCCTTCTACGTGCCGGAGTGCCGCGGCGTCATCACCGCCGACTTCGAATCCTGCGCGCGCGAGGGCACGGCCTTCGACCGCGCACTCCAGATCGTGACCGCCAAGGGTCGGCGCATTTGGGTCCGCGCCATCGGTCACGCCGAGCGCGACGCTGCCGGCACGATCACGTACATCCAGGGCGCGTTCCAAGACATCGACGAGCGCCGCAAGCTCGAAGACCAACTGCGCCAGGCGCAGAAGATGGAGGCAATCGGTCTCCTCGCCGGCGGCGTCGCACACGACTTCAACAACCTGCTGTCGGTGATCTTGAGTTACGCGGCGATGGTGATCGACCGGCTCACGCCGGGCGATCCGCTGCGCGCCGACATCGAGGAAGTGCACCGCGCCGGAGAGCGCGCCGCCGAGCTCACGCGGCAGCTCCTCGCCTTCAGCCGCCAGCAGATGTTGCAGCCGCGCGTGCTCGACGTCGGCCAGGTCGTCGTCGGAATGGAGAAGATGCTCCGCCGGCTGCTCGGCGAAGACGTCGAGCTCTCACTCCTCTTCCAGCGACCGACCGGTCTCGTCAACGTCGACCCGGGGCAGCTCGAGCAGATCATCATGAATCTGGCCGTGAACGCGCGCGACGCGATGCCTTCGGGCGGTAAGCTCGCGATCGAGACGGAGAACGTCGATCTGGACGCCACCTACGTCGCCGAACACCACGGCGTCGCGGCGGGACCGTACGTGATGCTCGCGGTCACCGACACCGGCGGCGGCATGACCCCCGAGGTCCGGGCGCGCATCTTCGATCCATTCTTCACCACCAAAGAGAAGGGGCGTGGCACCGGACTCGGGCTCGCGACGGTGTTCGGCATCGTCAAGCAGAGCCAAGGACACATCTGGGTCCACAGCGAGGTCGGTGGTGGCACGAGCATCAAGATCTACTTTCCTCGCTCGAGCGACGCAGCCGTGACGCTCGAGCCCGCGCCGCCGGAACCCGCGACACTGCGTGGTCGCGAGACCGTGCTGGTGGTCGAGGACGAAGAGATCGTTCGCGTGCTCACCTGCGCCATCCTCACGCGCAACGGCTACGCCGTGCTCAGCGCGCAGAATGGCGGCGAGGCCTTCCTCATTTGCGAGGAGCTCGCCGCGAAGATCGATCTGATGATCACCGACGTGGTCATGCCGCGCATGAGCGGCCGGCAGCTCGCCGAGCGCCTGGCCCCGCTTCGACCCGAAATGAAGATTCTCTACATGTCGGGATACACCGAGGACTCGATCGTCCAACACGGCGTGGTCGACTCCGCGATCGCGTTTCTTCAGAAGCCGATCTCGCCGGCCGCATTGTTGCGCAAGGTGCGCGAGGTCCTCGATGGCGACGTGAGGAAATCCGCGCGGCCGTCCGCTTAGAGCCATTCTCCACCGCGAGATCGTCGTCGTCGGTTTGCCAGCCAACGCCGTCCCGTCGAGCGCCTTCTTCACCACTGCGGCCAGCTCCGTCGCCTTTCCGCGGCCCCAATAGTGGAGAAAGGGCACGCCGAGAATGGCGCTGCGAATCGGGATGGCGCGGAGGCTGGGCGCACCGTTGGCGACGATCATGACGATGCCCGGGTAGTGACCGAGGAGCGTGGGATCGGGGAGGGCCGGTTGGAGATCGGTGGTGGCGTCGGGGGAGGGATGCACGCGGGTCGGCGGCATGGACGAAAGGAGAGTGGCGCAGGAAAAATGTGCGATGGAACTTGGCGCTGCTCGATGGTTGAGACGCCATGCGCCTCGTCGTCGCCGGTTTCGTCGCCGTCGTCGCTCTGTCGTCGGCTGGATGCGCCGCGCTGAACCCCGACCGCGACTACGACCTGCCGCGGACACTGCCGTCGGGCCATGGATTCGAGGGTGATACGTGCGTGAGCCATCCTTCGTGTGGCTTTCCGCCGTCGGTGACGTGCACCTGCAGCACCGGAAGATGGTCGTCATCGACCGATGATTGCTGACAGCGGCGGGCGGCAAGCCGCGCGTCGCCTCACTCGAGCGTTGGACCGCTACCTCTCGACGCGTGCCAGACAGCTCTGACCTCGACGAGGTCCGCGACGCCGTCGTACGAGAAGTACACGTGGTAGCGGGAGCGACGAAGTAGCAATCGATGGATCGTGATCGCGCCGCTCCCAAGATACGCCGTGCCGATTCCCGGTGTCGTCATGAGCAACTCCAGCGCGTCCGCGAGCTCGGTGACGAATAGCGACGGTGACGCCGGTCGATGTTCCGACCACCACGCGGCAATGATTCGAATCTGCTCGTCGGCCGCCTTGGCGACGCGAAGCGCGGCCATTGCGGGCTCAGCCTCGTGCGCGAAGTCGGTCTATCACTTCGGCGCCGGACACCCATTCGCCTGCGTGCAGCTGCGCGGCGGCGCGAGCGAGCGCTGCGTGCAGTCGCACCCTATCTTGGTCGTCGAGTCCGTCGCCGTCGGTGAGCGCGAGCTCGACCTCCGTACCCTCGGGTAGGTCCGTGGGCTCGTCGAGGACGAGTCGACCGCCGCGGACGCGTGCTCGAACGATGAATTGCATGGCACGGAAAACATAGCACGTGGCGCCGAGAGGTCTTGCTCGCACCGCTGGTGACGTGGCCCACCGGAGAGGCAATGTCCCTCGCCCTCCGCGATCGCGTTTCTTCAGAAGCCGATCTCGCCGACCGCATTGTTGCGCAAGGTGCGCGAGGTCCTCGATGGCGACGCGAGGAAATCCGCGCGGCCGTCCCCCTAGAGCCATTCTTGCGCCGCGAGATCATCACGTCGTCGTCGGTTTGCCGGCCCACGCCGTCCCGTCGAGCGCCTTCTTCACCACCGCGGCCAGCTCCGTCGCCTTTCCGCGTCCCCAATAGTGGAGAAAGAGCACGCGCGGCTCTTCACCGCTCATGTGATGGTGAATCGCGACGATCTCGATGCCACCGGCGCGCAAAGTCTTCAGCACCGTTTGCAGCTCGGCCTCGCTGACCGCGAAATCGCCGTCGACCACCGCGTTGTCGTCGACGCCGGCGAAGGCTGCCCAGGTGTTGACGCCCATCGCCTTGCCAACCGTGCAACCGCACGAAGCCTTCACCTCGCGACCCCAGACGGCCTTGTACATGCCGTCCTTGGCGACACCCTTGGTGCTCAGCGCTGCATCGAGCTTGCCGGCGTCGATCGCGCTCTTGGCCGGCATCTTCGCGGCGCCGAAGGTCGACTGGGGCTTCGGCGTCTTCTTGCGAATCGCCGCCACCTCGTCCATCGCCGCCTTCACGGTCTTGCCCAGCTCGACGAGCTTTCCTTCACCGCCGATGTGCATGAAGAACACGTGCGGCTGATCGAAGAAGAAGTGATTGTGCAGCGCGGTCACTTGCACGCCGCCGTCGAGGAGCTTGCTCATGACGCGGTTCACCTCGTCCTCGAAGAGCACGAGATCGCCCATCACCATCGCCTCGGCGACGCCCTGTCTACCAGGTGAAAACGCGGCCCAGGACGTCAATCCCATGAAGGGCGGCATCGTCCAACTATCGACGGTGATCGCGACGTCTTTGCGAGGGAAGCTTGCCTTGACGGTGCCGTCCGGGCTCTTCTCGGGCTTCTCGACGCCCGTCGCTTCGGCGACGACCTTCTCGTCGATCGGCGGCGAGAGCGTCGGCGTCTCTGGCGCCTTGGTCGACTCGCTCGAGGGTGCCGACGTCGGTGCCGGCGGAGGCGTGCTCGACGCGGGGTTCGCGGTGCTCGCGGTATTCGAACTGGTCGCCATGGCCGCGGACGTCGGTGCGATCGGCGCCGGCGCCTCGGCTCCACACGCGAGGAGCAGCGACGTGAGCGCAACCGTCACGAAGGGCACGAAGGGCACGAAGGGCACGAAGGGCACGAAGGGAACGAGCCGACGAAGGGTCATGGTTTGGTCCTTCTTACATCAGTCGAGCACCTCCCGGGCTCGTGGCGGGTCATCGGCGACTGCGTGGAGCTCACCCGATCGTGTCCCCCAGGGGTGGTGTTGCGAGACGCCACGTCTTCGTCGGCGTGACGCCGAGGGCCTCGACCTCTCGACCTAGAGAGGTCTTGCCGTTCGAAGATCATCCCATTTTGGAAGCGTAAAGCGGCGTCGTGGTCTCCACCGAATACTCCGACAGAGACCCTTGGAGGTTGGTGAGACTTCCGAGCTCTCCGCTCGTGCCCGGTGAAATTTCGGACGCCCAGACAAACTTCGTCACGACGGGTGGAGCGAGGTGACGAACCTGGTCACGTCGCTGAGGTGGGAGCCACGCATCGGATGTCGGGCGCAGGTGCGAATCGCGACCATTCTGCGCTTTTTTACGGGAGCTTCTGGTCGGATGGCTTGCTCGCAGGGTGTTGGTCCATCGATTGCTAAGGCGTTGGTCCGGGCACGCGAAGTCGAACGACGGCACGGCGCAGACGAGCTGATCGACGAAACGGATGCAGGAGGAAACATGCGAAGCTACCTGTTGCGGTTGAAGAAAAAAGACGACGGCTTCACGCTCGTCGAGCTCATGATCGTCGTCGCGATCATCGGCGTACTTGCAGCGCTCGCGATCTACGGCGTCAGCCGTTATCTGAAGCACTCGAAGACGGCGGAAGCGACCCGTACTCTCGGCGCGCTCGAGACCGGATCGAAGGCGCAGTATCAGAAAGAGACCGTCGTCGACACGACCACCGGCAACACCGACCACCTCTTC